>CAZZZP010000021.1:0-55973 GCA_964658635.1 Lichenicola sp. | reverse complement strand
CAACGGAGAACGGTCAACTGTCTTTACAACTGCGGCGCTGCGGCTCCACCGGACGGCGCCGGATTCAACTTCTCGGCGGCGAGTGCGCCGGCCGCGCCCTTGGCATCCTTATCCTTCAGCTCGGCGTAGATCTTGTGGGCCTGGTCCGCTTTGCCCTGCGCCGTGTAGAGCTCGGCAAGCTGGATCTGCGCCAGCCCGGCGGGCACTGCGTCGGTCGGCTTCGCCGTCAGCTGGTTGTAGATATCGACAGCCTGCTGATCGCGACCCGTCTGCCGGTATAGATCCGCCAGCGCGAGGTCAGCCAGGGATCCGAGCTCATGATTCCAGCCACCTGCCACCTTCTTCAGGGTGTCCTCGGCGGACTGATTTTGCCCCTGTTCCATGTAGGTCAGACCTGCGAAGTAAAGCGCATTCTTGCCATCCTTGGTCGACCCGTACTGGTTCGCGACGGCAAGAAACTGCGCATTGGCCGCCTTGGCGCGCTCCGCAACCGAGGCAAATGTCTTCGTCCCGGGAGCTGTGGGCTGGCCTGCAATCGCAATGGGCGTCTCGTAGGTATTCATCGCGTCGCCAAATGCGACCTGCGCAGCCTGCGACCGGCTGCTGAAGATGACCCCGATCACCACCACCACCACGATCGCGGCAAGAAGAAGCGAAACCGTCGTGATCACCGACTTCCGGTTCTCTTTCGCCCACTCCAGCCCGTTGGCGGTCGTCGTGACGAACTGATCCTGCTTGAGAGCTGCTTTGGTCTGCTGATCCACGTTTGTTTGATCCTTAGTTGAAAGCTGGCGGGCGCTGAGGCCCGCGCTGAAGAGTTACGCGCGCACAGACGCGAGATTCAAGTCTAACAGGCCGGTCGCGGGCCCCTTCCTAGGCGAAGATCACCGTCTTGTTCGCATACGAGAGGATCCGATGATCGAGGTGCCACTGCACGGCCCGGCTCAAAACCAGCCGCTCCAGGTCCCGGCCCTTCTGTATCAGCGAGGGCAGCCCATCATTCTGCGACACCCGCATCACATCCTGCTCGATGATCGGCCCCTCATCAAGCTCCGCCGTGACATAGTGGCTGGTCGCTCCGATCAGCTTCACTCCTCGGGCAAACGCCGCGTGGTATGGCTTCGCACCGGTAAACGCCGGCAGAAAGGAATGGTGCACGTTGATGATCCGCCTCGGAAAGGCATCCACGAATTTCTCCGACAGGATCTGCATGTACCGTGCCAGCACCACCAGGTCGATCGCGTTGTCCCTGAGCAGGGCAACCTGCCGCGCCTCAACCTCCGGCCGCGTCTCGCGCGTCATTGGCATGGAGTGGAATGGAATTCCGTGAAACTCCGCCAGCCGGCGCGCGCTCTCGTGGTTCGAGACAATCATCGCCAGCTCGCATTGGAACTCCCCCGTCTGGTGCCGGTCCAGCAGGTCCGCCAGGCAGTGCATGTACTGCGAGACAAAGAGCGCCACACGCTGCGGGGTGGCGGCAAACTCGATCCGCCAGTTGAGCTTCAGCGCAAGCGCAAGCGGTTCGAAGGCGGCGGCGAACTGCGCCGGCTCGCACGCGGACGAGTCCGTCGCGAACTCCACCCGCATGAAAAACAGACCCAGCTCCGTGTCCTGGTGCTGATCCGCGTTCAAGATGTTCACGTCGTATTGCGCCACCAGAAAGTTCAGGATGGCGACCACCAGCCCCTTGCGGTCCGGGCAATCGATCAGCAGCGTTGCGGTCTTCGTCATTGGCAGCTCATCACCAGATCTTCACCCTCTCTGCCGGGGCCAGATAGAGCTTCTCCCCAGGCTTTACATCGAACGCCGGATACCACGCGTCCAGGTTTCGCACCGTGTCGGCACGATACTGCGAAGGCGAATGGGGGTCCGTCATCACCTGCGAGCGCAAAGCGTTTTCCCGTGCCTTGCTCTCGTAGTTCTGCCCGAACGCGATGAAAAACTGCTGGTCGCCCGAGAAGCCCGACACGGCCGGCGCCGTCCCGCCATGCAACGACGCATGGAAGCCGTCGTACGCTGCGTTCAGTCCGGCGACATCGGCGATATTTTCGCCCAGCGTCTGTTTTCCATTTACATGCAGATCGGGAAACGGCGCGTACTGGTCGTATTCGGCGGCAAGCTTAGCGGTTGACGCCTCGAAGTGCGACAGGTCTGCCGGCGTCCACCAGTTCCTCACCCGGCCAGCGGAGTCGAACGCCGCACCCTCGGAATCGAAGGTGTGCGAAATTTCGTGCCCGATGATGGCGCCGATGGCTCCATAGTTCGCCGCATCCGGCGCCTGCGGATCGAAGAAGGGAGGCTGCAGGATCGCCGCCGGGAAGTTCAGCGCGTTGTGCAGCGGCAGGTTCACCGCGTTCACCGTCTGCGGCTCCATCGTCCACTCATGGCGGTCGACCGGCGCGCCGATCCGGCCCAGCTGGTACTTCAACTCAAACGCATCCGCGCGCTCTACATTGCCAAACAGATCGTCCGGCCTGGGATCGTAGCCCGCATAGCTGCGCCAGTGGTCTGGATAGCCCACGCTCACCGCAAGCGTGTCCAGCTTCTTCTGTGCCTCCGCCTTGGTCGCCGGAGCCATCCAGTCCAGCCCGTTGATCCGCACCCGGAAGGCCACAATCAGATTCGCCACCAGCGCCTGCACCTTTTCCTTGGCCTCAGGCGAAAAGTACTTCTGGGCATAGATCTTCCCAACCTCGTCACCCAGCAGGCTGTTCACCAGGGCAATTCCGCGCTGATCCCGCGGACGCATGGCCGGCGTTCCCGCCAGCGTCTTGCCGAAAAAGGCGAACCGCTCATCGACAAACACCTTCGGCAAGGCACCTGCGTACTTCTCGACCAGGTGGTACGCCAGGTAGTCCTTCCACACGGCGATGGGCGTAGCCGCGACCAGCGCCGCTTCGCCGTTAAATGCCGCCGGCTGCCAAACGATGAACGACTTCTGCCCTGCAAGCCCGGCCGCCGCAAAGTAAGCCGGCCAGTCCAGTCCTGGAGCCTTCGCCGTGAAATCCGCCAGCGTCCAGGTATTGTTCGCCTTGTGAATGTCCTCGTTATCTGCGAGTGCCTGGTGCTTCTCGGCGATAGCGTGTTCCAACGCAACGATCTTTTCGGCACGCGCCTCGGCATCAGTGAACCCGGCCAGCTTCAGCATTGCCGCCACATGCGCCTGGTACGCCGTGCGGATGGACTGCATGCGCTGCGAGCCGCCCAGGTAAAACTCGCGATCCGGCAGCGTCAACCCACCCTGCAGAAGGTACGGCGCATAATGCGCCGGATCGTTGAACCCCGGCGCCACCCAAAGTCCAAACAGGTTCGGCGTGTGAAAGTTCGTGTTGTTCAGCGCGTCGACATCCTCGCGCAGCGTCGCACCGAGCGCCTGCGCAAGCTCCCGCTGGTCCTTGATGGACTCAACCGCAGCAAGCTTTGCCGCCAGCGGTTTGGTGCCCGCCGCCTCGACCGCCGGTTCATTCAGATAGGAGGCATACAGGTCCGCGATCTTCTGCTCGGGCGAGCCCGCCGCACCATGCGCCTCGGCCGCCTGCTTGATGATCGCCGCCACGTTCCTGTTGCTCTGGTCCGCGAGCGTCGCGAAGACACCGATGCTGGCTCGATCGGCGGGAATCTCCTCCCGCTTGATGCCGTTGCCGTCCGCATAGTGGAAGAAGTCGTCACCGGGCTTCACCGACGTGTCGATATCCGCCACCCGAATCCCATGGCCGGCTGCCTGCGCGGACACAGATAGGGGGACCAGAGCGAAAAGAAGAGTGCAACGCAGCGTGGCCTGTAAAGCGAGCTTCATTATGTTCAACTCCAGAGTGGGTGCAGAAGGCTTGGTCTATTACGAAAAGTCTACTTGATGGGTGCGGTGGACGGCTCGCCGGGCAGCCAGTAGGGCTCGCCCGCGGGGATGAAGTCCACCTTCATTCCCGGAATGAGACTCCGCATCCAGCGCGCGCAGTTTTCCATGCCGATCTCCTCGGACGTCGCATGCCCCAGTAGGATCAGCGCTTTGCGGTGCCCCTCTAGCGTGGCGTCGCGCGCATACTCTACCGTCTCCCACTCCGCCGCCTCGCCGGCGATCAGCACCTCCACATCGTCTCGCTCAAGCGCTTTCACCTGCTTCGCCTCACCCGCCGCACCGACCCGAAGCGCAACCATCGTAAGCGGCATGGCAGGATCGCCAACCACCCGCACAATCCGCGCCCCGAACGTCTTTTCCAGCCGCTGCGCAAGACCCGCGAGCGTGGTCTTTGGGAGCACAAAGATCGCGTCATCCCCGGTCTTGCGATACTTCTCCCAGCCCGCCTGTCTTACCCAGCCTTCGACAATTCCATCTGGCTTGCGCATATGCCAGCCGTCATGAAACCGAAACAGTATGAGGTGATGCTCGCGAATATAAGCCAACTTATCGAGATAGACCGGGTCTCCGGCAAACAAGGTCGTCTCATCGCGGTGGTTGTAGAAGCTGGGCTCGTGTGTGACGATCAGATTATCGCCGTCGGCCACCGCTTTCTTGAGCACAGCCAGCGTGGGAATGAAAGTAGTTGCTACTCCCGTAACAACCGTATTGGGATCTCCCGCTTTGATCGTGTCCACGGTATCGGCTGGCAGCATTGCGCCCGTTGCCGCCTGCATCCGCGCAATCACCTGCGAGGCCGTCAGTGATTGCTGTGCCAAAGCCGAAGGCGTAAGCAACAGGGGTGAAAACAGTATAAGAACAAGCGACTTTTTCCTAGTCATTTCCTACCCCTCGCATCAGGACGACTTATCCCTTGATATCCCGCCAGTTATCACCCAAACCTACATCCGCCACTATCGGAATGGAAAACTCCGCCACATTCTCCATCTCATGCTTGACTAACTGCTGCATCTCGTCCGCCTCTTCCGGCACCACGTCGAAGAGCAGTTCGTCATGCACCTGCAGGGTCATCTTCGACTTCAGCTTGCGCGCCGTGATCTCACGATCAAGTGCAATCATCGCAAGCTTGATCAGGTCCGCAGCCGTCCCTTGCAGGGGCGTATTCACCGCCGTCCGCTCGGCGAATCCACGCATGTTCGGGTTACGCGAGCCGATATCCGGGATGGGCCGGATGCGCCCGAAGTGCGTCCGCACAGCCTGGTCGCGCCGCACTGTTTCGAGCGTCTCATCGATAAACGTTCTCACTCCCTTGTAGCGGTCAAAGTAAGTCTCGATGTAAGTCTTGGCAATTTTCTGATCGATCCCTAATTGCACCGCGAGTCCGTAAGGACTGATCCCGTAAACAATTCCAAAGTTCACGGCCTTGGCCCGCGCGCGAGTCTCCTTGTCCATCGTCTCCGCATCCACACCAAAGACCTCGGCCGCGGTCAGTGTGTGAATGTCCTGGTTCGTCCTGTAAGCATTCAGCAGCAGCGGATCCTGCGAGAAGTGCGCCATCAGCCGTAACTCTATCTGCGAATAATCCGCAGACATCAGCAAGTTACCCGGCGCCGCAATAAATGCCGCGCGTATCTCCCTGCCGATCGCAGTTCTCGTGGGAATATTCTGCAAATTCGGATTCGTACTCGACAGCCGGCCCGTGGCCGTACCTACCTGGTTGAACGTCGTATGGATGCGTCCCGCGCTGTCCGCCAGCGAAGGTAACTGGTCCAGGTAAGTCGACTTCAGCTTCTGTAACTGGCGGTGCTCAATGACCAGGGCTGCAATCGGATGCTTTTCAGCTAACTCCTCCAGTACATCCTGAGCCGTCGAAACTACTTTACCCTTGCCATACTTCATCGGCTTGGGCAGATCCATGCGGTTGAACAACACATCCCCAAGCTGCTTCGGCGAGTTGATGTTGAAGCGGTGTCCGGAGTCCGCGTAGATCTTCTCTGCAAGCGTGTCGATCTCGACGGCGAGCCGCGCGCTCATGTCGTTCAGTACCGACGGATCGATGCGTACGCCCGTCTCCTCCATCCGCAACAGCACGGGCACCAGCGGCAGATCGATCGTCCTGTACACCTCAAGTAGAGGCGAGCTCGCCGCCGGATTCGCCGTCACAGGCGTCGAAAACAGCATCTCCGTCGTCATCGCCCCGCCAAGCGTCGGCTCATCCTTCGGGATATGGTGCTCAAACGTTCCAGCCTCCGCAATCTGCGTGGCCAGCGCGAAAGCCAGGCGCACGATCGCCGCCGCAGCCTCGGGCAGCCGCTTCGGATCACTTGGGTTATCCTTCGTCGGCTGGTGCACCATTGCCCGGCTGGTCGTGCGCGCCGCGATGTCCGGCAGCGTGTGCGACCCATGTGTCGGATTGACCAGATAGCTCAGCAGCATTACGTCGTCGCGCACCCCGGCGAGCTTCACTCCATGCGGCTCGAGCGCGCGCAGCACCGCCTTCAGGTCGTGTACATCCTTGGGCAGTCCGGCATCTTCCAGCGCCTCACGGACCCCCGGTGTGTCGATCGAAACCTCCATTGCAGCGTGGTCCGCAACCGCCAGCCCGAGCCGGCACCCGGCATCCTTCACTACGCTCGCAACGGGCGCCTCCAAGACTGGGGCCGGTGCACCAAACAAGCTCATAGTCTCAGCGGGAGGAGGCTCGAGCTCCGCTTCATCGGACGCCTCAGCAGCGGTCTCTTCGGCGAGCGCACGCGCGTCCTCGAAGATGGCGATCGCCAGCCCTTTCTCCTTTGCCACGGCCAGAAGCTCCTGCACCTCGGCTGGCCTGGGCTTCAGGTTGAAGGTCAGCACGGTGTTATCCACGGCGGGCGCAAGTTCCTTTAGAAGCGTGGTGAATTCAAGCTCTGAAAAGAGCTCGCGGCAGGCTGCGTTGTCGACCGGCTGCGTACGCATTGCCTCAATCGTGTACTCGATGGGCACGCTGGTGTGGATCGTCACCAGCTCCTTCGAGAGCATGATGTTGTCGCGGTTGTTCTGCAGCGACTCGCGATAAGTCTTTTTCTTCACCTCGTCGGCCCGGTCAAGCGCGGCTTCCACCGTGCCAAACTGCTGGATCAGTTCGACGGATCCCTTGTCGCCGATGCCCGGCGCACCCGGAATGTTGTCGATCGAATCGCCGCGCAGCGCCATCACATCGACCACGCGCTCCGGCGGCACACCCAGGATCTTCTCCACGCCCGCCGGATCAAGAATCAGGTTGTCCTTGGTCGGATTCAGGATCGACACATCCTTGTTCACCAGCTGCATCATGTCCTTGTCAGACGAGACGACGTAGACGTGATGCCCCAGCTCGGCGAGCTTGCACGATAGCGTCCCGATGACGTCATCCGCCTCAAACCCCTCGTAATACAGGATGGGAATGCGGAAGGCCTCAAGCGCCCGGCGGATGTAGGGCTGCTGCTGGATCAGGTCCGGCGGAGTCTCGGCGCGATTGGCCTTGTAGCCGCCATACTCGATGGTCTCGAACGCTTGCGTCTTGATGTTGAACTTCTGTACATCCTTCAACTGTCCGGCCAACTCGTTACGGTGCACCGGCGCGCCGACGTCGTAGATCGCCGCCAGGTACTGCGGAGCAAAATCCTTGCGCAGCTTGTTGATCATGTTGACGAAGACGTAGGTCGCGGCGGTGGGAATCCCGGTGCGAGTCGACATGGGCCGTTGCCGCTGCATGGCGTGGTAGGCGCGGAAGATGAAGGCCATGGAGTCGAGCAGGTAGATGGGCGGTTTGGTGGAGGCGGCCATTAGGTCTTTGATGTTACTTGGTAGCCACTGTGGTTTGAAAACGCGAAGCGTCCAACGCCCCACGAAGTGGCGCCCGTCCGGCGTAAGGACCCGTTTGCATTTGCTTTTGGTCCTACAAGATCAACATGCAATCCCCATAAGAGAAAAAACGATACCGATCCCTCACCGCATGCTCATACGCAGCCAGCGCCGTCTCCCGACTGCCTATAAACGCACTCACCAGCATCAGCAGGGTCGATTGGGGAAGGTGAAAGTTCGTCAGCAGCCCCGTCACCACCCTGAAACGGTGCCCCGGACTGATGAAGATACTTGTCGCCCCCGAGTGCGCATCCAGCCGGCCCACCGCCGCGCAGTGCTCAAGCGTCCGCGTCGTGGTGGTGCCGGCCGCGATAATCCGCCGGCCGTCGGCCTGCGCGCTCGCAATCGCCGCAGCGGTGGCCGCGGGCAGCGTGTAGTGCTCCGTATGCAGACGGATATCCTCAACCCGCTCCGCCCTTACCGGCTGAAACGTCCCCAGCCCGACATGCAGGGTGATCCGCTCGACCTGCACCCCCTTCACCTGGAGACGGTCGAGGATCTCCGGCGTAAAGTGCAGCCCCGCGGTTGGCGCCGCAGCCGAGCCGGGCTCCGCAGCATAGACCGTCTGATACCGTGTCTTGTCGGCCTGCGAGTCGTCGCGATGGATGTATGGCGGCAGCGGCATGTGGCCGATGCGGTCCAGCTTTTCGAGAAAATGCTCATCCGCAGCAAACCGGATGGTCCGTTCGCCAAACTCCCGGGCCTCC
This sequence comes from Lichenicola sp., assembly GCA_964658635.1. GTDB lineage: Bacteria > Acidobacteriota > Terriglobia > Terriglobales > Acidobacteriaceae > Edaphobacter. Next base: position 47,528 of record CAZZZP010000021.1, on the reverse strand, counting down.
AGCACCTCGGCCGTCAGCACCGTCTCGCCGCCAGCATCCGGAAAGAGCAGCGTCTCGCCTACTGGCACCTTGCGGCCAGGCCTGACCAGCACCGCCCACTCGGTCGGGCCAAGCTGCTGGGTCAACAGGACCTCGATCCTGCCTGAAGGAGCCGGCGAACCGGCTTGTGTCGTAAGCCCGCCACGCATAGCATAGAGCCGCGCCGGCAGAACACGCGAATCGTTCAGGATCAGCAGGTCGCCCGGCTCGAGGATCTTTGGCAGGTCGGCGAAGTGGCCGTCCTGCCACGCTCCCGTCGCGCGGTCGACGCGCAACATGCGGCTCGTGCCACGCACCTCGGGTGGACTCTGGGCTATGAGTTCTTCAGGGAGTTCGAAGTTGAAGTCGGAGACGAGCACTTCTTTAGTTTAGAAGCAACAGCAAAAGCGTCCTAACGCCGGACGGGTGGCACTTCGTGCTGTGTACCGCGCTTCGCGCCCTGGGCCAGCAACACTGCTTCTTCGAGGGACTGCTGGATACCCGCGTGAAGGTCCGCAACATCAGTCGGAAGATGGTGCGGGAAGGTGACAAACACCCGCGAGAAGGGCTTCGGAATCAGGAAGCGATCCCACGACTTCAGCTCCCACGCCTGCTCCGGCAGGGCATAAAAAGCCCCCACCCACTTCGCATTCACCAGCTTCGCCAACTGCGCCGGCCCCGCCTTCGCCACCATCGCCGGTCCGCGCGGTCCGTCCGCCGTAAAGGCGCAGCGACGCCCATTGGCATACGCCTCCGCCATATTGCGCAGACCCGAAGCACCGCCACGCGAGCTCGAACCACGAATCGCTTTGAAGCCCAGCAGTTCCACCGTCCGGGCTATCAACTCGCCATCGAAACTGCGCGAGATCAGGATGGCGATGTCACGTTGACGAAACCGGTACGCACAGGCAAGCAGCGACTGGTGCCAGAAGGCGTAGATGGTAGGCCCGGGAATCGCATCGCCCGGAGTGCGGTCGATCGCATCGGGCGGGAAGACATCTTCATACCGAAGCGTGGCGCCAAGCGCGCGAATGAGCAGCGAGGCGAGCAGCGGAACCACCGCCAACACGACCCGCTGCCCCCCTGAAAACTGTCTCTCCTGAGCCACTCCATGATCTTACCCAAGACCCCCCGAAGTGGGGCTCGCCCGGCGTCAGGGCGCTTTTGTCTTTGAGCACTTGTAATCTCCGTCAACATACTTCGGCCACGCAGGCCAGGCACACAGCGGCATGACCCGGTTCGCACCCTTGTTCTGATCGACCACCTTTAAACCGGCGGGTGCAGTCCCTTGATCTGCCCAGGCGTCCAGCACTCCCACCGTGTCGAAGCCTGCGTCGAAGACCCCGCGCCCATGCCCGAATCCCGGGATCAGGTAAAGCCGCAAAAACTCATCCGCCTTCGCCTGCCCCATTGCCTCGACAATCCTCTTGTAGAGCAGCACCGAGGCCTCGGTCGGAATCGTCGCATCGGCCGTCCCGTGCACCAGCAGAAGCTTGCCGCCATGCTGTTCGAACGGCGTCAGATCCGCCAGGCTCGCATCATCTTCGCGCGACTGCTCCAGGATCCCCGGCACGCGCCCGCCACCTTTCTTCCAGTCGAACGTCAACGCGTTGAAGTGTGCATCCTTGGTCAGAAAGAAGCGCAGCACGCCATCGCCAACCACGTAGTAGAACGAGTTCAGCAGCACAATGGGCGGATGAAATGCGTGGTGCAGCGCGCCCATGTTTCCCACCAGGTCCGCACCTCGCGTCATGTTGAAGCCCGGCTCGAACTGCATCCCGTTCTCCACCTGGAAGTCCGAAACCGTCGGCGTGACGAACGCGGCGACCGTCGCCTCCTGGCCGTCGGAGAGACAGCCCTTGTGATCGCCACCATCCTTGCAGCGCAACGACGCCGCCTCGAAGTGGCACCCGGCCGGATCGCTGATGATCCCGTCCTTCAACCCGTCCTCGGCGTCGCACGCGCTCATCACCGCATCGCGCAGCAGCTTCGTCTTCACCGCCGGGAGCCAGCCGTCTTTGCTGTACATCGCCTGCGAGACGCGGATGAATTGCAGATCGCTTTCGATCTGGTTCCACGCAGCGTAGGCGGCCATCACACCGTCATAGTCCGCGGGCCAGCGGTCGACCACCATCATCGCCTCGCGTCCGCCCGTCGAACCTCCGACAAAGTACATTCGCCGCGGCGCCTTGCCGTACCGAGCCTTCATCAAAGCCACCGCCACGTCGTGCGTCTTTTTTAACCCGTCGGATGCGAAGTTCTTCCTCTGCTCCTCGTTCAGCGCAAACTTCGCGCTCACGGCATTCAGCGCATCCGGGAGCAGAATGTAACGATGATGGTGTCCTGAATCGCTGCCGAAGGTGGCATACCCCTGGGCCAGCGGCGCGGGCTTGCTCTTCTCACCGACGACGGTTGCGCCCAGCCCGTCAGACTCATGCAGATAGCCGTCGAATGCCCCGCCTCCGAACTGCACCGCCTTTTCGTTCCAGCGCTCGGGAAGATTCACCTCGAACCGGATAGGGTCAGCCTTTACATCAACTGGCCGGATCTGCCCCCGCACCTTGCAGAAGCTGTCGCCCTTTCGCATCACCTGCTTCACGGAGTTCACCAGCGCACCATGCGTCGGCAGACCGATCGCACCCGCATCCACCGAAGCGCGCTTCAAAGCGGCACAAGGATCCGCAACAGCAATCACCGGCAGAGAGGAAAGACAGCCAAGCACAAGAAAGTTCCGAAATGAGATCATCTCAACCTTCGATGCATTCCCCCTTCACAACACGGCGCACCTTTTCGGGCTTACGATGGAAGCCGGAACGACGCGTCATCCCGGTCAACAACGATCTCCGCCCGAAAGGTCTACATGAAGCTCCGTCCCACGCTTACCAGCCTCCTCTTCGCTGTACTCCCCGTCGCAATCAGCGCTCAGGCCCCGGTGACTCCCATAAAGATAGGCATCGTCGGGCTCGTCCACGGCCACGTCGATGCGTTCTTCCACAAGAGCGCACTCGCACCCGCTGGCGGAGTTCTCGATCGGCCCGACGTTCAGCTGGTCGGTATCGTCGAGCCCGACCAGGCGCTCTTCGACAAATACGCCCAGAAGTACCATCTCTCCCCTGCCATGCACTTTGCCAGCACCACCGACATGATCGCCAAAACCCACCCCGCCGCGGTCCTCGTCTTCACGGCGCCCGACCAGCACCGCCGGATCGTCGAAGAGTCTGCCGCCCACGGCGTCTCCGTCATGATGGAGAAGCCGCTCGCCATTACCTACGCCGATGCGCTCGCCATGCAGGCCGCTGCAACAAAGAACCACATCCACGTCCTTGTCGACTTCGAAACCAGCTGGTACACCAGCAACACCGAGGCCTACAAGCTCTTCAAGCAGGGCGCTCTCGGCGGCATGGTCAAGACCGTCATCCGTGACGGCCACCAGGGCCCGGTCAAGATCGGCGTCCCACCCGAGTTCATGGCCTGGCTCACCGACCCGGTCCACGGCGGCGACGGCGCGCTCATCGACTTCGGCTGCTACGGTCCCGACCTCATGACCTGGCTGATGGACGGCCAGGCGCCCACCTCCGTCAGCGCGACCACCAAGCGCATGCAGCCTGACCTCTACCCGAAGGTCGACGACGAAGCCGACATCGTTCTCAATTACCCCAACGCCATCTCCATCATCGAGGGCTCCTGGAACTGGCCTTTTGCGCTTAAGCAGATGGATCTCTACGGCCGCACCGGCTTCGCCAAGGCCATCGACTCCGACAAGATCGAGATCCGCAAGGAGAAGGAAGAGACCGGCCACATCGCCCGGGGAGCGCCGCTCGAAGCTCCCTACGACGATCCGCTCCACTACCTGGAAGCCGTCATAAGCGGCCGCATCGAAGAGGGCAACAGCCTATCCTCGCTCAAAACCAATGTCACCGTCACCGAGATCCTCGACGCCGCTCATCGCTCTGCTGTGACCGGCCAGAGGGTGAACCTGCCACTGAAACCTTAACTCCTGCGGCATTGCGGCTGGTAATAGTGACTTCTGGTCGACGCCATGACGCTTCATGGTGATGCGCCGGGCGACGCGGACGAGCATACTCACTTCAGTTCCAAGTAATGGGCCCCCTGGAGTAAAGCAATGCTCGTCCGTCCCACCGCTTCGCGTTTCACTGCTGTCCTCGCTGCATTCGCCTCTACCACCCTGGTTCTCTCCGGTTGTTCGAACGTCATGGCGCCGCAGGCTCCAGCGGCAGCCATCACAGTCAGCGGAAACTGGCAGATCGCTTCGACCGTGCCTGCATCCGCAAAGCTCCCTTCGCTCTCCGGCGAGCTCACCGGCACCAACGTCTCCATGCGCGGCATCTTTCACTCCAACACCCCCGGAGCATGCATCCGGCCCGCCTCATCGTTCGAGGTCACCGGCTCCGCCGACGCACAGAACAACGTCACCCTGATCGGCACCAACGTCGCCGGGGGAACGCTCTCCATTCACGGAGCGCTCGCAGCCGACGGCAAGTCCATCACCGGCGCACGTTACAACGTAGTCGGCGGAAGCTGCGCCTTCCCCCAGGCCGCAACGGCGGCGGCCGTGCAGTACAGCTCCATCACCGGCGCTTATACCGGGTCATTTTCTGACGCCGACGGACAGCTCCTTACCCTCCAGGCCAACCTCACGCAAAGCCCCGCGTCCGACACCGACGGCAACTTCCAGCTCAGCGGCACCGGCACCTTCCCCGACAACCCCTGTTTCTCGAGCCCCGTCACTCTCTCCAGCTCGCAGGTCACGGGCGGCACCTTCAACTTCACCTATGCAGACTCGAATACCGGCAACAGCGTCAACGTCATCGGCAGCTTCTCCACCGACGGCAGGACGCTCACCGTCTCGCAGTGGAACCTCACCGGCTCCTGCGGACCCGACACCGGCACAGGATCGCTCAAGCAGCAGTAACGCACTCGAGCAGGAGGGCCGCCGGGGACTCGCGCGGCCTCCTTTTTTTCTTCAAAGCTGGCCCCGGTTCGGCTTCTACGAAACAGCGCCAGCCTCAGTCGCCATGGAACTCCCACAAACAAAGGCGTAACGCGGATCAAAGGGATAAAAGAAGCATAGAAAGAGTGTGGAGTCTGTGCCTGGCGCGCCGCGTCACATGCCTTTCGATCCGTTCTTATCTCTTCTTATCCGCGTCAGCCTTGGTCTTTCCTAGCTATATTTCAGCCAGCGCATAATCTCCGGCAGGTTCGGCTTCTTGCCGTACATCAGGATGCCCACCCGGTAGATGCGGCTCGCCACCCAGAGGATCACCAGAATCGTCACCGACATCAGCGCGAAGCTCAGCGCCAGCTCCCACGGCTGCGGGTTTCCGATCGAAACCCGGAAGTTCATCAGAAGCGGGCTGCAGAACGGAATCAGCGAAACCACGCGCGACAACGTCGAATCCGGATTCTTGATCACCGACACCAGGCACAACATGCAGAATGCCAGCGGCATCACCAGGAACAGGTTCAATTGCTGCAGCTCCTGCTCGGAGTTCGTCATCGCGCCCAGCGCCGCCGCGATCGACGAATACAGCACATAGCCAAACAGGAAGTACGCCACGAAGAAGAAGATCTGCACGCCGCTGACCACCGACTGCCCGGCCTTCACCCCGGGAATGCTCGCAGCAAAGAAGCTGCCCGAGATCGCCGCTGTCAAAAGCCACACGCCTACCTGAGTCAGACCCACCGAGCCCACGCCGATGATCTTGCCGGCCAGCATCTCGTCCGGCCGGATCGTCGAAAGCAGCACCTCGAAGACGCGGCTCGTCTTCTCCTCGATGATCGAGCGCGCCGTATTCATCCCGTACAGCATAATCACCAGGTACATCAGGAAGAAGAGCGCATACGCCGCAAAGAATGAAACCAGCGTATTGCCGCCAACCGTCTCGATCTCGACCGGCGACATCGTCGTCTTGATCTCCGCCTCGCTCAAGCCCGCGCGCGCCATCCGCTCCCGGGTCAGCACACTGTCGATTCCCGCCCGCAGCGTACCCTTCGTGCCGATGTCAGACGTCGACCGAGGCTTATAGACAAATTTCGGCCGCGCGCCGGCGGTCTCCGCCGGAAGCACCACCAGGTAGCCCGCCAGACCGCCGTCGCTCGCCTGCAGTTGCCGGTTCAGCTTCGCCTCGTTGGCCGGCGTGTCGTCCGCCACATCCACCCGCATCTGGCTGTCCTCGCCCGACTCCAGTTCCTGCTTTAGATCCTTCCCGAATATTTTGTCGCTCGTCAGCACCGCCACATGCGCGTTCGAGTGCGTCCGGCTCGCCAGCATCCCGCTTAAAAAGCCGCCCCCACCCATCAGCAGCGGGATCAGGATCGTCGTCAGCAGGAACGCCTTGGTCCGCACCCGCTCCAGGTACTCACGCTTCGCGATCAGCCAGATGTTGTGCCAGGTGTTATGCATCCACGTTCTCCCCTACCGTCTCGATGAAGATCTCTTCGAGCGTCGGCTCCAGCACCTCAAACCGCGTAATCATCGCCCCGCCCGCCACGGCCCGCATCAGGATCGCCTGCGCGGCGGTCGCATCATTCAGCAGAATCTCTGCCATGCCCGGGTACTGCTTCACCTCGGCGATTCCCGGATGCGTCAGGAAAGTCGCGTCTCCCGAAAAATGCACATGAACCCGGTTGGCCGGATAGCGCGCCTTGATCTCGCGCATCCCGCCGCTCAGCACCAGCCGGCCTTTGTAGATAATCGCAATCGCATCGCAGAGCTTCTCCACCTGGTCCATGCGGTGGGTGCTGAACAGGATCGCTTTGCCTTCACCCTTCAACTCCAGCAGCGTATCCATCAGCAAAGTCGCATTCACCGGGTCAAGTCCCGAAAACGGCTCGTCCATAATGATCAGATCCGGCTCATGCAGCAGCGCCGCAATAAACTGGATCTTCTGCTGCATGCCCTTGGAAAGCTCTTCGGTCTTCTTGTCCATCACGTCGGCGATCTGCATCCGCCCGCACCAGATCTTCGCCCGCCGCGTTGCATCGCCTGCCTCCAGCCCGTGCAGCTGGCCCAGGAAGATGAGCTGCTCCAGCACCTTCATCTTCTTATAGAGACCGCGTTCCTCGGGCAGATATCCGATTCTCCGCAAAGCATCCCGGCTGAACGGCTTCCCGAATAAGCGCACCGTTCCTGAATCGGGACGCGTGATCCCGATCATCATCCGGATCGAGGATGACTTGCCGCTGCCGTTCGGCCCCAGCAACCCAAACATGGTCCCAGGTTCAATCGAAAGCGAAAGCCCCTCGACCGCAACCTTCGTGTCGTACGCTTTGCGAATCCTGTCCAACTCAACAATAGGCATCGTGATGTAAGCGCAAGTCTATCCCATCGACTGTTGACATCTCTTTCGTTTTGAGACGAAGAACACATGCGTTCTAGATTCGCGTTTATCTCACGTCCGACGGCAGGAGTGATCGCGCGGATTGGCTGGAGAGACTGCGGGATCCAAAGGCTGCGGTTGCCGTAGAGCGTCGCCTGTGCGAGCCGCAATTGGCAACTTCGGCGATCACAAATCCTGCGGTCGAGGCGTCCGGGAACTCCGAATCGACCTGGGACCAGAATACCGAATCTACTACTGTGTGGCGGTGGCAGAGTTCGCAGACCGCCGATATCAGGAAAGCTGCGGACCGTCTTCGTGACTGGAGGGAGAGGGCACATGAGAGATCAGGATGATGACGAGATCATCACCGGGATCTACCGCCAGCAGCCTGAAAGCGCCACCGAGATGATCAACGCCCTTCTAGAAGACGGCGAACCCCAGGAGATTCTGGTCTTCCTGCGTCATCTCGCCAAAGTCCATGGAGGCATTCCCGCCGTCGCCGAGGCCGCCGGACTCAACCCCACCCAGCTCTACCCCACGCTCTCGGCCGAGGGCAATCCGTCGCTCTCAACGCTCGTCGCTCTGCTCAAAGCCATGCACCTCAGGCTCGCGGTGCGCGCAGCCTAGGGGCTCCAGCCAAGCCTACCCGGCCGACTTGTTAGCATCATCTCGTGGCCCTTGAACTCTCGACGCCGATCCAGTACGTCAAGCGTGTCGGCGACCGCATCGCCGAGGCGCTCGCCAAACGTGGCGTCGAAACCGTCGAAGACCTTCTCTACCACCTGCCCTTCCGCTACGAAGACCGCCTCAACCCGCGCTCCATCGCCGAGATGCAGCCTGGCGAGATGGCCTCGCTCATCGGCGACGTCCGCGGCTCCGGCCTGCTGAAAACCAGCCGCGGCGCAGCCATCTTCGAGATGACCCTCGGCCTCGCCGCCCCTGGCATCGACCTCACCGGAGGCCTGCCGCGCCTCGGCCAATCCACCATCAAATGCATCTGGTTCAATGGAGCCTACCTCCGCGACCGCTTCCGGCTCGGCCAGCGCATCGCCGTCTACGGCAAGCTCGAATCCTCGCGCTCGGGCGGCAGCGGCCGTTTCAAGCTCATCCAGCCCGCCTTCGAAGTCCTTCCCGAACCGTCCGCCACCGGCGCCGACGCCGAGTTCGCCCAGCTCGAAATGGGCCGCATCGTGCCCGTCTACGAAAGCCTGGGAGGCACCACACCGTGGGGCTCGAAGCTCACCTCCAAGTGGACCCGCCGCGTCATGTGGAGCGTCTTCGAAGAGCTCACCGAGGCAGGTGTCGAGGCCGAAGAGACCCTCCCCCGTGCGCTCCGAGAGCGCCTCAACCTTCCTGGCCGCATGGAAGCCCTGCGCACTTTACACTTCCCCGCCGCCGGCACCCCCATCGGCGACCTCATGGCCGCCACCACGCCCGCCCATCGCCGCCTCATCTTCGAGGAGTTCTGGTATCTCGAGCTCGGCCTGGAACTCAAGCGCCGGCGCATGCGCGAGCGCGTCGGCACCACCTTCGCCACCGGTCCCCACATTCGCGACGCCCTCAAGCAGGTCCTGCCCTTCCATCCCACCGCCGCGCAGAAACGCGTCCTCGGCGAGATCGTCAACGACATGCGCAAGACCCAGCCCATGCGCCGCCTGCTGCAGGGCGATGTCGGCTCCGGCAAGACCATCGTTGCCATGCAGGCCGCGCTGGTCGCCATCGAAAACGGCTTCCAGGCCGCGCTCATGGCGCCCACCGAAATCCTCGCCACCCAGCACTATCTTGGCGCACGCAAGCTGCTCGCCGAAAAGCTCAGCCCCTCCACCGGCAAACCCTACCGCGTCACCTTGCTCACCGGCTCACTCGACGAGGAGCGCAAACGCGAGGGCCGCGGTCGCATCTTCCGCGGCGAAACCCAGCTCGCCATCGGCACCCACGCCCTGATCGAGGAAAAGGTCGACTTCGCCAACCTCGGCCTCGTCATCGTCGACGAGCAGCATCGGTTCGGCGTCCAGCAGCGCTTCAAGCTGATGAAGAAGCCCAACGCCGCCGGCATCCTCGCCGACCCCGACGTCCTGGTCATGACCGCCACGCCCATCCCGCGCACCCTCGCCCTCACCGTCTACGGCGACATGGATTTAAGCGTCATCGACGAGCTGCCACCCGGCCGCACGCCCATCGTCACCCGCCGCACCAGCGAGGAAAAGGCAGCCGAAGTCTGGGGCTTCCTCCGCAAACAGATCGCTCTCGGCCGCCAGGCCTATATCGTCTACCCGGTCATTGAGGGAGCGAAGGACGACCAGCCCGAGCTTGACTTCGCCCACGACCCGGAACCCGAAGCAGCCGAATCCCAGAAGAAATCCCGCAAGAAGACGCCCTCGCTCTTCCCCAAGGCCAAACTTCGCTCCGCCACCCAGATGTACGACGAGCTCCGCAAAGGTCCGCTCGAAGGTCTCCGCCTCGGACTCCTCCACGGCCGCATGAGCGCTGACGACAAGGAAGTTGCGATGCGCCGCTTCCAGCGCGGCGAGACTGACGTTCTCATCGCTACCACGGTCATCGAGGTGGGCGTCGACGTCCCCAACGCGTCCGTCATGGTCATCGAGCACGCCGAGCGTTTCGGTCTCGCCCAGATGCACCAGCTCCGCGGACGCGTTGGACGAGGTGCCGCCAAAAGCTATTGCATCCTGATGACCGGCGGAAAGCCCTCCGAATCCGCAGAAGCCCGCCTCGACGCCATGGTCCGGACTCAGAACGGCTTTGAACTCGCCGAACTCGACCTGCAGCAGCGCGGTCCGGGTGAGTTCTTCGGCACTCGCCAGGCCGGCATGCCGGAGTTCCGCGTCGCCAACCTGCTGCGCGACCGCACCGTCCTTGAACTCGCCAAAACCGAGGCTGCCCGCTTCGTTGAGGGCCCCGACCCAGCGCTTACACCGGCTGAAATCGCCTCGGTGTGGACTCGCCTCAAATTGCAATGGCAGCGACGTTACGGTCTCGTAGAAGCATAAGTACGTCCGGCAGGACGCGCCATTAGCTGGCGATCTGGTGCTGATGATCGCGCGTCTCACCCGGCGCGGAAGCCACCAGCCGCGGCGCGGCCGGCACATGCTTCTTCGGACCGCGCTTGCGCGCCACCAGCACCTTGATCCGGTCCAGCAGCTCCAACGGAGAGCTCGCCCCCTTCGGCAGAAACGCATCGGCGGCCAGCGCACGGTCATAGTTCGAAACCGTGCCGCTTACGATCAGCGTCGGCAGCAACGGGTGCATCTCCTTGGCGCGGCGTACCAGCTCATTGCCATCCATACCCGGCATTAACAGGTCGGAGATCAACAGGTCAAGCGTCCCAGGAATCATGCGTTCCAGTACATCCAGTGCTTCGGTCGCGGTCAGCGCGCTGATCACGCGGTAGCCACGGGTCTCGAGTAGAAACGTGCGGACCGACAAGGTCTGTTCATTGTCATCGACGCAGAGGATTACTTTCTTTGGACGCATTGCTGGTGTTCTCGCTCTCTGGCGGGACGCTTGGTCGAGCGTCCCGGCGGTTAGGGCTCCATCGGCCACCGGCTGTTTGGCCGGCCACCGACAAAGCGGCTTACACTTCGGTGAACCACGTTCAGTGCACCGCGGCTTCCTCCGATTTATTTCGGAGCGTACGGGGTCCCAATCCTCCAGCCACCCGTCCGGCTTGGTGCGCAGGCGAAAAGAGCCAAGGCTCTCCCGTCTGCGTCACCAGCCCGGTTAAGAGGGCGTAAGGAAACAGTGCCCGGCTGGACGCAGGTCTTCGGACCTGCGAGAAGCCGCGGTTTCGATTGAAGCTTTCCAACCGCGAGGCGCAGGTTGCCACGCACCCAAAAACCCAGGACTTCAGGTCATTCCGGGACGCAAAACTCCGGCTCTGCCGTGCAGCCGACCAGAAAACCCGCGCCGTTTGCCCCCATGGGCAAATCAGCGCAAAGGCGTCCTGGCAGACTGCGAATGCAGGTGCGGGGAGGCGCGTAACGGAGGGAGCGACTGCGTCGAACAGTCAAGCTTCTCTCGAGTCAAGTTGTAGAAAAATCAGGCGAAAGCTCTTTTGTTGAAGATCGTTAAGCCGCTTTCCCAAAGTTCCAGCGGCTCGTCATTCCCTCAACGCTTCCCAACCTTACGAACCATGACCCAACTTTGCAAGAGGCGAACGAAAGGAGAAAAGACACTGGATTAGAACTCACTCATCCACCGACTCCCGTAAAGGTGCTTGATTGTTGCGGTTTGATGACAAACCACTGTGTAAAACTTCCGCCTCACTCCAAGGAAAAGACGCCCTTTGCAACAGGAACGGTGCGTCCAGAGACAAACACGGCCCCTGGTTCACCATCTGTCAAGCGCCTCTCGGCGAAAAGATGAGCAGGCCTCCCGATCTCTGAACCCTGCCGGAACTCGACCACTTCCCCACTCCGGACCCGGCCATGTTTCACCAGCCACGAGATCGCGCAACCCGCCGCCGAACCCGTCGCCGGGTCCTCGCCGTTGTAAAACTGCATCCTGCTCCGGAACACCCGCTGCCCCTCCCCGCTCTCGCCCACAGGAGCCATGACGTAGAAGAATTTTGCCCCTGTTGACGCCAGGTATGCCGCAGCCGCAGCCTGCGGGATCTCCAGCCGCCCCAGCGCCTCTACCGACCGCAGCGGCACTACGCAGAACGGCAGCCCCGTTGAGACCGTCTCGATCGCGTCGGCGGTGTCGATCTCCGCGAGCGGAATCCCCGTCACGAGCGCCACCTCGCCCACGTCGTGCACCACGCCAAAGACCGGCTCATGCTGCTGCATCGTCGCGTACACCCCGCGCTCTCCGTCCACGGGCCGGCGGAACCGCACCGTGACCGGACCGCCCTTCAGGTCCAGCGTGATCGCCTCCGAGCCCTTCAGCACCGGATGGTTCAGATAAAGCCACGAGGCCGTTCCCAGCGTGGGATGCCCGGCAAAGGGAAACTCCTCCTGCGTCGTGAAGATCCGCACCCGCACACCCCGCGCTGCCTCCTCGGCCTCGTCCCTGGGCAGGATGAACGTCGTCTCGGCCAGGTTCGTCTCTCGCGCCAGCGCCTGCATCTCGTCGTCCGACAATCCGCGTGCGTCGGTAAAGATTGCAAGCATGTTGCCCTCGAGCGCACGCTCGGCGAAGACATCCACCAGCGCATAAGGAAAATCACGGGGTCCAGACGAAGTTGACATGAAGCTCCTTCAAATGAGAGAGTTTGTCTACCGCAAGTGAGGCAAACTGCTTCATGATGCTAGCCCGAGGCTGGCCGCGGTACGAAATCGGAGCTGGTAAATTCCAGCCAAAGGGTAATCCACACAATGACTCGTTCCACCCTCAACCCGACCTGCTGCTGCCGCTGCTGTTGCTGTGGCCGCGAGCGCGTATGGGTCTGAGCCAGTCGAAGTAAGTCCCCTTCGAAGAAACTCCGAACCCATCCGCCGCCAACCGGCTCGGATGGGTTTCGCTTTTGAACCGCAGAAGAGTCAGGAGCAGAAACTTTCGACCATCTGGGTTCATCACACCAGACGCGACTGGAACCGACTTCAGTAAAGGAAAAGGAAGATCATGTCACTTCGCATCAACGATATCGCTCCCGACTTCACCGCGGAGACCACCCAGGGAACGATCCACTTCCACGAATGGCTCGGCAACAGCTGGGCCGTCCTCTTCTCGCACCCCAAAGACTTCACGCCCGTCTGCACCACCGAGCTCGGCGCCGTCGCCAACCTCGAGAAAGAGTTCGCCGCTCGTGGAGCAAAGGTCATCGGCCTCAGCGTAGACCCTGTCGAGAACCACGGCAAGTGGGCCCAGGACATTGAAGATGTCGGCGGATCGAAGGTCAACTACCCCATCATCGGAGACACCGAGCTCAAAGTCGCCAAGCTCTATGACATGCTCGCCGGAGACGAGGGCGACAGCTGCGAAGGCCGCACCCCAGCCAACAACGCGCCCGTCCGCACCGTCTTCGTCATCGGCCCTGACAAGCGCATCAAGCTCACCATCGCCTATCCGATGACCACCGGCCGCAACTTCGACGAGATTCTTCGCGTGCTCGACTCCATGCAGCTCACAGCGGCCCACAAGGTCGCCACCCCGGCCAACTGGAAACAGGGCGACGACGTCATCATCACCGCCGCCGTCTCGAACGACGAAGCCGACAGGATCTTCCCCGGCTACAAGACGGTCAAGCCCTACCTCCGCACCACCGCCCAGCCCCGCTAAGTCGGCAACGCGGTAGGATAAAACAGTTCGTCCTGGCTCCCGCTCACCTGAAAGCAGGGAGCCAGGAAACAAGAGCACCGATGGCGAAGTGGCTAACGCGCTGGTCTGCAAAACCAGTATTCATGGGTTCAAATCCCATTCGGTGCTCCAAACACTCCTCTTCCTGTACCGTCCCGCCCGACCACCCGCTCCTCAGCAGCGCACAATCTTTGCCGATGCGATCCCCCGCGTAGCATTCCGGGTGTCGATCACCATGCGTGCCTGCTCCACCACCTGCTCGTAGTCATAGTCAGAGTGGTCGGTAGCGATGATGACCGCGTCGAATGCGCCCAGCGCCTCCATCCTGGCGCCCAGCGGCAGCGACGTCATCTCCAGGTGATAGTGCCGCCCATGTCCCACGGTAGGAAAGAACGGGTCGTTATAGGCCACATCCGCACCGGCGCCTCTCAGCTTTTCGAGAATGGCAAGTGACGGCGACTCCCGCAGATCGTCCACGTCGCGCTTATAAGCCAGCCCAAGCACCAGAACCTTCGCCTCGGCCAGAGGCATCCCGGCTCTGACCAGCGCCTTCTCTGTCATCTCGACAACATAAGTCGGCATTGATTCGTTTACTTCCCCTGCGAGCTCGATAAAGCGAGTCGAAAACCCGTATTGTTCCGCCTTCCAGCTCAGATAGAACGGGTCCACCGGGATGCAATGCCCACCCACACCCGGCCCCGGGTAGAAAGCCTGGAAGCCGAAGGGCTTGGTCGCCGCAGCGTCGATCACCTCCCAAACGTTCAGGTCCATCCGCCCACACAGCTGCTTCAGCTCGTTCACGAGAGCGATATTCACGCAGCGATAGATGTTTTCGAGCAGCTTCGTCATCTCCGCCGCCGCCGGAGAGCTCATCAGCACCGTGCGGTTGAACACCGTTCCATAAAGGGCCGACGCAGCCTGCGTCGCCTGGGCATCGACCCCGCCAATTACCTTTGGAATCTCCCGCCGCGGCGTCACGATGTTGCCCGGGTCCTCGCGTTCAGGAGAAAACGCCACCATCACGCCATCGAGCTCGTCGGCTCGCCCCTGCCCGTCGCGCAGCACCCTTGTCTGCCCCGCGCGGTTGATCGTCGCCACCACAATCTCTTCGGTCGTTCCCGGGTACGTCGTACTCTCCAGCACAATCAGCTGCCCCGGCCTCACATGCGGCGCAATCGCATCCATTGTCGACACGACAAAGCTCATATCCGGCGTATGGTCCTGCTTCAAAGGAGTAGGAACGCAGATCAGTACCGCATCCATCTCCGCAATACGCGAAAAGTCCGAAGTAGCCCGAAAACCAGCCTTCTGTGCCGCCTCTATATGCTGCGGCTCGATCCGGTGGATGTACGATTCGCCCGCGTTCAGCTTCGCAACCTTCTCCCCGTCGATATCGAAGCCCGTTACCGCAAACCGCTCTTCGCTGAACAGCAGCGTCAACGGCAGCCCCACATACCCGAGCCCGACGATCCCTACACGGGCCGTACGTGTCTCCACCCGTTCCAGCCACTCCTCCACAGAAAATACCCTGGTTAACATTCCCCGCCTTCCCGCTTGCACATGCGCGTGCTCAGGTTGGATGTTCCCGCCACCCAAGGCGCTCCATGAAGCTGCAACGGAATGCGGTTCCCTGAGGTAATCTGCACTTGCAGCAACAGACGAAAAATGCGCCCCCGAAGTTGCGTAAGTGACTCACATCGTGCGCCCGCAAGCGTCCAAACCCTCAGGTTCAACTCCAACCGTGACCCCACAGGCCTCCCACAAAACGCATCCGGAAGACGGCCTTACCCTCGTCGAGTTGATCGTCGTCGTCACCATCGTCGGCATCCTCGCCGCCGGTATCCTGCCCGTCGCGCGCTATCAGGTCAAGCGCGGCAAGGAGCAGGAACTGCGTTACGACCTGCTCACCATGCGCCGCGCCATCGACAAATATAGAGAAGCCGGCGAACGCGGCGGCTTCATGCCCAAGCAGGAGACCTACGGCTACCCCACCGACCTCCATCAGCTCGTGGATGGCGTCGACGTCCAGGGCAAAAAAGTCCAGTTCCTCCGTGCCATCCCCGTCGATCCCATGACCGGCACCGCCGAATGGGGCATGCGCTCCATGCAGGACGAATCCGACGCCACCTCGTGGGGAGGCCAGAATGTTTGGAACGTCTATTCGAAATCCGACAAGACCGCGCTCAACGGCACCAAGTACTCCACCTGGTAAAAGAAACGAAGGGGCACGGCCTCAGCCGCGCCCCCTGTCCCTCAGCGTCGCCGAAACACTAGTGCAGATTAGCTGTGGGTGTACAGGGAGCTTCAGATATCGACGCCGTTTTCTTCCAAGGAAAACGGCTCTGCACGATCCCTCCACTCCACAGCAACAGCTAATCTGCTCTAGTGCCCCGCCCCGACCTGCCGCATCTTCTGCTGCAGCATCTCGAGCGAATACCCCTTCGTCTCCGGATAAATCGTCAGCACCACCACAAACTGCACCACCATCATGATCGCGAAGAACGCAAACGGCAGCGTGCGTGAGTAAGCCGCGGCCACGGGAAACAGCAGCGTAATAATCCCGTTCATAATCCAGTGAGTGGACGAGCCCAGGCTCTGCCCCTTCGATCGCACATTCGTCGGGAAGACCTCGCTCAGATAAACCCAGATCACGGCTCCCTGCGAGATCGCGAAGAAGATGATGAACCCGACCAGCAGCGGAAGCAGCAGGCTCTGGTGCGTCCCCAGCCGGAACAGCATCGCCACCCCCGCAAGGCACACGCCGCATCCGGCCGCACCGATCAGCAGCAGAGTCTTGCGTCCCAGCTTATCAATGAGCGAAACCCCCAGCATCGTCGCCAGCAGGTTCGCAAGCCCGATGATCACCGCCTGCACGCTGGCTGACATCTGCCCAAACCCGGCGCTCGCAAAAATATCGTTCAAATAGTAGAGAATCGCGTTGATTCCCGACAGCTGGTTGAACATGCCGATGGTAATCGCCAGAAACACCGGCAGCCGGTGGCTCCTGGCAAACAGGTTCGACGAGCCATGCCCTTCCTCCTCGCGCATCGACTCAAGCATCGCATCCACTTCGGCGCGCGAGTCCGGCGAGCCCATCGCCTGCAGCGTCAGCAGCGCCTCGTCGATCCGGTTCTGCGTCACCAGCCAGCGCGAACTCTGCGGCACCGTCAGCAGCAGGATCAAAAACAGCAGCGCCGGCAAAATCGCCACACCCAGCTCCACCCGCCATTCGATCAGCCCGAAATGGAAATGCTCGATGATCGCGTTCGAAAGGTAAGCCAGCAGGATGCCGATCACAATATTGATCTGGAATAGCCCCACCATCCGCCCACGCCACTTCGCAGGCGCAAGCTCCGCGATATAGACCGGCCCCAGCACCGACGATCCGCCAATCCCGATCCCGCCGATAAACCGGAAGACCAGGAAGAAGGACCACGCCGGAGCAAACGCGCATCCCAGCGCCGAGATCACATACAGAATTCCCATGACCCGCAGGGCCGCACGGCTGCCGATCTTCTGCCCCAGCAGACCGCTGCCCAGCGCACCCGCCACCGTGCCCCAAAGCGCAATCGAGACCGTGATCCCCAGACTCCAGGAGCTCAGTGCAAACTGTTGCGTCAGCGGATGTGTTGCTCCAGCGATCACCGCCGTATCGAACCCGAACAGCAATCCACCCAATGCGCCCGTCATCGCACTCTTGCCAAGCAGCATCATTGCGCTGGTCTTCTTCGCATCCATTCAGCCACATCCCCCGGACAAGTCTAAGTACAAACAGAAACTATTACATTTCGCAACAAACACCATAGCATCTGACATGACAGCCATGCCCGCAGGAAAGTACAATCGTGCGACCGCACCAAAGTGTATCTGTCAACCAGCGCACATCCGCACGGACCCGAGGATCTTCCATGCTGCCCCATGCCCACGCCCCGAACGTCGCCATCGGAGAACTTCTCTGGGATCTTCTTCCCGCCGGCCCAAGGCTCGGTGGAACTACAGCCAACTACGCCATCCTCAGCGCACGGCTTGGAGCATCTTCCGCCCTCATAAGCTGCGTTGGCAAGGATGATTTCGGCAACCAGGCCCTCACCTCGCTCGATCGCATCGCCCACGACACCAATATGCGCGGTTCGCTGGACATCTCAAGCGTCCAGACCTCGTCCACCTTCCCTACCGGAACAGTCTCGGTTGAGCTCGACAGCCAGGGAAGGCCCAACTATGTCATCCACAGCCCCGTTGCGTGGGACGTCATCAAGCTCACCCCTCAGGCCCTCGAACTCGCACGGTCCGCCTCGGTCGTCTGCTTCGGTACCCTCGCCCAGCGCAATACCGTCTCGCGCGCTACCATCCAGGCGTTCCTCGCTGCCACCGACTCCGCCGCGATCCGCGTCTGCGACCTCAACCTGCGGATGCCCTTCTGCTCAGCCGAAGCCCTGCGCTGGGCCCTGCTCCACACCACCGTCCTTAAGGTAAGTGACGAAGAGCTCGCCGAAGTCGGCCGCCTCCTCGGCGATTCCCGCATAGGGGCCCACCTCGATTCCGACCTCACCCTGGCCGCCACCTCCGCTGCCCACGCCCTGCTCGAGATCGCACCCCAGTGCCGCATGGTCGCCGTCACCCTCGGACCGCACGGCAGCGTCCTCGTCAACGCGGAGCGATTTCATCGCCACCAGGGCTTCCCCACCCAGGTGGCAGACACCGTCGGCGCCGGGGACGCTTTCACCGCCGGCCTCGTCCACGGCTTTTGCCGCGGCCTTAGCCTCGAACGCATCAACCACGTCGCCAATCTTTGCGGAAGCTTCGTAGCCGGTCAACCCGGGGCCACGCCCGCCCTGCCCGCCAGCCTGCTCGACCAGATCGACGGAGCCCTCGCCTAGCCCTACTGTTCCTCCAGTTCGCGCCCCGCACCACTCGAACGCCGAATCACCAGCTCGGTCCGCACCAGCACATCGCGCACCGCACGCTCCGGCCGGCGCAGCCGCTCGAGCATCGTCGTCATCGCCACGTTGCCAATCTCCGCGCAATCCTGGCGGACCGTCGTCAATGGCGTCGGCAGAAACTTGGCATAGCTCACGTCATCGAAGCCCGCCATGCGGATATCACCGGGCACGCTCAGGCCCAGTTCCACGATCGTCTTCATCAACCGCGCGGCCGTCACATCGTTGCTGCACACAATCCCATCCGGACGCTCGCGTTTCAGCATCGCCTCGACAAACCGCGGATCGTCGAAGTCGCCCGTCACCTCTGTGCCCTGCTCACTTCCGCCCAGCTGCTGCAGCGCATTCCGATACCCCGCCGCTCGAGCCTCCACCGTTGGCGCCGAGTTCTGCCGCATCGCAAAGATCACTCGGCTCGCCCCAGCTTGCAACAGATGACGTGTCACCACGTATCCCGCCCTGTGGTTATCGATACCAACCAGGTCGTACTTCGAACGGTCCGGGAACCGCTCCAGACACCGGTCCAGCAGCACCACGGGTATCCCTGCACCCTCCAGCAACGCCGCGATCCGGTGATTCGACGCATCCTTGGTCTGCGTATATTCGGTCGGAGCGAAGAAAACCCCATCCACCTTCTGCGCAATATACTGATGGCAGAGCTGCTCCGCCGCCTTTTCCTTGTCCGTGTCATGCAAGGTCGAGTGACCCCAGGTCAGCGAGTGCGACTTCGCCGCCGGCGAACGCATGATCCCCTGGCAGATCGGCTCAAAAATATCCGTCGTCCCCAGGTCCGGGATCAAAAGACCGAACTGCAGCGCAGGCTCACTCGCGGGAGGAGCCTGCACGTAAGTCCCCGAACCCGGACGGCGCGTCACCAGGTGATCCCGCTGCAGCGTCTGCAGAGCCTTCGCTACAGTGATCCGCGACGCATCAAACCGCTCGCAAAGCGCCGCTTCACTCGGCAACCGCTCGCCCGGCTTGTACTGGCCCGACTCGATCTCGGCCAGCAGATCCTCATAGATCGCACGATGTCGCGGCATATCCTGCACACCCCGGGCTGCCTGTCCGTCTAAACCTGCTTTGGTTTCCCCAGCCATCTCTGTCTTTCCGACCGCTCTCCGGCGATCCTCCCCAATCAATGTCTTTACCGGATATCTTGCAGACGCACAACTTGTTCGCCGGGTTTCACCCTTCGAACGTCACAAAAGGCACGGCCTCGCGGTGCCCCGTCTCATTCAAAGCCATGCAAAATGTTATAACCAATCGATGACATCCTACAGCATATTGTTCCAAAACGGGTCTACTGGTTAACTCTTATCCCGTTCCCTTCTACAAGCTCAGCCACCGCGTCGACACGCGCCGCCGGAAAGCGCTCCAGCTTCCCATTAGGCCAAAGCACCAGTACACCCCTAAGATGCGTCTCCTGCCCCAGCCCGAAGTGCAGGCGCAAATCATTCGAGCTGTTGTAACTCGATCCGCTACGAATCTCGTCCACCCAGCTCCGGCTCCCTCCTTCAACCGTAACCCGCGCCCCGATCGCCGATCGGTTCGACATCGTCCCCACCAGGTGCAGCCCAAGCCAGTGATTCCCATTCTTCGCCTCGTTCACCAGCAGCAGCGGCCGATCGCTCAAATTATTCACCACAGCCGACAACCGCCCATCGTTCCAAAGATCCGCTACCGCCAGCCCGCGCCCCGGCATCGGCTCCGTCATCCCGGGCCCCGAAACCTTCGACACATCTTTGAACTTCCCGTTTCCCTGGTTCGAGTAAAGAAAACGTGGCTCCTTGAAGCTCGACCCAAGCTGGGCCGAATCCACCTCCGGATAAACATGCCCGTTTACCACCAGCAGGTCCGGCCAGCCGTCATTATCGACATCCGCAAACGTCGTTCCCCAGCCAAGCGCATCGAGGTTCACCCCGAGCCCTGCCGGAAACGTATTATCCGTAAATGTCCCGTCGCCGTTCGCGTGGTAAAGCGTCGACGTATCGTCCGAAAAGTTCGTCTTGAAGAGATCGATGTGCCCGTCGCCGTCGTAATCGGCTGCAGTCGAACCCATCCCGGCCTGTTCCCGCCCATCCTCGTTGAACGCCGCACCCGCATCCGCGCCCACATCCGTAAATGTTCCGTCGTGGTTGTTTTTGTAAAGAATCGAGGGCGTCGAGTCGCACGCCACGTACATATCCGGCCAGCCATCCTCGTTGAAGTCCAGCGTCGTCACCGAGAAGCAATAGTGACCCGCCGTCTTCTCCACCCCGCTCGTCTTACTCACGTCCTTGAAGTGGCCGCCACCCTCGTTATGAAACAGGATGTTCGGCGCGCTTGGCAGTCCCCGAGGCCCGCACATCACCGGCGCGCCTTTCCACATGCAGCCCGCCTCCGCACCCGGAGCCGGGGTCTTCGCCAGGTCGAAGTGCACGTAGTTCGCCACCATCAGGTCCAGCTTGCCGTCCCGGTCATAGTCGATGAAGGCGCACCCCGTGCCCCACTCCTTGCCCGTCCCCGCCGTCCCGGAGCTCTCGCCCACCTCGTGAAACGTCCCGTTCCCCAGGTTGTGAAATAGGCGGTTCTTCCCATAACCCGTCACATACAAATCGTCGAACCCGTCGTTGTCATAATCCCCGACGCACGCCCCCTGACCCCAGCCCGTCGAAACCAGCCCCGCCTTCTCCGTCACGTCCGTAAATGAGCCGTCATGATTGTTATGAAACAGGTGGCTCGTCGGAGCCGCCTTCTTCGCCGCACCATCCAGTTCCTGCCCGTTCACCAGGAAGATATCCGGCCACCCGTCATGGTCATAGTCGATGATCGCCACACCCGACCCGGTCGATTCGACGATATAGCGCTTCACCTTCTCGCCGCCGTTCACGTTCCGCACCGCGATCCCGGCCTTCGGAGCCACGTCCACAAACCACGCCGGAGTCGGGTGCTCCGCCGTCGCCGGGTACACCTGGGCATCCGCTGCCCCAAAACCTACGAGCAAAGTGATCAGCAGCCCGAACCTTTTCACGCCCCCGCCTTGCCGGTCATGGCCATCATCTTCAACACCTTGCCGCCTTCTTCAATCACGTAAAGCCGGTTTGCCGCCAGATCCTTCAGCACATCCTTCGTGCCCGAAGGCCATACAATCTCAACCGAACTCGCCTTCGTCGCCTTATCCAGCCCGAAGTGCAGCCGCATGTCATTCTGCGAGTAGTAGCTGCCGCCGCTGCGCACCTCCTCCACCTGCACCAGCGGCTGCTTGCCCACGCCCGAGTTCTCCTGCGTATTCGTCTCGGCCGTCACCGAGATCCGCGACCCGATCCCGCTCCGGTTCGCCTTCTTGCCCACCAGCCGGATCTTGATCCAGTTGCGTTGGACGGTCATATCGCAGCGCAGCAGCTGCGGCACCGAGTTCACGCAATTCACCACCACGTCCATGTCGCCGTCATTGTCGTAGTCGCCAAACGCGCAACCACGCGCCGGAACCGCATCCGTCATCCCCGCCCCGGCCGTGTTCGTTACTTCTTCGAACTGCCCATTGCGAAGATTCCGATACACATACTTGTGCTCGGCGTAAGGCGAATCCAGGTGCGACGCATCCACCTCCGGATACACGTGCCCGTTCGAGATAAAAATGTCCAGCCAGCCATCGTTGTCGAGATCCACGAACCCCACACCCCAACCGAGGTAGCGGGTATTGATCCCCAACCCTGAAAGATACGTGTGATCCTCAAACGTCCCATCGCCCAGGTTCTGGTAAAGCGAATCCGTATCCCCGGCAAAGTTCGTCTTCACAATATCCAGCAGCCCATCGCGATTAAAGTCCCCCACTGCGACGCCCATTCCCGCCTGCGGCTTTCCGTCTGGCGAGTAAGCGACCCCAGCCTCGATCGCCAGGTCCTTGAACGTCCCATCCTTCTGGTTCTCGTAATACGTCGCAGCTGTCGAGTCATTCGCCACGTAGATGTCCGGCCAGCCATCGTTGTTCAGATCGGCCACCGTCACGCTCAACCCATACGTGCCGATCGTCTCCCACATCCCGGCCTTCTGCGACACATCCGTAAACGTCCCGTCTCCGTTGTTGTGATACAGAATGTTCTTCCCGCCATCAAGCCCCGGAGGCCCGCACGCCACCTGGATTCCCTTGTACGCGCATCCCGCAGCTTCAGGCAGCGGAGCCGTCTTGATGTCGAAATCGATGTAGTTCGCCACGAACAGGTCCAGGTGCCCGTCGCGGTCGTAATCCAGAAACGCACAGCCCGAGTTCCACCTCTGCTTGGCCTGCGTCAGCCCCGCCTTCGCCGTCACATCGGTAAACGTGCCATCGCCGTGGTTCTTGTAGAGGATATTCTGCCCGTAGTAGCTGACAAACAGATCGTCGAGCCCGTCGTTGTCATAATCCCCGACACAGCAGCCCTGGCCCCACCCCGAACGCACCATCCCGCTCTTCGCGGTCATGTCGGTAAACGTGCCATCGCGATTGTTCTTGAACAGCCGGCTGATCGGCTCCTCGCCCTTCGGAAAGCCCTCAAGCCGCGTCCCGTTCACCAGAAAAAGATCGAGCCAGTCATCATGGTCGAAGTCATAGAACGCCACCCCGCACCCGGTCGTCTCAAGCAGAAAACGGTTCTTGTGCTCGCCCCCATAGATCGTCTTCTTGTTCAACCCGCTCTGCTTCGCCACATCCACAAAGCTGTATCCCAGCGGCGTCCCCGTCACCGGCGAGGGCAGCGTCTTCGGAGCCTTCTGCGGCTTCGCATCAAACGCCGGCCGCGCCCCAATCTGCTGCGTCCCTGCAGCCTGCGGAACCCCACTCTCCTGCGCGGGCGACGCCAGCTTTAGCACGTCCTCAAGCGACAGCACCAACGCCGTCCGCGACAAAGACTTCACAAAACCACGCCGCGTCCAGATCATCTCAACCCCATCTCTTCACTCATCGCCCTTCGCCCACAAGTATATTGATCCAACAGCTCGCAGCTAGAAGCTGCCTTCCCGCAACTTTCCCTCCCCCTCCCGCAACCTATACCGCCTATCCACCCCAACCTCATTCACCCGGTCCACCACCCCACTCGCCGGCCATGTCACGACCACACTCTCCACCCGCTTCGCCGCCCCGACCCCGATATGCTGCTCCAGCGGATTCCCGCCAAAGCTGGACCCGAAACCCACCGTCCGGTAGATATGCCGCAAACCTTTCCCCTCACGCACCGCAACGTCCACGCGCGCACCGAAGGCGGCACGATTACTCCGCACCCCCTCCAGCCTCAACGTCACCCAGTGGTTTTGATTCCCCGGGTTCTTGTAAAGCGCGCTCTGAAACGTATCGCCTGGCTGTGCCCCACCCATCTCCTCAAACACATCCTCGAACCCTGTCCGGTGCAGATCTGCAAACGCGATCCCATGTCCCTTCTGCAGATGCCCAAAATCGCCGGCCGTCGTTACATCCTCAAACGTCTTCCCCTCACCATTACGAAACATCCGGTTCGGCAGCAGCGCACCCCATGTCGAGTCGCCCGTCCCCAGGTAAACATCCAGCCACCCATCATTATCCAGATCTCCAAACGAAGACCCCATCGTCAGAATCGTCCGGTCCAGCCGCACCTTCGCCGACACATCCTCAAACGTCCCGTCATGCCGGTTCCGGTAGAGCTTCGGCAGCTCCGCATGCGCAGGCAGCCCTATCTCGAATGCCCCCACATCGGACGATTCATCCAGTGAGTACCCCGCCACAAACAAATCCGGCCAACCGTCATTGTCGTAGTCGAAGAACCAGGTCGAAAAACTGTTCGACTGCTTCCCCACCCCGGCCGCCTCCGTCACATCCGTAAATCGCCACCCCTTGCCGATGTCTTTCGCATCAATCGCGCCATCGTTTCGAAAAAGCCGCCCATGCCCATACATGGTGGACACATACAGATCCGGCCGCCCATCGTTGTTGAAGTCCCCCCACGCCACGCCCTTCACAAACCCCAGCTCCGCCAACCCGCTCGCCGCCCCGACTTCGGTAAACGTCCCATCCTTGTTGTTGTGGAACAACTGTGAAGCGTTCCTGTCGCCCTCCTTCGACTCGTGCCCCACAAACAGATCAACCCAACCATCCCCGTCAAAGTCCGCCCAGGCCGCCGTGTTCGTCGGCCCCACCGACATGAGCCCGGCCTGCTCCGTCACATCGTCAAACGTTCCATTGCCGTTGTTCCGCAGCAGCGACATGGGATAAGCGCCCGCCTTGCCCCACCAGCCGCCGCGCAGCACAAGCACATCCGGGCGCCCGTCATTGTTGAAATCCGTCAGCACCAGGTTCAGCCCGCCCGTCTCCCCCATCAACCCGGACTCGCGTGTCACATCGCGAAACGTCCCGTTCCCGTTGTTATGAAACAGCCTCATCTGGTCGAGCGGCCCGGACGAAGTCAACATCACGTCCAGCCAGCCGTCACCGTCAAAATCCTCGATCACCACGCCACCCGCATGGCCCGTCACATCGATTCCCTCCGACGCCGCCACCTCCGCAAACTCCGGCAAAGCGTGCTCGGAATCAAACCGGCTCGCCGGAATCAGCCACTTCGCCGGTACATCCTGCGGATAACGCCCAAGCTGCATGTAAGCCACGTTCAGCAGCCACTCCGACTGCGCGTCTGCGGAATCAACCGCAAGCAGCGCCGTCAGCTCCCGCACCGCACCCTCCGCACCCCGCGGCATCTGGTGTACCGCACTCTTCTGCAGCGGAAACAGGCACGCCCGTTTCCCCGGCGCCTGCACGCAGTTCTCCTGCTCGCCCAGCCGCAGGTAAGCCAACGCAAGCCACTTGCCCAGCTCTTTCACGCCCAGCGCAGGCATCGTCTCGCCAGCTTTCGCCCAGCGCCGCCGAACCTCCTCGAGCTGTCGAACCGCCCCTTCGCTGTCTCCCGCATTCAGCATCTCGTGCGCCAGTTGCTGACGCACCACGGTGTCATCATGCAGCGCCAGCCCCCGAGTTTCGAGCAGCTTGCTGTAATACTGCACCCGCACCGCAGCCTTGTTCGGATCGAGCTTCCAGTCCGTCCCGGCGAACGCCGCCCGAAGGCGATCAGCCATCCTCTTCGTACTCTCCGCTTGATAGATCGCAGCCGAATCCGCGCCTTTCGCCGGCATGCTCACCGACCCGACAGCCGGCGGACTCATCCGCATCGCGCCCGGCGCCTGCCCCCACCCGCAACAGCCCAGGCCAGTCACCAGAATCCCGAAACCAACCCAGCGCTTCACTCTACGCCTCTCGCCTAACGCGCGTCCGTTAGCTTCGGTTCGCTCGCCGTCTGGATCTTCTGCGCCGTCTCATTCTCCCGCGTCGCGTCATCCTTCCGGCCCATCGCGCGATACGCCTGGGACAACAGGCTGTGCGTCATGTAGTTCGCAGGATCAAGCGAATTCGCATGCTGCAGATACGTCTCCGCACCCAGCGGATCGCCCTTCTTCAGCAGCGTCTTCCCCAGCAGGATGTAAGGCCCGGTCGTATTGGGCTCCAGCAGCACCGCCTCCTGCAGACTACGCTCCGCCTCGTCATATTTCGCCGCGCGCACATACGCATCCCCCAGACGGTCGTATACCGACCCCTCGAGCGGATTGTGCTTCTTCTCCGCCTCAAACTGCGCAATCGCCTCGTCCAGATGATTGCCCGCAAGCTCGATCTCACCCAGCAACTCATGCGCCAGGGGCAGCGTAGGCTCGATCGTCAAGGCCTTCCCGGCATACTCCTTTGCAATCGGCAGAGACTCCCGCCGCAGCATCATGCGCGCCGAGATCAGGTAAGCCGGGGCACTATCCTGCGCAAACCCATACTGCGCCGCGAACGCCCGCCGCGCATCGTCATACCGGCGCGCATCCATGTAGCAAAGCCCAAGCACATAATTCGGATCGGCTTTGCCATCCGTCTTCGCCTTCGAAGCCTCCAACAGAGGGATTGCATCCGCCGGCCGGCCCAGCCTGAACAACGTCAGCCCCCGCATCTGCGCTGCTTCAAGGTCTGCCGGATCTTCCTGGAGCGCCACCCGAAACGCCTCATCGGCTGCACGCAAATCACCCCTTGCATACAGCGCAAGACCCTCCACCCCGCTCAACCCCTTCAACGTCGAACCCTGCGTACGCAGCAGCGCAATCTTCTTCAACGCATCGTCCGCATGCCCGGTGTTCACACTCTGCCGCAACCCGCGAACCGTGACCTCCCTCGATCCACTCGTCGCAGCGTCGCTGCCCACGCCAACTGCTGTTCCCCCAGTCTGGGCCTGCAAAGCCCCAACTCCCGGAAAACCTGCCAAACCCAGCACCAATCCCATCATGCAAAAAATCTTCATGCGAAACTTGCCCGTCCTGTTACTCAACCTTACCGCGTGAAAAGAAAAGGTGGGAGGAGTTGTTCCTCCTCCCACCCTTGAAGCATTCGCTTTGATTAGAAAGCGAGGTGAACGGTGAACTGCAGTTGACGCGGGTTAGTCGTTCCACCAATGCCAGCCGGGTCAGGACCACCTCCAATGCTGCCACCACTGGAACTGTCCACGCTGCCGTTTGGATTGCCGAGGTTGATGTGGTTGAACGCGTTATAAGCATCCACACGGAACTGCGCTTCGTAGCGCTCCCTGAACGTGAAGTTCTTGAAGAGAGACATGTCCGAGTTGAAGAAGCGGGGACCGAACTCCGAGTTCCGCTGGATACTGCCAATCTGGTCGAGACCAGGGCAAGTGAAGCTGCTCGTGCCACCCTTGCAGATGTCAGTTCCCAGCGGAGTGAAGTACTTCACACCACCGCCAGCGAAGCCCTGAACACCCTTTTGCAGGCTGCTCGCGCTGCCACTCGGCATGCAAGGTGCATCGTAAGGCAGGTTATTGCTGCAGGAGTTATAGCTCAGAGTGTAAGGCAAGCCGCTCTGGTAGACGAAGGTGGGACTGTATTCCCAACCGCTTACAAGCTGGTTCACAAAACCATTCGAGTTGGCCAGAAACTTCTTGCCGTGACCGAAGGGCAGCTTGTAGAGGCCATAAGCTGTGAAGGCAGAACGACGGATCGCGCTGTCGTCCCCAATCACACGCTGCTTGTTCCAGGTTGCAAAACCACCTGCGGTCGATAATCCCACCTGATAGGCATAGTTGAGGTTGACGCTCAGCCCCTGCGTAAAGGCTTTCGTAACCTTTGCCTGAAGCGCATTGTAGTGGGTGTCCTGGTCATCGCCATAGTAACCGATGTCCTGGGTCCAGTTGCACGGTCCACCGCAAGCCGGCAGCGTGCCCTGGTTGTAGCGACGAAGCAGCGTCGTGTTTGAAGTCGCACCAGTAGTTGTCGCAGTGGAGCCCGCTACCGAACCATCGTAGTGCAGCGAAGCGCCATTCTGAGTGTAAGAAGCAGGTAGCACAGCCGCCGGCTCGTTCGGGTTCGTGTTGTTGCCATCACCATCGCTCAGTGTGTGCGTGCCCTTGTTGCCGACGTAAGCCACTTCAAGCGAGATCGTAGGCGTCAAAGAACGCTGAACCGCAAGGTTCCACGCGTCGAGCGTCGGCAGACGCTCCGTAAAAGGACGGGCCTTCACTTGGACCGTTCCCCCGATCGTCGACGTCGTACCGGGAATCACGGCAGTGATGGGAATCTGACCCTGAGCATTCGCGGCAGGAGGCGTGAAGTTACTGAGCGGGTTCGTCACTCCGGCCAGTGCTGCATTGCCGGGATCAGACAGGTTGAAGGCATAGCTGGTCGCACCACCAAGATTGCTGAGCGACTGGTTGGCCAGTACAGGAATGTTCTGCGTAACCACGTGCCCGAAAGTCGAGCCGAAGACACCCAGGTCAAAGCTGCGGCCATAACCTGCACGAACAACCGTCTTGTCATTGATCTGGTAGGCCGCGCCAAGACGTGGATTCCACGCATTCTTCGCGGAACCGACACCCATGTTGAGCGGAATCCCGCCCACACCTGCAACGTTGATGAAGCCCGTCTGCAGGTTCAGGAGAGCACCGTTCCCAGCGCCGTTCACGCGCTCGGCCGCATAGTACTCATAGCGTGCACCGATGTTCAAAGTGAGCTTCGGCGAAGCGCGCCACGTGTCCTGCGCATAGAAGAAGTCGCGTGGCTGAAACTCCTTGGCATTCGTCGACGTGCTGGTGTAGCGATTGAATGCAGTCACGTCGCCGAGTATGAAGGTCGCCAGGCCAAGTCCACTTCCGGTCGCATTGTCTGACGTGGGTCCGTTGCCGAAGTTGTTCACCCCGGTACGGTCCTGGTCGCTCGGAACCCGCAGGTTACGTGCATAGCGTAGGTCAACACCCACCTTGACCGCATGATTGCCGATCGTCTTCGTCCAGTTGTTTACAATCTGGAACTGGTCTTCGTTCTCCTTCAACGGGCAGTTGCAATGGTTCATGTTTAGACCGGTACCGTATTGCGCGCCGGTGTTCTGCCCATTGCCTGGACCACTGCTGAAGCCCGTCACGTTCTCGTCCGCGATCTGGATGTTCGGTGTGCCAAAGTTGGTCGTCACCCCGAGGTTACCGCCGGTCCCGCTGACGTTTTCACCCAGCAAGGGAAGATTAGTGTTGGTCGAATCGTTCTTCGCCGTTGTGATGCTGTACTTGAAGTAGCCAAGCCGGACATCGGTCACTAGCTTCGAGTTGATCGCAATGTCGACACCCGCTGCAGCCGAATCGTTCGAACCCTTCGAGGTCCCACCGAAGCCGGCAATGCCCAATCCAGGTCCGCCCGCCGCGCCGAAAAGACTCGCTCCCGCAAGCGTGTCCGTGAAGCGGCTGAAGCGCCCGAAAATGTGCATCTTTTGATTGAGGGTCGCGTCTCCACGAACATCCCACTGATCGCTGTTCAGCGAACCGGTTCCGCTGCCTGAGTAGTTGTTGTAGAGACCATTATCATTGCCAATGTTCGAAACATTCGGCGTTTTGCCGCCCGCCAGCAGCAGCTTGAAAAGGTTCTGCGCCTGCGGTGACACCATGCTCAACGGGATGATGTTGTTGGGAAAGGGCTTCGAAACATACTGGCCTTGTCCGTTCTTTGTCGTATTGTCGTAAATTTGGTGCTTGTAGGGAAGGTACTCGCTGAAGTCGCAACCAGCTGTACCGTCGGTCGCAAGCTTCGCTCCCGTGCAGGTTTGCAGGGCGAGTAGCGTCGGAACCGATCCAATTCCCGATCCGCCAACCTTCTGACGAACACCCTGATAATCGCCGAAGAAGAAGACCTTATCCTTCAGAATCGGACCACCGATCGAACCACCAAACTGATTCTTCAGGCCGCTCGGGTAGCTGACCTTTTGCCCATTACTCCAGCCGGTGAAGGGGTCACGCGCAAGATTCGCATTGCTTTCGCGATTGTCAAACAACGTGCCATGGAACTGGTTCGTTCCCGACTTCGTCTGTACCGTCTGGACCGATGCGACAGCCTTGCCGAACTCGGCATCGAAATTCTGCGTCGCGATCTTCGCTTCAGACATCGACTCAGAGTTTGGATTGATGACGATGATTCCCAGGATCGCATCCTGGTTGTCTGTTCCGTCCAGCGTGTAGTTCACGCCGCCAAACGCCTGTCCATCGATCTGGATCTGCTTCGAACCCTGCGGATTTTCAGACGCCGCGTGTGCCCAGCCAAGCTGAACTGCGCCCGGAAGCAGAAGCTGCAGGTTGGTAAAGTTATGATCCGGAATCGGCAACTGCTCAATCTCAGCCGCGTTGAACACAGTGGCAACGTCGGACTTATCCGTCTTCAACTGCGGAACTTCATCCGCATTAACCTCTACTACCTGGTCTGAACCACCAACCGTCAGAACAGCCGTCATCTTGCCAGACGTATCGGCGAAAACCGCCAGATCCTTCTGCTCATACCCCTTGAAACCGGGCGCTGTGACCTTGATCGTGTAGGTGTCGGGGATCAGATGCTCCGCCGTGAACTCGCCCGCAGAGTTGCTCTGCAAAGTCACGCTGGTGCCCTTCGCCACGTCGGTTACGGTCACGTTCGCGTTTGGAACCGCCGCGCCCGTTGCATCCGTCACCGTACCAAGAATCTGCCCGTATACGGCCTGTGCCCTCGCACCAGGAGCCGAACCGAGCAGGAAAGCCATACTTCCGGCAGCAAGCGATCTTCTCGCCAGCCTACCCCATTTTTGCGTCATGCCAACTCCTCCTGAAATCCTGCCTGCGTACTGCCACATCTGAAACCGCGCCCCATTGGGCACACGTTCCGCCAACCTGGCAGACGTATGCGTCCTTTGTACTTGGGTTCCCCTCAGCGGACCGCGGGAAATGCTTTTTCAGTGCGACGTGAACAGTACCCAACCAGCATGAAAGCTGTCAACAGATTTCTGCGGACAAATTGCAACTTTACACCCGCCAATTGCCATAACAGATTTTGAGGAACAAGGATCCGTAAGAAAGCCCCAATAAAAGCGGTTTAACATACAACGTCCGCCATACACCTGGAAATCGTTTACTGCGACCCTCCCCCCCACCGTCCACACAGGCCCACTTCAAATGGCATGACAACTTTTCATCCCGCCGGCGCAAAATGCTATAGTTCTCCCGTCTCCCGGAGGATTCGCTATGCACTTCCCGCACCACCTTTTTGCACGCAAATCGATGCAGAAACTCGCCGCACTCTCCGCCCTGGCCCTCGCTCTCGCCACCTCCCCCGCAGGCTTCAGTCAGGCCGCCGCGAAAGCCGATCTCGGTCCCGCCAACATCTGGTGGAAGCACGCCGTCGTCTACGAAATCTACCCCCGCTCCTTCCAGGATTCCAACGGCGACGGCATCGGTGACCTCCCCGGCATTACCTCACGCATGGACTACCTCAAGACCCTCGGCATCGACGCCATCTGGATCTCTCCCATGTACCCTTCCCCCCAGGTCGACTTCGGCTACGACATCTCCAATTACGAGTCCGTCGATCCCGCCTACGGCACCGTCCACGACATGGACGTACTCATCGCCGCCGGCAAGCAGCGCAACATCCGCGTCTGCCTGGACATGGTGCTCAACCACACCTCCGACAAGCACCCCTGGTTCATCGAGTCCGCCAGCTCCCGCACCAGCCCCAGGCACAACTGGTATGTCTGGAACGACGGCATCTCCGCCGACGCACCCGGCGTCACCGCCTACCAGAAGCGCTTTGAGCATGAAGGCAAAGTCCCGCCCAACAACTGGATCTCCGGCTTCGGCGGCTCCGCATGGGAGTGGGTCCCAGCCGTCCACCAGTTCTACTACCACGAGTTCTACAAGCAGCAGCCCGACCTCAACTGGCGTAATCCCGACGTCGAAAAGGCCATGTTCGGCGCCATGAAGTTCTGGCTCGACCGCGGCGTCGCCGGATTCCGGCTCGACGCCATCCCTACCCTCTTCGAAGACCCCCAGCTCCGCAATGAGAAGGAGACCGGCGGCATCAACGCCCAGGGCGACCCCTACGTCGAAGACAACTACACCAACAACCTCCCCGAGGTGCACGACGTCATCCGCCGCATGCGCGCCATGGTCGACGCCTACCCCGGCAACCGCGTCCTCATCGGCGAAACCTACCTGCCTAATACCGCCGAGCTCGACAAGTGGTACGGCGGCACCGCGCACAACGAGCTGCAGCTCCCCATGGACATGCTCGTAGGCTTCCATGGCGATCACGACAAGCTCAACGCAGCCAGGTTCCGCGCCCACATCGAAGAGGCCGAAACCCAGCTCAACGGCTCGCAGCCCCTCTTCGTCTTTGACAATCACGACAATGTCCGCGCCATCGATCGTTACGGCGACGGCACCCACAACATGGAGATCAACAAGCTCCTCGCCACCATGCTCTTCACCACCAGGGCCACCGCGCTGATGTACTACGGCGAAGAGCTCGGCATGCCCACCACCACGCCAACCCGCAAGGAAGACGTCCAGGACCCCATCGGAGTCACCGGCTGGCCCAAGGAGAAGGGTCGCGACGGCGAGCGCACCCCCATGCAGTGGACCCCCGGCCCCGAAGCCGGCTTCAGCTCCAACCCCCACACCTGGCTCCCCATCCCGGCCAGCTACAAAACCCTCAACGTCGAGACCGAATCCCGCGAACCCAACTCGCAGCTTGAGTGGTTCAAGAAGGTCATCGCCCTCCGCCGCACCAACCCCGCCCTGCATGATGGCTCCATCACCATGCTCGACACCAGCAACCCCGACGTCCTCTCCTATCTCCGCAAGGAGGGTGCCAACGCAGTCGTCGTCGCGATGAACTGCACCGCCGAGCCGAAGACCATCTCGCTCGATCCCGGCATGAAGGTCTCGACCGTCAAAACCCTCGCCACCACTGACCCTTCACTCGAAGCAGCGAAGTCGCTCTCAAGTGTCACCCTCGCGCCCTACTCCTCCTGGATCGCAGAAGTAAAGTAGACCTTAACGCAGATTGGCCCGGCGACACAAAATCGCCGGGCCAATCTTTTTCCACCCTCCACGCAAAGCACTCCACCGCAAGCATGTCGTTGCCTTTACCAGCGCAACGCAACCTCCTGCCGAGCCCCGGTCAGCTTGACCAGCGCCTCATCCCCGCGAAGCTCCGCACCCTCCACCCGGACCTTCGCACGCGCATCATTGCGCCGCACCTTCAGCACCCCGGTCGATCCCGCTGCACCCTCGATAGCAAGCCGCAGCGAACCCGCTGCATGCACCTCATCGACCACCTTCAACTGCCCAGTGCGTGAGCCCGGCAGCGGCAGCCCATGTCCGATCGAGACCTCCACCGCAGGCAGCGGCACCCGAACCATTCCATCCTTGCCCGCCCCGACCAGCTGCACTGCGGCGCCCGCAACCTGCTCCGCCGAAACCACCATCGCAAGCCCTTCGCGCCGGTACTTCAGATTCACGGAAGATCCGCCCACGCGCACATTCTTTACCTCAGCCTCAGGCCAGTCCGCAGGCAGACGCGGCGTCACCTTCAACGTGTGCGCCAGAGCGTCCACTTCAATCCCGAACATCCCCCGCAGCACCGGCGTCAACACCATCGCAGAAGACCACAACTGGTGGCTCGTGCTCCTTCCAAACGGCTCAAAGAACGCACCCGAAAGCAGCTCGGTCACCGCACCGATATCCTGCGCCGTCGTCAGGTCCGCATTCTGCATCGTGCTCACGTAACCGGCCAGATTGTGCCCCGTCCGGTATTGCGCCATCGCCGCCCATCCGGTGAACAGCGGCCACACCGAGCCCTGGTGATAGCTGATCGGATCGTACATCGGGTCGCTCTCGGCGACATCCCGCGCGCCCCAGTCCGTATCCACATCGCTCGAAGCCCACTCGCTCAGACTCTTGCCCGCATGCTCGAGCCCCGGCCCACCCGTGTTCCACCACGCCACGCTCGGAAACACGGTCCGCGTCACATCCACCTTGCCGTTATCCTGGCTGAACGCATAAAGATCACTTGCAGGCACATAATATTCGCGCTCGATCAAAGTTTGAACTTTTTCCGCACGCGCCTTAGCATCGGCAGCAAGCTTCTGATCTCCCAGCAGCCCAGCCATCTCGCCCATCGCACGCGAGCCCTGTTCATCCATCAGCGCAAGATAGATCTCCTGCTTCGGCATCCCCGGCGGCCAGCTCTCCACCCATCCGGTCCCCTGCGCGTTGTCGTAGATCCCGTCCCCATCTGCATCATGCGTCGTCTCGAACTGCCACGCCTTCATCACCTGCTCACGATGCGTCTGAAGGAATTCTGTGTCCCCGCTGGCCCGCACATAATCCAGCATCGTCGTCAGAAACAGCGGAGTAGCATCGGCCGCCGCATACAGATACGGAAACTGGTTCCAGTCCATCTCGCCCGCCGTCTGCGAGTACTCGTGCATCATCTTGCCGTCGCCCCGCTGCCGCTTCAGCAGGAACTCCAGCTCCTGCTTCGCCAGCCCGAAATCTCCATAGCTGTCCACCGCATACAGCGTATAGAGCGCGTCCCGCCCGAAGAACCAGCCAAAACCCGGCCGCGCCGAGTCTCCCGAAGCGTAGTACCCCGCAACCAGTGCCAACTCGCCATCCGGAGCCTTCGCCCGCAGCTGCCCGATCGACGTCTCCGCCCAGTCCACATCCGCGTTCAAACCCGCATCCGGAGTTACGATCGAAGTCCGCATCGCAGCATCGCTCGCGACCTTCTTCGCATGTCCCGCATACAGCTCCGCAAGATGTTCATTCATCGCCGTCAGCTTCGCCTCCAGCGCAGCGTTGCTCGCCGTGGCACCCGTCCGTCCCACCGCCATCAGCAGCGGAAACACCCGGCCTTTGTCCGCTTTCGGGTCCACATGCAGATGAAACTCCGTTTCGTGCACCTGCGGCCGTTCCTGGTAAGGAGCCATAATCCCCGGTGTCGCCCCGGGCAGCGCCACCGCACCGGACAACCCCGGATAATCCGTGTGCAGCACGTAAAACCCGCTCGCCCCGCGCGAGACCCACTCGGGCGAAGCATTCCCGCTCCCCGGCTTCGGCCACATCTCGCGCATCTCAGCCGTAAACCGCATCGTCAGGTCCACCGGCTTGATCGAATCCACCTCGAACAGCACCACCGCCCCCGTACCGTCCTCCATCCCTTCCGGCGCAAACATCGTCTGCCGCACCGTCACCGCAATATGCGAGTACGTGATCACCGTCCGGTCCGGCCGAACCTCGATCTCGCGCGCCATCGTGTTCAGGTCCAGCGGCACCGGGTACCCCTCCACCTGCGCCTCCACGGTGAAGTGGCTCAGCAGCTTCACCGGCAGGACCCACGCCTCGAACACTCCCTGCTGCTGGCCCAGCACCACCCCCTGCGGCCCCGCCACCGTAAACGGCTGCCCGGCCTCCACTCCTTGGCGCAGCACCGGCCCATCCGCCCGCATGGGGAACGCCGCCACCGAACGCATCTGCCCCCCGGCACCCGCTGAAACACCCAACAAAAACGCTGCTAGACCAACAATCTTTGACCGCACCTTCACTCCTGTCCGCAAACCGCCTCATTCTACCTTGCAAGCTGTCTACACAGTTCCGTAGGATGAGCCTCACCGCATCAAATGCCGCCCCAGACCCTCACCCCCGTTCTCCTTCGCGTCCTTTGCGCAACCTTTGCGTCCTTCGCGCTCTGTTCCCCGCCTTTGCACTCCCAAACTCCCACCCAGATCGCCCAGGCCAAGGCCGCCATGACCGCCGGCACCGCCGCAGCCAACTCTGGCGACCTTGCCACCGCTCGCCGCGAGTTCACCCGCGCCACCCAGCTCGCCCCTCAGGTCGCCGCCACCCACGCCGCACTCGGCGCCACCCTGCTCGCCCAGGGAGATCTCCAGCCCGCCCTCAAAGAGCTCGACCGCGCCCACATCCTCACCCCCGCAGACGCCTCCATCGACCTCAATCTCGCCCGCGCCCGGACCACCCTCGCGCAGTTCCCGCAGGCCGTCGCCACCTTCCGCGAAGCCCTTGCCCTCACCCCGGCCCCCACCCTCTCGCCCGACGAGTCGATAGCCTACGCAACAGCACTCACGGCCACGGCTGATCCCACCACCGCGCAGACGATCCTCACCACCTCCCTCGCCGCCAATCCTGAGAACCCTTCGCTCGAAGACACACTTGGAACCCTGCTCGCCCAATCCGGCCATCTCGACCAGGCTCTCCCACACTTCGAGCGCGCCACCACCCTCGACCCCTCTCTTGCCCTCGCCCAATATCACCGCGGCATAGCCCTGCTCGGCCTCGAACAGCCCAACCAGGCACTGGCCCCGCTCAAGGTCGCCGCCGACGCCCTGCCTGAAGCCTTCGACGCCCAGCTCCAATACGCTCGCGCCCTTTCGGAATCCCACGACGACCCATCCGCCGTTGCCCAGCTCAAGCGTGCTCTCGCCCTGCGCTCGCCCGCCACCCCACCCGAAGCCCTCAACCTCCTCGCCCTCACCCTCCAGGCCAGCGGAGACCCCGCCGACGCGCTCCCCCTCTTCGCCGAGCTGGCCGCTCCGCCCCACACTCCCACCAGCTCGCTCCTCACCAACTACGCCCTCGCCCGGGTCCAGACCGGCGACGCCACCGGAGCGCTGCCGCTCTACGCCCAGGCCCTGGCCCTCGGCCCCGACACTCCCACGCTCCGCGAAGACTTCGGCGCCGCCTACCTCCAGAAGCAGGATCTCGACCACGCCCTCACCCAGTTCCGCGCCGGCCTCGCGCTTGACCCCAACGACGCCCACCTCCACTACGACACCGGCCTCGCCCTCAAGCTCAAGGACAATCTCACCGCCGCCGTCCCCGAGTTCGAGCAGGCCGCCAAACTCGATCCCCAGCTCCCCGACCCGCCCTACACCCTCGGCATCATCTACATGCAGCAGGGCCACTCCGCCGAGGCCGCCGCCCAGCTCAAGCTCGCCACTACCCTCGCCCCGCTCAACGGCGACGCCTGGGCTCTCCTCGGCTCCGTCCTCAAGGACAACGGCGACGCCCCCGGAGCCACCGAAGCCCTCCGCCACGCCATCGCCCTCCAGCCCGACCAGCCCAGCCTGCACATTCAGCTTGCCACCCTCGAAGTTCAGGCCGGCGACTCCGCCGCAGCAGCCGCCGACCGCAAGATCGCCGCCGATCTCAGCCGGGCCGCCATCTCCCGCCAGCGCGCCTCCTTCGCCCTCAAAAGCGGACGCGCCCTCCTCGCAGAAAACAAGCTCCCCGAAGCCGTCCTGCAGCTCTCCACCGCCGTCGCGGCCGACCCCACCCTCGCCGAACCCCACCTCCTGCTCGCCGACGCCTTCACCCGCCAGGGCAATGCCGCCGCGGCAGCCGTAGAGCGCGGCAAAGCCCAGACCCTCCAGCAGGCCCCCACCCGGTGAAGCTCCCCCGCATCGCCGCTGCCGCCCTCCTGCTCGCCCTGGCCGCAGCCGCCTTCCTCCATCTCACCCCCAGGACCCCCACCGTCCAGGCCGCCGAGAAACCCTCCCTCCGCCTCGAAGACCCCGACCGCGCCTGCGCCCAGTGCCACCAGGCCATCTACGCCTCCTACAAGCGCACCCACATGGCCCGCGGCAGCGGCCTCGCCGCCGAGGCCCTCATCCCCGGCACCTTCCACCACGACCAGTCCGGCGTCGACTACCGCGTCTTCCTCCGCCCCGACCACACCCCCGTCATGAGCTTTTCCCGTCCCGACGGCTCGCTCTCCGGCGAGCGCGACCTCGCCCTCTTCGTCGGCTCCGGTCACCGCGGCCGCACCTTCCTCTACCAGATCGACCACCGCTGGTTCGAGCTCCCCATCAACTTCTACACCCGCCGCAACGCCTGGGCCATGGCCCCCGCCTTCGATGACGCCACCGCCATGCCGCAGGAGCTCCCCGTAGACCCCGGCTGTCTCCACTGCCACGCCTCGCAGATCCAGACCGCCGAACCCACCGCACGCAACCGCTTCCCGTCCACCCCCTTCAAGCAGGGCGGCATAGGCTGCAGCGCATGCCACGGCGACCCCGCCCAGCACCTCGCCTCGGGCGGACGCGCCCCCATCCTCAACCCCGACAAGCTCTCCGCCTCCCGCCGCGACAGCGCCTGCATCCAGTGCCACCTCGAAGGCGACGCCGTCGTCCCCCGTCCCGGCCGCTCCCTTGCCCAGTTTCAGCCCGGCGACGACCTCACCGACTACGCCGTCTACTTCGTCAAATCGCAATCCAGCGGCAGCGGAGCCCGCGCCACCAGCCAGTACGAAGCCCTCCTACGCTCCGCCTGCAAACGCGCCTCGGGCGACGACCTCACCTGCACCACCTGCCACGATCCCCATTCCTCGCCCGCTCCCGCCGACCGCGTCCAGTACTTCCGCCAGCGCTGCCTCGCCTGCCATACCGACCCCGACTACCGCAACATCCACCACCCCGAGCAGCCCGACTGCGCCGCTTGCCACATGCCCACGCGCAGCACCACAGACATCTCCCACGAGCAGGTCACCGACCATGACATCGAGGCCCACCCCGCTACCCGCGCCAAGCTCGCCTTCCTCAACCACCCCAGCCCGGTAGAGCTTGTCCCCGTAGGCGACTTCCACTCCGACGACCGCACCCTAGGCCTCGCCTACGCCCAGCTAGCCCAGAAAGGCGACCGCAACGCCGCCCAGAAAGCCCTCCAGCTCCTCACGCAGGCGGCAACTCATTCCTCCAGCCAGCCCGGCCAGCAGCCGGACCCCGAACTCTACCTTCGCCTCGGTTACCTCCTCCAGCTCGCCGGCCAGCCCGCCAAAGCCCGCGCCGCCTACTCGAATGCACTCCAGGCCGACCCCTACGACCCCACCGCCCTCGGCAACCTCGCCGTCCTCGACGCCGGCCAGGGCCGCGCCCCGGAAGCCGTCCACCTGCTCGACCGCCTCATCACCGCGGACCCCAGCCAGACCGCCGCAGGCCTCAATCTCGCCTATATCCAGTGCCGCCTCGGCCACCCCGACCAGGCCCTCGCCACCGCCCGCCAGCTCCAGCCAGAAAACCCCGACAACCCCCAGCTCCGCACCTTCCTCGCCACCGGAACCTACGCCGGCCAGACCTGCAACCTCCACCCACCGCAAACCCAATAACTTCCAACCCCTGACTCTCGGCTCGGCTCTTCGCTTCCAAGCCAAACCCTTGAAAACGCCTTGTTTCCGGTGCATCCTTCCCGTTGCGGGAGACACTCGCAATCAAGCAGAAAATTCGCGGGCAACTGCAACAGAAGCAGCCGCAAGCGTCTTGATAATAAAGCCAGTCCGAGGAACATGTTTCCGATGAACACCTGGCTGTTTAGCTTCCTGCTGCTCACCACCTCCGGCTTCGGTCAGTCCATTCCGGATCGACGATCGATCTTCATCCTCACCCGCTCCCTCTACACCACGGACCTTCTCCTGCGCAGCGCCGACCTCTACACCACGCACCGCAACATGGCCAACCCCTGCAGGTGCTTCGTCGAAGCCGATCCCCTGGCGCCCAAAACCTCCTCGCTGCCCCTCGAAGCCGCCTTCCTCTATGGCGTAGGCCTCGCCATCATCCAGGCAGACCGCCTCGCGCAACAAAGCGCAAAACCCTGGCTCCGCCGGACCGGAAGGGTTCTACTGGTTGCAGATCTCATCAGCGAATCGGCCGCGATCGCCCACAACAACACCCAGCGCATCGCCGGCCAGCCTGTCCGCTAAACCCGAACCACCCGCCGCGCTCAAATCGCGGACTCAACACCCTCGTCCCGCAAACCGGGCAGGTGCCCCATTCATCGCAGCCTCATCACGATGCGTGGGCCTCGGCAAAGCCGAGCTTCGCAGCATCTCTTCACTCGACCACCCCGGCTCCACCCCGACACCCTTGTCCACGTCAGACCTCAAACCCCAGGCCCATCATCCTTCGGCGACGCAACCGGCTTCTCCGGCCCACCATTTGGCCACGCCGGCACCTTCGCCTTCTGCTTATGCAGGTACTCCACCAGCACCTTGATCTCTTCGGCCGGCAGCACATCTCCAAACTCCGGCATCGCGTCGCCACCTTTGACGATCTGCGTCTCGATCACATCTTTCTTGCTGCGCCGTCCCACCCCACTCAGGTCCGGCCCCTTGTGCCCGCCCACGCCGTTGATCATGTGGCAATGCGAGCAACCACCCTCCTTGAACGCCGTCGCCCCATCCCTGATCACCGGCGACGCAACCGCCGGAGCATCCTGCCCCAGCGAAGAGGCCGCAACCGCAGCCAACCCAAACCCCACCACCAGCAACAACCCAGCCAGAATCTTCAACGTCCGCCGCCCGCCTTTGCCCCGCCCGCCTCGGAGCCCGTATGCACATGCCACGGCACGCTCTCGGCCGCAATCTCATCGTGCTTCCGCAGATACTCGAGCGCGTATGTATTCGCCGTAGGATCATCCTTCTGATCCGCAAACTTCGCCGCCTCGACCGATGCCTTGTCCTTCATCCCCAGCCGCCGGTAAAGAATGGACAGGTTGTAGTGCGCCGCCAGGTCATCCGGATCGATCGCCTGCACCTTCTCGTACTCCACCTTCGCCGGCTCGTACTTGTGCTGCTGATAGTAGCTGAAGCCAAGCTCGCGGTGCGCATCGCGCGATTCCGGAAACGCCGCAGCCACCTTCTTCAAATCCTCAATCGCACCATCCAGATTGCCTTCATTCCGCTCCACCAGCGCCAGGTAGTAAAGCGCCCTCGGATTCTCCGGAGCCAGCTTCAAGGCCTTCTCCAAAGCCGTCCTCGCCTCGCCATACTTTTCCCACTGAAAATTCGCCAGCGCCTGGTTCGTATACGCATCGCCATAGTCCGGCCGAAGCTTCGCCACCTGCTCGAACGCGTGTACCGAATCGCCATACTGCTGCGCATCCAGCAGCCCGATCCCGTAGTTGTTCCAGCGCATCCACAGCGGGTTATCGACCGGCTTCTCATCCTTTGCAAGCGGAGCATCCGCCTCGTTCGCGCCCACCTTCAGCACCCGCGTCCGCGAAGCCATCGTCACCACCGGCTGCACATATCCATCCTTCAGCCCGAAGTTGATGAAGTGCTGGTTGAAGCGCCGGTAGTTCACCTGCGCCGTCACCGTCAGCGCGCCCGAGGTCATCGCCTCCGGCACCTTGAAGCCATACCGCACAATCTGCGAACGTCCCGACTGGATCGTGTTGTTATAAGCCACCACCCGGTTCGCCCACACCTGGTGCAGATCGTTCAGCCCGCCATCTTTATTGATCAGCCGGTTCGTAAAGCTGTGCGCGCGCTCATCGAGCGAACCATCAGGCTTCAGGAACCCACTCTGCGTCACCACCTGGCCCTGGTCCGTCTTCACCGTAAATTGCACCCACGACTCGTACATGTCGCGCTGCTCCGGCACATGCGAGTGCGCAATCCCCTTGTTCTGGATCACCACTGAAACCGTCACCGGATCGCCCGCATGTAACGTAAACGGTTGCGTACCCAGAGGAGCCACAAGCGCCGCATCCTTCGCACCCGCCGCACCATCCTCCAGCGCAAACAAATCCACTTTGAACGCGCCATTCTCGAGGAACGCCGTCGTCTTCTTCAACTGCTCGTCATACTTGTAGTAAGTCGGCAGCAGCGTGTTCGCACCCAGCCACCGGTGCGAGGCCAGCTTCCCATCCTTCGCACCCGGGTCCGGCATGCTCAGCACATCCTTGCCCATGTGGCACGTCTGGCAAGTCGACACCGCCGGCTTCACATAAAACGGCAGCGGACTCTGCTTTGCAAACGAGGAGTTCTGCCACTCATCCGTAAGAAAGATCGCCCTCTGCCACTTGTAGTCGTTCAACTGCTGCGGCAGCGCGGCCTTGTGGCACGCCACACAAAATTCCGTCGTCCTGTAGAACGGCTTCATCACCGCCGCGCTATGCCGGTCAAGATGCGCCAGGATCTCCGCATCTGGCACCTTGCCATACACCGGCTTGCCCGCCTCATCCACAATCACCGCGGGCTGCGCCATCACGTAACTACCCGTCCCGCGCTTGTCCACGGACTGGATCGAGTGGCATACCGAGCACGTGATCCCGTCATCGTCCGTCGGCCGCTTCTGTGAAACACCCTTTGTAATCGTTCCCGACAACAGCCCGATCGGATTGTGGCAGCCCTCGCAATGCCGCGCGAATTCATTGCCCTTCGTCGACATCAGCAGGTTCACATTCTTCCGGTACCACGGCGCTCGAAACGAATTCGAGTGCGCCGACTCCCGCCACTGCTTGTGCGACTCCTGGTGACAATGCCCGCAGTAGTTCGCATCGGGAAACGACTTCGCATCCAGAAACTCACCCGTATCCGTCGTCGCATTCGAAGGCAGAAAAGGCTTGTCCGCACCGAACTTGAAATCGTACCTCTCGGCCGCCTTCAAATGAAACTCATGCCGCACCGCGACTGGATCCTCACCCGCCTGCGCGCTCTTCGGCTCGAGCAGATTCGCACCCGCAGCCGCCAGCCCGAACACCGCAGCCGCACACATCACCAGGCCAAGTAGACGCCGCATCAACGGCCTCCCTTCGCCACGGCTCCCGCGGTCTTGCCCACACCGCTTCCCTGCACCACCGTGTAGATCGCAT
The DNA here is from genome assembly GCA_964658635.1 of Lichenicola sp. Lineage (GTDB taxonomy): Bacteria > Acidobacteriota > Terriglobia > Terriglobales > Acidobacteriaceae > Edaphobacter. Next base: position 5,012 of record CAZZZP010000021.1, on the reverse strand, counting down.
CCACGCCCGGCAGCTTCACCTGCTCCACCGCGCCACCCGGCCAGTGCACCTCAACCGCATCCACCGCGGTCGCCGCGCCAATGCCGAAATGCACCCGCGGGTCATGGCTCGACGCAAAGCTCCCACCACTCGTCACATCGGCGCGCTGCTTGAAGCCATTCGCTGTTACATAGACCGTCGCACCCACCGCATCGCGCGGCCCCTTCGGACCACCGACCAGCTTCATCTCCACCCAGTGATTCGTATCCTTGCTCACGTTGCGCAGAAACGAGGGCGTCCCATCCATGTTGTTGATGATCACGTCGATCTTGCCATCGTTGAACAGATCGCCGTAAGCCAGCCCGCGGCCCACACCCAGCTTCGCCAGGCTCGAGCCCTCCACCGGTGCCACCACCTCCAGCTTTCCCTTGTTGTTATGCATCAACAAAGGACGCTGCGCAAAGCTCGTACCCCACGACTGCTGATCGACCGCCGGGTACACATGCCCGTTCGCTTCGATCAAATCAAGCCAGCCATCGTTGTCGTAATCGAGAAACGCCGTGCCCCACCCAAGGAAAGGAACCGTAGGCTCCGCGATCCCCATCTGGTAGCTCACATCGGTAAAGTTCGCATCGCCATCATTGCGATAGAGCGGCTTGTAGTCATCCGAGAACGTTGTGTTGTACAAGTCGATCCGGCCGTTATGTGTAATGTCGCCAGCCGCAATTCCCATCGTCGCCGTCTCGCGTCCACTCTCATTCAACGCGTAGCCCGACGCAAAGCTCGCATCCTCAAACCCACCCTTGCCATTGTTCAGATACAGATAGTTCGGAGTCGAGTCATCCGCCACCAGCAGGTCGGCCTTGCCATCGTTATTCACATCCACAAACAGTGACGCGAGCCCGTAATATCCGCTCTTGTCATTCACCCCCAGCGCTTCGCTCACATCCGTAAACGTGCCGTCGCCATTGTTGTGAAACAGGTGATCGCCTTCACCCTTCAACCCGCGCGGACCGCACATCACCTTCACTCCGCGAAACGTGCAGAACGCATAAGACACCGCCTTCGAGCCCTGCGCCGGGGCCTCATGAATGTCGTAGTGCACATACCCCGGCACAAACAGATCCAGCTTCCCGTCGCCGTCGTAATCGCCCCACGTCGCGCCCGTCGACCAGTTCCCCAGCGTCACCCCGGCCTTCTCCGCCATATCCGTAAACGTGCCGTCATGGTTGTTGTGATACAGCCGGTTCCTGCCAAAATTCGAAACAAAAATATCCGGCCAGCCATCGTTGTCATAGTCCGCGATCGCCACCCCGAAACCCCAACGATCGTTCGCCACACCAGCCTTCGCCGTCACATCTGTAAACGTGCCGTCATGGTTGTTATGAAACAGCGCGGCATGCGGCGACCCAGCCTTGCCCGACAACCCGTCATACGTCGACCCGTTCACCAGGTAGACATCCAGCCACCCGTCATTGTCGTAGTCGATCAGCCCCACACCCGACCCGACCGTCTCCAGGATGAACGACTTCTCCGGCGACCCCATCGTGTGGTGCCACTTCGCCAGCCCCGAACTCTCCGCCACATCCTCAAACAGCATCGGCCCGGTCTTCACAAACCCACCCGCCGTAATCGGCCTGTGCTCGGCGTCATACACCGCCTTGCCCGGCGCACCCGTGTTCACCCCGCCCATCGCCGTCGGCTGCGCACCCTCCACCGGCCGCTGCCCCTGCGCATCGCCAGTCGACTGCCCCCACACCGGGCCCACCAGCAAAGCAAAACCTGCAGCAACTACAAATCCGGCATATCGGGCAATGCGCATCAAGTCGTCTTCCTTCTCTCAAGCCCAGCCACCGGCAACCAGACACAATGAGGCAGCTTTTCAGGGTGGATTAAGGTGTACCACTCCCCAGACCCCACTGTCCTCCACCTTTTGGTTGACTCCCACCCCACCAAAACCAGCATCCGGCCTTATCTCTCTTATCCGTGTTACGCCGCTGCCTGTTCCTGATCGTCCTATCGCCTTTCATCGCTCTTATCCGTGTCAATCCGTTGCTTTGTCCAGCCTAGCCCTCGACTTCCCCCGCCCCATCCGCAATCTCACACACAAACACCTCCGGATCCACATTCGCCCGCTTCACATAAGCCTCGGCCAGCGCGCTCGCAAACCCCTCAGCCTTTCCGGCCTCCACCAGGCTCACCGTGCACCCGCCGAACCCGCCGCCCGTCAGTCTCGATCCCAGGCACCCATCCAGTCGTAGCGCCAGGTCCACCAGCAGATCGCACTCCGGGCAGCTCGCCGCAAAATCGTCGCGAAAGCTCACATGCGCGCTCGACATCAAAATTCCGAACTGCCGCACATTCCCCGCGCGCAGCGCCTCGACCCCCTCCAGCACCCGCCCGCTGTCGGTAATCACATGCCGCCCGCGCCGGAACGCCTCGTGCGACATCGCATCCCGCGCCTCCAGCAGCTGTGCCAGCGAAGCATCCCGCAGCTCCCTCACCCCGGGGTGCATCTTCCCGATCGCCGCCGCGGCCTCCTCCACCTCGCGCCGCCGCTGCCCATACTCGCCCCCGCCCACCGAGTGCCGCACCATCGAGTTTGAAACCACCAGCCGATACCCGCTCGGAATCGGCGCCAGCTCCGCCGTCAGCGCCCTCGTATCGATCGCCAGCGCGTTCCCAGCCACACCCGCAGCCGAAATATATTGATCCATAATCCCGCACGGCGCCCCCACATAAGCGTTCTCCGCACGTTGACACACCAGCGCCACCTGCGCCTTCTCAAGCGTCTCCCCCCCCAGCCCAAGCAGCGCCGTAGCCGTCGCCACCTCCACCGACGCTGAAGAACTCAGCCCCGCTCCCTGAGGCACATCACTCGAGAACATCAGATCGGCCCCGCCAACCTTCACCCCACGCTCCCCCAGGCTCCACGCCACACCCGCCGCATACGCGCTCCAGTGCCCCTTGCCGCCGCCTGTCCGCCACCCCTCCAGCGCATCCAGCTTCACCTCCACCGTGTCCCCGAAGTCCATCGAATGCATCTTCAACACGCGATCTTCCCGCGGAGTCGCCGCCACCAGCGTGTTGAAGTTCAACGCCGCCGGCATGCAGAACCCGCCGCTGTAATCCGTGTGTTCGCCCAGCAGGTTTACCCGGCCCGGTGCCTGGAAGACCCGCGCCGCCGCGCCGCCCGTCTTCTCCGCATGATGTGCCTTCAAACGTTCCAGCCGCTCCGCCATCTTCACTCGCCAACCTCCACCGCTCGAAGCCGCTCAGCCGCAGACTCCGCTGTTATGTCCCTTTGTGGCATCCCCAGCATCTCGAACCCCACCATGAACTTGCGAATCTCCGCCGAACGCAGCAGCGGAGGATAAAAATGCCCATGCCAGTCCCACTCCGGGTACTCCCCGCCATCGGTCGGCCGCTGGTGGAACCCCATCGTGTACGGAAAGCTCGTCTCGAACAGCCCGTTGTACCGCATCGTCAAGCGCTTCAACAGGTCCGCCAGGCACGCCACCTGCTCCCCGTCAAAGTCCAGGAAACTCCCCACCCGCCGCTTCGCCATCACCAGCGTCTCGAACGGCCATACCGCCCAGTAGGGCACCACCGCTACAAATTCACGGTTCTCCTCAACGATCCGGCTTCGCGCAGCAAGCTCCTGCTCCATGTAATCGCTTACAAGACTACGCCGATTTTTCTCCCAGTAAGCCTTCTGAGTAACCCCCTCGGCCGCCGGCTCATCCGGCACATGACCCGTCGCCCAGATCTGCCCGTGCGGGTGAGGATTGCTCGAACCCATCATCGCCCCGCGGTTCTCAAACACCTCCACATACCGGATCTCCGGCTGATCGCCCAGCTCCCGCGTCTCCGCCCGCCACGTCTCGATCACCCGCGCAATCCCCGCGCGCGTCATCCCCGCAAGCGTCAGGCTGTGGTCCGGATCGAAACAAACCACCCGGCAACGCCCCACCTCGGACTCCGCAATCAGCAGCCCCTCAGACACCGGCTCCGCGGCATCCGGGTCCACCGGCAGCAAAGCCGGGTAGTCGTTGTCAAACACGTATACCCCGTCGTACTTCGGCGTCGTCGCCCCGCCCGCACGCCCATTGCCCGGGCACAGATAACACTTCGGATCATAAGAAATCGTCTGCGCCGCCACCGGCTTCGTCGTCTGCCCCTGCCACGGACGCTCCGTCCGCTGCGGCGAAACCAGCACCCACTGCCCCCGCAATGGATTGAACCGCCGATGCGGCCGCACCAAACTTCCCTGAACCAACGTCATCGTCTCTCCCAATCCTTCATCCAGGCCAACATCTTCTCGACCCGTTCCAGAATATCCAAGTCCCCTCAAAACCACCCACTCAACTGAAAACGGTCAACAAACAACAAACAACAAACAACAACAACGGTCAACCCATCCGCCGCAAACCCTCCGCCACAATCAACTCCGTCCCCGTCCGAGCCTTCACCTCCGCCACCTCCACCCCCTCGGCAATCTCCTCCAGCACCAGCCCCGCGGACGTCACCTTCATCCAGCCCAGCTCCGTCACCACGTCATGCACCACCCGGCGCCCCGTCAGCGGCAGCATGCACGCCTCCAGTATCTTCGGCGAGCCATCCTTCGCGTTGTGCTCCATCGCCACAATCACCCGCCGCGCGCTCGCTACCAGGTCCATCGCGCCGCCCATCCCCTTCACCATCTTTCCCGGAATCGTCCAGTTCGCCAGGTCGCCGTTCCGCGCCACCTGCATCGCCCCCAGCACGCTCATATCCATGTGCCCGCCGCGAATCATCGCAAACGACTCCTCACTCGCAAAAAAACTCGTCCCCTTTAGCGCCGTCACCGTCTGCTTGCCCGCATTGATCAGGTCCGGATCTTCTTCCTCCGCACCCGGCGGAGGCCCGATCCCCAGCATCCCGTTCTCCGACTGAAACACCACCTCGATCCCCGCCGGCACATAGGCCGCCACCATCGTCGGCAGTCCGATCCCCAGGTTCACGTAGAACCCATCGCGAAACTCCCGCGCAAT
>CAZZZP010000020.1:0-58185 GCA_964658635.1 Lichenicola sp. | reverse complement strand
CTCTGGCCGCAAGCCGGAGACAGCCTGCAGCGTTCGCTCGCCGTCTCGGCCGTCCTGATGGTCTATGCGGCGGTGCTGCTGGGAATCGGCTTCTGGCGCCAGCAGGCCTTTGTGCGCTGGCAGGGTCTGGTGCTGATCCTGTTTACGATTGCAAAAGTGTTCCTGTGGGACATCTCCGGGCTTTCCGCGGGCTATCGCGTCGCCAGCTTTCTCGCCCTCGGCGCGCTGCTGCTCACCGTCAGCTTCGCCTACCAGAAGGACTGGCTCAGCCTGCGTGCGCGCACAGGAGAAGCCGCCGGCGGAGACCTCACTTGAGCCGGTGGCCCCGTCTGCTTTGCCTCAGCCTGGCAGCGGCCTGCACCTGGAACGGCCATGCGCAGCGTACGACCCCCCCGGCACGTCCCACCGCCTTCCAGTACTGGCGCGCAATCGAACTCCCCAACAAGGCCCAGACCCCGTCGCCCAGCGCATGCGCCGTGCTCGACGCCGACATCTTCGCCCATACCGGCGCCACGCTCTCGGACATCCGCCTCTTCACCAGCCTCACCCAGCAGGAAAGACCCTTCGCCATCACCCTCTCGCGCACCGCCGAGACAGGCGACGCGGCGGCGGTGCTGAATTCCGGCCTCAAAAGCCCGCGAACCCTCATCTTCGATCTCCAGATGCCCCCCAGACCGTACTCCGCCGTCGACCTGATCCTCCATGCGAAGGATTTCCTGGGCACCGCCAGGGTGACCGGCCTCAAATCCGACAAGGATCTCCACCCAACCTACCTCGGCGTCTTCACCATCTTCGATCTCACCAGCCAGCACCTCGGACGAAGCATCAGCCTGCAACTCGCCGAATCCACCTTCCCCCTCCTGCACGTCGAAATCGAAGTGCAGCCGGCCGCGGGCAACTCAAGCCTTGCAGTTTCCCCCGGCATGCTGACCGGAGCCCAAATCCCGCCAAGCCGCGTCGCCCAAACCCTCTACACGCCCGTCGCGCAAACGACCGCCATCACGCAGCGCCCGCGCCAGACCGTCATCACGTTCCAGGTGCCGGCACGGGTCCCCGTCGAGCGCGTGAACTTCCAACTGGCGCCAGCCGAGCAGCGAAACTTCAGCCGCAACGTCAACATCTCGGCCCGCCCGCTCAACGCGAAGCCAGATGCAAGCCAGCCCGAGCAACTCACCGGGAGCATCGCGCGGGTGCGTCTGACCGAGTCCGGCGACAAGGTCGACGAGCAGTCGCTCTCCGTCCCCGCCATCCTCGGCGCGAACGCGCAGTTCCCAGCCACCGTCGAGGTCGCAATCGAAGACGGCGACGACCAGCCCCTGAAACTCGCCGATGTCACCCTCGAGATGCGGCAGCGCAAGATCTGTTTCGGCGCCCCCAGCCCCGCCCAGCCCGAGCACCTCCAGATCTTCTACGGAGGCACAGACATCGCGCCCCCCATCTACGACTTCGGCCGCATCTATAACCCCTCCAGCCCCAGCCGAGATGCCGTCCTCGGCCCCGAGCGCGCAAACAAAAGCTACCACCCCGTGGTTCGCCCGCGCCGCTTCGACCAAAAGTACCCGGAACTGCTCTGGATCGCCCTGATCGGCTCCATCACGACCCTCGGCCTCGTGGCGTTCCGGTCCGGACGGAGGCACTGACGGGCTACTTTGCGGCCTTCAGTTCCTCAACATAACTCGCGCTCAAGCTGTGATTCCTCTCTGCCGCATCAAGCAGCGTGGGATAAAACTGGACAAAGGTGGTATCGACGGCCGCATGCTGCTGGTGGCAGGTGTAGCAGCTTGCTGTACGCGGGATCATCTTGGCGCTGACCCGGTTATCGAAGGCGTAGAACCCCCAGCCGGCCTTGTCCGCGTGTGCGCTGTCAAGAACGTGAACCTCAAGGCCCATCAACTCAGGAGACTGCGTCTTACCGGTCTTGTTGATCGACTTGCCCACCTCCGCGCCGCGGTTTTCCAGCACAAGCTCCGTACCTTCCGGCCAGTGCCCCGTCTTCTGGTAGCTCCGGTAGGCGTCGGGATTGACAAAGACGTTGTCAAACATGCCGTCACCCGCGTCCTTCGCCGAGGCGGTGTAGCTCATGTTGAAGCCAGACGTAAGAAAGACCCAGCTTCGGTAGTCGCTGGGATACTTCAACTCGCCGCCGGCCATATACGTCGCGCCATCGGCAACACGTTCGGAGCCCTGCATGCCAAGCAGCGGGATCAGGGAGACAGTCAGCAACAGACCACAGACACGCAACACGGAAAACCTCACATGGGAAATACCCTCCCCTGATACGGTGCAATCCCGCCGGTAGTTCCCTTTATCGCATCGCCTCATCCACCTGCTTGTAAAAGTCCGGCGACTTCAGCAGCTCGCGCGGCTTCGACCCATCAGCCGGTCCCACCAGTCCATCGTTGTACATCATGTCGATCAGGTGAGCCGCCCGCCCATACCCGATGCGCAGCCGGCGCTGCAGCAGCGATGTACTCGCCTTGCCAAACTCGAACACCAGCCGGACCGCATCGTCGAACAGCTCGTCGTTCGCCTCCGAGCCCGGTTCGCCCCCCATATCCGGGTCGCCCTTCTCGTCCTTCGGCCCTTCAAGGAAGCCCTGCACGTACTCGGCTTCGCCCTGCGCCCGCCAGAACTCCGTCACCGCGGCGATCTCCTTCTCTGTCACAAACGGTGCGTGCACGCGCTGCAGCCGGCTGGTCCCCGGCGGCAGGTAAAGCATGTCCCCGCGCCCCAGCAGGCTCTCCGCGCCGTTCGAGTCGATGATCGTCCGCGAGTCCACCTTCGTCGCCAGCCGGAAGCTCATACGCGTCGGCACGTTCGCCTTGATCAGCCCCGTAATCACGTCCACCGATGGCCGCTGCGTCGCCAGGATCAGGTGGATCCCCACCGCACGTGCCATCTGCGCCAGCCGCGTGATCGACTCTTCTACGTTCGACCGATCCAGCATCATCAGGTCGGCCAGCTCGTCGATGATGATGATGATGTACGGCAGAGGCTCCTGGTTTACGTCCTCGAACAGGTACTCGCTGCCGTTATCGAACAGCTTGTTGAACTGGTCGATGTTGCGGACGTGATTGGCGGCAAGCAGCTTCAGCCGGCGCTCCATCTCCTTCACCGCGTTGCGCAGCGCATTCGCCGCCAGCTTCGCTTCGGTGATAATCGGCGTGAAAAGGTGCGGAATCCCCTCGTACATGCCAAGCTCGACCCGCTTCGGATCGACCAGGATCATGCGAACCTGCTCGGGCGTCGACTTGAACAGCACCGACATGATCATCGCGTTGATCGCCACCGACTTACCCGAACCCGTCGAACCCGCGATCAGCACGTGCGGCATCCCGGCAAGATCCGCCGTTACGATCCGGCCGTTGATGTCCTTGCCCAGCGCAATCGCAAGCTTCGACTTCGACTGAGCGAAGCTCTCGCACTCCACCACATCCCGCAGCCAGATGGTCTCACGGTCGTGGTTCGGCACCTGGATTCCGACGGTCGATTTGCCCGCCATGCGCTCGATCAGGATCGACTCGGCAGCCATCGCCAGGCAAAGGTCGTCGGCCAGGCCCGTGACGCGCGAATACTTGACGCCCGCGTCGGGGCGGAACTCGAACGTCGTGACCACCGGGCCAGGATTGATCTGCGTCACGGTGCCGTCCACGCCAAACTCGCCGCACTTCTCAACCAGCACCCGGGCTTCGTCGCGCAACTCCTCCTCGCGCACCACCGCCTGCTCCTCGGACCGGAACAGCAGCGAAGAAGACGGCAGCTTGTAGCCGCGAACGCTCTTCGCCGTAATAGCAACAGCTTTGACGTCCGTGTCCGCCCGGCGGCCGAAGGAGATATCCCCCGCCGGGACGGCGGCCGGTACAGCCGGTTGGAAAGTTTGCCGTGCCGGCGCAGCCGCAGGAGCAACAGGACGCTGCTGCCGCGTCGGCTCCGGCGCCTGCGGCTTCTTGCTCAGAAACGAGAACGGCTCTTCCTCGTCTTCCATCAGGCGAGCCTGGCGCGGCGTGATCGGTGTCTGGTAATCCTCCAGTTCATCCGGCTGCGGAGGCAGCGGAGCAGCGGCCGCCGCCAGCGCCTGCGCGTACGGTGCCGCCGCCGCCGTCGCAACGCCCAGCGGCGTCACCGCGGGGGCATCGACATGGGTGCGCGGCATCGCCTGCCAGACCGAGCCGGCCGACGGCTCCGCGAACTGCTCTTCCGGTACGACAAGCTCGACCGCGCGCCGGCGATTCCACCAGTTGAAAAGGCCTCCCAGCAGGGTGTTCCGCTGGCCCGCCGCCTTGGCGGCTTCGCGTTCCAGACGTTCGCGTTCGCGCTCGGCTTCCTCCCGTGCGGCCTGGTCAAGCTTCGCGCGCCGTGAGCCGAACTCCTCGCCCGAGTCGTCCCTCGATTCGGGCTCAAGAGCGCTGCGGCCACGCCACAGAAGCCAGCGGTTGCGCAGCGTGGCCAGGAAACCGAACCGCTCGGTCGCCCACTCACGCGCCGTGCTGAACGTAAAGGTGGTCGCGAGATAGAGCGAGAGCGCCACCATCAAGGCCACCACGATGCTCGCACCGGGCAGGTTCAGCAGGGCAACCAGCGCGTCGCCCACGATCAGCCCGCTCAGTCCCGCGATCGGCAACGCACCGCGCCACAGCAGGTGCCCCGGCATAAGAGACACCGCGGCCGGAGCAAAGGTGACCCAGAGCGCAAGCGCGATGACTTTGGCCGACCCGGAACCAGCCGGCCGGGAGCGCATCCAGCAGACCCCGATGCGAACGAACAGAAGGGGAAGGAAGAACGCCGCTATGCCCAGCACCTGCAGGATCGCGTCCGCAAAGTAGGCCCCCGCAAGCCCGGTCCAGTTATGGGCGTTGCGCGCGATGCCATGCACCGCCGCTCCCGTCCCGCCCACGGTGTCGAACGAGGGGTCGACCGGGTCGTAGCTCGCCAGCGCAAGCAGCATCAACCCGGCCGCGACCAGCAGGATCAAACCGAAGATCTCGTTCAGACGGCGGCTGCGTGTGGGGCTGGAGACCAGGCGGAGTGTCTTCATCGGGGGTCCTCGCAGCCGCGACTGCAACGCCACAAACGGCGCCAGCCCGGCCAGCCTACATTCCACCACATGGCGCCTGTTGAAGTGCGGTTCGCGGGCCCTGCGGAATCAGGATGCAAACCCTCACGACACCCCCGCATCTATCCCGAAAGCACGCCGCAGGCTTGGGCCCCCTGTAACAACGCAGGCGGCGTGCGGGTTTCTGGCAGGGGAGTGGGATTTTCGCGATTTCTCCTGCTTGCTATCGGTGAAGGAGAATCGCGGGCAGCCGGTAGACCCTGCACCAGACCCGTAGGAGCACCACTTACTGCATTGGGCCACGCCCATACTCTTTTTGAACGAAGGATCTATACATGTCGACCGACGCAAACAAGAACGCAGAGTTAGAGAAAGTACTCAAGTCCGTCATCAACGTGCTGCAGGATGGACAGAAGGGCTTTGCCGACATCGGCGAGCACCTCAAGGATGACACCCTGAAGCGCTACTTTCTCGCCGAATCGCTCAAGCGCGCCAACTTTCGCGCCGAACTCGAGAACGAACTGCACCGTCATGGTGTTCGGGACGTCCACGAGGAAGGCACCACGGCCGGCACCCTGCACCGCACCTGGGGCGACATCAAGGGGAAAATCTTCGGCGCCGACGACCACGGTCTGCTCGCGACCGCGGAACAGGGCGAGGACACCGCCAAGAAGACCTACAAGGATGCCCTCGAGCAGGAACTCCCCCTGCCCGTCCGCCAGTTGCTGTCAGAACAGAATGCTCACATCATCAACTCGCACGATTATGTAAAAACTCACCGCGACGCGCTCGCCAGCAAGTAAGTCCTGCGTCCAAAGATCAGAACGCAGCGAACATGTGGCGGCTCGGAGTCTCTCCGGCCGCCGTTTTTTCTTTCGTCAGCGCGATCGGAGAAGCTTCTATAAGCTAGCGTGATGCCGGCTCGCCTCACTCTAGGAATTCTGTTTGTCATCGCAGGTGTGCTGCACTTCGCAATCACCTCGGTTTACGTGGGCATTATGCCCGCGTATCTGCCCGAGCCCCGGCTCCTCGTTCAGATCAGTGGACTCTGCGAGATACTGGGCGGCCTGGGGATCCTCGAGCCGCGGACGCGCGTGGTTGCGGCCTGGGGACTCATCGCTCTCCTGCTGGCCGTCATGCCGGCGAATCTCAATATGGCGCTTCATCCCGAGCAGTGGCCCCGGATCCCGGCCTGGATCTTGTGGATGCGATTGCCGCTTCAGTTGCCCCTCATCCTCTGGGCTTGGCTCTACACCCGGCAAATGCCCTGATAACCGTGCATGTTTAAAGAAAATGCAGGATCTGCGTCGATTTCCGGTTTTATTGCTCAGAAAGGGATACACTAGGACCATCTGTTTAGAGCAGATTGGTTTTTGTAGCGGCTTTATCGTCAAACCCCAATTCGCATCCAGCAGTAACTTACGAGTAGCAAAAGGACAAGAGACATGGAACAGGGAACAGTTAAGTGGTTCAACGATGCCAAGGGGTTTGGCTTTATTAGCCGTCAGAATGGCGAAGATGTTTTCGCACACTACTCCGCAATCTCCTCGAGCGGCTTCAAGAGCCTCCAGGAAGGTCAGGCCGTCCAGTTCAACGTGGTCAAGGGACCCAAGGGCTGGCAGGCAGCAGACATTCAGCCCCTGTAGGCTGAGCTGCTTCAACGCAGTCTGAAACGGGATGGCCTCTGGCCATCCCATTTCACTTTGCTCCTGAAAATAAGTGGGTGCCGCGTAAATGGTGCATCCTCAAGTCCGGACTTCAACCCTCCAGGTACACCCCGAAGTCCGGACTTAAGATTCATGTTTTGAATACTTTAGGTACTTAAGTACGGGGTTGGGGGAGTACCCGTTTTCGGACTAGGCCAGCCCAGGTTTTTCCTCTAGAGGCCAGTGGTGTGCAGGTAAAAGACGACCGCGCTCGCGACCAGGCAGTAGATGCCGAACAGGTACCACTTGCCCGATTCAAGCCAGCTGGAGAGCCACCTCAGCGCGGCCAGACCCGCCACAAACGAGAGCACCATCCCGATCAAGCTCGACACGATCGCGCCGTGCAGGTCGATCGGCACGCCCGCCGCAGCCGCTTCATGCGACGCCTTCAACAGCCGCAGCGCCTCGCGTCCCACAACCGCGGGAGTCAGGACCACAGCCAGTGCGAAGCTGAACGTCTCGGCAGTCTCCCGCCCCACGCCCGCAAGCATGCCAGCCGAGATGGTCGACCCCGACCGCGAGAACCCGCGGAACGGAAGCGCAAGCCCCTGCACCGCACCGATAACACCAGCCTGCCCCATCGACAGATCGGTGTGGTCCACATTCCCCACCAAAGACCGTCTCCGTGCAAGACCGGCGAACAGGATCAGTAGCCCCACGCAGAACAGCGCGCCGGCAATCAGGTCCAGCCGGCCGAAGAGCTGTTCGATATCCGCCTTGGCAGCGCCCTTGAACATGGTCTTCTCAATGACCTTCTGGATGGGCAGGCCGACGACACCGGTCAGAACGGTTGCAAGAACGATCCGGCCGGCAGCGGCGATGAAAGTCTCCGTCGAGCGGAAGTAGGTCTCGACCCAGCGTTGCCAGAAGTACACGATGACCGCGAACATGGTGCCCGTGTGCAACATCACCAGCACCAGCGTCATCTGCGGCGAGGTGGGATCGAGCCCCATCAGCTTCTCCGCGACGACCACGTGGGCAGAACTGGAAACGGGCAGAAGCTCGGCGAGCCCCTGCACGATGGCAAGGATGAGGACCTTCAGGATCGGCATTCCGTCATTCTATCCGGCGAGGTTGAAAACTCATCGCCAATCAACCGCGATGACACCGGAATGCAAAGACCCCGGACTTTACTCCCGGTCTGTCCCATAAATCGAGATGTTCTGTTTCACGCGAAAGGCGATGCTTTGTGCCCGCCGGGTGAAGTCGCTGGCAGGGTAGCGGGAGGCCATGTCCGCTGCCATCTCTTGGGTCCGTTTGGCAGCGTCCTCGGTTCGCTTACGATCTCCATCGACCTGGAACATGGTGACTAGCACGCCCTCGCGGTAGACCGCGTTGTAGAAAGCTTCCGGAGCTTTGGGGGATTCCGGGTACTGGGTGACGTATTTGAGGTAGAGGTTCGCTTCCATCTCGGGACACTTGGGCAAGCCTTGCCAGTCGCCGCAGATCTTGTTGTCGAGCATGTCGTAGGCGGCGAGCATGGCGAACTTCGACCCGGGATAGCGCTTGATTACCTGCTTCATCTCGCCGTCGTAGAGCTGTGGCCGCAGGTAGGCCTCCTGCTCTTTGGCCGAGGGAAGGGTAGAGACGTCTGCCTTCTCGACTTGCCAGCGGATGTCCGCCGAACGCCAGGCAGCATCGGCTGCGAGTCCGGAATCTGGGTAATACTCGTAGACGCGGCGGTAGAGCAGCCGGGCCTCGGTGGCGGCGTCCTTTGGCGCGTGGGGTCGGCTCGCCTCGTCTTCGCGATCGGCGGCCAGCCCAAACAGAATGGCATCTCCGCCTGACAGACCGGGGGTGATGATCCCTTTATCCTTGACCCAACCGGAATCGGGTGTCGGTTCGCTGTCGTCACCGAACTCGGGGGTGGCATTGTCGTCGGCCTTGTCGGGACCGTCGGTGTTGGCAAAGACTTTGACCCAGGGGCCGGAGTGCTGGATAACGACCATCTCGTGCCCAGGAAGAACCTCGGTGAGCTTCTGTACGGTTTCGTCGGGGCCGACGTAGACTACGGTGTCATGGGTGACGGTGGCGCGAGCGGAGCGGTCATAGCCGGAGAGCGGGTCCTTGCCCTTCTTCTGAGCGGCAAGCGAACAAGGCAGCGCGCCACAAAGCAGTGCAACGAGACAAGCCTTCATGAAACCTCCAGAACGTTTAGACGTGCGCCCTGCGCGGGTGGGGCGTTCACCAGTGATGAGTCACGAAGTGAGCGCCGCCCGCGAAGGGACGGTTTTTAGCTCCTTAGCCCACGAAGCAGCGAAGGTTCAATGTTCTGACCACTGAGGACGACCACCACTTTGTGCGCCTCGGGCAGTTCGTTGGTGTGGAAGAGGAGCGCGGCAAGAGTCACTGCACCGCTGGGCTCCGGGATCAGGTCGGAGTGGGCAAGATAGGCGCGCATGGCGTCCATGATCTCTTCTTCGGAGACGGCGGTGATGCCGTCGACGTACTTGAGGATGTGCGCGAAGTTCAGCACACCGAGCGACTGGGTGCGGAGGCCGTCGCTGATGGTGCGCGAGGTAAGCGCGGCCGGCCACTCGACCAGGGTCCTCGTGTAGAAGGATTCGCGGGCATCGGCGGCGAGCGCGGGTTCGGCTCCCCATATCTTCACCGCGGAGTTGCAGAGGCCGGCTTCGGCCGCAAGCTTGATGGCTGTGGCGGTCCCGCTGAGCAGGCCTCCACCGCTGACCGGTGCGATGACCAGGTCGACGTCAGGGAGTTGCTCCGCGATCTCGAGCCCGCAAGTGGCTTGACCGGCAATGATGTGTGGGTGGTCATACGGCGGGATGATGCTGTAGCCGTGCTCGGCGGCGAGCTCTTCTGCCTTCTCCTTGCGCGCGGAGCTTGCGGGACCGACGAAGACGACCTCGGCGCCGAGAGCGGCGGCGGCTTCGATCTTGACTGCCGGAGCGTTGTCCGGCATGACGATGACTGCCTTGGCCCCGAGTGCACGGGCTCCGTAGGCGACGCCCTGGGCGTGGTTACCGCTTGAGTAGGTGATGACACCCTTGGCAAGGGCTTTGGGGGCAAGCTGGGTGATCATATTGAAGGCGCCGCGAAGCTTGAAAGAGCCAATGGGCTGAGCAGATTCACATTTGACCCAGATATCGTGGAGAGTTCCGGGAAAGTTGAGGCGAAGGAGCGGCGTTCGGACTGCGATGCCGTGAATACGCGCCGCGGCGGCCTTGATCTCGGACAGGGTCACAAGAGAATTCATCCACACCATTGTCGCAGCAGGCGCGGATTTGTTACAGCCAGGGAGTTCTGCCCTTGGGTGTCTCGGTAGCGTGCATGACGAGGGCGAAGAAGTGGAGGAGCTTCCATTCTTCCCATGGACCAGGCTTTGCGCCTTCGAAGTCGATGTGGGAGATGACGGGGCTGACGAGCATCGCCTGTAGGGTTTCGGAGGGGAGTTCGCTAGCCATCCAGAGCGTCTCGGCGGATGGGATGATGTTGTCTGCCTGGCCATGGAGCAGGTAGACGGGGGTGGTCATCGTCTTGAGCTTGCCGCGCGGGGAAAGGCCGGCCATCTCTGCGGCGTGCTTGGCGTTCGCGTTGGCAATGAGCATGCGGGTTTTGACGGAGGTTGCGTCCATCAATTCGAGCGCTTCCTGCTTCTGGCGGTCGTCGAGTTTGAGGGCTGCAGCTTCTTCGGCCTTCTTGTCCTCGTAGAGGTGGGCGCGGAGGACGGAGCGGATGGGCGCAATGTCGATGGGCGGCACGAAGTCTTCAACGTATTCGTACTCGAGGACCAGCGGGCCGTATTCGTGGGCGGGGAGCAGTTCGGTTGTGCCGTTAGGGCGCTCATCCTGGTTGGTGCGATAGTACTGGGCGACCCGACCCATCGAGTCCTGCGAGCCGACGGCGAAGACGAACTTGAAGTCGGGCTTATAGAGCGGATCGGCTGCGGCGACGAGGGCAAGTCCGCCTGAAAAGCTTAGACCCATGACGCCAACCGGGGCACCGGTTTTCTTTGCGAACCATTGGACGGATTCACCGATCGTTTTCACGCTGGTGGAATCGACGTGATAGTCCTTGATGTCGGGAAGCTCCGGGGTCAGGACGCGGACGCCGCAGCTTGCCATGGAGGAGGCGAAGGCTTCGAGGCGGGGCTCATCGATGCCGAGATGGTGTACGCCGTGAAGCACGATGAGGGCGGGCGCGTTGGGTTCATTCTCGGGCAGGTACATGCGTGCGCGAACTGCACCGGACTCGACGTTGAGGGTGACGTCTTCGGTCGAGATGGTGTGGGCCACTGCATCGCCGACGATGAGGGGCACGGACTGGCCGGAGATCTGGTCAAGGACCGCGATCGCCTCGAGATGATCCTTGATGAAGGGCCAGACGGCGAGGAAGAAGACGATCACACCGGCGGCAAGCAGGGAATAGAAGACCGGGCGCGCGGCGAAGTGATTCCGGGTGCTGTCTACGAGGACGCGGGAACGCTTAAGGCGGCTCGTGAGCTCGATGAGTCCGCGCCTGCGGGTCGCTTTCCTGCGGATCTTGGGTTGAGGCTTCATAACTTTCGACGATGTTACCTGATAGCAAAGACGAAGGACGAAGACCTGTAGTCTTCGCCCTTTCGTCTTTGCTTGTCCCGGGAGTCAGATCTCCATAATTACCGGCATGATAAGAGGCCGACGGCTAGTGGCCTTCTGGATGAAGCGTTTGAGATCATTGCGGATCTTTTCTTTGATGACGCCGTAGTCCTGCTTTTCCTCGGTGGAGGAGGATTCGAGAGTTCGGACGACGATCTGGCGCGCTTCGGAAATGACCTGGGCGTCGTCCATGGCGAAGCCGCGGGCAACAATCTCGGGTGGCCCCTCGGCGCGGCCTGTGCGCTTATTGATGGCGATGATGGCGATGACGATGCCGTCTTCAGAGAGGTGCTGGCGGTCGCGGATGACGACATCCTCCACCACGTCGATGCTTCCGCCGGAGTCGATGCAGACACGACCGGTGGTGACCTTACCGTTTTTGGTCGCCGTATCCTTGGTGAACTCGAGTACGTCACCATCCTCGATCAGGATGGCGCGCTGGGGTACCCCGGTAGACATGGCGAGCTCAGTATGGCGCTTGAGGTGACGATAGTCGCCGTGGACGGGTATGAAGAACTTGGGCTGCACAAGATTGATGATGAGCTTGAGTTCTTCCTGGCTGCCGTGGCCGGAGACGTGGATGAGGCCGTTGGTGCCGTCGTCATGGATAACGTTTGCGTCGCGACGCTCGAGGTGGTCGATTACGCGGTAGATAGATTTCTCGTTGCCGGGGATGACGCGAGAGCTCATGATTACCGTGTCGCCGGCATCGATCTTGGCAAACTTGTGGTTGTTGACGGCGGCGCGGCTGAGTGCACTCATGGGTTCGCCCTGGGTGCCTGAGATCATGACGAGTACCTTCTCGGGGGGCATCTCTTTGATCTGACCGGGGTTGATCAGCAGGCCCTGGGGAATCTTGATGTAGCCGAGGTCTTGGGCGATCTCCGTAGTGTTGTCCATGGATCGGCCGATGACGGCGACCTTGCGGCCATGCTTCTGGGCAAGCTCGAAGGCAAGGCCAAGGCGTGTGATAGAGGATGAGAAGCAGGTGAAGAAGAGGCGCTTCTTGGTCTGGGCGAAGATCTCGTCTAGGCGCGGGCGCACGGCCTTCTCGCTGGGGGTCCAGCCCTTGCGATCGACGTTAGTGGAATCCTGTAGCAGGGCGAGCACACCACCGGCCTTGCCCAGGTCGGCGAAGGCCTGGAGATCGAACATCTTGCCGTCGGGTGGTGAGAGATCCACCTTGAAGTCCCCAGTGTGTAGGACAACTCCGACCGGGGTATGAATGGCGAGCGCGACGCAGTCCACCAGCGAGTGAGTGACACGGATCGGCACGACGGAGAAGGGACCGAGGGTAAAGCGCTTGCCGGGCAGCATCTCGATTAGGTCGGCGTCGTCGAGCAGGCGGTGTTCGTCGAGCTTACCCTCTACAAGAGCCAGCGTGAATTCCGTGCCATATACGGGAACGTTGAGCTCTGAGAGGATCCACGGAAGACCGCCGATGTGATCCTCATGTCCGTGGGTGAGCAGAATGGCTTTGACTTTGCTGCGGTTCTCGGTCAGGTAGGAGATATCAGGAACGACGATATCTACGCCGAGAAGCTCTTCTTCCGGAAACATAAGGCCAGCATCGATGACGATGATGTCATCCTGCCAGCGGAGGGCCATGCAGTTCATTCCGAACTCGCCAAGGCCCCCAAGGGGAATCATGCGTAATTTATCTTGAGCCATCAATCCTAAGCTTAGCAGCTATGGACGACATCGGTTGAAATCCTGAAAGTCGTGGAAGCGCAGGTTTTGGAATTCAGGGAGACAATGGGGAGAATTTGAGCGGGGGCACATGGGTTTGACGTTACTTCGAACTGAAAGTGTCAGCCGACGGTAAGTGATTTACGGCGGTATAGTTCTGCTCTGCGAGTCGTTGAATGCGCTTTCGCATAAACCGTTTGAGACTCGTCTGCACAGGCCAGGTAAGAATGTAGGCCCAACCCGTCATCCCAGTCCAGCCCTGTGGCAATGTGAGGGCTAGCACTGTGGCGAGGATGCCTACAAAAGCATTTGCCGCTGCCTCAAGGATGTAACCGCGCGTGAGCAGACACTCGAGCGGGCTGAGTTGCAGATGATCTCGTTGACGATAGGCATTCCAGTAAAGAGCCGCGAATAACAAATAGACTGCGGTAAAGCCGACTCCATAAAGCACCATCAACTCGACGATCTGACTCATGGATTCGACGGACGCCTTTGCCATGCCCATCAGCCAATAAGAGACGAAGGTAAATAGGAACTTGAGGGGATACACGTAGAAGAGGACGACAAACAGGAGGACGGCATTGAGGAAGATAGTGCCGTTATCATGCGTCCCGAAACGGCGGAAGAACTTGTAATGGGCGTGCCAGATGAGCATGAGGAAAAGAAAACAGATAGCAAAAGGAACAAAGCCGCGGAGGCTTGCATGCAGATCCGCAAAAGTTTTTGGAACTTCAAGGCTGACGACGAGCAAAGTGAGCGCGAAACCAAAGACCACGTCCGAGAACGCATCGATGCGTTCCATGCGGGTTCCACGAAGCCGGAAACCATCCTTCTCTATATGGTGTGCTGGGCTGGGCAGGCTCATGTTGTGACACGAGCCTACCTCAGGAAGGGTTCGCTTCCAAGCAGAAACGGAACGACGGGGATTGCGTTTAACGAAGGAGGTCTTCAAGTGCGAGCGAGAGTTCTGTCTTTTCGTCGCGGTACTTGATGATCACTGGCGTGGCGAGGCTGAGGCCCCAGTCCCTGCCCGTTCCACTGCTTATGGCGCGCGAGCCAGGGACCACGACGGCGCCGCTGGGGATGATAAGGGGCTGGTCGGCGGTTGCGCGGTAGATGGCGCCGCGAACCACGTCGTAGACCGGGGTGCCGCGAGTGAGAACGGTGCCGGCAGCGAGGACCGCACGCGAGCGGACGATCGTTCCTTCGTAAACGCCTGTGTTTCCGCCAATAAGTGCGTCGTCTTCGATGATGACGGGCGAGGCGTTTACGGGTTCGAGAACGCCTCCGATCTGTGCTGCGGCCGAGAGGTGGACGCGCTTGCCGATCTGGGCGCAGCTTCCGACGAGGGCATGCGAGTCGACCATGGTGCCCTCGTCGACGTATGCACCAGCATTGATGTACATGGGCGGCATGCAGACGACGCCCTTTGCTACGTATGCCCCGGCGCGAATGGAGCTTCCACCGGGCACGACGCGCACGCCGTCGGCCGCGTGGAAGTGCCGCGCGGGGTAGGTTGTCTTGTCGACGAAGCTGAGACCGGCGGCGCCGTCGCCCATCTCGGTCAGTGAACCGATACGGAACCCGAGGAGAATTCCGCGTTTGACCCAGGCGTTGACACGCCATCCGGTGGGGCTGGAGTCGGGTTCGGCGGCTCGGAGTTGGCCCGATTCGAGGGCTTGGCGAAGCTGCCCAAATGCGGTAAGCGCCTCCTGATTCCCGATTGCTGCGGCGCCGAGGGCAGCAAAATGTTCTACGGCTTCCTGTAGTTGAATGAAAAAAGTTGTCTGCATCCCTTTATTTTAGACAAGACCTGCTTACAACTATGGGCGAATGTACGCTGAGCTCAGGATCAGACTAGATTCGAGTCTGCTTCAGAATTTTTATTCGAACGCCCCAGGCTCTCCATGCAGGATCTCATCGACGTCATTGTCGCAGCATTTATCTCTGCTCTGTTCGCCTCCCTGTACCGCAAGCGGATGGATGCCAAGGTGCGCCTCTGGATGACGGGCTGGTTCTGCATCCTTGTGCATTTTGCGAGTCTGCTGGCTCATCCGGTCTCGGATCTGGGACAGTCTATTCGATCGGCGATTTCGCTGAGCGGCCTGGTGCTTTGTGCCTTGTCTTTCGTACTTTCTCTTCCTGAGAGTCGTGTCAACCGTCGCCAGGAAAATGCAATTCTTCTGTTGCTCGGCTTACCTTGGCTAAGCACGGTGGCGGTCGCCTCGCTGCCAGTCAATTACGGATTGGCCGCCGATATCTGCGCCTACCTGGGTGCGGTCGCGATGGCTATATTCGGAGTGCGCCTGGTCAAACTCCGAAGATCGCAGAGGCGTTTGATCCTCCTGCTGGTTGTCGGCTGTGCAGGCTGGCTGGCATGGTACGCACGGCAGGCTGATGTGAACGTGGCTGTGGAAGTATGCCTGACGGAGTGTTTCGGCCTGACTGCAATTTTATTGAGCCGGTTCAATCGCAAGCGGCTTTCGGCTGCGACTATGACGACTAGCGCGGGCGCGGTCTCGTGGGGTCTGGTGTGGGTGGGGTCCGATCTGCTGGGTCGTGTAGCTCCGAGGCTCACAGTGAGCCCGGAGCTTTGGAATTTACCGAAGTACTTTGTAGCTGCGGGGATGATTCTGACGCTGCTGGAAGAGGAGATTCAGTCGGCCGAGTTGGCGAGCGAACAGTACAAGGTACTGTTTGCGAGCAACCCGCACCCGATGTGGATGTACGACCCGGAGACTCTGGAGTTCCTGCAGGCGAATGAAGCTGCCGTCAGCCACTACGGCTACACGCAGCAGGAGTTTCGCAGCATGAACCTGATGGAAATTCTGGGCGATGACGACGCAGGCTTGAAGGAAAAATCCAGACAGACGGGACCGCAGCAGCTTTCGGGACCCTGGCCGCATCGCCGGAAGAACGGAACGAAGCTTCAGGTCGACATCGCAAGCCAGCCCGTGGTGCTGAACGGGCGAAGGGTAATGTTCGCTTTGATGCATGATGTGACCGAGCGTCAACGCCTGCACGCGCAGCTGCTGCGCCAGGCGGAACACGACGGTCTGACGGATTTGCCCAAGCGCGAGCTTTTTGAGCGGAGATACAGGCGAGCCCTTCAGCAAGCGGAGCTTCGCGGTCGCAAGGCTGCAATCCTGTGCATTGATCTAGACCGATTCAAACAGATTAACGACACCTATGGGCATGCGAAGGGAGATATCTGCTTGAAGGAAGTTGCGTCAAGGTTATCGCGCCTGGTGGGTGAAAGCGGCAGCATCGCACGGAGTGGCGGAGACGAGTTTCTTGTATGTATTGACGATTTCGCAAACGTACGCGAGGCCGAGGTCTTCGCGTCGCTTGCGTTGGAGCGGTTGCTTGCGGTGGTGCAGGTGCGGAATGGCGATCTGGAAATGGGCGGAAGCATTGGGCTTGCCATCTACCCGGACGACGGGCTCGATGGGAGTCAGCTCTGGCGTGATGCCGATGCAGCGATGTATCAGGCGAAGCGAGCCGGCGGCGGGCAGTGGATCCGGGTTTCCGACGAAATCGCGAAGTCGGCTAATGAGGCGAATGAGATTGAAGTTGGTCTGCGACGGGCGCTCAGGGCGAATAACTTCGTCCTCTATTATCAACCGCTGGTGGGGATCGACGGCTCTCTCCACAGCCTGGAGGCGCTCCTGCGCTCCGCTGAGCCTATGCTCAACTCAATTCCAACGGACAGGATCATCGAGATCGCCGAGGATAGCGGGCTTATCGTTTCGCTGGGGAACTGGGTGCTGGAGGAATGCTGCCGGCAGTACCGGGAGTGGGCTGAAGATGGGATTGCTCCGACGCAGATTGCCTTGAATGTCTCACCGTTGCAGCTGATGCGGTTTGATTTTGCGAGCCAGGTTGAGGCGACGCTGAGACGCGAACAACTGAGTGCGAGCGTTCTAGAGTTCGAGGTGACAGAATCGACCATGATGCCGGAGGGTGGCCGGGACGTACCGCTCCAGATTGCGACGCTCGCAAAGCTGGGAGTACGGTTTTCGGTGGATGATTTTGGCAAGGGGTACTCGTCATTGGGCAGACTGCACGAATTGCCAGTTGACACGTTAAAGATCGACCAGTCCTTTACGCGAAGGATCGCGGAGCCGAACGGAACCTACCCTACGATCGAGGCGATCGTCGCCCTTGCGCATACCTTCGGGATGAAGGTGGTTGCCGAGGGGGTCGAGACGGAGCAGCAGCACATGTGTCTGCGCCAGTTGGGCTGTGACCGGCTGCAGGGCTTTCTTTTTGGACGCCCTCGTCCGGCGGCGGAGACGACCGCCTACCTGCGAACAATTGCACCGACACGAAACGTCAGGGTTGTTGCGTAGAGGAAGCCCGCGATGTATTCAGTCCGGATGATAAGCAGCGAGCCAGAGGATAAAATCCTCGGATGGAAGAGCCTTGCTGAAGTAGTATCCTTGGGCAACGTCACACCCGTGAGCGCGTAGAAGTTCAACCTGTTCGATCCGTTCGACGCCTTCGGCGACGACCCGCATGCCAAGATCGTGTCCAATTTCGATCGTTTTACGGACCATGATGAAGTTGCTGTCGTGCGCGTGAAGGTTCTGCACGAAGGAACGTTCGATCTTCAGTTCGGTTGCGGGCACATTCCGTAGCTGCTGCATCATGGAATATCCGGAGCCGAAGTCATCGATTGAAAGTTGAAAGCCTTTCATGCGCAGGCGCAGCAGTACGTCGAGAGTACGGGAGATTTCACCCAGCAGACCACCTTCAGTGATCTCCAGTATGACTCTTTGCGGAGCAATTCCGTGGGCATTCACGATTTTGAGAAAGCGATCGGGGAAACTCAGATCCTGCAGCGAAGACACGGAAAAGTTAAGAGAGAGGGTCAGGGGCCTTTCCGGGTTCTTGTGAAAGTCTTTCATTTCACCGAGCGCAAGTTCGGTGACGATAAGGGCGAGTTGGCCGATAAGGCCAAGTTGCTCGGCCAGAGGGATGAAATCATCTGGAAAGATGAGTCCGCGATAGGGATGCTGCCAGCGAACCAGTGCTTCGATCCCGGTGACCTCACCGGTGGACACCTCTACCTGGGGCTGATAGTAGAGGACGAAGTCAATTTTGCGCTTAATGGCCGCAGTCAATTCCTCAGTAGAGATTTTGACTCTGACCGGCCCCCGCTCTGATGGGATGGTTGAGAGTGTCATCTGGCGTGCGATGAGAGCCTCGAGTTCAGCCATACGGAATGGCTTTTGGAGTTGTCCCGCGATGGTCAGGCCGAGTGATTCTGCAAGAGTTTGCGCGGTTTCAATCACGCGCTTGCCCATGCCGCTCATGAGAATGATGTGCGGCTTGTGGTGTTGCTGGCTGAGACGGCGCAGAAGCTCGATCCCGTCGATCCCAGGCATGAGCAAGTCAAGGAAGATCAGTGTGATTTCTGGTCCTAGTCTGGATAGGAAGTGATCAGCGTCAGAGGTGACGATACAGGCGACGCCCATCTGAGCAGCGACTGTGGAAACAAACTCTCCAATATCCTGGTCATCATCGATCAATAGAAATCTATGAAAGGTATTCATGCAGGCCTTGTTAGTACTCGGTTGGGGCAGGCGGGAGACGTTGAAAGTCGAGCAACGAGCTGGATGGCTCCACGGGAGTTCTCGCAACGGAAAGCGTCTAGCAAGAGTAACGAATTTGGTATTGATCTTTAGCGTTTGACGACGGACGGTCTGTTCAGTGAGGTAGCCTGATCTGAGAGTTCGTGTGCATGAAAATAAATTCCGATCCTCACGTCAGCGCGAAAACGCCGGAACTTTGGAGTAGAGGGTCTTGACGGCATTATGACATCGGTGAGGATAATAACAATTTTCTGGCGTTTCGCAATGGTAAACAGCTCGGAAGCACCGACGTTGACATACTGCGCCAAGTGGAAAAATACAGGCGATGATTGCTGGAAGAATTGATTCGCGATAACCGGATGCAGATCGTTGACGGTCCGGTCCGTTTAGATTGTGCGCGGGCGGCGGGCTGGGAGCATGCCGGCCGCTTGTGGCGGAGCGGTGATGAGAGAGAGCGAAACCAGAGATTGAGGTTAGCGTTCGAGAGGGGATCGGCATCGCTGACGCGCGGAGTACGTCAGTAGGTTCCTAAAGCAGATGCAGATCGCTGACTTTACCAGCGGGGGTGTGTATCAGAAGCCCAAGTTCTCCGCAGAGAGCCTCCAGTCGTCTTCGGGTTACTGTGCTAACCGGGACGATGGGAAGCCTCACTGTCTCCTCGCCCAAGCCCAACAGCTTGTAGACGGCTTTCACCGGAGCTGGGCTCGGCTCCCAGAAGTGTGCCTGCATGAGCCGGAAGAACTGCCGGTTGATGCGGCGTGCAACCGGCCAGTCGTTGTGGAGTGCGGCTCGTACCATTTCGGCCATTTGTGCGGGAATCACATTGGACGCGACCGAGATAAGCCCTACTCCGCCCAGCGCCACAATCGGCAGCGCCAAGCTGTCATCTCCTGCGAAAACGCGGAAGCTGCGCGGCGCCTGGGTGATAAGTTCGGTGATCTGCAGCAGATTTCCGCTGGATTCTTTGATGCCGACGATTTTTGGTATTTCGGCGAGGCGCAGGACGGTCGCTGATTCGAGATTAGCACCGGTCCGTCCTGGAATGTTATAGAGAAGAACCGGCAAAGCGCTAGCTTCAGCGATGGCCCGGAAGTGCTCGTACTGGCCCTCCTGACCGGGTCGACTATAGTAAGGATTCGCTGTGAGGATGCCGGTGAGGCCGGAGACGCTGTTCAATAACTCGACACGGCGCACCGCCTCACGAGTCGAGTTGTGGGTGCAGCCGGCAAAGATGGAGGCGCGGCCAGCAGCAGCCAGACAAGTCAGTTCTATGACGCGGAGCCACTCGTCCTCTTCAAGCGTTGAGGCCTCGCCGGTGGTGCCGCAAGGGATGAGTAGCTCGATGCCGGCTTCAACTTGTGTGCGCACCAACTCCGTCAGTGCCGCTTCATTCACCGCGCCGTTTGCGGTGAAGGGTGTGATCAGGGCCGTGCCGCATCCAGAAAGTTCCATAGCAGAGTCGAGTCTAACGCGCCTTGCGTCTGGCCCGCCACGAGAGCCAGACATAGAAGAAGATGAGATAGAAGACAATTGAAACCTGGACGATGGTGGAAGGGTCCAGATCGTGGATTCCGGTCGCTACGAGCGCCACCGCAAATCCAGGCATGAGGAGCAAACTGAGTGGTTCGAGGATAATGCTGATCCATTCGGGAGCGGTCGCGAAGAATTCGCCCATAGACGCCAGGCTGATGGTGGCTACAGTAGCGAGAAAAGCGACGAGTAGTCGCCAGATTACGATGGCAAAAGGGCCGCGCCGCTTTCCCCGCACTTTGGCGCGAATGAACTCGCGGATTACAGGGAAGGCCGGAAGATCTCTTATGCCCACTCGCCGGCTCGCATCAGCGGCTCGCAGGTGCCATCCTGTCCAATGCCGTCGACATGCATCTTGTCGGACCCGATCATCCAGTCCACATGGATGAGGCTAGCATTGGCGCCTTTCCCAGCCAAGCTTTGCTCGTCCATATTCTTGCCGCCGATCAGGCAGGTTGCGTATGCCTGGCCTAGGGCGATGTGACTTGCGGCATTCTCGTCAAAAAGCGTGTTCCAGAACAGGATGCCGCTCTGCGCAATGGGTGAGGAATGGGGGACGAGTGCAACTTCGCCGAGGCGCCGTGCGCCCTCATCCGTGCTGATGAGGCGATTGAGTACATCTTCGCCGCTGCTGGCTTTTGCTTCGACGATGCGTCCGGCCTCGAAGCGGCAGCGGATTCCCTCGATGAGGGAACCCTGATGCGATAGCGGCTTGGAGGCACGCACGAAGCCTTCGACGCGGTCCTTGTGCGGGGTGGTGAAGCACTCTTCGGTTGGGATGTTCGGGTTGCAGGAGACGCCATTCCCGCTGGGACCGCCTCCGCCGGCCCATAGGTGATCATCAGCGAGACCTACGGTCAGGTCGGTGAGTCCATCCGCGGAATGGAAGCGAAGAGCTTGGAAGCGCTTTTCGTTCAGGTAAGCAACACGCTTGTGAATTTCGGCCGAGTGGGCTTTCCAGTCAGCAACAGGATCTTCGCCGGTCACACGGGAGGCTGTAAAGATGGCGTCCCAGAGCTTTTCGACTGCCTCCGCTGGGGGCAGGTCAGGGAAGACCAGTTTCGCCCATGCGGGAGTGGCGCTGGCCAGGATCGACCAGTTAATCGCGTGTCGCGTGATCAATTCCATCGCCGGCTTGTTGGCCTTTGAAGCGGCGATGTTCGCGCGGGAGACTTTCGCCGGATCCTGTCCAGCCAGCAGAGCCGGGTTGGAGCCAGCCAGCGCCAGCCTTGCCGCACCGCTCGAGAATGCAGAAGCGACGCCATCAGCGAGCCATTGTGCAGCGTGGTCGAACGAAGCGTCCGGAGCAAATTTGTAGCGGGCGATGGCTGCTTCATCGTCACCATAGAGGGTCGTGACGAGCCTAGCACCGGCTTTGTAAGCGTGCTCCGTAACAAGCCGCACTAAAGGCAACATATCGGTCGATGCGGAGATGAGAAGTTCCTGTCCGGGTTGCAGGTTCAAACCAACGTGCACAGCCACTTTCGCAAAGCGATCGAGCTTCTCGGCAAAAGAGAAAGCGGTGAAGGGGACCACTGAGGTCACGACGGCACTGGACATGTTTCTAGCCTACCGCAGCTTCAGCAGGAGTACACCCTCGACAGTGAGTCGAAAGGGACTACGGTTTTACTTGACTACATGCTCTGGAAGACATCTCGAAAGTCATAGCAGCCGGTGCGTGAGGCGAGCCACTCGGCCGCCCGGACCGCGCCCTCGGCAAAGGCGCGACGGCTGAACGCTTCATGACGCAGGGTCAGCCTGTCGGCGTCGCTGGTGGCAATGAGTACATGGAGACCAGTCTCATCACCTGCGCGGCTTGCGGTGATGGGCACGACTCCGGACCCAGCACCACGCTCGACGGCCTGTTCGAGGCTGATGGCTGTCCCGGAAGGGGAATCAAGCTTCGAGGCGTGGTGTGTCTCTTCGATTTTGAAGGTATATCCGGCATCTTTCAGGGCTGTACCCATCTCGGCCGCGAGGCGCAGCATGACCTGTACGCCTACCGAGAAGTTTGTTCCGTAGAGCAATCCCGCCTGGCGGCGCTCTGTGATGGCGCGCATGTCCGGGAGTTTCTCGTACCAGCCGGTTGTTCCGACTACCATCCTGGCTCCGGTTGCGAGGCATGCGCGCATATTCTGAACGACGGCCTCGGGCGTGGTGAAGTCGATGACAACGTCAAAGCCGGCCACAAACGGGGCGGTGAGCGCCGCGGCCTCCTTATTCTCTTTTGCGTCAAGAACGTGGACGCTGTGGCCGTGCTCTGCAGCTACTTGAGCCACCAGCTTGCCAGTCTTGCCTATACCGAGAACCAGAACCCGCATTGAAACCTCTTCCTTACAGCTTATGCCTTCGATGTCGTGAGCGCATCCACGTCAAAGACAGTCGAGTCCGCGTCTGCAAAAAAGGCCTTGTGCAGGGAGCGAACCGCCTCTTCGACATCTTCCTCGTCGATCATGAAGCTCATGTTGATCTCGCTTGCACCCTGCGAGATCATTCTGACGTTGACATGGCTGATCGCTGAGAAGACCCTTCCGGCGATGCCGTTGTGTCCGCGGATGTCCTCACCCACCAGGCAGACGAGTGCCTTGCGTCCCTCGTACTTGACGTCTGCGATTTTGCCGAGCTCGGCGCAGATGGCGGGGAGTTGCTCGTTCGAATCGACCGTGAGCGAGATGCTAACCTCGCTGGTCGAAACCATGTCGATAGCGCACTTGTATTTGTCGAACACGTCGAAGACGGATTTCAGATAGCCGTGGGACATCAACATTCGGCTTGCCACGATGTCGATGATCGTGAGGCGCTTCTTAGCCGCGATGCTTTTGAAAGGCGATGAACAGTGCGGCGCCATCGCGGTGATCCGGGTGCCCTCATTGGCGGCGTTGCGGGAATTGAGCACGAAGACGGGAATGCTCTTCTGCACTGCCGGCAGAATGGTTGCCGGATGGAGGACCTTAGCACCGAAGTAAGCAAGTTCCGCGGCTTCTTCAAAGCTGATTGTCTTGACGCGCAGGGCTTCAGGGACGATGCGCGGGTCGGTGGTCATGATCCCGTTGACGTCAGTCCAGATTTCGATGGCTCCTGCGTGCAAACCGCCGCCAATAAGAGCTGCGGTGTAGTCGCTTCCACCGCGGCCGAGTGTCGTGGTGATGGCCTCGAAGTTCGAGCCGATGAAGCCGCCGAGCACAGGCGTCTTGCCTGCCTGGACTAGGGGCAAGACGTGTTCTAAAAGCTTTGCCTCGATCGCGTCTTCCTGGGGAGCCGCCTTGCCGTAGTTGGAATCGGTAATGATGCAGGTGCGTGCGTCGACGTGCGCGCCCTTCAGGCCGGCCTCGTCGAAGGCGGCGGCAACCATTCGGCTGGAGGTTCGTTCGCCAAAGCTGACGACGAGGTCGTTGGTGCGTGGCGTCAGCTCACCTACGGCGGCGATGCCGCGCAGGAGGTCGTCGAGTGCGTCGAACTCCTGGTGGAGGTGCGCTGCGAGATCCATCAGGCGGGCGCCGGTGACGAGTTGGCCGGCGGTGTCGAGGTGCCGCTCGCGGAGCTTCACCGAAATGGCGATGGCTCCCGCGCGGTCGTCCTGGCCTGCTGCTGCTGCGGCTGCGAGGAGCTGGTCCGTCACCTTCGCCATGGCCGAGACGACAACCACGGGCTGCAACTGTTTCGCACGCCGCCCGGCTACGATGGCTGCCGTACGCTTCATGGCGGTGGCATCTTCAACCGACGTGCCGCCGAACTTCATGACTACGATGCCGGGCCTTGCAGCTGCGGGGCTCAGGCTGACAACTGGTTTACTTGCCACGTCTATGCCACTCCTGCCGGAACCTGTGCCGCTTTGGGAGCCCAGTTCTTCCAGTCCAGCTTGCCTAGCATGGCCAGGATCTCCGCGTTGAGGACGGCCGCACCGGCCGCGCCACGGATGGTGTTGTGGGAGAGTACGACGAACTTCCAGTCGAGCAGCGTGCATGGGCGCAGGCGGCCGACGGTTGCGGCCATCCCCTTGCCGCGCATGCGGTCGAGGCGAGGTTGCGGGCGGTCGATCTCGGGCGCGTACTCGACCGGCTGCTCCGGGGCGGAGGGCAGGGCTTGCCCCTCATGGATGCCCTTGAGTGGCTGGAATTCAGCCCAGGCGGCGAGCAACTCATCGTGAGTGGCCGAACGCTTCAGCTTAATGCTGACGCATTCCATGTGGCCGTCTTCAACGGCGACGCGGTTACAGTGGGCGCTTACCTTCGCGTCGGCCATTTGGACGTGGTCGCCGGCAAGTTTCCCGAGCAGTTTGCCGCACTCTTCCTGTAGTTTTTCTTCTTCGCTCTTGATGAAGGGAACTACGTTGCCGAGGATGTCGAGCGAGGCCACGCCGGGATAGCCGGCTCCGCTCACGGCCTGCATGGTGGTGACGAAGAAGCTTTCGATGCCGAACTTTTCTGCGAGCGGTGCGAGCGCCATGACAAGACCGATGGCGCAGCAGTTGGGGTTGGTGACGATGTAGCCACCCGATTCATGGCGCCAGCTTTGCTGTTCGAGCAGCGCCAGGTGGTCTGCATTGACCTCGGGAACAACCAGTGGAACGTCCGAGGTCATACGGAAGGCGCTTGAATTCGAGATGACAGCGCACCCTGCGGCGGCGAACTTCGGTTCAAGCTCATGGGCGACGCCACTGTCGAGCGCGGCAAAGATGATTTTGGGCAGTTCGCCTGCGGGTGTTCCCTCCGGCACGTTCGGCATGAGCGTCATCGCGGCGATCTTCACTGGAAGCGGGGTGTCCAGCTTCCAGCGGCAAGCGTCCTCGTATAGTTTGCCTGCACTGCGGTCGCTCGCCGCGAGCCAGGAGATCTCAAACCATGGGTGATTGTGAAGCATCTGAATAAATCGCTGGCCGACCATCCCGGTCGCCCCAAGAATTCCTACCCGTCGCCGTTCCATCCACACTCCCCGCAAGTCGCTCGTGCTATCTAAACAGGATAACGCGTGGAGGCGGGTCTTTCACCTGACATAAGAGATCGACCTAGCTTTATAAGCGCGGGCTGCCTGATTCCTGAACTTGGCAGGTGAGTCTGTGCGCGCGAGCTACTTCGCGGTGAAGGTGAAGCCAGCGTTTGCGGTTGCATTCGGCGAGATGCTTACGTGGAGGTCCTGTTCGCCCAGCTTCTCCTGCACCGCGGCCAGAGTGTACTCGCCTGCGGGAAGGCCATGCAGATCGAAGTGGCCGTTCGCGTCCGAGACGGCGAAGAAGGGCGTCGCGGAGACGTTGATGAAGGCATTCATCCAGGGATGATTGTTGCAGCGAACGGGAATCATCAGTTCCGGTTTGGCAAACTTCTTAGTGATGGCCTGGCCGCGCGGGCCCATAGATTCGTCAACCGTCTCGTTCCCGACATCGGTCGGCATCGTGTGAATGTTATGCATGGTCGGATCACCGTTGCGAAACTCTACGTAGCCACCGGCCATGACTCCGATGACATGCGGTACGTAGCGGCAGCCCTCTTGATCAAGCACCACGGCTTGATTGGTCGTCGGCGCGGCCTGCATTGCGGCGGGTGGTCCGCTCTTCACAAAGAGGAATACATTAGCAAGTTTGCCTTTAGCGACCGAAATCTGCTCGACCGGCAGAGTTGAGGTGGGCTTGCCGAGCGAGCAGGCGGGATCCATCGCGGTATCAATGACGGGAAATTTGGGTGGCGCGCCGGAGAAGGTCACGGTTCCGCTTACATTGCCGGTTGGGCCGAGTAGCGCCGAAGGCTCAGCCCTGTCCCGTGCGACATCGGGAGGGGCCGAGGGTCGGTCGGAGACCTTACCCATCGACTCCGCGTGCTGTGACGCGGTATCAGCCTTGCAGCCTGAGAGCGCAGCACCGGCGACGAAAGTGTTCGCAAGTATTGCTGCGGTAAAAATCGTTCCGGCCCTGCGTGTCAGACTCATGGCTTCTCCCGTGCTGTTGCGTTGGCGCTATGCTTCCATGGCCGCGATGACGGCTTCGGCAAAGGCCTTCGTGCCGCTCTGGCCGCCAACGTCGCGGGTCAGCGTCTTGCCTTCGCTGTAGACGTGCTCGAGCGCTCTCTGGACGAGGGCGGAGGTCGCGGGCTCGTCGATGTGGTCGAGCATGAGGATTGCGGACTGAAGGAGCGCTGTTGGATTGGCCTTGTCCTGGCCGGCAATGTCGGGTGCAGAGCCGTGGACCGCTTCGAAGACTGCGCACTCGACGCCTAGGTTGGCACCCGGGACCAGGCCGAGTCCGCCGACAAAGGCCGAACACAGGTCGCTGAGGATGTCTCCGTAGAGGTTTTCAGTCAGCAGGATGTCGTACTGGTAGGGGTTCAGGACAAGCTGCATGCAGGTGTTGTCGACGATGTGTTCCTTATACTCAACCTCCGGGAATCCTGCGGCGACCTTACGTGCGCAGTCGAGGAAGAGGCCGTCGGTCAGCTTCATGATATTCGCTTTGTGGATGGAGTGTATGCGCTTGCGGCCATGCTTTCGTGCGTATTCGAATGCTGCCTTGGCAATGCGGGTCGAACCCTTCTCGGTAATGATTTTGAGCGACTGGGCCACTCCCGGGACGACCATGACTTCGAGGCCGGCATAGAGGTCTTCGGTATTCTCGCGGAAGATAATCAGGTCGACCCCCGGATAGTTAGTCTTCAGACCGGGCAGGTTTTTGATCGGCCTGAAGTTGGCGAAGAGGTCGAACTTCTTGCGGAGGGTGACGTTGATCGAGGCAAAACCGCCGCCGATGGGCGTGGTTACGGGGCCTTTCAGCGCTATGCGATTCTGCTCGATAGAGTCGTAGAGGGCCTTGGGGATGTACTCGCCGGTTTTGGCAAAGGCCTCGGCGCCGGCGTCGTGGCGGTGCCAGTCGAAGCTGCAGCCGGTGCGAGCGCCCGCTGTTTCGAGGATCGAGACAACTGCATCTGTGACCTCGGGGCCGATTCCATCGCCCGGGATGAGCGTGATCTTGTGGGTGCGCTTGGTTGCCGTCTCGTTCAAATTCAAGCCAGTTGTCCTTTCAGGTGTTTTCGATTGTCTTTGTTGCCGCCGAGAAGCTCTTCGAGCTCCGCCTTGAACTCGCGAACATCCTTGAAGTCACGGTATACGCTTGCGAAGCGGATGTAGGCGACGGTATCGAGATCTTTAAGACGCAGCATGATAAGCTCGCCAATCGCGGAAGTCTGCCGTTCGCGCTCGGGGGAGTCCATGACGAAGGCTTCTGTTTCATCGACGATCGCCTGCATCTGACCCGCAGAGACGTTGCGTTTCTGGCATGCCTGCAAGAGGCCGTTGAGGATTTTTTGGCGGTCGAAGCGCTCGTGGCGGCCGTCTTTTTTTACGACCATGTATGGGATCTCGTCGATCCGCTCGTAGGTGGTGAAACGCTTGCTGCAGCCTTCGCATTCGCGGCGCCGGCGAATGGATTCAGCCTCTTTGCTTTCTCGCGAATCGACGACCCGATCCTGGGTAAATCCACAATAAGGGCACTTCATCGGTTTCGCTTGATTCTAGCAGCCTTGCAACCTGTCCTGCCGGACAAGCACCCTACGCTCGCGGCTGTCACTTTGTGACCTACACCTGCTACCTACGGCCGTGCTCTAGTCGGGACGAGGTGGTTGCAGGGGGAGCTTTAACGAGTTATCTCGTCTTCCAACAGCTCCTCTTCCGCGTCTTCTGTGCGTTCAGCTGCCTGACGAATCGAAATGCCTTCGACCTTCGCGTAGATGAGCCCGAATGGGATGACCGAGAGCGAAGTGACGGCCCAGACCATGAGCCCGGCACCGGTGGCGAGTTCGGCCGGGATGCCGAAGAGGTTGGTCAGAGCGAAGACGTTCCCGGCCCAGGCGCCGCCTCCGCCGGGGAGAGGCAGCGCCGAACCGGCGATACTGAAGCCCATCAGGACGATGGTGTGAGGGAGCGTAAAGCTGCTGACCGGTGCGGGGAAGGCCTTCAGCGTGAGCAGGTACGTTGCGGCGATGGTGCCCCAGAGCAGCAGGCTGAGAGCTGCGGCGTAGAAGAAGTCCTGCATGCCGTCGATGACGTTGAGGCCGTCGCGGAACTCTAGGATTTTTCTGGAGACGAATGCTCCGGCTGGCCTCGAGATGGTTCCGAAGACGGATTCAGCGAGACGCGCCATGTGTTCCCCAGCTAAACGGACCGCGGCGACGAAGAGAGTGATTCCGACGGTGAGACCGCCGATGGTGAGACCGGCTTTGTGAAGGTACGGCAGAGACTGCAACTGCGGCGCAAGCAGCAGATTAAGCGAGAAAATGAGGCCGAACGCGCCGAGATCGAAGATGCGTTCGACCATGACTACGGCAACCTGGGAACTGAAGCTGAGTCCGGCGCGTCGGGAGACCAGCAGCGGACGGATGAGCTCACCGACGCGGCCGAGGATGGCGAGGCCGGTAAAGCCAACGAACTGCGGTCCAACCAGAGACCACCAGTGGATCTGCTTTGTTCCAAATGTTTTGAAGGTTGGGCGCAGAAAGACCGCCCATCGCATCGCGCGGAGAAAGTAGTTGATCAGGATGACTGCAACACCCAAAACGATAAGGCGGAGGTCGGCGGATTTGAAAGAGACGGCGACGAGGCGCCACTCGAAGTTCGAGGTGTGGAGCTTCCATGCGGCGAAGGCGAGGAAGACGGCAAGGATCAGCCAGGGCAGCAGGGAACTCAGGTTCTTCTTTGCCACTACTTCGCCTTGGCCAGCAGAATGGTTTTTCTCGCGTTGAACTCGCGTATAACGCGCGCCACGTAAGTCCGTGTTTCGCGGAAAGGGGGGACTCCGCGGTATCGGTCGACGGCCCCTGGACCGGCGTTGTAAGCCGCCAGCGCGAGGGCAATGTTGTTGTGGTAACGGGTCAGCATCTGATCCAGATAGCGCGTACCACCCTCAACGTTCTCGGATGCAATCAATGCATGTTGTACGCCGACGGCTGAGGCGGTGCCCGGCATGAGTTGCATTAGCCCCTGCGCCCCGGTTCGGGAGATGGCGTGGGTACGGCCGCCGCTTTCGGCATGAATGACGGAGGCGAGCAGCGCAGTGTCAATATTATGAGCGGCTCCGGCGTGTTCGAGCATTTCACCCAGTTCCATCGCGGTAGGTTCGGCGGCAGAGGTTACTGCGGCGACGAGCGCTTTTGCTATCGTCGGTGGCGGAGGATCGGGCAGCGTCTCCACAGCGACGACCGAATCAGCAGCGACGTCGAGATAGCTTAGCTCATCGCTCGGCATGGTTGGCTCCAAGTAGAGCCGGACACGATCGCCCATCGGCTCGCGACGGACACAATCAAAAGCAAAACCTGTGTTGAGAGTCACCCTTTCCATGGCTTGGGCCAAGGGAGAAAATACCAGCAGAGCTATGAGAGTGGGCAAAGCGCGCCTCAGCGTCCGAGTGAGTGTCCTGCCCGCTCTTGCCAGAAGTTGCATTCAGGAAAGCCTACCAGAACCTGCCAGTTCGGCCCACGCCCAAATCCGTGTCTTTGCTGCTGGACCGGACAGGTGATGCGGAATTGCCGTGTGGATTGCGTCCGTGACTCAGAATCAACTGACCCACCTCGACCTGAAGGCTGCGTTTAATCGGCGACCGGCAGGTGTCGTTCAATCGCATCTGCTACGCCGTCCTCGTGGTGAGATGCGGTGACGTACCAGCCTTCGGTCTCGGCGATTGCCTTCAGGTCGTCAGGAGCGTTGCCCATCAGGACCGGATATCCGGCGATTCTGAGCATTGAGAGGTCGTTCCAGTTGTCACCGATCGCCATGATCCCAGAGGCGTCGATCGCGCGTTCCGCTGCCAGGCTGAGCAGGGCGTTGCCTTTCGAGCAGCCGGCCGGGAGGATGTCGACGATGCTGAGATCGCGGGCCGGATACTCGGTGCGGTTGAGCGAGATTTTGGCTGCTTCGCGGGTTTCGCCGACGGCGGCCACCCATTCGTGCTCGAGCATACGAGCTTCGGCGCGGCGCATACGCTCGACCGAGCCGCAGAGCATCATCTGGATGGGTTCTTCTTTGCCGAGCGCACGTTTGATCGGCACAACATGCTCTATGTAGGGTTCGTTGGCGACCATCCATCGGCCGATGCTGGTGTGCAGGTCCTCAAGCTCTTCGACGACGAGAGCGCCGCGTGCGTCCTCACCGTTTGGCTGGACCTTGTCGAACGTAATGACGAGCGCGTTGCGGAACTCGCCCAAGTGATCGCAGAGCCATTCGGCGACCGGAGTTGCCATGTGCGTCCGTTCGACCAACTCGGAGCCGAAGTTGCGTACGACGGCGCCATTTGAGCTGACCAGCAGGGTCGATTCACGCAGGCCGAGGTCGCGAACAACCTTGAGGGCGTAGAAATGACGTCGGCCGGTGGCGATGACCACGTTGATGCCAGCCGCTTCGGCGGCCTTCAGCGCGGCGATGTTGCGCGAACCTACCTGGCCGTCCGCGCCCAAGAGGGTGCCGTCGAGGTCAACTGCAATCATCTTTACGGCTCTAAGCTTCATCCTCTCCATTCTCTCATCGGAAGCTGACGAGTAGCATGAAGGGATGCCTCCGATTGCTTATCTCGAATCCGTTCGCAGCAAAAATCGTATTTCGGCCACCACTCCCCAGACCCTCGATCCCGCCACGCAGGAAAGCCTGTATGTCCGCTACGACATGGACGAGATGAAACGCACCGCACATCGCGACAATCCGGCAAAGTACGCGGCCGCTTCGCGCCGTTCACTCGGCATGTGGCGTTACAAGGATGTCCTGCCTGATGTTGAGCCGGTCTCGCTGGGCGAGGGGTGGACGCCGATGCTGCAGTCCAAGCGCTACCCCGGCCTCTTTATTAAAGAAGAGGGTGCGAATCCTACAGGAAGTTTCAAGGCTCGTGGACTTGGTCTTGCGGTTTCGATGGCCAGGCACTATGGATTGAAGCACCTCGCAGTGCCATCCGCGGGGAACGCGGCGGGTGCGCTTGCGGCTTATGCGGCGGCGGCCGATATTTCAGCCCACATCTATATGCCGCAGGATGTGCCGTTTGCGAATTACCTGGAAGGTATCGTTTACGGTGCGGACGTACACATGGTCGATGGGCTGATCTCGGACTGTGCGCGCATGGTGGGTGATCAGATCAAGAAGCAGAAAGAGGCCGGGCTGCCTGCCGAAGAGACCTGGTTCGACATCTCGACCCTGAAAGAGCCGTTCCGCGTCGAAGGCAAGAAGACGATGGGGTATGAACTCGCCGAGCAACTTGGCTGGACGTATCCGGATGCGGTCTTCTATCCG
The DNA here is from genome assembly GCA_964658635.1 of Lichenicola sp. Taxonomy (GTDB): domain Bacteria; phylum Acidobacteriota; class Terriglobia; order Terriglobales; family Acidobacteriaceae; genus Edaphobacter. Next base: position 26,765 of record CAZZZP010000020.1, on the reverse strand, counting down.
ACCGGCGGTGGTGTTGGACTGATCGGGATGTGGAAGGCATTTGAAGAGATGGAAGAACTCGGCTGGATTGCGCCGGGTTCGAAACGGCCGAAGATGTACGCGCTGCAATCGACCGGCTGCGCGCCGATCGCTACGGCTTATGACCAGCACAAGCCGGCGAGCGAGTTCTTTCAGAATGCTTCGACCTTCGCCGCTGGCCTGCGGGTGCCGAAGCCCTATGGAGATGCGATTATTCTCGACATCGTGCGCGTCTCGGGCGGGCAGGCTATTGCATCGACGGACGAGGAGATTCTCGCAAGCATTCTCGATTACGCGAAGCATGAGGGGATCTTTCTCTCGCCTGAAGGCGCGGCTGCGACGGCGGCCTATGATCGCCTGATCGCGGCGGGTGAGTTGAAGCCTAGCGATCGCGTGGTGCTCTTCAATACGGGTGCCGGGTTGAAATACACCGATATGACCGCGGACGCGATGCACCTGCGGCGGCCAGGTGGGCTGCCGAAGTCGCTGCCGGTGGGGGGCATTATCACGCCGGTATGACGAAGTCACCTGAGACTGACGGCGGTTCTCCAGCCAGCGTGGCGTTTCGCCGCGAGATGCGGCCTATGCTGCGCATCGCGCTGCCGCTGGTGCTGGCCGAGGTCGGCTGGATGTCGATGGGGTTGGTCGACACGGTGATGGTGGGGCACCTGCCGAATGCCGCTGTGCCGCTGTCGGCGGCGGCGCTGGCGCAGGTGCTCTACAACACCTTCGCGTTTGGTATGGGCGGCATCCTGCTGGGACTCGACACGACGATCTCGCAGGCGCATGGAGCGCGGGACTACAGGGCGGCTCATCGCTGGCTCTTCCAGGGCATTCTGCTTTCGGGTGCGATCTCGGTGCTGTTGATGGCGCTTGCGCTGCTTGCACCGCTCGGGTTCGCGCACATGGAGGTCGATCCGGCGGTGTTGGCCGGGGCTGTGCCCACGCTGCGCGCGCTCTCGTGGGGAACGTTTCCGCTGCTGCTTTACTTTGCGCTGCGACGTCATCTGCAGGCGTTCAACCATGTGCGGATCATTGCGGCGACGCTGGTCTCGGCGAACGTCATTAATATCGTTTTCGACTGGCTGCTGATCTTCGAGCATCATTGGACTCTGCATGTTGGCGGGTTCACGCTGCATGTCGGATGGCGGGCGCTTGGCGTCTTCGGCTCAGGCGTTGCGACGTCGCTGGCCCGGGTCTACCAGGCGGTGTTCCTGATTGTGTCGCTGTTAATTGTTGACCGCAGGAAGAGTTATGGCCTGCTGGCGGGCGGCCTGGGGCAGAGCCTGCGGCCGCACTGGGAGAGCCTGCGAAGACTGCTTGCGCTAGGTCTGCCGTCGGGCATGACGATCCTCGTCGAGATCATGATCTTTGCTGTGGTGACGAGTGTGATCGCGACGCTTGGCCCGGTGCCGCTGGCGGGGCATGAGATCGCGTTGAACTGCATCTCGTTTACGTTCATGGTGCCGCTGGGTATTTCGGCTGCGGCCAGCGTGCGCGTGGGCCAGGCGATCGGCCGGAAGGCTCCGCTTGAGGCGAGAGCCGCAGGTTGGGCTGCGATCGCGCTGGGTTGCGTGTTCATGCTGATCAGTTCGGCGACTTACCTCGCCATTCCACATGCGTTGGCGGCGGCGTTTACGCATGATCCGCTGGTGATTGCGGCGGCGGTGCCGTTGATGTTTGTTGCGGCGCTGTTTCAGTTTTGTGACGGGCTGCAGGTGACGGCGATCGGCGCGCTGCGCGGGGCGGGCGACACGCGTTCCGGGCTGATCACGCACCTTTGCAGCTACTGGCTGTTTGGATTGCCGCTCGGGCTTTTGCTCTGCTTCCATTGGAAGATGGGTGCGCGTGGGCTTTGGCTGGGATTGTCGGCTTCGCTGATCGTTTCAGGCGTGGTGCTGCTGATGCTTTGGCGGCGGAAAAGGCTGTAACCCCAAAGACTGCCCTGCGCGGGCGCGGTCACTTCGAGACTGACGACAGCTCCGCATAGCCCTCCCGTTGGCCGGGAAGGAGGGTCAGGGCCAGAGTTTGGCGGCCGCCCTTTCGAGGACGCCGGTCTGCCTCTGCAAGCGCTGCATCTGCTCTTCGGCGACGTCGATCCGGGTGGCATGGGCAGGTTCTTCGGTTTCCGCAGGCGGGATCGTGAGTGTCTTCCCGTTTGCGAGGTGCTTCAGGCGCTCGGCGATGGGTTGCAGGCGGGCGCGGGCTTCGGGGCTTTCCGCACCCACCAGGGCCAGGGTGGTAATGCTTTGCGTGAGGCGCCGCAGGTAGGTAACGAAGGTGAGCGACTCGTTGCGGAGAGTCACCTGGGCGTCCCCCTGGTGACCGAAGCTGGGCTCCTGCATGACGCGGTCAACGGCTTCTTCGGCGTCATTTGAGGCGAGGCCGCAGGCACGGCGGGCAGGTGCGAGGAACTGGCGTTCGCCGACCTGGCGGACCGCCGGGTCGAACTGCCAGAAGGAGAGCATGGCTTCGAGGTAGGCCGCGGCGGCTTTGGCTCCGCGACGAAGGAGGTGGCTCAGTTCGGCTTCTGCGCGCTCCGGCCAGAGGGTGCGCATGGCGATGATGGCGATGGCTGCGCCGGCGAGGGTGGTGCCTACGCGGATGAAGGCGTAGCGCCAGTCGTGGGCGTGCGGCAGGCTGAGCAGCACGAAGGTCGGTGTGAGGAAGAGGCAATAGACTGCGTAGTCGACCGCGAAGGTGGCGACCGTGAGAGCGGAGAGGACGGTGATGATGACGAGCATCACCTTGGGGTCGGAGATGGTGCCGGCCAGGATTGCTGCCAGGATGCCGCCGGCTACGGTGCCGGTGACGCGCTGGTAGCTCTTACGCACGGTGCCTGCGCTGAACGGCTGCAGCAGGATGATGGACGTCATGGGCAGCCAGAAGCCGTGATTGACGTGGATGAGGCGCATGACGATCACGTCGACCACACCGACGACCAGCATGCGCAGCGCGTGGCGGAGGGCTGCGGACTCGAGGGTCCAGTTGGCCTGGAGAGCTTCAAGCCAGCCGGGTGTCTGATCGGCGACGGGACTGCCGAGGAAGTTGGAGGCGGGAGTCTCAGCGCCGATCCAGAGGGCACGAACGGCGTCGAAGGCTACTTCGAGCTCGAGCAAGGCGTCGCGTTCCTCGCGGAGCAGGTGGGTGAAGAGGCCATCCCGGCCGGCGGGATTCCGTGAGGTGAGTTGCTGCTGGCGGCGGGTGATGAAGTCGAGGCGCAGGGAGCCTTCGCGGGCGAAGGCTGCGCCGGCGTCTGCGGGCTTCTGCGGCAGGGCGTTGGCGATCGCCTGCTCCGCGCCAGCGAGCCACTGGGTGATGTCGGCGGCGAGCGCGGCTGAGTCGGCGAGGTGCAGGCGGACGGCAGTGGCGCGGAGCTCGGCGAGACGCATGGTGCGGGCGAGCAACATGTCGCAGGTTTCGAGCAGCACGGTGAGGTTGCGTGCTCGGATGGTGCGCGAGGGAACGCGGGCCGAGGTGGATGAGAGTGCGGTCCGTGCGGCCTCGATGCGGACGCGCTGCTGGCGGCGCCACTCGAAGCCGGGGTCGGCGTTCTCGACCTCCGAGGGATCGTTGCTGGGGATTAGCCGGGCGGTGAACTGTGCCATCCAGAGGTAGCAGCTTGCGACCGAGAGACGAGCGGGCCGGAAGGGATCGAGGGGCCAGAAGAGCAGGCTGAGGACGACTGCCCAGATGCCACCGAGGATGATGATGTAGTCGGCGATCAGAATGCCGTGAAAGCTGTGGACGACTCCGCCCAGACCCGCAAAGTAGAGGACGAGGATCAGGACCGAAGACGAGGCGATCGGCTGCGAGACGACTCGGGCGAAGGTGACGGTAAAGGCGACGATTGCGGTTACGGGGATTACGATCCAGACGGTAGTGGGGAGCAGGGCTCCTGCCATGTAGGCGATGGCTCCGCCGAGGATGGTGGTGAGCATGACAGTGAGGCGTGGACGGTACGGTCCGCCGTTGTCGACCAGGAGCGGGTTGAAGGCTCCGAGGGCGGCGGCTGCGGGCGGAAAGCCCAGGCTGTGCGAGACCAGCATGGCGATGCCGACGGCTGCGGCGGCGCGAAGTCCGCGGGGCCACTGGAGGCGGCGGAGCCAGGGCATGGGGCTGGGCAAACCTCTCACTCGAGGGTCGCCTGGAGGGAGGAGTCGAGTTCGGGTGCCCTGACGCTGGTCTTCGAGTGCATGGTCAACGTGATGGCCGCGGCGAGGATGAGGATGGCGCCGATCCATGCGCTGGGACCGAGGATCTCGCCGAGGACGAGGATACCGAGGATGGAGCCGATGAGTGGCTCCATGTTGAGCAGGATGCCGGCCTGCGAGGCGGGGACCTGGGTGAGGCCCCAGTTCCAAAGCCAGGTGGTGGTCGCGGTGCATAGGGCACCGGAGGCGGCGAGCGCGGCCCAGGCCTTCCAGGAGATGCCGTGGATGGGCGGGAGGCCCCAGCCGATGGGGACGATGACAGCGAGCATGAGGGTTCCGGCGAAGGTGCCGTACGCGGTGACGACGGCGGCGGAGTGCTTCTGCATGAGCGCCTTGTTGATGAGGATCCAGCCGAGCGCGATGGCGAGCGAGACGACGACGAGCAGGTCTCCGGCGAGCGAGGCCTCGCCGGGGCGGCCGTGGTGGGCGCCGAGGGCGATGAGCGCGGCGCCGAGGGTAGAGGCGGCGATGGCGAGCCAGCCGATTCGGTCCATACGCTCGTGGGCGAAGATGGCGGCGCCGATGGCGAGGATGACGGGCATGGTTCCGACCATGAGCGAGGCGTGCGAGACGGTGGTGATGGACAACCCGTAGAACTGGATGAGGAACTGGAGCGGAATGCCGAGGAACGAGGCCAGCAGCAGGATGCGCCACTCGCGCGGGCTGAGTCCGGGCTTATGGGTGAAGAGGACGGGCAAGAGCGTCACGGCCGCGAAGAAGAAGCGGTAGAAGACCATGGCGCCGACGTTCATTTCGGCGAGGGCGATCTTGCCGAAGAAGAAGCCGCAGCCCCAGAAGGAGCTGGCGAGGGCGCAGGCGGCGAAGCCGAGGGTTCGGTTTGGGTGTGCGGCGGTCATGTTTTCAGGTACCACCCCCCTCCCCCCGTACTTAGGTCCTAAAGTATTCAAAAGAGGGCACTTAAGTCTGGACCTGGTACGGGTCGTCACACCGAGGAAGGTCTGGCGGTGGAGACGGAAAAGCCCCGGCGGTTGCGGTCCGGGGCTTTTCCTAACTTTTCTAGCTTTTCTTCATCTATCTCTTATTCTACCGGATGGAGCAGGGTAACTACGCCAACTATTTTTGAGGCGCAAGTGGCCTGCTTTGTTTGGGTTAGAGGGTTTACCAGACGCGGCAGCTCTTGACAGGAACCATGGCTGTTCCCTGTTTGCAGGAGAAGGCGCCGGCAAATCCGGGCTGGTTGACGACGGGGCCGTTGGCGCGGAGGGCATCGGGCGAGTGGGGGTCGGTGACGGCGCCGGTCCGGAGCATCTCGGGCCGCTCGTTTGAGCACCAGTTCTGCGCCCAGGCGATGTAGAAGCGCTGGGGTCCGGTGTAGCCGTCGACCTTGGCGTCGATGTTCTGGTTCTCCTGTTTGGCGCGGCTGAGATAGGCCATGTAGGCGAGGAGCAGGCCCCCGTTGTCGGCGGTGTTTTCGCCGAGGGTGAGCTTGCCGTTGACGTGGACGTCATCGATGGCGATGAAGCCGTTGTACTCATTGACCAGGCAGCCGGTCTTTTCTTCGAACTTTTTGGTGTCATCAGCGGTCCACCAGTCGGAGAGATTGCCCTTGGCGTCGAACTTCTTGCCTTCGTCGTCGAAGCCGTGGGTGAGCTCGTGGCCGATGACGGCTCCGATGTGACCGTAGTTGACGGCGTCATCGACCTTGGGGTCGTAGAAGTTGGGCTGAAGGATTCCGGCGGGGAAGTTGATGTCGTTCATCGAGGGGTTGTAGTAGGCGTTGACAGTCGGCGGCGACATGCCCCACTCGAGGTGGTCGACGGGCTTGCCGATCTTGGCGAGCTGGCGGTCATTCTCAAAGGCAGTGGCGCGGTCGGAGTTGCCGACGGCGTCGTCGGGCTTGACGGTGAGCGAGGAGTAGTCGCGCCAGTGGTCGGGGTAGCCGATCTTGTTGGCGATGCCGTTGAGTTTCTCCTTGGCGCGGACCTTGGTGGCGGGGCTCATCCAGTCGAGCTGGTCGATGTCGTGATCCATGGCGGTCTCGATGTCGTGGACCATGGTGAGCATTTTGGTCTTGCTGTCACCGGCGAAGTACTGCTTGACGTAGACCTCGCCAAGCGCTTCGCCGAGGGCTCCGTCGACCGCGCCGCTGCAGCGCTTCCAGCGTGCGCGCTGCTGGGTAGTGCCTTCGAGGTCGTGTCCGTAGAAGTCGAAGTGGGCGTCGTCGAAGGGCTTGGCGAGGCTGCCGGCGTGCTCTGAGATGACGTGGAAGCGCATGTAAGCGCGGAGGGTGTCGATGTCGGTCTCGCGCACGAGCTTGACGAGGGCGGGAATGAAGTCCGGGTTGGCGTCGTTGATCTCGGTGACGTGGGGCGAGTGGATGGCGTCCTCGAACTGGCCGAAGGTTCCCATGGGGAAGGATTTATTGATTTCGGCGATGGGGACGAGGTGGTAGACCTTGTCGGGATCGCGGCGCGTGGTGACGTCCATGCTTGCTTTGGCGAGCTGGGTTTCGAAGGCCATGATGGCGGCTGCGTCTTTGGCGGCTTTGTCGGGGGAGGAGCCGCTGAGTGTCAGGATCTTTGTTACATATGCGACATAGTCTTTGCGCAATTCTTCGTCCTTGGCGCCTGTACGGAGGTAGAAGTCGCGCTCGGGCATGCCGAGGCCGCCCTGGTCGATGGATGCGATCTGCTTGGAGGCGTCCTTGAAGTCCTGCTGCTCGCCGTAGCCGAAGAAGACGTTGGTGCCTACGCGCTGGAGCTCGCCGATGAGGGCGGGAAGCCTGAGCAAGGTGACGGAGTCGATCTGCTTGAGGTAGGGATCGAGGGGCTTGAGGCCGGCTGCGTCGATGGCGGCGGTGTCCATGCAGGCGTGGTAGAAGTCGCCGATCTTCTGTTCATTGGGGGTGCGGCCGGTGGCGGTCGAGGATTTTTCGAGGATGCCGCGTAGTTCCTGGGTGTTGACGTTGAAGAGGTTGTAGAAGCCGCCCTCGGCGGACTGGTCGGCGGGGATGGGGTGATTGGCCGCGTACTTGCCGCATGCGAACTTGTAGAAGTCGTTGCAGGGGTTGGCGGTGGCGTCGATGGAGGAGATATCGAAGCTGGGGGTGGGGGTGTAGGTGGTTTCGGGCGCGGCCGGGCGGGGCGCGGCGATGGAAGAGGTTTGTGCGAGTGCGGCCTGGCCGAGGGAGCCGGCGAGCAGGGCTGAAAGCGCGAGGTGGGCTTTGAAACTTCCGGTCATGCGTAAGTCCTCTGGGAGTGTCTGCTCTTGTTTATACAATTTTCATGATGCGGATGCGGAATGAAGCTGGATGTGGTCCGGCGAAGCGGTTGAATCGTCTATGAGAGAGTAAAGGCGTGGCGCCGTTTTTGAGCGCGAGTGTGGCTGGGTTGGACTTACGCAGTGAGGCTTATGAAGGTTCCGTGGGCGTCAGGGTGGTCGAAGGAGAGCTCGTTGCGTGGGCTTATAGGAGTGTGTGTCTGTTTCGCGCTGACGGCGGGGGCGGTGGCTGGTGGGCCGAAGTCGAACCAGAACGGGCCGCTGACGATCCCGGTGGATGTGCTGGGGTATCAGCCGATGCCGCCCTTGTTTGCAGCGCAGGGCGGGACGGAGTTTACGCTGCATTTTGTGGATGAGACTCACCTTCTGTTCACGTTCGGGGTACGGACGCTGATGCCGCGGCTGGCGGATGCGGCACCTGGAGACCAGGACCGGAACGTGGCGGCGGTGCTGCTGGAGCTGCCGACGGGGAAGGTGATCGCGCGGACGGAGTGGCGGACGCGGGATCATGACAGGTTTCTATGGCCGCTGGGGCACGGGCGTTTTCTGCTGCGGGTGCGGTCGCGGCTGACGGTGCTCGATCCGCTTGAGAATATTGCGGAACATGGGGTGGAGGACGCATTTCACCAGCAGGAGTTTGTGTCGCTGAAGCGGGAGATCGGGTACATGTCGGTTTCGCCGGGCGGGGACCTTGTGGGGATCGAGACGATGCCACCGAGGAGGCCCAAGCTGACGGGCGGGGCGGCGAGTGCTGCGGCGCTGGCGGCGACTGTACCGGGATACAAGCCGGAGCCCGAGGAGAGGGAGCGGGATGGGCGGCCGCCCGTGCAAATACTGTTCTACCGGATGGTGCAGGGCGAGACGAAGGAGGGGAAGCCGCGGCTGTCGGTGCGGGCGGCGGGCTTGATCGGGGCTCCGGGGCTGATTGAGCTTCCGGCTACGGGTGACGGATACCTTGAGATTGCACAGGACAAGGAGACGAAGCGGGGGTGGCTGTTCGACTTTGTGACGCACACCGGAAAGAAGACGGAGCTGTCTGGGTATGAGACTTCGTGCGCTCCGCGTCCTTTCTGGATCAGCCGGAGCGAGTTTGTGGCGTTTGGCTGCAGCGGGTCGAACGACAAGCAGGAGTTGAGCTACTTCAACCTGAAGGGCGAGGAGCCGTGGCTGCAGATGCTGCGCGGGACGCATGTTTCGCCTTCGATCATTTCAGCGCCGGTGGCGGGCAGGCTGGCGCTGAGCCGGACGCTGGTGAGCAGCACGATTTTCGATGTGCAGCAGCTGACGCCGGACATGCTGCAGGCGCAGGAGATTACGGTGATGCAGGCGCATGACGGGCGGACGCTGCTGAAGGTGCAGGCGACGCCGATCCAGCGGGTGGGGCAGAATTTCGATCTGTCGGCGAATGGGATGCAGTTTGCGGTGTTTCGCGGGGGGAATATCGAGGTTTATAAGCTTCCCGGGCTGAATGGGAAGGATGAGAAGGAGCTGAAGGCGGTGATGGAGATGTATCCCGAACCGAACGAGGCAGAGGTGAAGCTGAACGCGCAGCCGGTGAAGTTTGCGGGTGGGCGCGAGGAGGAGGCTCCGGCGGAGGCGAAGTCGGCGGCTGAGGGAGCGGCTACACCGACGGCCGCGGCTGAGCCGGCAAAGGTGGATACGACTGCGGCTGGGGCGGCGCAGAAGCCGGAGGTGCGGGTGATTCAGAACGGGGATGCGGAGGATGTAGAGACAGGGAAGTCGGGACCGCGGAAGCCGCCTTCGTTGTACTCGGGGGATCATCCGCGGACGGCGGATGATGCCCCGGTGCAGAAGCCGCAGTAGGGGAACGACGAGAAGGGCCAGCTTTTGGGGGCTGGCCCTTGGCGTTGCGGAAAGTGAGGGGTCAGGCGGCCTTTTTGGCGAGGACAGCGGCTTTGACGCGCGCGTTGAGGCGGCTCTTGTAGCGGCTGGCGGTGTTCTTGTGGAGGACGCCCTTCTGTACGCTCTTGTCGAGGAGCGAGGCGGTGGAGCTGTAAACCTTCATGAGGTTTTCGGTGTTACCGGCGGCGATGGCCTCACGCAGGGTGCGCAGGGTGCCGCGGAGTTTGGACTTGTTAGCGCGGTTGTTGGCGGTCTTGACGACGGTCTGACGGGCGCGCTTGAGGGACGAGATGTGATTTGCCATGGAACTCTTTTCTTTATGAGCCTGCGGGCTGTTGGCAGCCGGTCGGGCGAAATGGGTGCAGGCATCCGGTCGGCATATACACAGCCCGCGCCACACTCCCTGCAAACCCCAAGTGTATGGGAATTAGGGTGCGGGGTCAATGGAAAGAGCGAGGGTTGGGGGGCGGGGATTTCGGGGGTACAACTTTGGCTTGATTTGGGACGGGAAATCCTCAGCTGGCGGGATCTTTACTTGACTCTGTGGGGTGGGCGTTCTAATCTCCTCGCATTATTGGCACCCGATTGGTAAACCTGACCAACCCGGCGAGCGTTCGAGTACACCAGAAGCTGGTGTGGCTTGAGCCAGCCAGCCTGTTTCGCGGTGTCAACAACCCCGACCATCCTGACGCAACCTCCTGGCACCAAGCGGGTCCAATCTCCAGCGGACTCCCCGGCTTTCAACCCAGTTTCACCCTGACGGAGGTCAGAACCTAACTTGACAAAAAAGTCTATCGAAATCACCCCTGGCATCGAACCTCTCTACGGCAACCGTGATGAGAACCTCCGTCTTTTAGAAGACGGACTGCAGGTACAGATCGATCTGCGCTCGGATGGGATTTATGTGACGGGCGAGGAAACGCAGGTTGCGCGGGCTGCGCAGGTGTTTGCGGATTTCGACGCGCTGCGCAAGACGGGCGTGTCGCTGCAGAACGGCGAGCTGCACGCACTGCTGAAGCTGGTGGTGGCGGACCCGAAGAGCACGCTGAAGGGGCTGGTGGAGACCGGCAAGCAGCGCTCGGCGGGGGTGAAGCGGATGGTGCAGCCGCGGTCGGGCAACCAGAAGAAGTATGTCGAGGCGATCGAGGCTAACGACATGACGTTCGGGCTGGGGCCGGCGGGTACGGGCAAGACGTACCTGGCAGTGGCTATGGCGGTTTCAGCGCTGATGGCGAAGAAGGTTTCGCGGATTATCCTGGTGCGTCCGGCGGTTGAGGCGGGCGAGCGGTTGGGGTTTCTGCCGGGCTCGCTGCAGGAGAAGGTCGATCCTTACCTGCGGCCGCTTTATGACGCGCTTTACGATCTTCTGGACCAGGAGAAGGTCGACAAGCTGCTGGAGCGGAATGTGATTGAGGTGGCACCGCTGGCATTTATGCGTGGGCGCACGCTGAGCGACGCGTTCATCATCATGGACGAGGCGCAGAACACGACGATCGAGCAGATGAAGATGTTTGTGACGCGCCTGGGAAACAACTCGAAGGCGGTGATCACGGGCGATCTGACGCAGACCGATCTGCCGAATCCGAAGAAGAGCGGGTTGCTGGATGCGCTGAATGTGCTGAACGGGGTGGAGGGGATCAAGTTCTGCCACTTTGAGGATGTGGACGTGGTGCGGCATCACCTGGTGCAGAGGATTGTGCGGGCGTACGACAGCTACGGACGGGCGCAGCAGCTGCCGTTGTCGATCGGCGAAGGCGGGATGCCGGATGCACCGGCTACGAACGGGCTGGGACAGATGCAGAATCTGCAGAAGCCCCAGTAAGGATGGACGCGGCTAAGCGGGATGAAAGGCGATGAGGGACGATAAGGAACTTCGCGGGACAGGATTTTCCTTTTTGGACTCATCGCCTCTATCTCTATTCTCTGAGTTGGCCGGTGGGTGGTTGTTTGTTGTGCATGAGTTAGCATGAAGATGGAGGCCTGGAACGGCCTCTGTCGTTTTTTACGATGATAAACATCGACCCTCCAAGTAGTTCTCTGGCGCTCGACGCAGTCTCCACTCTGAGCAAGGCGGGGCTGGCGCGTTTCGTAAACCGTGCGCGGGCTGCGGTTGAGCTTGAGGGGGAGGTGGAGGTTCTGCTGACCTCTGACGCGGAGATCAAGCGGCTGAACAAGGCTTTCCGGGGCAAGAACAAGGCTACCGATGTGCTGAGTTTTCCGGCTCCCGAGGAGTTTGGGGGGGGGGCGGGGGATCTGGCGGTGTCGCTCGATACGGCGGCGAAGCAGGCGGCTGAGCACGGGCATTCGCTGAAGGATGAGGTGCGGATCCTGCTGCTGCATGGGCTGCTGCACCTGGCGGGTGAGGACCACGAGACAGATTCGGGTGAGATGGCGGCGCGTGAAGTGGCGCTGCGCAAGGAGCTGAAGCTGCCGCTCGGGCTGATCGAACGCACGGAGGCTGGTGTGCGGAGTAAGCCGAAGGGCAAGGCTCGATGAGTCTTCTGCTGGTTGTGGTGCTGATCGTCATCCTTGCGGTGGCGGCGTATGTGGACCGGGTGTATTCGGAGATGGGCAAGTTCCTGGCGCGGGAATACCAGGACAATATCGACTCCTGGGAAGAGCGGGTGGAGCCGCGGCTGAAGCTTGGGCGGGAGTCGATTGCGCAGTCGGCGTCGGTGCTGCGGCAGCTTTCGCTTGCGGCGATTGCTCTGATCTTCGGGCTGCGGCTGTGTGACACGATTATCGCGGGGAATGGGGATTTCTGGCGCGAGCTTGCAGTGACTTTGTGCGAGCTGGTGCTCATTATTCTGCTCTTCGACCGGCTGGTGCCGCAGGTGCTGTTTACGCGTACGCGGGGGCGCTGGGTGGCGCGTGTGCGTTGGGTGCTGCAGGCGCTTTTTTTCCTGATTCTGCCGGTGACATTGCTGCTTGGGCTGCTGCTTTCAATTGCGGCGCTGGCGGAACCCGAGGACGAGCAGGAAGAGGAGCATCCGGACGAGGCGATGGACGCGCTGCTGGAGGCGGGCGAGGAAGAAGGGATTCTCGAGGAGTCGGACCGCGAGCTGGTGCGTTCGGTGGTGGAGTTTGGCGACAAGGTGGTTCGCGAGGTGATGACGCCCCGGCCGGAGATCTTTGCGGTTCCTTCGAACATGACGCTGAGGGAGTTTACGGCGCAGATTGAGGAGCATGTGTTCTCGCGAGTGCCGGTCTATCGCGGTGCGCTGGACCAGATTACGGGAATCGCGTTTGCGCATGACCTGCTTCAGGTGACCGATGAAGATGCGGTGACGCGGACGATTGCGCAGATCCAGCGGCCGGCGGAGTTTGTGCCGGAGACCAAGCGGGTGGCGGAGCTGCTGCGCGAGATGCAGAGCGCGAAGCAGCATATGCGGATCGTGATCGATGAGTATGGCAGCGTGGCCGGCATTGTGACGATTGAAGACCTGCTCGAGGCAATTGTCGGCAATATTGCGGACGAACATGACGAGGGCGAACCAGACGATGCGCCGGTGCGTGAGGAGTCAGGCGCGTATGTGGTCTCGGGCACGTTTGAGGTAGGGCGGTTGCGGGATCTGTTTGCGGACCAGTTCGCCGAGCGCGAGGCGGACAGCGACGATGAGGAGGAGGATCCGACGGCGTTGCGGCTGCCGGAGCACTATGAATCGACCACGGTGGGTGGCCTGGTGTCGGAGATAGCGGGGCATATTCCGTTGCCGGGCGAGGTGGTGGAGGAAGATGGTCTGCGGCTGGAGATCCTGGCGAGTACGGACCGGCGGATTGACCGGATCCGGGTGAGCCTGAGTAGTACTTTCCACGAAGAACAGACGAAAGATTGACAGGGATAAGAGCGATAAAAGACGTGAAGAGGGGATCAAGGACAGGGTTCTCTTCGCGCTTCGATTGTGGCGAAGAGCGTCTTCGGGAGGAGGTCTTCCTTCTGCTTTCTATTGTTTTTTATCGTTTTTATCTGTGTTGATCGGTTGCCTGTTTTCTAGGCCTGTCGGACCCAGCCTATGGGGACTGCTTCCCAGACTTCGAGCTGGGTCATTTCGAGGCCGAGGTGGGCGGCGCGGGGGACGAGCAGTTCCTTCATGCGGGCGGTGATGGGGCCGTCGTTGAGGAGGGCTACGTGGCCGTTGAGTTCGCCGACGGCGGAGCGTAGCGACTGGCGCACCTCGAGGTAGAAGGCACCGAAGGAGTCTGTGTTCTGGGTGACGAAGGAGCCGGGGTCGACGATGCGGTACTCTCCTCCGAGCGAGACGCGGATTCCCATTCCGTCGGCGGTGAGGAGCTCCTGTGAGGCGACCTGGAAGGGTCTTGGGCGGAAGTCGCAGAGGATGATGGAGCGGCCTGGAGTGAGCCAGTAGGAGCCGGAGCTGCGGACGTGTTCGACTTTGCCGCTGCGCAGGACGACTCCGAGGTGGAAAGCGGGGACGGTGGCGCGGTTGGGAAGTGGCAGGAAGCGTCCCCAGAGACGGAAGAGGATACCTCCGGCGAGGGCGAAGATGAGGACCTCGATGGCGACACCGGCGGCGATTTCAAGGGGACTGGACAAGCGACTCTCCTGCAAGGGGTGCGATGATGGGCTCCGCTCCGTGGAACCATATTGTCTCGCACTCCCGCGAAATTGGGGAGGGGAATCTGGCGTTCTTCAGGAAGCTGGAAGAAGCGGCTTTCTCCAGAGGATGAGGGCCATGAGCGTACACGCGGCGAGGCTGAGGCCTCCGTCGACTGCATACATGGAGCGAATTCCGTAGAGGGAGGCGTAACCGGAGTAGACGCGGCCGTCGATGAGGCCCATCAAGAGTATTGGCAGAACGGTGGCCGAGGTGAGCAGGCTGAACTGGGTGGCGGCGAGTGGATTGTCGCTGCCGATGGTGGCGAAGCAGATGGCGACGGCGGCGGTGAAGCTGAGCGCCTGCATGGCATTTTCAGCGAGGAACGCGATGGCGAAGGTGGTGGGGCTGAGCGGGAGGGTAAGCAGGGCGAGGGTGAAGAGGCTGCCGACGGTGCCGATGAGCAGATAGAGAGGGAGGGCCCGGATCCAGCGGGCAAGGACGGGCAAGAGCAGGCTTGCGCTGGCTCCCGCGAGGAAGAGGACGGCGCCGCCCATGCGGCTGACGAAGGCTTCGGATGCGTGGAAGTCGGTGGCGACTCCGGTGAGTTGGTTGGTGAGGGCGAAGGCGCCGGTGGGTGCGACGAAGAGCAGGAGGGTGAGGAGGACTTCGCGACGCTTGAGCAGGGCGCGGAGCTCCCGGAAGAGGTTGAGGAAGCTGTCGCGGAGGTTGCCGGGGCCAGGGTTGTGTTTGCTTGCCAGGGGAAGCGGGATGAAGGGGAAGATGGCGGCGGGGAGGATGACGAGTGCGCCCAGCAGGATGGCGGAGAGGGTGAGCGGGAGCAGACGCAGAGCTTCTGCGGCGAGGGCGGCCATGGCTCCGTTGCCCAGGAAGGTGCCGACCTGGGTCCAGGCGCTGAGGTTGGCAGACTCGTGGTTGGGATTGTCCTGGTCTGCGCGGGCGAGTTGGGGAAGGATGGTCGCGAGCCAGCCGCCGAGAGCGTTCGAGCTGAGGACGGCGGCGGCGTAGGCGATCATGAGGGCGGTTTCGAGCAGCAGGAGGTGAGCTCGCATGAGGATGGCGAAGGCGAGCGAGATGCCGGCGAGGGCGGCGAAGAGGGTGGCGTAGAAGCGGCGGGTGAAGCGTAGATCGAGCAGGGGCCCGGCGAGAAAGACCCAGAAGCCGGGCGAAAAGCAGGCCGCGCTGATGGCCGCGATGCGGGCTTCGCTGACGCCCTGGGCGGCCAGCAGCTGCGGCAGCGGGAGCACGATGAAGCCGCCGACCAGGCCGAAGGTGGTGTTGGAGAGGCCCATGAGCCAGACGGGCGCTTGCGGCTTGGATGGGGGCATGGGTTGAGTGTAAAGGCAACGGCAAGTGCGCCCTGGCGCCGGGCGGGCGGTGCTTCGCACGGTATTTGACGGCTTCTCCGTAAGGGCAACGGCGCGGCGCATAATGGAGGGATGGCTTTTCGTTCAGGATTTGTGAGTATTATCGGTCGCCCGAATGCGGGTAAGAGTACGTTGTTGAACGCTCTGCTGGGGCAGAAGCTGGCGATTGTGACGCATAAGCCGCAGACGACCAGGACGCGGATTCACGGGGTACTGGAGATTCCCGCGAAGAAGAAGACGGCCGAGGCGGCGGGACATCCGGCGGCACAGCTGGTGCTGGTGGATACGCCGGGGATTCATAAGCCGGACACGCAGCTGGATAAGCGGATGATGCAGGAGGTTCACGATGCTCTGGAGTCGCGCAATGCGGTGCTGTTTATCGTGGACGTGACGCACAAGCTGCCGAAGGCTGAGGGCGATCAGACGAAGGTTACGGGGCGGATGAGTTTGTCGGCAGCCGAGGATGATTTTTCTCTGCAGTTGATCAAGAAGCTGGACTGCCCGGTGGTGCTGCTGCTGAACAAGATCGATCAGATCTCGCCGGCCGAGATTATGCCGCTGATTGCGCACTGGTCCTCGCTGTACAAGTTTGCGGAGATCATTCCGATTTCGGCGCGCAAGAAGATCAACCTGGAGCTGCTGCTGGACAAGGTGGTGCCGTTGCTGCCGGAGGGGCAGAGATATTTTCCGAAGGATCAGCTGACGGATCAGCCGGAGCGTTTCCTGGTGGCGGAGTTGATTCGAGAGAAGATTCTGATGCTGACGGGTGAGGAGGTTCCTTATGCGACGGCGGTGGTGATCGAGAGGTACGAAGAGCCGGCTTCGATGAAGAAGCTGAAGGATGGACGGCTGCCGCTGACGAAGATTGCGGCGGCGATCTTCTGCGAGCGGACGGGGCAGAAGGCGATCCTGATCGGCAAGCAGGGGAGCATGCTGAAGGAGATTGGGACGGCGGCGCGGAAGGATATTGAAAGCCTGCTGGGGACGCGGGTGTTTCTGGAGCTGTTTGTGAAGGTTCAGGAGGAGTGGCGGTCGAAGCCGGGGTTTATCGAGGATCTGGACTGGCGCCGGCAGCTGGAGCAGATGGCGGCGCGGCAGGCCGAGGTGGAGCCGGAGGTTGCTGGGGACGAGGACGGGAAGAGCTAGCGCAGGGTGACGACGATGGGTGTGTGGTCCGAGGGACGAAGCTGGGCGCGTGGGGTTTTGTCGATGGTGCAGGACTCGAGGCGTTCGGCGAGTGCGGGTGAGAGCAGGAAGTGGTCGATGCGGATGCCGCGGTTGTGGGCGAAGGCTTCGCGGAAGTAATCCCAGAAGGTGAACTGGCCGGTCTCGTCGGGGTGGAGCGAGCGGAAGGCGTCGGTGTAGCCCTGGGCAAGCATGGCTCGGTAATGGTCGCGGGATTGGGGCTGGAAGAGGGCGTCCTTGATCCAGGAGGCGGGCTTGTGGCAGTCGATGTCCTCGGGGATGACGTTGAAGTCACCGCCGATGAGGGTGGGGATGCCGGTGCGGAGCCAGGCGGCGAGCTGGAGCTGGAGGCGGTCCATCCAGGCGAGCTTGTAGAGGAACTTGTCGGTGCCTACGGGATTGCCGTTGGGGAGATAGATGTTGACGATGCGGACGCCGTCGATGAGGGTTTCGAGGAAGCGGGCGTGGCTGTCGTCGTCGTCACCGGCGAGGGTGGTGGTGACGGTCTCGATGGGGGTGCGGGAGAGGATGGCGACGCCGTTGTAGGCCTTCTGGGTGACGGCGGCGGAGTGGTATCCGAGGGCTTCGAAGGCTTCGTGGGGGAACTCGGGGGACTTGAGCTCCTGGAGGAGGAGGACGTCGGGGTTGACCGAGGCGAGCCACTCGGTGACGTGGTCCATGCGGGCGCGTATCGAGTTGACGTTCCAGCTGGCGATGACGATGGCGGGTCTCCTCAGGCTTTGCGGGTCTTCTTCTTGGGGGCTGATTTTTTTGCTATGGTGACGGTCTTCTTCACCATACTCGCTCGCTTGGCGGGGGTTTTGGTGGATTTTCCGGGTGCTGGGTTTTTGCGGGAGAGGCTGGTGCGGACTGCCTCGAGGTCAACGACGTAGTCATGGGCGGGCATGGCGGCAAGGAGGTGGCGGAGTTCGCGCGAGACGTCGGCTGCATGTTCGGCTGCGTGGAGGAGGGTGCAGAGCTCGTCCTCGGCGTGGGCTATGGCGCGGACGGTGTGCAGGAGTGCGTGGAGGCGGTGGGCGAGGGAGATGGGCTGCGGGGTGTCTGCGGGTTTGCTGGTCTTCCTGGTTGCGGGTGTGTGCTTTGAGGTCTCTTTCGGTGCCATGATCTCTCCTGCGAGTCTGCTCGGGGCGGAGCTGCTGCTGCTTGCACCTGTTTTGATGCAGTGTTGATGGCATCGGACTTTTCTCGTTGCTGGTGGCGGGGGCGCATCCTGATGCATCCAAACGCACCATGAAGAATCTGAGAGCGGAAGTATCGGCGAAGGATCACATCCGGGGGAGTGAGTCGGCGGGTGTGACGCTGGTGGAGTACGGGGATTTTCAGTGTCCCGATGCGGGGGCGGCCTATCCGATGGTGAAGCGGGTGCAGAAGCATTTCGGGCAGAAGCTGCGATTTGTGTTTCGCAACTTTCCCTTGCGTGAGATCCACCCGCTGGCGGAGCCGGCTGCACGGCTGGCGGAGTTTGCGGCTGCGTCGGATAAGTACTGGGAGATGCATGACGCACTCTATGAAAACCAGGACCAGCTTGGCGGGGGGTTGTTTTTAAATCTTGCGGAAGGACTGGGGCTGGATGGAGAGGGCGCGGCGGCGGCGCTGAAGCGTGTGTCCGAGAAGGTGGAGGACGATGTTGCCGGGGGCAAGCGGAGCGGCGTGCACGGGACGCCGACGTTCTTTATCAACGGCCAGCTCTACGAGGGGGAATGGGTTTACGAAGATCTGGCTGCTGCGATCGAGGATGCGCTTGCCGCAGGGCGCTAGGGCTGCTGGAGGAGCGAGATGGCGACGGCGGTGAGGCTTTTGACGCCGGTGGCGAGGGTGGGTTCGGGGTCGGGCTCGAAGTGGCTGGTGTGGGGGCCGGGCAGGAGCTTGCCGGCCGAGGTGGCGGCGGCGAAGCGGTCGGGGTACATGGCTCCGAGCCAGAAGTAGACGCTGGGGACCTTGGCTTCGATGCCGAAGACGCCGACGTCTTCCGAGCCCATGGCGGGTGGGTCGGTGAAGACGTTGGTGGCTCCGAGGGTCTGTTCGAGGGTTGCGCGGACTTTGGCGGAGAGGGCGGGATCGTTGAAGGTGACTGGGGTGGACTCGTCGTCGTGGACGGTGATGGTGGGGAATTTGGGCTGGGGGAGTCCGGCGGAGGTGGCGACGCCGATTGCCATCTGCCGGAGGCCGTCCAGGATGATCTGGCGGGATTTGTCTGAGAAGGCGCGGGTGGTGAGCTCGAGCTTGACTTCGTCGGGGATGATGTTGCGCTTGGTGCCGCCGTGGATGTCTCCTACGGTGACGACGGCGGGGTCACGGGGATCTTCTTCGCGGCTGACGATGGTCTGGATCTGAAGGATGTACTGGGCGGCGAGGACGATGGGATCGCGGCCGGCGTAGGGGTAGGCTCCGTGGCCCCCGATACCTCGGATGGTGACGTCGACGGAGGTGCTGGAGGCCATGGCGGGGCCTGCGGTGAGGCCGACGGTGCCGGCGGGGTGGGCGTTGGTGTCGTGCAGGCCGATGACCATGTCGGGCTTGCCGAAGCGTTGGTAGAGATGGTCGGCGAGCATGGCCTTGGCGCCGTCGATGGTCTCTTCGGAGGGCTGGCCGAGGATCATGAGGGTGCCGTGCCACTGGGATTTGCTGGCGGCGAGGGTGCGTGCGGTGCCGAGCAGGACGGTGGTGTGGACGTCGTGTCCGCAGGCGTGCATGACGCCGACCTGCTGTCCGGCCTTGTTGGTGGTGGTGACGTGCGAGGCGTAGTCGACGCCGGTCTCCTCGACGATGGGGAGGGCGTCCATGTCACCGCGGACGAGCAGGGTTGGTCCGGGGCCGTTTTTGAGGATGCCTACGACGCCGTAAGCTTTGCTGCCGTCGGGGTAGACGCCGATGTGGTCTGTGACGGTGTAGCCGGCTTTGCGGAGCTCGGCGGCGAGCATGGCGGAGGTGTTGGCCTCGAAGTGGGAGAGCTCGGGATGGGCGTGGAGCTGCTTGTAGGTGGCGAGGAGGGAGGGGAGCTGGGCCTGCTCGAAGGCGGCGACGTCGGGCCTGGTCTGACTCTGGGTCAAGTCCTGGCTCGGATTCTGGGCGAGGAGCGGGGCGACGTAGAGGCAGGTGAGGGCGAGAGCGGCTTTGAGCAAGGAGATCCTCGATATGGAGTTTACCGAGGATACATCAGGCACCTGTTGCGAACGCACGAAGGCCGCCTGGTTGGCGGCCTTCGTGCGTGTGACGTGATGTGGATGAGAACTACTTTACGGTGATGGTTTGTTCGGAGTTTACGGCTCCCCCTCCACTGGGATAGGCGACGACGACGAGGGAGTGGGTGCCCGAGGTGGCGGGTACGGACTGGTTGATGATGAAGGTTGAGCTGGTCTTCGGGTTGCTGATGGTGGAGACGGCGACGTTATCGATGTAAATGCGGAAGGCCGCGATGTATCCGACGGAGGTGGAGGCGCCGGCTACGACAGTGAAGGGTGAGTTGAGGGTGGTTCCTGCTCCGTTGGGCGAGCAGACCTTGAGGCCGACCCCCCCGGTGGGCGGCAGGCAGGGGCTGGATGGGACGGTGAAGGAGAGGGAGTTCTGGACGGATCCGCCGGTGCTCTGGTAAGCAACGATGACGAGGTTGTGGGTGCCGGCAGCTATGTCGAGCCCCTGGGTGAACTGGTAGGTCTTGCTGGGCGAGCTGTTGGTGCTGGTGTAGACGGATTTGTTATCGATGTAAATGCGCATCGCGGTGATGTTGCCGCTCTGTGCAGTGGCGCCCGCGGTGAAGGATATGGTTGAGCTGCTCTGGGTACCGGGGGTGGGGGAGCAGATGGAGACGCCGGCCGCGGACGGAATGCAGCCGTTGCCAGTGGCGTTGCCGACGGTGAAGCTAGTGGATGTGGTGAAGGCCTTGCCGGAGTTGCTGTAGCTGACAAGGACGAGGTTATGGGTTCCGGCTGCGGCGGTGATGGGTGTGCTGAAGGTCTGGGCGGTGGTTTGATAGACGGACTGGTTGTCAAGGTAAAGGCGGTTGAGGGTCAAGCCGGTGACGTTGGATGCGGCGGTGACGGTGACGGGCGAGTTGAGCGTAGCGCCTTTGCCGGGCGAGCAGATGACGTTGGTGTTGGCGGTGGTGGGTGCGCTGCAGGCCTGGCTGCTGCTGCCCTGGGTGTTGAGGTAGACGTTGAGCGAGGTGGACTTCGAGGTGTTGTCGTAGATGAGAGTGGCGAAGTCGGGCTTGCTGTCGCCGTTGAAGTCGGCGGTGGCGAGGTCTCCGGCGACGCTGGTGGTGGGCCCGGTGGCGAAGCTCTGCGAGTTGGTGAAGGTGCCGGCGGATGAGCCTGCCAGGATGCTGACGGTGGGTGACTGTGCCTGTGGATTGGAGGTGTTCTGGTAGCTGACGGCGATGTCGGTGAAACCGTCGCCGTTCAGGTCCGCGGTTCCAAAGCCATAGAAGTTGCCGGAGGTGAGAAGCGTATTGAGGATAAGGGTTCCGGAGCCGATGTTCTTGAGGTAGACGAGCGCGCCAGAGGTGGGGTTCTGATTGGCATCGAAGACTACGTCGAGTTTGCCGTCGCCGTTGAGGTCCACCGCCTTGCCGTTCGTGTATAGATCCTGAACGGAGTCGAGGCGGGTGAAGTTGGTGTAGGAGGAGGGGCTGGTGGTATCGAAGGCAGCGAAGCCGACGGTGCCGAAGTTGCCGGGCAGGGTGGGGCTGGCGCTGTTGCACTTGGTGGTGATGACGAGGTCGGGGTTGCCGGTCTGGCGGAAGTCGCCGCTGACGACGTCGATGATGCCGCAGCTGGTGTAGTTGCTGCTGGTGGAGGGGTCGTCGAACTCACCATCGATCTGGGTTTCGCCAAGCGCGGTGAGTGTGCCGGTTCCATCGTTCTGAAAAAAGTTGAGGACGCTGGTGATGCCGGGGTAGAAGGTTCCGCCGGGGCCGTACTGGCCGGGCAGGTAGCCGGCGGTGATGACGGACGGGTGGCCTGTTTTGTAGAAGTCGGCTACGACGAGGCTGTTGCACTGGCCGATGTAGGAGGCGGCGGGGAGAGCGCTGAAGCCTCCGGTGCCGTTGTTGAGGTAGACGGTGACGCTGGAGGACTGGTTTTGGCCGGTGCCTACATTCATGCAGCCGACGATGTCGGGGTAGCCGTCGTTGTTGAGGTCGGCGATCTTGGCGTCGGCGAGGAGGCCGGTGCCTGGGAGCGCAACGGGGGCGAGGAAGCCTCCGCTGCCATTGTTGAGGAAGACGTTTCCGGAGACGGTGGAGTTGGAGGAACGGGAGCCAAAGGAGAAGAGGTCTGCGCGGCCGTCTCCATTGAGGTCGGCCGAGAGAAGGTGCGAGTTGTCGCTGGTGGCGGGGAGAACGGCGGGGTAGGTTTTGGTGGAGAAGCCGGTCTGGGCCAGGGAGAAGCCAGCAGACAGAAGGGTAAGAGCAAGTGTTACAGCAGAGCGACGCATCGTGCCTCCGAGAATGGGTGTGCAGGGACCCATCGAGCTAGGAGGAGGTGGCGTGATGCCAAAGTTGTACTCAGGATTCTTGACGAAGCGGTCAGGTTTGGTCGGTCGCTGATTCCGTTAGGGTTGCATGAGCTTGTGTGGTCTTTGGGCGATCTCGGTCCAGTAAGTCCAGTAAAAAAGATGAACACAGGGGGCACGGAGGATCCACAGAGAAATACGGAGGAAGACGGTGGAGGAGGCGGTGTTCAGGGCTGGCGTGTGACGGAACGAGCTGCAAAAGAGGTGGAGGCTTGTGAGCTTTGGCGAGACGTTACCAAAGATATGGCCACATGGACGTCGTGTCTGGTACAAGTTTGGTCGCACTTCGCAGATGTGACGGAACGGACTCACCATCCACTCCCCAACTGTTTTACGAGGCCCCTTGATGCGCTTTTCAGCCTTTGTACTCTCCTCCCTGCTTTTATCGGGCACGTGACCATTTTCTACGCGCCGGAATCGAGCAGCCCGGCCTCTGGTCAGGCCTACTGGAGCACTCAGCTGATCGACGAAAACAACTCCGACCTGAGCCACAGCTACACGGTAGACGCCGCAGGGGACGGGCTCCCGGATATCGTATCGGTGGCCCACCCAGGCGGCTTCACCGGAGATTATCTGGTGTACCAGGAGGATCAGATCGCCGGGACGTTCATCTACAAGAGCTTGCTGTCCAGAGCACGGGTGCTTCGGTGTCGACGAGCGAGAGCGTGACTGTTCGGTAGGAAATCTTTCGAGCAAAGGGAATGGGAAGGGTCGCCTTCGGGTGGCCCTTTGGGTTTTCATGGTGGTGTTGCTGGTGAGCGCGTGGCGGGATTACTCCTTGACGCTGACTCCGAGGGCTTTCATCTTGCGGTAGAGGTGGGAGCGTTCGAGGCCGAGGCCTTCTGCGGCTCGGGTGACGTTGCCGTGGCACTCGTCGATTTTTTTGAGGATGTAGTCGCGTTCGTAGGCTTCGCGGGCTTCGAGGAGGGTGGAGAAGTCGTCGGTGCGGGAGGCTGATTTTTCTTTTTCGCGGTAAACGAGCATGGGGAGGTGCTTGCGCTCGATGCGTGGGGCCTTGGGGTTGAGGATGAGGACACGCTCGACGAGGTTGCGGAGCTCGCGGACGTTGCCGGGCCAGTGGTACTGGCGGAGGGCGGTGAGGGCGTCTTCGGACATCTCGATGCGGGGCCGGCCGTACTGGGCGCCGAACTCGGCGAGGAACTCTTTGACCAGGAGCGGGATATCTTCCTTGCGGTCGCGCAGGGGTGGGACGAAGAAGGGAATGACGTTGAGGCGGTAGAAGAGGTCTTCGCGGAAGTTGCCGCGGGCGATCTCTTCTTCGAGGTCCTTGTTGGTGGCGGCGATGACGCGGACATCGACGTGGACGGCGTGGGATGCGCCTACGGGGAGGAAGCGCTGTTCGTCGAGCGCGCGGAGGACCTTGGCCTGGGTTTTGAGGCTCATGTCGCCGACTTCGTCGAGGAAGAGGGTGCCGCCGTCGGCGCGCTCGAAGGTGCCGCGTTTTTCGTTGGGGACGCCGGCGTTTCCACCGCCCCCGGGTGCGGCTCCGTGGCGGTAGCCGAAGAGCTCGGTTTCGATGTAGTCCTCGGGGATGGCGGCGCAGTTGAGCTCGACGAAGACGCGGTCCTTGCGGAGGGACTGGGCGTGCATGGCGCGTCCGATGAGCTCCTTGCCGGTGCCGGACTCGCCGAAGATGAGGACGCGGCCGTTGGTGGGGGCCATGAGCTTGATCTGCTGGCGGAGGGCCTTCATGGGGACGGACTGGCCGGTGACGGTGCCTTTGACGGAGAGCTGCCGCTGGAATTCGGCGTTGTCCTCGCGCATCTGGCGGGTCTGCATGGCGTTTTTGACGACGATGAGGGTGCGGGCGAGGGAGAGAGGCTTTTCGAGGAAGTCGTAGGCGCCGAGCTTGGTGGCGCGGACGGCGGCTTCGATGGTGCCGTGGCCGGAGATGATGATGACTTCGGGGACAGAGGCGGGGTCCATGCGGCGGATGTCCGAGAGGGCGTCGAGTCCGTCGCGGTCGGGGAGCCAGATGTCGAGCAGGACGACATCGAAGACGGCGTCGGAGAGGAGGGCAAGGGCCTCGGTGGCGGTGGCCGCAGAGGTGACGATGTAGCCTTCCTCTTCGAGGATGCTTCCGAGGGATTCGCGGATGTCGGATTCGTCGTCGACGATGAGGATGTGATTCATAAGGGCGTTGTTTGTTGTTTGTTGTTATTTGTTAGTTGTAGGTGGAGAAGGAGGTGGCGGAGTCGGCGGGTTGGGGGTCGGGGTCGGCCATGTTGGCGGGGCGGAGTTCGAGGATGAAGCGAGCTCCGGCGGGCTCGTTTTTTTCGGCTCGGATGGTTCCTCCGTGCTCCTGGACGATTTTGGCGGCAATGGCGAGGCCGAGGCCGGTGCCGCGCTGCTTGGTGGAGAAGTAGGGGAGGAAGAGGCGCTCGCGCATGTCGTCGGTGAGGCCGGAGCCGGTGTCGGCGACAGTGAGCTCGACGAGGCCGGAGGGGAGGAGGGAGGTTTCGATGCGGAGCTCGCGGAGGAGTGCGCCCTGCATGGCTTCTACGGCGTTATCGATGAGGTTGCCGAGGGCGCGCTTCATGGATTCGGGGTCGGCGAGGACGAGGGGTAGATCGCGTGCGAGGCGGCGCTGGATGCGGATGCCCTGGGTTCGTCCGGCGAAGAGGGCGAGCGAGTTTTCGACGATGGTGTTGAGGTCGGCGGGGCGGGGCTGGGCGGTGGGGAACTGGGCGAGTGAGGCGAACTGGTCTACCAACCCCCTCATACTCTCTACAGCTGACGAAATGACCTCGCTGCAGCGTCGGATGACGGCGATGGAGGGGGACTGGAGGTCGGCCTGGGAGAGGCGGGTTTCGAGGCGGGTGATGTGGCGCTCGATCTGCTCGGCGGATAGGGCGATGGGGGTGAGGGGGTTCTTGATCTCGTGGGCGACGCGGCGTGCGACTTCCTTCCAGGCGGACTGCTTCTGGGCGTGGAGGAGCTCGGTGGCGTTTTCAAGGACGAGGACGTAGCCGAGGTGCTCGCGGGAGGCGGCGGTGTTGCGTTCGAGGAGTGCGACGGTGGCGAGGAGGTTGAGCTTCTGGTCGTCAAGCGACATTTCCATCTCGGCCGCGGCGGAGCCCATGCGGTGGCTGCGGCGCATGAGGCGGTCGAGGGAGTCGTAGATATCAGGGGGGAAGACGTCAGCGAGCTTCTGGCCGAGGAAGGGGCGCTGGCCTCCGGGGTCGAGCATCTCGGTAAGGGCGCGGTTGGTGAGGAGGATGGAGCCCGAGGGATCGACGGTGGCGACGCCGTTGGGGATGGTTTCGAGCATGGTTTCGAGCTCGCCGCGGCGGGCTTCTAGGGCTCGGTTTGCGGCGGAGAGGAGGGCGGTGGAGGCATCGACCTGGGCGCGGCTGCTGTCGAGGTCGGAAGCCATGTGGTTGAAGCTGCGGACGAGGTCGCCGAGTTCTTCGGTGGCGGACTCCTGGACGCGGTGGGAGTAGTTGCCGGCGGCGATGAGGGCCATGGCATCGGCGAGGGCTTCGACGGGCTTGGTGACCTGCTTTGAGAGATGGAGGGCGAGCCAGGTGGAGGCGAAGAGGGCAATGCCGGTCATCATGAGCAGGAGGATCATGTAGGTGGCGCGGACGGTGCGGCGCGCACGGAAGAGGACCCAGTACTCATTTGCGGCGGTGCGGAGGCGGGTGGTGGTGTCGGAGATGCCGAGGGGGAGAGGGACGCCGACGACGGTGCTTTCGACGGGGCTGCCGGGGCGTGCGCGGGTGGACATGCCGAGGGCGTAGTCGACGCCGGCGAGGGTGAAGATAGGGTTATCGGCCTGCTGGGCCGAGGTGAGGACGGAGGCGTCGACGGGGTCGGAGGGGTTCAAGGCTGCGGATGCGTTTCGGACGGGCTGCTGCGGTGGTCCGCTGAGCCAGGGTTTGGTGCCGGAGGCGGGACCGGCCTGGGTGGGGACGTTGAGTGCGGCGACGGCGCGGTTGTCGGAGTAGACGACGACGAAGCCTCCCTGGAGGGTGATTTCGTGATCTCGGAGGATGCGCTGGATGGCGTCGCGGTTGACGAGGCCGGCCTTGCCGAGGGTGAGCGAGGGGAGCGCGGAGCCGATGGATTCGGCTTCGACGCGGGCGTTGGCAGTGGTGTATTGCGAGAGCTGGAGCGCGAGGTCGTTGGCGTCGTCGCGCATCTGGGTAACGGGCTGCGAGAACCAGCGGTCAACGGCGCGGTTCATCAGGAGATAGCTGAAGAGGAACATGAAGGAGATGGGGAGGAGCGAGACGAGGACGGCTCCCCAGAGCATGCGTGTGCGGAGGCGGGAGCCCATGACGCGGGATTTCTGGTCGGCGTAGAGCTTAAGGACATTGCGGACGAGGAGGATGAGGACGCCGATAAAGATGAGGAAGGCGATGGCGGAGATGGCGGTGTAGACGACGATCTGCTCGGTGGTGGCGGGGGTGAGGAAGCGGGGGTTGAAGGCATTGAGGGCAGCGAAGCCGAGCAGGAGCAAGAGGAAGCCGGCGAACAGGGCGATGATCCAGATCTTTCGCTGCTGCGACGTCGCGGTCACGTGGTGAGCCCCCCTCGAAACGACTATACCCCTCTGCGGCGAGCTGGTGGACGGGCAAGGGGAAGCGACGGCGTGGCAGCAGGGAGGCTATTTCTTCTGGCTGAGGGCCGGGAGCCGCCGGGTGCGGGTGGATGGGAACGGAGGGCAGGATCGCGACGATCACGATTGAGGTGGAAGGGCAGGAGATGGTTTTCCTGAATGGTGGGCCGGTCTATCAGCTCAA
>CAZZZP010000019.1:0-60206 GCA_964658635.1 Lichenicola sp. | reverse complement strand
ACCCACCACCGAAGACCAGTGCAGCTTCACCTTCTCGTCAGCCTCGGTCGCGCCTTCATGTATCGGCGTAACCTCGTAGCTGTCGAGCGTCGCATAGGTCCGCAAACTCAACGCATACCCGGTCAGATCATGGACAAACTCGTCCTGCGTGAACTCCGCCTTGTTCGCCAGGCTTGCATAGGCCCGTCCCCAGGCCGCCAGCTTCATCTGGCGCCCCAGGTCATCGACCGCGGCCTGTGGTGACCCCGGAGTCGCGTTCACGATCGTGGCTGAAGAGGCCGTCGCACCCGTCGGGGTTTGTCCCCCCGCGTACGCAACCGCAGTCGCCACCGGGAAAATCGTTCCAATCGCGATAACCGCTACCGTCGCGGCCCCGATTCCTGCTGCAATCAATCCTCCGTTATTCATTAGAGTGCACCCCCCGCGACAGCGTGTTCGTTCGACAAAGACGGCTCTTCTTCGTGGATCAGGCGACGCTTGTCACCTGGAATGAGCACGACGGCCAGGATCGCAAGAATGCTCGATCCAAAAGGAAGCGTTCCCCACAACAGTCCCTGCCAGTGCGGCGGAATGTCGGCCGTGTTCATCGCGACCGCGGGCGGCACATCATCCTTCGCCCAGATCGTGATCGTCTTGTCTTCGAGCAGGTCCACCGGGCGGAAGCCCGCAAAATACAGCAACGGATCGTAGTAAGGATCTTTGACGATCACCCATTTGAGCCCGTACCGGTCCGCGTGGTCGAGCACCGCGCGCAGGGCATCGAGCCCTGGCTTGGCGAAATACTTGGAGCTCGTCAGCGCCGCTCCGCCATACTTTGTCAGTTCCGGCAGCGTGCGTGCCGAGTTCGATTCGCCATCTACACTGTTGGCGTCCGTCATCACCGCCAGCCGCGAAAGCTTACTGCCGAAACCGAGTGTGATGTACCGGTAGTTATCATGTCCATCCCGGTTTAGCCACTGCGCCACGTTGTCCACGTTGAAGTTGGCTGCATCCGCAGGGTGGAAGGTCGACCACGCGCACGCGAGCGCGCACGTGGAGGTCGCCAGAATGGCAATCGGAATCGCCGCCTTCATCCGGAAGCTGTCGATAAGCTCCGTTACCACCAGCCCCAGGATAGGCAGCGCAAGCAGCGTAGCCCAGTAGCTGAAACGCTCGAACGTCAGCACCTCGAATGCACGGCCCAACAGCAGGTGCGCCACCGGCGTCGTCCCGCCCAGGCCGATCAGAAAGGCGAGCCAGAAGCCCAGCAGCAGCGGCCGCAGCCGCGCTACCACCGAGCCGCGAATCACGATCAAGGGCAGCGCCAGGAGTAGTGCGCCATAGGGCACTATGAAGTAGTTCATCCCCGCCTGAGGGGTCAGGATGTAATTTGCCCGACTCGCGTGCGGGATCGGGGTCTGCGTCACCGGATTGTGCAGGAGCGCAATCCAGAACGGCAGAATCACCAGCGCAATTGCAGCACCGGCCACAACGAACGCGATCACAGTCCGCACCACAACCGTAGGCATCGCGGCCTTCTCGCCACCCTCGCGATCCAGCAGCGCCAGCGCAACCACCGGCAGCGCAAAAAATGCCGACCCGAAGATCAGCGTAGCGTGGTGCGCAGCCGCGGCTGCTGCCACCAGCAGCATCGCCTTGATGAACGAACGCCAGCTCCCGAAGCGGATCCAGGCAAAGAAGAAGGGAAGCGCATTCAGATAGATCGGCGCCGCCATCGTCGTGCTCAACTGTCCCGCCGAGTACACCAGGAAGCTCTCAGATCCCAGCAGCACCGCCGCCAGCGCAGCAAAAGAAGCCGCACGCGGGCTCACCCAAAGTAACGAGAACCGATAGACGCCAATCACCAGCAGTAGAATCGCCACAAACTGCACGGCCATATAGGCCATGTTCAAACCCAGCACCCACGACACAATCGCAACCCACTGTTGCGGCAGCGGAGGATACGTGGTCTGTGAAAATCCGGCAAACCACTTCGGATTCCAGGGATCGAACCAGTGGTGCACATAATGCGACGCGAAGAAAATATGAAAGTTCGTGTCGTACGAGCGCAATGGTAACTGCATCAGCAGCAAGGGCAGGTGGATCGCGGCCGCAGCCATCAAAATGAAGCTCAATGGGATTGGTCGCGCAGATGTGGCAATAGGCGCAGTTTTTTGCAAGGTGACCCTCTTGGTAGACTCTTTAGGATGCCATCAATAAAGATGCCGGTTGCCTCTCCGCGGGCTGCTCCGCCGCGAGTAACCAATAAGGGTTACGACCACGTCAAAAGGTCGGCCAACTCGCCCTGCACACTTTGTGTCGAACATACTACTAAGGTTTGTGGCAACGCCGCATTCCATTTCCTACAATAGCTTCAACCTCTTAGCCGGTGGACCCTTGACTGTTCGGAATAAGCGTTTCAGCATCCCGTGTATCTCTGCATTCTTCTTGTTTGCCTGCCATGGTTATTCCCAGACCTATCAGCTAGGTCAGGATGCACAGGCAAAGCCCGGCACTCAGACGGATAAGGCACAAGCGCCTCAACAGGAGCTCGGCTTCGGCACCAACATCCAGAACGCCCGCCTCGCCCGTGCCGCAGAGCTCGCCCTCCAGCGTGGAGACCACGCCCAGGCCCTCGACTACGCCAGCCGCGCAGCACAGGCCGCGCCCAATGACCCCCAGCTCTGGTTCCTCCTCGGCTATGCCGCACGCCTCGATGGCAAGCTAGGTCAGGCCTCGAACGCCTACTCCCGCGGCCTCAAGCTCAAGCCCGCCTCCGTCGACGGCAAGTCCGGCCTCGCCCAGACCTACGCCCTGTCCGGCCGCACCGATGAGGCAGAGCGCCTCCTCAAAGAAGTCGTAGCTGCCGACCCCAGCCGCCGCAACGACCTCCTCGTCCTCGGCGATATCTACACCCGCCAGGGCAACTACACCGCCGCACTCGAGTGGCTCGGCCGCGCCGAACGCATGGAGCCCGCAGCCCAGTCCGAGCTGCTCATGGCCATCTCCTACGAGCACCTCAAGCAGATGGACCAGGCCGCCCACTACCTCGATCTCGCACGCAGCCGCGCTCCCGGCAACCCCGACATTGAGCGTTCCCTCGCCGGCTTCTACCGCGACACCAACGAGTTCGAAAAAGCCATCGACGCCCTCAAATCCATCAAGAATCCGCGCCCCGACGTCGTCGCCGAGCTCGCCTTCACCTACGGCCTCGCCGGCAAGGCGGAAGACTCCGCACGCCTCTACGCCCAGGCTGCCGACGCCCTCCCGCGTGACCTCAACCTCCAGCTCTCCGCCGCCCAGGCGCAGGTCGGAATCGGCAACGTGGACCGCGCAACCCCCTTCCTCAACCGCGCTTCAAAGCTCGACCCCAACTACTACCGCCTCCACGCCATTCTCGCCGAGATCGCCCAGATCCAGGACCGCGACTCCGACGCAGCCAAGGAGTACACCCTCGCCGTCGAACACCTCCCCGCCTCGCCCGTCGAAGGCCCGCTCTACCCCATCCAGCTCCACATGAACCTCGTCGCGCTCTACTCCAGCCTCGACGAGCCCGAACAGTCCCAAAAGCAGCTCCAGATCGCCAAGGTTCAGGTCGACGCGCTCGACGAGCATGGCTCCGATCGCGCCGCCTTCCTCCGGCTTCGCGGCCTCATCAAGATGGACCTCAACGACTTCAACAGCGCGTTGAAGGACATGGACGAAGCCATCGCCATCCAGCCCAGGGATCCCAACAGCCTTCAGCTCGAAGGCGATCTCCTCATGAAGATGGGCCGCACCAACGACGCCATCGCCCAGTTCAAAAAAGTCCTCGACATCGACCCGCACAGCCGCTTCGCCCTCACCTCCCTCGGCTACGCCTCACGCGCCGCGGGCAACGATGACGACGCCGAAAAGTATTTCAACCAGCTCGCACAGAACTACCCCAGCTCCTACGTCCCCTATCTCGCACTCGGCGATCTCTACACCGCCAGGCGCCAGTTCGCACGCGCCCAGACCTCCTACGAAAAGGGCTACAGCGTAGCGCCCAAGGTCTCGCTCATGGTCGCCGGTGGTATGAACGCATCCATCGAAGCCCACGACCTCCCGCTCGCCGGAACCTGGCTCGCACGCGTCAGCGACCGCATGACCAACGTCCCCCAGATCGTCCGCGAAGAAGAGCGCTACTTCTACTTCACCGGCGACCCCACCCGTTCCGCAGAGCTCGGCCGGCGCGCCATCCTCATGCTTCCCAAGGACCGCGAAGTCGTCGTCTACCTCGGCTACGACCTCCTCCGCCTCGAGCAGTATCCCGAACTCGCAGCCCTCACCGAAAAATACAAAGGCCTCTTCCCCAAAGAAGCCGACCTCCCACTCCTCGCAGGCTACGTCGCCAAGCATGACGGCCGCCTCGAAGAGGCAGTCGACGACTTCACCGAAGCCCTCAGCCGCGATCCCAATGTCGTCACCGCCTACACCAACCGCGGCTTCGTAGAGAACGATCTGCATCAGCCCGCAAAGGCCGCCGCAGACTTCGAAGAGTCCATCAAGCGTGAGCCGAAGAACGCCGAAGCCCACATGGGCCTCGCCTTCGCCGAGCTCAACCTGCACCATGCCTCAGCCGCCATCCACGAGACCGAGGTCGCCGAATCCATCGCCGGTGACTCCGAGCTCATCCACACCATCCGCGCTACCGCCTACGGTCGCGAGGGCCTGCTCAGCAAGTCCGCCAACGAGTACAAGGCCGCTCTCAAGTTCGATCCCAACGACGGAAATCTCTACCTCGGCCTCGGCAACATCTACTTCGCCGAGCGCCGCTACCGCGAGTCCGTCACCCAGCTTCAGGAAGCCCAGAAGCACCTCCCCGAGTCCGCAACCATCTACGCCCTCGAGGCCCGTGCAAACGCCGATCTGCTCGACCGCGATGCCGCCATGCAGGACATCACGCTCGCCGAAAAATACGCCGACCAGATCCCCCCGCCCGCGCCCAACTCCGTCACCGATCAGGTCACCGCAAGCGACATCTATGTCTCGACCGGAGAAGCCCTCAGCACACTCGGAGATCAGGTCGCAGCCATGCAGCGCTTCAGCAAGGCACTCGCCAGCCCCAAGGCCAATCGCATGGGCGTCCGCCTCGCCATCGCGCAGCTGATGGCGACCCAGGGCAAGACCGAAGACGCCGAACGCCAGCTCGCTCTCGCCGAGATGGAAGTCACCGCAGGCGACACGCAACCCGCCTCAGGCGAGCAGCTCATCGCCGCCGCAAACGTACTCCAGCAGCTCCATGAGTACGAGCTCTCCGAAGGCTACCTCGACCGCGCCAAGCAGGCCGGTGCACCCGACTCTGCCGTTCGCATCGCCATGGCCAACAGCCTCCTCGCCCTCGGCGAAACCCGTCGCGCCGCAGCCGAGCTCGCTGCCGTCAAGCAAACTGACGACGGCGAAGTCGACTATCAGTACCTGCTCGCCGAGGCCTCGCTCTATCAGCAGGAGCACCAAGGCACAGCCGCTCTCTCCGCCTTCGCCGCCGCAGCGACCAACGCGGGTGAGGACCAGACCGCCGAGCAGGATCTCCTCCAGGCCGGCGCCGATGAAGGCTTCCGCGTCAACCCAAAGCTCAGCCTCCTCGCCAACCTCATCGTCCAGCCCATCTTCGAAGACTCGACCGTCTACGTCCTCGACTCAAAGCTCAACAGCCCCGCCGGAGCTGTGCCCGAGGCCAACACCGCCCAGCTGCCAACGCCGCGCTCCTCCATCGAGACCGACTCCATCAACGCCTTCCACCTGCACCTCCATAACCTGCCCACCAACGGCGGATACTTCCAGGTGCGCAACGCCCAGGGAACCATCTCGGTCCCCGCGACCAGCTCCATCGTTCACCGCAACACCACCGACTACACCCTCAACTTCGGCCTTGACCCCACCGCGCATCTTGGCACCAATGTGGTTACATTCAACGCCGGCGTCCAGGGCACCATCCGCCGCGACACACAGTCGCCCATTCAGCTCAACCAGAACCTCATTCGCGGCTTCGTCTACGCCAGCACAAGCTCCTTCTTCAACGCAGTCTCAGCCGACGGCTTCTTCACCGCAGAAACCGGTCCCTTCACCGAGACCGACCAGCATGGTACCAACCTCACCGGCGCAATCAACTTCCGCGTCGGCGCCCCTTGGTCGAAGACCGCACTCATCACCGGATGGGGCGCAAATGACCAGAAGTTCACCTCCGTCAAGCTCGGCAACAGCCAGAACTACTACACCTCCAGCTACATCGGACTCACCCGGCGCTTCTCCACCAGGCTCGATGTCGAAGCCCTCATCGAAGACCTCCGTTCATGGCGGCAGGTGCCGTTCTCGCCCCTCGGTTCCGCTATCGCTCAGGCCATCCGGCCCGCGGGAACCGTCAACTTCGCACCCAATAAACAATGGGCCTTCCAGGCTACCAGTTCCTACGAAAACACACGTGGTTTCCACGTCTACGACATGTTGGAGAACGGCTTCTCGGCCTCCTACACACGCCCCCTCAACCGCACCTTCAACGACCGCACCGGAGACGTTCATCTCAGGTACCCCATCCGGATCTCCGGTGGCATACGTCAGGAAGGCTTCATCAACTTCGCCGGAGGATCCAGTGAGACCTTCCGTCCCTACTTCAGCATCACAATTTTCTAAGCGTCAGGAGACCGGTCCACAGAGGCCGGTCCCACGTTGCTCTACCTTCGCGATCACGGGAAGCCACAAACACTATCCCGCGGCCGAAGCCTCTAAAATCCGTCCCACTCCGTACTTGGGAAGGTACGTCATACCCATTTAGTTTTGGTCAAAAATGAACGGCTCGTCACTTCGTCAGAAGCCATCTGCAAACGTCGCCTGAAGCAGAGATATCCATTGCGACCGAAACCTCATCCTAAGGAGAATCATGATCA
The DNA here is from genome assembly GCA_964658635.1 of Lichenicola sp. Lineage (GTDB taxonomy): Bacteria > Acidobacteriota > Terriglobia > Terriglobales > Acidobacteriaceae > Edaphobacter. The sequence continues at coordinate 53,322 of CAZZZP010000019.1, read as the reverse complement.
AAATTTGTCTGGTTGCAGCATTTCCTCCCAGCATTCGCCAGCTGAATGAATACTCGTACTACATTGCCAAGGAGATCCAGCGGCATAAGGAAGTAGAGCTCATCGTTCTCGCGGATGAACTGGAAGATTACAAATTCGCCACGGACGCTCACGGTAATCCAGTAGATGCCGACCAGGCTACAAAACTCCCCGGCGTGACCGTCATTCGCTGCTGGAAGTTCGGCAGCCTCGCAACCCCCATGCGCCTGCTCAACACCATCCGCCAGATCAAGCCGGACGTCGTCTGGTACAACCTGGTCTTCTCAAGCTTCGGTGCACCCGATACTCCGCTCGCAGCCTTCGCCGGCCTCTCCGTCCCGGCCCTTACGCGCGCTGCAGGCTTCTACACCCACATCACCCTTCACCACATCATCGAACACGTCGACTTCGCAAGCGCCGGTGTCCGCCAGGAGCGTCTCTACCGCCTCGGCACCGACGCCGCAACCTGGACCCTGCTCAAGGCAAACTCCGTCTCCGTCCTCCTCTCCGACTACCGCCGCACCCTCAAGAAAAAGTATTCGGCTGAGAACGTCCTGGTCGGCACCCACGGCACCTTCGCCGCCATCCCCAGCCCGCCCGACATGACCAAGCGCAACAACCCAGAGATTCGTATCCTCGCCTTCGGCCACTGGGGAACATACAAGCGCCTCGAGACCCTCATGGAGGCCTTCCCCTCGGTCCTTGAAAAGATGCCCAACGCGCGTCTTCTCGTCGCCGGTGGAAACCACCCCGCAGCCGCCGGCTACTGGGAGTCCGTCCGCGACGCCCAGCCCAGGCACCTGCCCATCGACTTCCTCGGCTACATCCCGCAGAAAGACGTCCCCAAGCTCTTCCGCACCTCCTCCGTCATGGTGATGCCCTACGACTCCTCCACAGGGTCCAGTGGCCCCGCCCACCAGGCCTGCGAATACGGCGTCCCCATCATCTGCGCCGACATCGCCGACTTCCGCTGCATGGCCACCGACGACGACATGGCCATCATGTTCTATGAGATCGGCAATCCCGCCGACCTCTCCGAAAAGCTCGTTACCCTCCTCCAGTCCGAAGACCTGCAGCGCCAGATGTCCGAACATAACTACGAAGCCGGCGTCCAGATGACCATGGCCACCGTCGCCCGCAGCTATCTCCGCTGGTTTGAGCTTCACAAGTTCAAGCGCGAGATCGCAGGCGAGGGAAGAGCCTCCCGCTTCAAGCGCCGCTGGCTGCACTCCTGGTTCTCAGGAGCCGACCGCTCCCGCCAGCAGTGGAAGATCGGCGAAAACGAAGGCCCAAACCTCGCGGAGACAAATGACCTCTCGCGCAGCAACCTCCTCAAGTCACATGCACACACAAATCAACACGCCTTGGTTGATCACACCCAAAAAGAGTGGAACGAGGGTGACCATGAGCTCGAACAGGCTCGATAAATAACGTCCAACTGTAAAGAACCGCACGTATCATTGTCGTATTTGGGATTCCCTTGTATCTAAATCTGCTTTTGGGCCCGTCGGCGGACCTCCTTTCCGTTCGATGGCATTGTTAGGAGATCATCGTGCTATCGTTCCGTCCGGGCCAGGTTGCCTCAAAGTTTCTTTCCAGATCTTTTTCATTTCTTTGTCTTCCCCTCGTCATGGTGCTCGCAGGTTGCGGCGCAACCTCTGTCTCAGAGCACCTGGCTACCGCCACCGTCACCATGACGGCAAGCACCACATCCATCGCGGCCGGAGCCTCTGCAACCCTGCAGGTCGCCGCCACCAACGACACCCAGCTTGTCCTCACCGGCTCTGATGGAACGAGCTACCCCATGCCTGTCGCCGGTGGCTCGCAGGCCGTGAAGCCAACCTCGACAACAACCTACACCGCTTCCGCCGCAGGTGCGGCAAACACCGCTACCGCCCAGGTGACCGTCACCGTAACCCCCGTGACTGGCGCAAATCCGCCCACCGTCACCATCTCTGCCAATCCACCCACCATCACAGCCGGCGGTTCCTCAACCCTCACCATCGCCGCGACCAACGCCACCACCGTCACCGTGACCGGCACCGATGGCAGCAGCTACACCCTCTCGCCCTCCGGCGCGACCCAGGCCGTCACCCCGACCGCGACCACCACCTACACCGCGACCGCCACATCCACCTCCGGCAGCGCCACCGCGTCCACCATTGTCACCGTCACGCCCGTCGCCACGGCGCCGGCACCCACGGTGACTCTCACCCCGGCACCCGCCTCCATCACCGCGGGTGGCACATCCACCCTCACCGCCGTGGCCACGAACGCCACCTCGTTGGTCGTCACTGGTACGGACGGCAGCAGCTACACGCTTGCGCCAACCGGTGGCACCCAGACCGTCACCCCGACCGCCACCACCACCTACACCGCAACCGCTAAAGGTGCCGGCGGAACCATCACCGCAACCGCCATCGTCAACGTCACCGCCGTGGTGACGCCTCCGGCCACCGTCAGCATCAGCGCGAATCCCGCCAGCATCACCGCCGGCGCATCCTCCGTCCTCACCATCACGGCAACCAACGCCACCAGCATTCTCGTCACCGGATCAGACAACAGCAGCCGCACCCTCCCCGGCGCAGGCGGCAGCATCACCGTAACCCCGCAGGCGACCACCACCTACACCGCCAACGCCACCGGGGCCGGAGCCAGCGCCTCGCAACAGGTCACCATCACAGTTACACCCTCGGCGACGGCCCCAACCGTCAAGTTCACCGCTAATCCCGCGTCGATCCCCGCCGGTGCCTCCTCCGTCCTCACCGCCACGGCCACCAACGCGACCGGCGTCGTCATCACCGGCTCGGACGGCAAGTCCTACACCCTTGGTGCCACCGGCGGCAGCCAGACAGTCACCCCGGCCAGCACGACAACCTACACCGCCACCGCAACCGGTGCCGGCGGTTCGGCCACGGCCTCGACAGTCGTAACCGTCGTCGTCCCCGCGCCCACCGTCACGATCAATGCCAACCCGGCATCCATCCTGAAGGGCGCCTCCTCGGCGCTCACCATCACCGCCACCAACGCCACCCAGATCACCGTCACCGGCACCGACGGCTTCAGCACCCCCATCCTGCCCCCCGGCGGCACCCTCACCGTCACCCCGACCGCCACCACCACCTATACCGCCACCGCCACCGGGCAGGGCGGTACCATCACCGCCCAAACCACGGTCACCGTCACGGTCCCCGCCCCCACAGTTTCGATCGCCGCATCTCCCAACACCATCGTCACCGGCGCATCCTCCACCCTGACCGTCACCGCCACCAACGCCACATCCATCGCCATCAAGGGCAGCGACGGCACCTCGTACTCACTCACCGGAAACTCCGGCACGCAGGTCGTCACACCCACCGTCACCACCACCTACACCGCTACCGCCACCGGCTCAGGCGGAACAGGAACCGGCACCGCCATCGTAACCGTCACTCCTGCCGGCAGCATAGACGCAGTCCAGCACGTGGTCTTCATGCTCCAGGAGAACCACAGCTTCGACAACTACTTCGGCATGCTCAACCCCTACCGCGCCAAAAATGGCTGGAACAAGGGAGACGACGGCGTCACCTACAACGTCGACGGCATCGACGACAAGCTCAACCTCATCTCCAACCAGACCGACGCCGACCCAAAGACCGGCGCCGTCCAGACCTTCCCCATCTTCAAACTCACCAGCACCTGCGTCGACGACCTCAGCTCCTCTTGGCTCGAAAGCTACGGCGACATCAGCCGCTATGACTTCAGCCTCACGCGTCCGCTCTCCATGGACGGCTTCGTCCACACGGCGGAGGGCTACGCGGCAACCTGCCTCGCAAATCGAGCCAACGGTAACAACAGCTGCTCAGGCGATATGACCGATCCGTACGGTCAACGTGCCATGGGCTACTACGACGAGGGTTTCCTCAACTACTACTACTACATGGCTTCGCAATTCGCTGTATCAGACCGCTGGTTCTCGCCCATGTCCAGCAAGTCCATCCCCAATCGCATCGCAACCTTCACCGGCGGCTCTACAGAAGGCCTCGCCTTTGATCCAGGCGCCGACGACAAAATAAAAGAGCAGCTCGTTATACCGACCATCTTCCAGGAACTCACGAACAACAACGTTCCTTGGAAAATCTACTACAGCCTGACTCAAGGAAACTGCTCTGAGGTGGACGGCGACTGTCTGCAAACCGGGGCGAATGCTCTCTTCCCGGACACAATATTCTCTTACCTTCGGGATTCAGCTAACTATCTCTACACGAAGACGAATCCAGGCGACACCTGCGCTCCAGGCCTCACCAGTTCCAAAGCCGCAGTCAAGGACCCAGCAGACTCGTTCTGCATCGACCTCAGTCACATCGTCCCCTTTACTCAATACGTGCAGGACGCCGCCAACAATGTACTCCCAGCTTTCTCCTTCATCGAAGCCGAGTACGGCCACAGCGACGAGCACCCCGGCTCGGGTCAATCAATTCTCAACGGCCAGGCGCAGGTCGCCAGCGTAGTCAGCGACCTCATGAACAGCCCTTCCTGGAGCAGTTCCATCTTCTTCCTCGCATACGACGAGGGCGGCGGACCCTACGACCACGTCCCCGCAGTCCAGGGCCACTCCAACTCCGCGCTCCCCGGTGCCACGCCCGTCGATCCTGCTCTTTATCCCATTGACATCAAAAGCATTGCTGTCAACGCGGATTCCTACTTTCCTTGCAAGCCCAACCCGAACGGGATCGATATGCTCCACTGCGACCTCAACTCGCAGTACGATCCCGGTGCGAACGCAACCGAAACCACATCCCTCGGACCCGGCCAGCCAGACGCTGCCTACACTCAGGGCTTCGCCGCTCAACTCGGCTTCCGCGTTCCCAACATCATCATCTCGCCCTTCACCCGCAAGCACTATGTTGGGCACACTCCAATGGACCACACTGCAATCCTTCACTTCGTCGAGGACCGCTTCATCCCGGGGGGCAATCACTACCTTACCCCCCGCGACGCGGCCCAACCCAACCTCCTCGACTTCTTCGACTTCACCAACAAGCCCTGGTTGATACCGCCCACCAACATACCCACCGCACAGACCAACTCCCAGGCCACCTCAACCCTCGGCTATGACCCCTGCCGGCCAACCAACTACCACCCATAAACGCACCACGCCTAAACCAGGAAGGCTCCCACCAAGGGAGCCTTTCTTCTTGCCCAAACTAGAAAGCCTCGTACCCACAAAATAAAAAAGCCCCAAGGACCATAAAGGCTCCCCGGGGCTTTCCACTTACAACCACTTACCTACTGCGAAGAAATCTCACTCGCAACATACTTCGTTCCATCGAACTGCGTCACCGCGGTCACCGGAGCACCCACCTTCAAATCCCTGCTGACAGGGAAGCGAGCCACATCGAACGCAATCGGATACGTCTGATTGTCATTCGGATCCACAATCACCAGCCGGCCCGCATGCGCATCCAGGTTCGCCAGGTTGCCGCGGAAGGTGAACGCCGATCCCGGAACCGCAACCACATCCACATGCGTCACGCTCGCGTGTCCAACGTTCGTCCCCTTGAACTTCACATCCACCAGCGCACCCTGCCGCAGATCCTGTGAACCCCCAGGCTCCGTGCCCGCTGCCATCTGGCCCACACGCGAAATCTGCGTCCCCGCCGGCAGATGCAGCGTGATGCTCTCCTGCGAGAGCGCAGCCTTCATCACCAGGTCGCCCGTCTGCGCGTTGTAACTTGTCACCTGCCCGCGCGTCTCACCTTCAGGCGTCGTCGAAAGCATGTGAATCTTCAGCGCGAACACCTTCTCGCCATCGAGCGTCGTCTGAATCGAAGCATGATCCTCCGGCTTCAGATCGAGCACGCGAATCCGCTGGCCATCCCGATAGACCTGCGTCCGTTCATCGAACAGCACCTTGATCGGTTTGCCGCCAAACACCTTCAACGTAAACTGATCGCGCACCGGATCGACATCCTTGATCTCTCCGCCGATCACTGTACTGCGTCCGCGCGGAGCGGCAGGGAGTGCACTATTCGGAATGTTGGCTGCGGTTGTAGCGGTGGCGGAAGTCGTAGGGCCCGAGGCAAGCGAAACCTGCAGAGAAGTCTGCCCAAGTGCCGACTGAGCCATCGCCATGGAACTCAAAATGACGACAGGAAATAAGCGGATCATAACTAAGTCTGATGTAAAAAACCGAATTTCGGCTGCATCGAAGTCAACTAATGTAAACCATAGTGCGCGTAGGCAACCACCTACGTCTTGGCGTAGTCACATATTATGTAGAAAACTCCTATCTTGTAACTCTGTTGAGCGTTTAGGGAAGGTGATTCAACCCCCATGTCTGTCAAAAGCCTTGCTGTCTTCTTCACCATCGGTGCCGCAGTAGCCTCCGCAGCCACCGTAGAGCGTCCTCGCGAAATCCACATCACCATTCCTCGCCGCAGCGAGCTCACACCCGTCCAGAAGCTCAACCGCGACGGTGTCGACGCCGTGCTCCACAATCGTTACGAAAAAGCAGAAGGTCTCTTCTTCAAGGCCTACCTCTACGATCCCGCAGATCCCTTTACCCTCAACAACATCGGCTACGTCTCCGAACTCCAGGGCCAGGTCGAGCGCGCGGAAAAATTCTACAAACTCGCAGAGGAGCAGGGCTGCGATGCGGTCATCGAGCGCAGCACCACCAAAAACCTCAAGGGCAAACCCATGATGGATGCCCTCGGCGGAATCCAAAACGTCCCCATGCGTATCAACCGGATCAATGTCGTCGGTATGGGCCTGCTCGCCGAAGGCCGTCCCTTCGAAGCCGTCACCACCTTCCAGCAGGCGCTTGAACTCGATCCCCAGAACGCTTTCACCCTCAACAACATGGGCGTCGCGTCCGAAGCCACCGGCGACCTCGAAAGCGCCGTCAAGTTCTACGACCAGGCCGCCGCCCTGCACTCCAAACAGCCCGTCGTCGTGACCGCCAAGCGCTCCTCGCGTGGCAAGCCGGTCAGCGAACTCGCCTCCGCAAGCGCCAACGACGTTCGCACTCGCATGGCCACCATGACCCCCGAGGAAGTCCACGCGGAGATGCTCACCGTCCGCGGCGTCGCCGAGATCAACGCCAACAACTGGGAAGCCGCCAAAAAAGACTTCGTGGAAGCCTTCCAGCTCGATCCCAAAAACGCCTTCGCCCTCAACAACGCAGGCTACGTCGCAGAGCGTGACGGCGAACTCGAGATCGCGCGCTCCTACTACTCCCGCGCTCAGAGCGCACGCGACGCCAACGCACGCATCGGCTTCGCTTCCGACCTCGCCGCGCAGGGCAAGCAGGTCGGCGACATCGCCGATGCAAGCCACTCCGGCGTAGACAATGCGCTCGACTCCTACAGCCGCTCGCGCCTTGGCCGCGACGGCCTCATCCGTCTCCACCCGCGCAACCCCTCCGCAACTCCGGAAAGCGCAGCTCCAGACACCAAATCACCGGACGCAGCTGCGCCGGACACCAAATCACCGGAAGCCGCGCCAACCACTCCAGACCAGCAGCAGACCACACCGGCTCAGCCCGGCACGACACCAAACCAGCCCGGGCAGCCGTCCACCACCAACCCGCCAACCCAGCAGCCGCCACAATAATCCTTCAAAGGACTGTACGACTATGTCGAATCATCCCGCTCCCGGTGCCGCCTCTGAGGCAATGTCCCTCCTCTCCTTCCTCGTGCTCTCACCCGAGGCCGAAAACCCCTCCCCGGAGATGCTCGCCCAGCTCCAGAATCTCAACTCCGCCCAGATGGAGACGGTGCTCAAAATGGCCCACTCCAACCACGTCATCGTGCGTGGGCTCGGCGTCTATCAGCGCCTCATGGAGAAGGCAGGCGACACCATCCGCGCCAACTGGGCCGCCGTCGCCATCGCCGAGGAGCACGCCCGCATCCATACCGCGGTCGGTCATCTCCGCACCATCACCGACGCCTTCGATCAGGCCGGGCTCGACCTCACCGTCATGAAGACCCTCGACCATTGGCCTGACTTCGGCAGCGACATCGACCTCTACACCAACGCCTCCACCGACGACGTCGCAGCCCTCATGCAGAAGCGCTTCGGCGCGCGTATCGAGCCCCGCAGCTGGGGCGACCGCCTCGCAGGCAAGTGGAACTTCGTCATCGAAGGGCTCCCCGACCCCGTCGAAATTCACATCGGCCGCCTCGGCCAGACCGGAGAGCAACTCGTCCTCGCCTCCAGCATCCCCGGCCGCTCGCGCACCCTCAGCTACGACGGACAGTCCTTCCGCGTACCCGCTGCCTCCGATCGCCTCATGATCTCCACCCTCCAGCGTATGTACCGGCACTTCTACTTCCGGCTCTGCGACATCATCGACTCCGCCTCGCTCGTCAACTCCGGCATCGTCGACTTCAACGACCTTCGCGCCTCCGCGCAGAAGGCCGGCATCTGGGAAGGTGTCGCCACCTACCTCGTCATCGTCTCCGACTATGTGCAGCGTTACGGCGCACCCGCTCTCCCGCTTCCCGTATTTGTAACCGAATCTGCACGCTTCACCGGGGAGATCGTTCACGTCGGGGGAAGCTTCCTCCGCGTTCCCATCATGCCGCAGTCCGCAGGTCTCTACGGCACCCAGTTCGCTGGACTCGTCCGCCGCGGTGATGTCAAAAGCTCCGCAAGACTCGGCCTCCTGCCCTGGCTTGCCACCGCAGCCGCCATCGGCCACAAGCTCACCGGAAGCGATAAAGGCATCTGGTAACCCTTACTGTTACATTCTGTCGGCCTGCCTCTTATCTCGCCGATCTTCTCCCTTCGTTGTTCTAACTTCTTCCTTCAGGGGTCCCACGTCATGTCCCATCCTTACCTCAGCATCATCATTCCGGCATACAACGAGAGCGCGCGCATCGAAGCCGCCCTGGACCGGGTACTCACATGCATCGACGAACAGAACTGGGACGCTGAAGTCCTCATCGTCGACGACGGCTCCACCGACGACACCGTCGCAATCGTCGAGCACTGGATGGACTTCTTCCCGCGCCTCCATCTCATCAAGAACCCCGGGAATCGTGGCAAGGGCTACTCCGTCCGCAATGGACTCCTGCAGGCCGCAGGCACCATCGTCATGTTCACCGACGCCGACCTCTCCTCGCCCATGATCGAGGCTGAACGTCTCATCGCCGCACTCGACGCCGGCGCGGACGTCGCCATCGGGTCGCGTTGGCTCGACCGCGCCAAACAGACCATCCATCAGCCGCTCTACCGCCAGTTCTTCGGCCGCTGCTTCAACTGGGTGACACGCAGCGTCATGGGACTCCCCTTCAAGGACACCCAGTGTGGCTTCAAGGCCTTCCGCCGCGAATCCGCTCAGGTCATCTTCCGCCTGCAGACCATCGAGCGCTGGGGCTTCGATCCTGAACTCCTCTTCATCGCACGCAAGCTCGGCTTCCGCATCACCGAGGTCCCCGTCACCTGGGGCCATGACGAGCGCAGCCGCATGTCCTACCTCAAGGACGGCATGAAGATGCTCGAAGAGATGGCCACCATCCGCTACAACTCCTTCGCCGGACGCTACGACCACGCCATCGCCATGATGAAGGACACCAGCAGCATGGTCACCGAGCGCATCGCCCGCATCCCCAACACCGCCGTCCCCCTCCGCCGCAAAGCCTGAGCAATTCCAACCTCTGCTCCACAAAGCCTCTGCCCATGCGCAGGGGCTTTGTCTTTGCTCCCGAAGGCGCAACACGACACCCCTGTGTTATCGTTCTCTCGGAATCAGCGACGCTCAACAAAAGCGTTTTATTACAAGCCCGGAGTCCCCTTCGATGCGCCTTCTTCACCTCGCCGGACTAGCCCTTCTATCCTCCGCGCCCCTCTGCACCCAGGCCCAGATCGTCCTCCCCCACGCCATCAGCGACCACGCCGTCCTTCAGCGCGAGCGCCCCATCCACATCTGGGGCTGGGCCAGACCCGGAGCCCACGTCGAAGCGCGCTTCCACGCCCAGACCGTCGCCGCTGAAGCCGATGCGCTCGGCAAATGGAGCCTCTGGCTCGCCCCCGAAACCGCCGGCGGTCCCTACACCCTCTCGCTCTCAGGCGACGGCGAAGCCAAAGTCGAAGACCTTCTCGTAGGCGACGTCTGGTTCGCCTCCGGCCAGTCCAACATGGAGATGCCCCTCAAAGGCTTCGGCAACGGCACCGTCATCAAGGATGGCGACAAGGAGATCGCCGCGGCCGCCAACCCGCGCCTCCGCCTCCTCGTCACCGTCAAGAAGAGTTCCAACTTCCCGCTCGATGACAGCGACTCCGTCTGGACCACCTGCACGCCCGAAACCGCCGCCAACTTCTCCGCCATCGCCTACTTCTTCGGCCGCGAGATCGCCGCCAAAGAGAACGTCCCCGTCGGCCTCATCGACTCCACATGGGGCGGCACACCGGCCGACTCCTGGGTCTCCCTCGACACCCTCGGCACCAGTCCCGAGCTCCTCCCCGCCTTCGCCGCACGCGCCCACTTCGCCGACCCTCTCGCCGACGACGCCCGCCGCGCCGCCGCCGACAAGGCCGAAGATGCCGCCGCCAAGGCAGCAGGGAAGCCCGCGCCCCAGCACATGTGGCACCCCAACGAGGGCTCCTGGCTCCCCGCCGGCCTCTACAACGGCATGATCGCCCCCTACACGCCCTACTCCGTCAAGGGCTTCCTCTGGTACCAGGGCGAGACCAACTCCGGCCACGACCGCGCCGCCTTCTACCGCACCCTCTTCCCGGCGCTCATCCGCGACTGGCGCGCCCAGTTCGCCCAGGGCACGCTCCCGTTCTACTTCGTCCAGATCTCCAGCTTCAACTCCCCCGGCGAGGACTGGGGCACAGTCCGCGACGCCCAGCGCCGCACCCTCCGGCTCGACCAGACCGCCATGGCCGTCACCCTCGACGTCGGCACCCCCAACAACGTCCACCCGCCCGACAAGCAGACCGTAGCCGCCCGCCTCGCGCTCGCCGCCCGCGCCATCACCTACGGTGAGCACACCGAGTACGCCTCGCCTCTCTTCCGCCAGGCCACCGCCGAGCTCCGCCCCGACGGATCCACCGCCATGCGCGTCTGGTTCGATCACTCCGCCGGCCTCACCACCAAAGGCAAACCCGTAGGCGGCTTCGAACTCGCAGCCGAAGACCACAAGTTCATCCCCGCCGAGGCCAGACTCGACGGCCAGACCGTCATCGTCTCCGCCGCCGCGCTCAAGCACCCCGTCTACGTCCGCTACGGCTGGCAAGGAGTCGTCACCGACTACCTCTACAACGCAGCCGGACTGCCCGCCTCCACCTTCACCTCAGACGAGCAGCCCCGCTTCTAACCCCCCTGATTCGGGTGCTGACGCCTTAGCTCCCCGGCTCCAGCGTCACAAACGCTCGCCCCAGATACAGCCGATACTTCCCCGGAGCCGCATCCTCCGGCAGAATCTGCAACGGCGTCGGCCGCTTCAGCCCCGCATCCTTGTGCGTATCCACGCGCAGCAGTTCATGCGCCCCCACATCCATCACCACCATCTTGTCCCCGCCAATAAACCCAAACCCATAAGACCCCGGCACCAGCTTCTGCCCGCCCACCGTCACCGGCACCTCGGTAATCAGGTACGCCTGGTACGTCTCCTGCACCGAAGTGGAGTAACCCGAAGTATCCACCAGCGTCGTCAGCACCAGCGCCCCGCTCTTCAGCCGGATGCCCGAAGAGTTCCGCGCCTGGATCGACGCCGACTGCTCCTTGTAGAAAACCTTCGGCGGCAGGATCGCCCCAGCCTCGTCCCGTGTCAGGATCCCCGGCGCCTTCTGAGCCGCCGCCGTCGCCCCACCAGTCTGTGCCACAATCCGCGGAGCGTTCCCCATCGTCAACAAACAAACCGCAAGCGTTACCGAGGTCGTCATCTTCATAGTTTTGCAATCCTACGAACTTCAACCCGCCCTGACAAGCACATTCACCCTATCGAACCTCACCGGCCAAACCCTGTATCCTTCCCCTTGGGGTAGGAGTCTAAGCACTGCCCGCGCCCGGCATGCGCCACAACCGGCCGCACAGGAGTAACCAATGCTCATCCGCAGCAAAATGCAAATCTACGGTGACGACATCCCGTCCTCGCAGCTCACCCCCAAAGACGTCTTCCTCAACGGCCGCCCCTCGCGCCGCAGCTTCCTCGGAACCGCCGGAAAGCTCGCCGCTGCCGCCACCGCCGCCAGCCTCCTTCCCTCCGCCTTCGCCGACGAAAAACTCACCACCATCCCCGGTCCCTTCCAGGCCACCGACACGCAGACCCCCTTCTCCAAGGCCACCACCTACAACAACTTCTACGAGTTCGGCATCGACAAGGACCAGCCCGCCAGGAACGCCCACACCCTCCACACCCGCCCCTGGCCCATCCAGATCACCGGCATGGTCGAAAAGCCCGGTGTCGTCGACATCGACGCCCTCGCCCACTACCGCCCCCTCGAGTCCCGCGTCTACCGTCACCGCTGCGTCGAAGCCTGGTCCATGGTCATCCCCTGGGACGGCTACTCGCTCTCCGAGTTCATCAACTTCTGCAAGCCCCTCCCCAGCGCCAAATACGTCGAGTTCGTCTCCTTCGTCGACAAAAAGCAGATGCCCGAGCTCCCCGGTGGCTTCACCTGGCCCTACACCGAAGGCCTCCGCATGGACGAGGCCATGAACCCCCTCACCCTCCTCACCTTCGGCTGCTACGGCGAGATCCTCCCCAACCAGAACGGAGCCCCCGTCCGCGTCGTCCTCCCCTGGAAGTGGGGCTACAAGAGCGCCAAATCCATCGTCCGCTTCCACTTCACCGACAAGGAACCCCGCACCCTCTGGAACGAGGCCAACCCCGCCGAATACGGCTTCTACTCCAACGTCAACCCCGACACCGGCGTCCGCTACTCCCAGGCCCACGAGCGTCGCATCGACTCCAGCCCCTTCCCCCACAACATCGCCACCCAGATGTTCAACGGCTACGGAGACCAGGTAGCCAGCATGTACGCCGGCATGGACCTCAAAAAGTTCTACTAGGCACCCGGCCGGGGCCGCAGACTAGAATCGACCCAGATGCCCACCCGCCTCATCCCTTACGCAAAGGTGCTCGTCCACCTGTTCTGCCTCGCTCCCGTCTTCGGGATCTACATGCAGTACAGGTCGGGCGCCCTCGCCCTCCAGTCAGACCCCGTCAACCTCATCACCCACTGGACCGGCGACTGGGCCCTTTGGATCCTCCTTGCCTCACTCGCCGTCACCCCCCTCCGCCGCCTCCACCCGAAGCTCTCCAACCTCATCCGCTTCCGCCGCCTGCTCGGCCTCTACGCCTTCTTCTACGCCTCGCTCCACCTCGCCACCTACGTCTTCCTCTTCTCCGGCTACGACCTCCAGACCGCCCTTGCCGGCCTCAAACAAGGCCACCCCGGCGTCCTCTTGGAGCAATGGAAGATCATCTGGCCCGACATCCTCGTCGACCTGGAGAAGCGCCGCTTCATCCAGGTCGGCCTCTTCGCCTTCGTCCTCCTGCTTGCCCTCGCCCTTACCTCGCCCACCTGGGCCCTCCGCAAGATGGGCGGGAAGAACTGGCAGCGCCTCCACCGCCTCGTCTACGTAGCCGCCGCGGCCGCATGCATCCACTTCTGGTGGCTCGTCAAGGCCGGCGTCCGCAAGCCGCTCCCCGACACCCTCATCCTCACCGCCCTCCTCCTCGCACGCATCGTCTGGGTCCTGCTCAAGCGCCGGAAAGCCGCCCACCCCATGACGAAACCGACCTTAAACACCGCCTGACGACAACTTCGCACCCTCCCCTCGTGTCTACTGGAGCCAGAGGGTCCACCATGGGACGTCGCTTCCACTTCGCCAGCCTCGCGCTCCTCACCGCCTCCAGCCTCCACGCCCAGCACAAGCCCGCGCCCGCCGCGCCCCTCACCCCGCGCGAACAGGCCGTCCAGATCCTCGACCGCTTCACCTTCGGCCCACGCCCCGGCGACGTCGACCGCCTCCTCGCCCAGGGGCCCGAAGCCTGGTTCACGCAGCAGCTCAATCCCGCAGCCATCCCCGACTCCACCCTCGACAAGCGCCTGTTCGACTACCCCACCCTCGCCCTCACCCCCGCCCAGGCCCTCCAGATCTTCCCCGACCGCGGCCTCATCACCCAGGTGGCCGACGGCAAACAGCCCTACCCCGCCGATCCGCTCCTCCTCAGCGTCTACCAGGTGCAGGTCTACAAGCTCCAGCAGGAGCGCAACGACAACCTCCATCGCTCCCCCGAACCCTCCGAAGCCGAAAACAACGCCCGGAAGCAGCAGGATCAGCAGACCGCCGTCCGCATTGCCGGTCAGCTCCTCGCCCTCCCGAAGCAGGACCGCATGGCCGCCCTGAACGCCCTGCCCGTCCCTGATCGCGTCGCCTTCGCCAGCGCGCTCCCCGGCCCCCAGCGCTACGCCTTCCTCGCCGACACCACCCCGCGCGAGCGCGAAACCCTCCTCGCCATGCAGGGCGGAGTCGGCGCCCAGTACCGCATCATCGACGAGCTCGCCCAGGCCCGCCAGCTCCGCGCCATCCTCTCCGAGCGCCAGCTCCAGGAGGTCATGACCGAGTTCTGGTTCAACCACTTCAACGTCTTCGCCCCCAAGGACTCCGACCAGTTCTACACCACCGCCTACGAGCGCGATGCCATCCGCCCCCACGCCCTCGGCCACTTCCGCGACCTCCTCCTCGCCACCGCCCAGTCGCCCGCCATGATGGTCTACCTCGACAACTGGCTCTCCATCGGACCCGGCTCCGAAGCCAACGGCGTCAACCCGCAGAAGCCCAACAGCAAGCCCGGCAAAAAAGGGCTCAACGAAAACTATGGCCGTGAGGTCATGGAGCTTCACACCGTAGGCGTCAATGGAGGCTACTCCCAGGCCGACGTCACCCACCTCTCCGCCATCCTCACCGGCTGGAGCGTCGACAAACCCAACCAGGCCGGAGCCTTCCTCTACGACCCCAAAAAGCACGAACCCGGTCCTAAAGACTGGTTCGGCTATCGCATCGACGACCACGGCAACGTCTTCTCATCCAAAACCGGTCAGCAAATTCAGCTCCCGCCAGCCCAGGCCGCCGCCATCCGCCAAACCAACGCACCCGACGGCATGAAGCAGGGAATCGCCGCCCTCGTCCTGCTCGCCGGCTCACCCCAGACCGCCCGTTTCATCAGTTCGCTCCTCGCCCAGCGCTTCGTCGCCGACCAGCCCCCGCCCGCCCTCGTCGATCACATGACCGCCGCCTGGCTCGCCTCCGACGGAGACATCGCCACCGTCCTCCGCACCCTCATCGACTCTCCCGAATTCAACTCCCGCCGCTTCTTCCGCAACAAGATCAAGACCGCGCAGGAGTTCGTCGCCTCCGCCTTTCGCGCCACCGGCTCCGACCCCCAGAACCCCGGGGCCCTCGTCGGTCTCCTCACCAGCCAGTTCGGCGAGCCGCCCTACCGCAAGCTCGAACCAACAGGCTATTACGTCACCGCCGACCACTGGATGAACACCCAGGCCCTCATGGCCCGCCTCAACTTCGCCGACCAGCTCACCCACAACCACTTCGCCAACCAGAAATTCGACTCCTCCCGTGTCCTCGCCTTCGGCCTCATGGCCGACACCACCGGATCCCCGGCCACCCCCGCCGCCCCGAAGCTGGCCCACGCCGTCCACCTGACCCGGCCCAACCCCGGCCCGCAATCCGGCCCCGCCATCGCCCTCGGCATCCTCGAACACACCCTCATCGAAGGCCCCGTCTCCCCCTCCACTGACACCTTCATCCGCACCCAGCTCGCCACCCAATCCGCCACCCTGTCTACCCCCGTCGACCCGGTAGCCCAGCTCAACCAGCTAACCGCCCTCCTCCTTGGCAGCCCCGAATTCCAACTCCGCTAACCCCATGCCGCATCTTCGGGACAGTCTCCCCGTCCCTCGGGTGCGCCTCGGCAAATCCGACCGTCGCGGCCTCTCTCCCGGCCACCACCCCGGGCCTCGGCAAAAGCCGACCTTCAGAGCACCACTACCCACCCAGGTACCAAACCCATTTACACTCAGTCTTTCGAGGAAACTAAACATGGCGCAGGAAAGTACACGTTGCGGATTGACCATGGCCGATGCCACCGAACCCATGGAACTCTTCGCCAAGTGGATGGAAGACGCAAAGGTCTCCGAGCTCAACGATCCCAACGCCATGTCCCTCGCGACATGCGCCACCAACGGCCTCCCCTCCGTCCGCATCGTCCTCCTCAAGCGCTACGATGACCGCGGCTTCGCCTTCTACACCAACGGCGAAAGCCGCAAAGGCTCCGAACTCCGCGCCAACACCCACGCCGCCCTCTGTCTCCACTGGAAGTCCCGCCAGCGCCAGGTTCGCATCGAGGGCAGCATCACCGAGCTCCCCCCAGCCGACGTCGACGCCTACTTCAAGCGCCGCCACCGCATGAGCCAGATCGGCGCCTGGGCCTCGCAGCAAAGCCGCCCTCTCGGCAGCCGCGAAGAGCTCATCGAGCGCACCAGAGAGATCGAAGAGCGTTTCCCCGAAGAGGTCCCACGCCCCCCCTACTGGACCGGCTTCGTCGTCAAACCCGCACGCATCGAGTTCTGGCAGGAAGCCGAGTTCCGCCTCCACGACCGCTTCGTCTTTGAGGCTCAAGGCGACCGAAAGTGGACCAAGCAGCGCCTTTACCCGTAGGCTTGACCGATGAGCTCTAACCCCAACCCCGATCCTCAATGGGACCACGACAACTGGACCGCAGCCGACCGCGCCGCCCTCCAGAACGCCGCAACCCTGCTCGAAAGCCGCAGCTTCGCCATGACCATCGCACAGAAGGTCGGCATGCCCGTCGAGTCGCTCCTCCGCATGCTTCCCGCCAACGCCCAGCAACACATCGGCACCGCCGTCAATCGCGCCCTCGAGCAGTGCCTCAAGGCCGCCCTCTCCTTCAATCAGACCGGCGCCGCAAGCCCCTTCAGCAATCGCAACCACACCTGGGCCACCGGGGTCACCGGCGCCGTCGGCGGCTTCTTCGGCCTGCCCGGCCTCGTCGTCGAGCTCCCCGTCACCACCACTCTCATGCTCCACTCCATCGCAGAGATCGCCCGCAGCCAGGGCGAAGACCTCGCCAATCCCGAGACCGCCTTCGCCTGCCTGCAGGTTCTCGCCCTCGGCCCCGAAGGCGCCACCAACGGAGCCATGGAGAGCGCCTACTACGCCACCCGCGCCGCCCTCGCCCAGGTCACCCGCGAGGCCGCTACCTACGTCGCCCAGAAGGGTGCAGTCAAGGAAGGCGCACCCGCACTCGTCTCTTTCCTCGCCAAGATCGCCGCCCGCTTCGGCCTCGAAGTCAGCGAGAAAGCCGCAGCCCAGCTCATCCCCGTTGCCGGAGCCGCCGGCGGACTCGCCCTCAACGTCCTCTTCACCATGCACTTCCAGCGCCTCGCCGAAGGCCACTTCACCGTCCGCCGCCTCGAGCGCAAATACGGCCCCGAAGCCGTCCGCCAGCAATACGCCACCCTCAGCGCCACCACCGTCTAGCACGCGCGGGCATCGCAACTCCCCCATCCGTGGGCCCCATCCGTCACCGCTCATCCCACCCAGGCGAGCCCTTTTTGCTCGTTCAGGTAGGATGAGCAGGCCCCTGCGGCAGTAAGCCTTCGCGGTCTTCCAGGACCTACCCGCCATGCCTCTCCCAGCACCGGAAGTCCAGACTTATCCGCCATCGTTTGAATACTTTACGCAAAAAGTACAGGGGGGCAGCAAGTCTACCTACGGACGCGTAAAGTCGATAAACGCATGCACCGGATCGGTCTTCACCAGCGTCACCGAGACCGTATCCCCCACATCCAGCCCCTCCGCACCCGCTGTAATCATCCCTTCGACCGGAGGATGAAACACCCGCACAAACGTCCCCTTGCTGTTCGCCCCGGTAATCACCCCGTCGAAATGCTGCCCCACCTGCCCGGCCAGCGCCACCGCCGCAACCCGCTTCTGCATCGCGCGCTCCACCTTCCGCGCCGCCGTATCCCGCTCGTTCAGGTGCTGCGCAATCGCCGCCAGCTCGTCATCGCTATACGGTGCAGCTTCCCCCGCCAGCATCGCCTTCAGCACCCGCTGCGTCACCAGGTCGGCAAACCGCCGGTTCGGCGCCGTCGAGTGCGTATAGTCCAGCGCCGCCAGCCCAAAATGCCCCGGCTGATCGTCATCTCCACCCTTCGCCAGCACATACTCCCCAGGCCCCATCAGCTTGATGATCGCCAGTGACAGATCCGGATAATGAATCGGATCAGCAACCTTCTGCGCCTGCAGAAACGCATTCAGCGCCCCTGAATCCGGCTGTGCCGGCAGCGTCGTCCCCTTGCCCGCCACCAGCGTCACAATCCGCCCCCACCGCTCCGGCGACCTCACCACCCGCCGTATCGACGACCGCCCCGACTTCCGCAACGTCGCCGCCATCGTCTCATTCGCCGCAATCATGAAGTCCGCAATCAAACTCGCAGCCCGATTCTCCTGAACCGCCTGGATCGACTGCACCTTTCCGTCGATCACCACCGGATCCGCCTCCACCCGGTTGAAGTCCAGCGCCCCCATCGCAATCCGCTGCTTATGCAGCTTCTGCGCCGCTTCATCCTGCACCCGCAGATTCGCCGCCAGAGCCGCATCGCCCTCAAGCTTCGGCTCGTGCCGCCCATCCGTCCGCGCCTTCCCCTCCAGCCACGGCCCGGCAGTCGAGTACGCCAGCTGTGCCTTGTTCCGCACCAGCGCCGGATAGATCACCTGCTTCTCCGGCATCCCCGACCCATCCACCACAAACTCGATCACAATCGCCGGCCGATCCACATCCTGGTTCAAGCTCGTCAGATCCGTCGAAAGCACCGTCGGCAGCATGGGAAAGTTGTGCACCGCCGTATACACCGTCTGGCTCTGCACCTCCGCCGCCTTGTCCAGCGGAGAGTCCTTCGCCACCGCGGCCGAAACATCCGCAATCGCCACCAGCACCCGTATCCCGCCCTCTACCCGCTCCGCATACTCAATCTGGTCCAGATCCCGCGAAGTATCGTTATCGATCGATGACCACAACAACTCCCGCAGATCCTTCAACCCCGCCGCCGGCTGCCCCAGCGCCGCCCGAATCTCCCCCAGCTGCTCCTCGCCCCCCGGAGTATCCGACGAATCCGTCTCAAACACGTGAAAGCCCTCGCGAATCATCTCGGAACGGGCTGCTGCGGCTAAATCAAAACTGGCATGAGCAGGGTTTTGAGCAGTGGACATTGCCCTGAAGGCTATCATTTCAGCCCCATCTCCCGCTTGCTATCCTCGTCCAATGACCGCAGCCACCGGCACCATCCTCGCCGTCAGCCGATCCAGCACCCACAGCTTCTCGAAGACCCCCCTGCCCGAGATCACCATCCTTGCCGGCCTCGGCGTAGAAGGCGACGCCCACGCCGGCGAAAAGGTCCGCCACCGCTACCTCGTCAAGCGCAACCCAAACGCCCCCAACCTCGCCCAGGTCCACCTCCTCCAGTCCGAGCTCTTCGCCGAGCTCGCCACCGCCGGCCTCCCCCTCGAACCCGGCCAGATCGGCGAAAACCTCACCACCTCCGGCATCGATCTCCTCGCCCTCCCGCTAGGAACCCGCCTCCACCTCGGCGCCACCGCCATCGTCCAGGTCACCGGCCTCCGCACCCCCTGCCTCCAGCTGGACAACTTCCGCCCGGGGCTCAAACGCGCCTGCATCGGCCGCGACCAGCAGGGAAGCCCCCTCCTCAAGGCCGGCATCATGGCCATCGCCCTCACCACCGGCACCGTCCGTCCAGGCGACACCCTCACCGTCGAGCTCCCGCCCACCCCCTGGACCAGCCTGGGCCCCGTCTAACTCACCGCTACTTTTAGTCGTGCATCGTCGCAAACATATCCAGAAACTCCTGGTATTTGCCATCCCGCTCCGCAGTCCGCAGAGGCTTTACCCGCTCCACAAGAATCTCGCCCTTCTCCATCGTGTTCTTCTCGAGTATCGCCATCACCTCGCTCGTGTATTCCTCAAGCGGCATCGCCCGCGGATCGCTCGCCTGCTGCGCCCCGCCAAGTTCCGTCTGCACATAGGGCGGAGCCAGTTCCAGAACCTCGACAGTCGTCTTCCGCAACTGAACCCGCAGAGCATCCAGCCAGTTGTGCATGAAGGCCTTGGTCGCGCTATAGACCGGCCCCGGCGGATACGGCACAAACGCCAGCCCCGAAGTCGTCACAACCAGCGTCGACTGTGCCTGTGCCCGCAGCGTAGGCAACAGCGCCGCCGACAGCTGAACCACCCCCGTGATGTTCGTCTGAATCGTGCTGTAAGCGCGCGTAAGGTCAATCCTCTCCGCGTTGTAGTCCTCGTGGCCGGCGATTCCGGCATTGTTGAACAGAACGTTCAGCTCCGGAAACCGCGTCTTCACCGTCTCTGAAAACGCGTCAATCGCCGCACTATCACTCACGTCGACGGCGATCCCGATCATACCGGCATTGCGCCCCGTTACCTCATCGAGCAGCGCCTGCCGCCGTCCCGCGATAATCACCTTGTTTCCCTTGGCGTGGAGCGCCTCAGCCAGCGCCCGTCCAATCCCACTCGTGCCCCCGGTAATCAGGATCGTATTGCCCGAAATCTTCATCATCCCCTCCTGCCGTGATAGATGCACCAACCTGCAGATTGGCTCATCCTTACCGCCATCGATTGGTGCTTTCCAAAGACGCGCTTCTAGTACGGAAGTGGAGCCGACTGTTGCTTTCAAGCCGCCGTGGTGAATGCATTGGCAGTGATGTAATCATTGGGATTACAACCGGCGAGATGCGCGTTTGTCAGGAGTTGCTCTGGTAAAGCCTCGTTTGCTCAACAAACCAGTCCATGACCTTTAGCAAGAGATCAGTTCGATTCGCAACTGCGAGAACCCCCATGGAAATAGCAGGCTGACGAGTCACAGAATCATCTGAGAGCGTCACCCCAGGAATCTGATTCAATTTGGAAAGGAGTTCATTTCGTTTCGCCAAATCGTCAAATGGCGGCTTCATGAAGTCACGAAAGTTGATGTAAAGCTTGCCTGATGTCATGAGCAACATCGGGTAAAGCTTCAAAGAATTAACTCTAAGATATCCCGTGACGGAACCTTCTACCTTGCCATGTCCCCAAATGAGACCTGTTGTTGCGTTATCTCCAATCCACGTAACTATACGGCGAGCAGAGGCAACTACTTCAGCTGTGCTTCGGGTACCAAGTTGAGCGAAAAATGACTCGTCATTCCAATCTCTGCTAGATGCCGCGCCTGACTTTTGTGCACGGGAGTCTTCCGTCTGCCCAAACAAGGTTGGAGCAAGGGTTCGCAGACCATTTTCACCCGAATACTGCCTCAGCTCCAGCGCTAGAACTTCTGCGGGGTTCATCTGACGGTTGAGGAATTCAACAATCCTTCGAAGTTCACGGGGAATGTGGTCAGCGACGAAAAGCAATCGTATCTTCTGAGCTTCCAGATTTGTTTTCACTTGCCCCCAAAACCGTGCAATATCCATTCTGGGTCCTAAGCGATCCTGTACCTCTTCATCAGGATCTCGTCCGTTCTTGTTGCAAGTTACTTCAAAAGCGGAACGAATCGTCTCAAGGGTCCAATATGCGGTCGCGTTTGCTGCATATTCCAGCATCTGCGCGACAACCTCTCGTCTTAAGCGTGTGTCTGTCTGACGTTTCACTTCAACGATAGTGGGCACCCCGTCTTGATCCAGGAACAAATGATCGGCAGACCAACGGCCACCTGCATCTTCCCCATCGGCAATCGGGATTTCTCTAGAGATGAGCAACCATCGACGAGGATCTTCTGGATCAACTAACTCTCCAGACAAAAGCTCAGGATGATTCTCGAGCATGCGCTGAAAATCATCTTCGAGTACGAATTGTGCTGGTTTGAGCGGAGTGAGAGCTCCATCGGTTGTCAAAACGAACATGTCGAGACCTCAAGAACGGCATACCTTCTCATCAATTGATGAGCACCCGAGTTCGGCAAGGGATCAGTAACGAGAAAGTCGGCTTGTCCGAAGCAATCAGCACGCTTGCTCTCACGGAACTATAACGGGCCTATGCACTCATTCAGTTCAGATCGGGAACTGAACGTGCATCTCGGAAACTACGCTCCACATCTTGTCACGTAGAGTCGATCCACGCAGCATGATCATTCAGGACGAACCTCATCAGTTTCATCACGCGCAGCAAAAATGGCAGTACCGTGCTGCCTCCAGTCTCGTAGGAGCTTGTTGAAAAAGTCAATAGCTTTGCAATCGGTCCAAAAGCATTCGCTCGAGGATGCCCCAGGAGCGCTTTGTAGCGGTTGGGTGAGCGTTTAGGATACGTGGTTGTGGACCTCACCGCGACGTGCCGCTAGTATCCCAACCAGCTCCTAGGGCAGACCTACGTCTGCAGCAGAGTCGCAGTATGGGCTGATCGCAGACTTCTATTCTTTTCTGCCGAGGCATACCTTCAAAACGTGGAAGACCGACCACTGGTGTGCACGAAAATCCCGTAGCGCAGATCAAAATGCCTCACACCAAAACCCATTCACCAGAATCCCTTTGGAAAACAGAGCACTCTCGACTACATTGGCTGCCAAATCCTTTTCCACCAAAAGATCGGCACTTAGGAGAACACCCATGCCACAGTTCGTCATCGAACGCGAAATCCCCGGAGCCGGCATCCTCACCCCCGACCAGCTCAAAGCCATCTCCCAGACCTCATGCGGCGTTCTCCCCCAGCTCGGGCCTGAAATCCACTGGGTCCAGAGCTTCGTCACCCCCGACAAGATCTACTGCATCTACGCAGCCCCCAACGAGGAACTCATCTACCGCCACGCCGCCATCGGAGGCTTTCCCGCAAACCGCGTCTCCAGGGTCCAGTCCGTTATCGACCCGTCCAACGCCCGCAACTCAGCCGCCTAGCCCCGCAGCCCGGCGAACATATCCGTCATCTGCACCGCCGCCTGCGTCTCGGCCGCAGCCAGCAGCGTGTAATACTCACACTGCCCGAACTGGTCGAACAGGTGCTTCGTACGCTCCATCAATGGCGCCTGCGACGTATGCCGGCGAAACGCCTCCTGTTTCCGGTCCATCGCCCCGCTGATATCCAGCGTAAGCGTCCACGGAGCAGGCAGAGGCGCCGGACGGTCCGGTAGAAAGAAGTTCGCCGAAAGCACAAACAGCCGGTCCCCATGGTGAATCGGACCAAGCTCCGGGTACCGCTTCGCCGAAGCCGCCCAGTGAAACGCCGCATTCGTCAGCGCCGAAACTACCGTGTGATCCGGGTGCGTATTCAGCCCGCCATCCAGCCCAAAGGTAATCACCACGTTCGGCTTGAACTCGCGCATCCGCTTCACCAGCTTGCCCGCCGCTGTGGAAAAGTCGGCAAACTCCAGCTGCGCATCCTGGTAGTCCAGCAGTTCGTGGTGCTTGACCCCCAGCACCTCGCACGACTCCACAAACTCCGCCCGCCGAACCCGTCCCAGCTCCTCACCCGAAGCCGCGTCCCCACGATTGGTCGCGGCCTGTCCATCCGTCAGACAGATAACAGATGTTTCGACTCCACGTTCCGCGGCCAGTGCCAGCGCACCCCCAAAGGCAAAACACTCGTCGTCCGGATGTGCGGCGACGCAAAGCAGTTTCAGACCCAATTGGCCTCCTGGTGATTGTCAGTATTGCCCGGCAGGCCGTCATCGAAGAGCAGGTCATCCAGCAGCACGCCCGTCTCAAGCTCCAACTCGAGCGCAGCATCCGGATCCGCCAACCGGACCGGCGCGAAGCTCCGCCGATGCAGCACGCACGGGCCATGCTCCCGCAACGCCTTCCTGTGCTCCGGCGTCGCATACCCCTTGTGCGAGGCAAGCCCATACTGCGGGTACGTCTCGTGCAGCTGCCGCAGCAGCCCGTCCCGGTAAACCTTCGCAATCACGCTCGCGGCCGCAATCGAAAGCGAAAGGGAATCGCCATAGAACAGCCGCGTCTGCGGGCACGGATGATCAAGCCGCATCGCGTCGATCAGCAGGTGGTCGGGCGCTATCGGCAGCCCATCCACAGCCGTATTCATAGCCAGCCTCGTCGCCTGGTAGATATTGATCCGGTCGATCGTCCCGGCATCGATCTCAGCCACCGAGATCGCCACCGCCACCCGGCGAATCCGCTTGTCCAGCCGTTCGCGATCCTCCCGAGTCAGCTGCTTCGAGTCCGTCAGCCCGGCACGCGCCAGCCCCGCCACGCTCTTCGGCAGAATCACCGCCGCAGCCACCACCGGCCCCAGCAGCGCGCCCCGCCCTACCTCGTCCACGCCCGCGATCATCACGTGACCCCGGTAGCGCAGCGCCTGTTCCGGCGCATCCGAGCAGACCAGCTGCCGCAGCATCTGCTGCTTCAGCGTCCCGGGTGCAAGCTTGCGGGGATTGTCCAGTTTGATCTGCGCACCCATTCACATCGAGTCTACTATCGCGCCAGCCAGTCCTGTGGAGATCTCGTCTCTCTCCCCACAAACAAAGACCACGGCCCGAGGGCCGTGGTCTTGAACTTCCGGCGAAGGGAATCGCCTACGCGACCACCTTGCGCTCCACCTCGCGCAGACGGGCAGCCTTGCCGCGCAGTCCACGAAGATAGAACAGCTTCGAACGGCGAACCTGGTACGAGCGAATCTTCTCGACCTTGTCCACAACCTTCGAATTGAATGGGAAGATGCGCTCGACACCCTGGCCGAAGCTCATCTTGCGTACGGTAAACGTGCCCTGCGCGCCGCGGCGGCATGCGATCACCATGCCCTCGAAGGCCTGGAGGCGTTCTTTCTCGCCTTCCTTGATCTTGACCTGAACGCGGACGGTGTCGCCGGGGGCGAAGGCGGGGAGATCGGTCCGCTCAAACTTCGCGGCCAGCTTCTGCATGATGGGATGGATGGACATAACAACTTTCCTGAAACAAAATTCGAGTCTTCAGTTTACATCAAAACGCACTCTGAAAACCACCCAAAACACCCCCAAACGCACTCTGTTTTTTGCCCAAAACGCGCCGTTTTCAGGCTCGTTCGCCAGCCAGTTTCGCGAGAAAACGCCTGTCTTCCGCGGTTAACGTCGCCTTCTCCAGAAGATCCGGCCGCTTCCAAAAAGTTTTCTCCAACGCCCTCTCCCGCCGCCAACGCCTTATCGCAACATGGTCTCCACCCTGCAAAACAGTCGGTACTTTCAGCCCGCGAAACTCGAAAGGCCGCGTGTAATGCGGATAATCGAGCAATCCGCCCGCCCCATGCGTGCTCGGCGGCACATCCCCGGGAGCATAAGACGAGCCCGAATCCTCCGCCCCAAAACTCTCAAACCGAGCCGAATCCGGATTCCCCAGCACCCCCGGCAGCAACCGAACCACCGCATCGATAATCACCGCAGCCGCCAACTCCCCACCAGAAATTACATAATCCCCAATCGACACCTCCCGATCACACGC
Source organism: Lichenicola sp. (assembly GCA_964658635.1). GTDB lineage: Bacteria > Acidobacteriota > Terriglobia > Terriglobales > Acidobacteriaceae > Edaphobacter. Next base: position 27,836 of record CAZZZP010000019.1, on the reverse strand, counting down.
CAACTCATGGATGCGCTCGTCAATTCCTTCATATCGGCCGCAAACGAGGACCACTCGCTCACAATGCGAGAGTTCGGCGGCGACCGCTTGCGTGAAAGGCTCACCCTGCGCCGAGAGGAGGACAACCATTTCCTGCGTTTGGTCACGCTCTCGCTTCGGCGCCAGCGCCAGCGTTTCAAGACAGTCGAAGATCGGCTCCGGCTTCAGAACCATGCCTTCCCCACCACCAAAGGGCCGATCATCAACGGTCCGGTGCCGATCATGGGTAAAAGCTCGCAGATCGTGGGTAGCGATGTCGACTCGGCCCGCCCGGCGTGCACGGCTTAGAACCCCATATTCAAAAGGGCCGGTAAAGAAATCGGGAAAGATCGTAACGATATCGAACTTCAATCCTTAGGTTTCTCGCTTTTCTCCTGAGTTCGAGGGCGATTAAGGTCGAGCAGTCCTAAAGGCAAACGCATCTCGATCCGCTTTTCCGCGACCGAAAGCGAAATCAGGAAAGACTGGACGAAGGGAATGAGGATCTCCTCCCCGAGTTCGGTCTCGACCGTAAGCAGTGGCGCAGCCTGCTCTATTCGCCGCGCGCCATCCGGTGTAGTCGGGAAATCCACCCCTGTGACTCTACCAACAGGATCGGAAGGCGTCCCGCCGGCCAGGTCGAAGACGTCGCAGTCGATTAGATCGTCGATGTACTCTTCGTCTTCGCTTAGTTCAACACGTGTGGAGGTAGGTACAATCACGTCGATGCCTGCCACGATCTCAGCCGCCTCGATCGACTCAACACCTGCAAGAGTAAGCACGATCCTTCCCTGATTACGCCCTACTGGCAGCCAAAACCCACTTATTTTCATGGCCCGCGTTCCAGACTCAGGACCCTCATACGCGGGCTTTGCCAGAAACACATCAGGGAACTCGTGAAAGCGGGCAGGAAAGTCAGTCAGCAACTCAGCCAGTATCTCTCCCTTCCGTCCTTGCGGGCGGAGGAGGTGAGCGAGGACGGTCCAGGAAATGTTCTGGACCGGAGCAGGCGCCTGATTCGGTGTTTGAGGAAGGCTCATCTCGTCAGCATAGACCGAAGCACGATCTGGCGGCGCCTTTACACCACGAGCCTATGTCGCATCGCCAGCAGACTCGCTGTCTTGGTGGTGTAAGACTTCGGGCGCAATGCCGGTTTGCTGGATATCCAGAGAAAAGCGATGGTGTGCCTTCATGCTCGCTGCGGCGAGTATTGTCCTGATCGATCGAGCAGTCCGCCCCTGTTTTCCGATCACCTTACCAAGGTCGATCGGCGCGACATGAAGCCGAAGCATTGTTCCTGTCGCTTCATCGATTACTTCCACCCGCACCTGATCTGGCTCATCCACTAAGGTTGAGGCAAGATTTAAGACCATATCCCGCATCTGCTCGCGCAGATCCTTCTTTGCTTCAACGAAAGTACTCACGGCATACCTCTGGGAGATGTACTGACACTCGCTCCCCGTCTATTGCGGGAAGTTGAGTGATGCTCAACGTTCAACTGGACATGCAAAGATATCGGGAGAGCGTTGAGACGCCGCTGGAGAACTCTTGCAAATACCAGATGAACGTTTCCGCCATCACGAGGAGCATACCGGAGAATTTGAGGCTTTGTTGCACATTTCTCTAGCTTTAGCTCTAGTCTTTGGACACTATCGCTGTTAACACTCTTGTCAACAATATGGTTACTATGCAGCCGAAACCGTCTCGGACGAGGCGGTCGGAGCAGACGCGAGTAACTTGCCCACTCGCTCGGAAAGCTGAGCCCCATTGCCTGTCCAGAAGTCAACGCGATCACGCTTGATCTCGAACGTAGCTGGATTCGTGCGGGGATTGTAGGTGCCGACCACTTCGACGGAGCGGCCATTACGAGCACGATCCTTTTCGATAACAACAACGCGATAGTGGGGCTGCTTGCGTGCGCCAACGCGCGCCAGACGGATCATCAACACAGTAAAACCTCTCAGAAATGCGGGAATGGTTTGGGCAGAGCGCCGACGATTATAAAAAGCGGGCGCAGAGCGACGTAGTTCGGCCGACGAAAGCCGAGCCCAACCCCTTAAGTATCACCCAAAACTTTGTTATTCGCAATCATCATCCATCGATGACTACTGCTCCCTCATCGACCAGGCAGTCTTGATCGCGTGGATGCTCATGAGCGTCAGACCAAACGTAACGACGCTGAACATCAGCACTCGCGGGTCGACCACGTTCGCGATGAGTTGCCTGAATCGCAGATCTGCGAGCAACCATAGGAGATTTCCTGCTAAGCAGATGGAAGCGATCCCAAAATCCTTGGGGCCGGGAACTCCGAAAGAGGTTCAAAGTCCCTAATGTGAAAGATGAACAGCGACGTACCAAGGGACCATAACTGCATCATCGGATCATGCATGAGCAGAAACGTCCCGGCCGTATGACCCAGGCCGCCAAGCAGCAGGATGATGGCGAGTATTCGATCCAGAAGTCGCATCGCATGTTACCCTCAACGTCGATCTTGGCCTGTCTCGTTGGAAATTTACTGCGAACGCAGGATCCTTGTTTCAACGTGAGGCGGGGAAGAGGAAGCATAGCACCTGGCCAAATCGATCCGCCCAGGCGTCCTCATCGTGAAGAGCGCCCGGTACCACTACAAGCTTCAGGTCATCGCCAGGCTGCCAGCCTTGTCGAGTCAGCACACGCGCCAGGAGCTCCGTGTCGTGAACATGATGCGCTCCTTCGCCCGTTCCGATGTCCAGCCAGATGCGCAACTCCGGCGTCGGTTTCGCGCTTGCTACTCGCTTCAGGATACTGCGCTGGTCCCACCATATCGAAGGAGAAAGCACCGCAAGCCGGGAGAAGAAATCACGATGTGCAAGACCTAGGTGAAGCGTGATCAGACCACCCAGCGACGATCCTCCTAGGCCGGTATGCAGCCTCCCTGGTTTTGTCCTGTACTTGGCATCGATAAAGGGCTTGAGTTCTTCGATAAGTAGCCGGCCGTAGCGTTCTCCTTCACCTCCGCCCATGCGAAAGTCTCGAGTCGGCGTGTACTCAGCCATCCGTCGTAATCCGGTGTTCGCGATGCCGACCAGCATAACGGGCTCCGTGAGACCCTGTTCGTTCATCCTATCCGCGGTAGAACCGGCCCGCCAGGTACGATTCGGAATGTACGATGTCCGCGGGTCAAAGAGGTTCTGGCCGTCGTGCAGATAAAAAACCGGGAAGCACCGTTCGGGTTCGGTCAGGTACTGAGGGGGGAGATAAATGCACACCTGGCGATCGTCCGGTAGTAGGCCGGAGTGAAAGTGCCAAGCCTCCAGACGATCGGTCGGCAATCCGGACTCGTCAGCTTCGGAGTAGGTTAAGAGACGTTCGAATCGCGGCGCGCAGGAGACGGCCGGATCGGGCGGAACCGGCAGGTCGGGAAGCGAATTTGGCGATACAGAAGATTTCAATCTCGGACACTGCTCCCTTGGCAGACGGTCTGATGCGCTAGGATGCAATCAGACTAGCAGAGGGGTGCGGATGAAGAGGGTGTATGAAAAGTGGTACAGCCCAAACCTCGGGCGAGAGATGGAAATGCTTGTCTTCGGCTATTCCGGTGTTCCTATAATCGTTTTTCCAACATCTTGTGGCCGGTTTTACGAGTTCGAAGAACAGGGAATGGTTGGCGAGCTCTGGGGTAAGATCGAGGCCGGTCAGATCCAGTTGTTTTGCGTGGACTCCGTCGACTCCGAAAGCTGGTACAACCGCGACGTCCCGCCCCGCTGGAAGATCGCCCGCCAGATGCAGTACCAGGAGTACATCCTCCGCGAGGTACTGGCATACGTCCGCCACCACAACCAGGATCATCACCTGGTCGCGCTTGGCACCAGCTTTGGGGCGTATCACGCGGCAAACCTCGCCTTCCGGCACCCTGATCTCTTCACCGGCTTGCTAGCCATGGGGGGAGCATTTGACGTCTCAGGTTTCCTGCACGGCTACCATGATCAGGATGTGTACTTCAACATACCGCCGCAGTACCTCGCCAACATGAGCGATCCATGGTTCCTCGATCGCTACCGAAACAATACCTATGTTCTGGCCACGGGCGAGTGGGATATCTGTCGCGGCCGCAATGAGCACATGGCCGACGTGATGCGCTCGCGCGGCATCCCGGTTCGACTCGAGATCTGGGGCAATCACTCCATGCACGACTGGCCGGAGTGGAAGCGCATGGTCGATTTTTATCTATAGCATCCAACAGTTCTGTAAGGAGAACCGATGAAGAAGATTGGCGTCCTGTTTGGCATGGAAAACACGTTCCCCGGCGCGCTTGTGGAACGGATCAACTCGATGGAAATCGACGGCGTCTCGGCTGAATTCGTCCATCTAGGGGGCGTAAAGATGGCCGAACCCTCCGGTTACGCTGTCATCGTCGACCGAATCTCGCATGATCTTCCGTTTTATCGCTCCTACCTGAAGAATGCCGCCCTCACGGGAACGAAGGTGATCAACAATCCCTTCTGGTGGTCGGCAGACGATAAATTCTTTAACTACGCACTAGCCTCAAAGCTGGGCGTAGCCGTTCCCAAAACAGCACTCCTCCCACACAAGTGCTTCCCCCGCGACATCAATTCGCAGTCGCTGCGTAACCTGGAGTTTCCGCTGAACTGGGACGACATCTTCAGCTACGTTGGATTCCCAGCCTTCCTGAAGCCGCACGACGGCGGAGGCTGGCGCGATGTATTCCACGTTCATGACGCACAGCAGTTCTTCGGCGCATACGACCAGACCCGCGATCTCTGCATGACCCTCCAGGCTGCAGTGAACTTCAAAGAGTACTTCCGCTGCTACGTCGTCGGACAGGAAGAGGTCCGCATCATGCCGTATGATCCTCGCCGTCCGCATGCCGAGCGCTACGTGCTCGATCCGCCGGAATACTCGGCAGAGTTGCTGACGCGCGTGGAAAAAGACGCGCTCACCCTCTGCCGTGCCCTTGGCTACGACCTCAACACGGTTGAATTCGCCGTTGAAGACGGGATCCCCTATGCCATCGACTTCATGAACCCGGCTCCCGACGCTGATCTTCATTCGGTGGGTGCGGAAAGCTTCGAGTGGATCGTAGATCGTGTTGCGAAGCTGGCAATCAAGAAAGCGGCAGAATACACGGGCGAGCCAATGGCGGGTCTCACCTGGTCTGCCTGCCTGCAAGGTCAGGCTGCAAGTGCCGCCGCACCTGCCAAAAAAGTCTCCGCTAAGAAGATCGCGGTAAAGAAGGATCTCCCGGACGCCGTCAAGAAAGCTGCGGCGAAGAAGGTAGCAAGCAAAAAGGTGGCAGCTGACAAGTAAGTAGCAGGTTTGCGGCCGAGCGCCATAAGCTCGGCCAAGGTGACAAAGATGTTCGTTGCAAGATCGAGGCATCGCGGGAGATCCACCTATGCGCCCCAGTTTTTCGCTTGGTATCGAAGAGGAGTATCAGACCATTGACCCCGACTCTCGCGATCTCCGCTCGCACATCGCGACAGAGATGCTGGCGCAGGGAAAGCTGAGGCTCGAAGAACGTGTCAAGGCCGAGCTGCACCAGTCCGTCATCGAAGTTGGCACACGCGTCTGCAAAAACATCCAGGAGGCGCAGGAAGATCTCTTTGACCTCCGCCGCAACATGATTCGCCTCGCCGAGGAGCACAAATTGCAACTCGTCGCAGGTGCTACTCACCCCTTCGCGGACTGGCGTACGCAGGAAATCTATCCTGACGAGCGCTACCACCAGGTGGTCGAGGATCTCCAACTCGTAGCGCGTTCAAACCTCATCTTCGGCCTGCACGTGCACGTCGGCATCGAGGACAAAGAATCGGCGATTCGCATCATGAACTCGCTGCGCTACTTTCTGCCGCACATCCTCGCGCTCTCCACCAACTCGCCCTTCTGGCTTGGCATGGACACCGGCTATAAGAGCTACCGGGCAAAGGTCTTCGAGCACTTCCCGCGCACCGGGCTCCCGGACAGCTTCGCCAGCTATTCCGAGTTCGAGGACTACGTGCAGCTCCTGATCAAGACCAACTGCATCGACAACGGCAAGAAGATCTGGTGGGATCTGCGCCCGCACCCGTTTTTCTCGACCGTCGAGGTGCGAGCCTGCGACATTCCCATGCGTGCAAAGGAGTCGATCGCGATTGCGGCCATGATCCAGGCCACCGCCTGCAAGCTCTGGCACCTGCACGAGAGCAACCTCGACTTTCGCCAATACGCGCGCCCTCTCCTTATGGAGAACAAGTTCCGCGCGGTCCGCTATGGACTCGACGGTAAGCTGATCGACTTTGGAAAGCAGAGCGAAGTGCCTGTCCGCGACCTGATTGTCGAATACCTTGCATTTATCGACGATGTCGTCGATGAACTAGGCTGCCGCACTGAGATCGAGTACATCCATACAATGTTGGAGCGAGGTTCAGGAGCCGACCGTCAACTGAAGGTGTTCCGCGAGACAGGTAGCCTGCAGGCAGTCGTCGACTATATGGTCGAGGAGACGCGAGCCGACCTCTAGACCCGCCCGCACCCAAATTGCAATGCGTTCCCCCTACCCGAACCGTTATCCTGAAAGGATGCCGATGAACGAGGTCGAACACAATCTGGAAGCCGGAAGTGACACCAACCCGGATGAGCCCGTGGCCAAGGCAGTAACGGAGTTAAAGCCGCAGCGTACGGACCTCCTCACCGTGGCTTTTCCCGCTGAGTTCCGCGAAGGCGCTCACAACGCAGTCACCACCTGCTTGCGCATTCAGCCGGAAGAGAAAGTCACGCTCATCACAGATCGAAGCTGCATCACCGTCGCCGCGTCGATTGCCGCCGAACTTGACCGCCTAGGCTGTGCCTGGGGCGGCTTCATCCTTGAAGAGGTAGCACCGCGTCCACTCGTCGGTATGCCCACAGCGGTCCTCGAGGATATGGAGAGCTCCCAGGTCAGCATCTTCGCCGTCGAGGTCCAGCCAAACGAACTCCGTAGCCGCATGGAGATGACCGACGTCGTCAACCGGCGCCGCATGCGTCACGCGCACATGGTCAACATCACGCCGCAGATCATGACTCAAGGCATGCGCGCTGATTTCCTTGCCATTGACCGCCTGAGCCAGGCTGTGCTCGACAAAGTCCGCAAAGCCACCTATGTCCGTGCGACCACGCCTGCCGGCACCGACATTCACGCGGAGATGAATCCGGAATATCGCTGGTTCAAAACCTCCGGCATAATCTCCACAGAGAAGTGGGGTAATCTTCCGGGCGGGGAGTGCTTCACCGCGCCCGCCGAGGTCAACGGCGTCTTCGTTGTCGATGGCGTGGTCGGAGACTTTCTCTGCAAGGAGTACGGCCTGCTGATGGATCAGCCGCTCACCATCCACATCGAAGGCAACCGCATCGTGCGCGCCACAAGCCCGAATAAGAAGCTCGAACAAGACTTTTGGGCCTACACGCATACCGACGAGAACTCCGATCGCGTCGGTGAATTCGCGATCGGGACCAACATCGGCGTCAGCGAGGTCATCGGGAATATCCTTCAGGACGAGAAGTTTCCTGGCGTGCATATCGCTTTTGGAGATCCATACGGTGCCCACACCGGCGCGAAGTGGAAGTCCTCCACCCACATCGACGTGGTCGGTCTCCGCTTCAACATCTGGCTCGGAGACGCCGATGGCGAGGAGCAGATCATGCGTGACGGAACTTTTCTGATTGAGGCCTAATTCAAGGGTGAGCACGACATGCTGGAACCGTTTCGCAGTCAATTCAACCAGGAACATTTCTCGCCGGCTCGCTACGCTGAACTGAAAGCGCGTCTCAATGAGCGCACACGCACCAAGATCGAATTCCGTATCAGCGAGACCCCTTGTTTCTTCTCTCGCGAACTGCTGAATGAGATGATCGAAACCGGGCGCCAGTTGACGCACCAACTCGTCGACAGCACGGAGTACATGCGGCGCTCGGACCTTGCCATCCCCGACAAGTATCGGCTCGGTAACGACAATCCACGGCCAAACTTCATGACAGTCGACTTCGGCCTCGTTCGCAATGAGGTCGGCGACCTGGAACCAAAGCTGGTCGAATTGCAGGCTTTTCCTTCGATCCTCGGCTACCAGGAGTATCTTTGCGAAGAATACGCCCGCGTCTACGGCTTGAGCGAAAACTTGGCATGGCGCTTGGACAACCGCTTCGGGTCGGATTACTGGGCACTCCTTCGCGAAACGATCGTCGGAAACCGCGCCCCCGAAAACGTCGTCCTTCTGGAGGTGGATCCTCAAAACCAGAAGACGCTGCCTGACTTCAACGTCTACGAAGACCGCCTCGGGATCCGCTCCGTCGATATCACAGGGCTAAAAAAGGAGGGCAACCGCCTCCTTTATAACCGCGACGGGATCTGGACGCCGATCGAGCGTATCTTCAATCGCGCTATTGTCGACGAGATCGAGCGCAGGCAGATCACGCCCGCCTTCGATTATCGGGACGATCTCGACGTGGAATGGGCGGGCCATCCAAACTGGTACTTCCGCATCAGCAAGTTTTCCCTGCCCTTTCTCAAGCACCGCGCTGTACCGAAAGCGGTCTTCCTCAATGACTGGTTTGCTGGTCGACGGGAGGGCTTGGCAGACGCCCGGGAGCAGCTCCTGTTGAAACCGCTTTATTCCTTCGCCGGAAAAGGGATACAATTTGCGCCTACAGACGAGGACCTCGCAGCGATTCCAGCCGAAGACCGGTGCAACTATCTTGTGCAGGAGCGGGTGCGATTTGCGCCCGTGATCCACACTCCCCATGGAGACACCCAGGCCGAGATCCGCGTCATGTATTGTTGGCCAGACGGGCTGCAAGACTTAACTGCAGTCACCTGCCTGGTTCGGATGGGACGCGGCCTGATGATGGGCGTTGACCATAACCGCAACCAGGAATGGGTGGGTGGATCCGCAGCTTTTTATCCGAGGTGAACCAATGGTTTCCGGTAGTAACCAAGATGGGTGACGAAAGAGGGAGCACGGTGGGGTACACTGCTCCGCAGAAGCAGATCAATTGCTCCGGCTCCGGCCTGAAATTGTTCTTAGGAAAGGAGCAGAGGTCTCGATGACAAACGCCTTGCGCACGGCAGTACGTTTTCCGATGAAGCTTTCCCTGCAGGTCATTACGCCCGAAGGCGTCTTAGATGCTGTGACGGATAATATCTCTGCAAATGGGATTCTCTTCACCGGGCCGGCGCTCCCCAAGGTCGACAGCAGGATAGAGTTTACGATCCTCATGCCCGCAGCCGTCATGGGCACGAGGGATGATGTTTCGGTGCATTGCATAGGTCGCGTAGTCAGGCATCAGCAACACGAGGGTGGACCGCACGCAGCAGCCATCATCGATGAGTACTATATGAGGGCTTGATGGATGAACGTAGTGGATATCAGTTCAAACGAACCGCTTGATGTAGAAGGTCTCGAAAACCAGGACAGCTCGGCTATTCGCATCATTCTGGCAGATTCACAGGCCATTTACCGGGTCGGCATGAAGAAAGTCTTCGCACTGGAAGACGACATTCGTGTTGTAGCCCAGGCTGAAACACTTCAGAACCTTTATGCAGCTTTGGTCCGCTTTCCCACCGACGTGGTGGTGCTCGAAGGGCAGCTCATTGCTGGTACCGTCGACGCCATTCCGGAGCTTGTTCGCCGGGCGCCGCAGGCCAAACTCATCGTTCAGGTTGTCGAAAGTGATGAAGCGAACACGGTCGAACTCTACCGGCGCGGCGTCCGCGGCGTCGTGCCTCGTTCCATCTCCCCGGATCTTCTGATCAAGTGCGTACGAAAGATCGCCGACGGTGAGACCTGGATCGATAACCAATCCGTAAGCTGGGTTATTGAAGCGTACCGCGCACAGGCAACCACGCTCACCAGCCCCCGCACCCAACCCAAGCTTTCCAAAAAAGAACTTGCGATTATCAGCTGCATCACGCGAGGTATGCGCAACAAAGAGATTGCGTACCAAATCGGAACTACCGAACAGGTTATTAAAAACTACCTGCGCAAGGTTTACGACAAGCTCGGGGTCTCGGATCGCCTCGAACTCGCGCTCTATTGCCTGCATCACCAGTTGCTGAAGAAGTACAACATGGAAGGCGAGGACGGTGAGACGGACAACGCATCCGTCGCCCTTCGCGTGAAAGGCTAGCATCAACCCACAGAAGGGACCCGGACGGTTGCTCCGGGGCCCTTCTGTGATCCTTACCACCGTCTATTGCTTGTCCATCTCGATATCAATCGTGAACTTCACATCATCGCCGAGCATCGGCGGGCCGTACTTCTGACCGAAGTTAAAGTCTTTGCGGCTCAGCGTTCCCGTCGCAGAGAAGCCGCTGACCAACTCGCCATGCATCCCCTTTTGCGGGGCCGCAGGTCCGTCAAGCGTTAGCGTCACAGGCTTGGTGACCCCCGCAAGCGTCAGGTCGCCAGTCATCTGCAGCTTTCCGTCTACCTTGCTCAAAGACGTCGACTTGAAAGTCAATGTTGGGAATTGGGCGACGTTGAAGAACTCCGCCGACTTGAGGTGATTGTCGCGCGCCGGTTCGGTCGTATTTACCGTGTTTGCATCGATCGTAGCCTCGACGCTTGATTTCGTCACATCCTTGTCGTCCAGCTTGACGATTCCAGCCGGTTTCGAAAACGTACCGCGCACCGTGGAGACGCCAAGATGCTTGATTTGAAATTCGACGCCTGAGTGAACCGAATCAATCTTCCATGTCGAGGTTTGAGCGAAGGCCGCGCCAGTAGATAGGCTGACAGCGACCACAACGAGGGCCGAGCGAAGAGCGGTTAGTGCTTTCATGAAGATCCTTTCGTTACTGGTGCAGGATCGGGAGCAGCCGTCAGAAAAGGACGCGAGCGTCCCGTTTGCCGTGGCGGTCGTTATAAATCTGCCAACCACTTTTCGATGTACTCACAAACCATGACGGTTCAAAAACTCCCTGCATGGGCTCGGCATCAGTGCACATGCAGGCTTCAGGTTCAGTGGAGAGCCGTAGATTAGCAGACGGGCCGCCGAGTGTCGAAGCAGAATTGGCGCGTCACTCTTGTGTCAGAGTAGACTCAGCCGGGGAGATATTGGAATGGGCCAGGCGGGTTCTGTACAAGCGCAGGGAACGGGTAGACTCACCATCGCCACGCCTTACCTCATCGAACAGGATTGGGACAGCTACACACCCGAGCAGCATGCCGTGTGGCAGGAACTCGTATCCCGCCGGATGCCACAGCTCCGTCGACACGCCTGTGCCGAGTACCTCGACGGCTTCCGACAGATTGGCCTCAGTGAAAACCATCTCCCGGAACTGAAGGACGTCAGCCGACTGCTCGCTCCACGCACCGGCTGGGAGTCGACGCCCGTCAGTGGATTCCTCCCCGCCGATGCCTTTTTCGAGATGCTCGCCGCGCGCCGCTTCCCCACAACCACCTGGCTTCGTTCGCGGGCATCGATGGACTACACTCCCGAACCGGACATCTTCCACGACGTCTTCGGACACGTCCCCATGCACGCGCATCCAGTCTTCGCTGACTTCCTTGAGCACTACGGTACGGTCTGCGCTTCTGTCATCGACCGACCGGATGCGCTCGAGCGCCTCGGACGCCTTTTCTGGTTCACCGTGGAGTTCGGTCTCATCCGTCAGGATGGACAGGTCAAGGTCTACGGCAGCGGCCTCATCAGTTCGCACGGCGAGTGCACCCGCGTGCTCAACGGCGGTTGCGAGATCCGCGACTTCGACGTGGACACCGTCCTCAACCAGCAGATGCAGACCAGCGAGATGCAGCCCGTACTCTTCGCGGTAGAGTCGTTCGACCAGATCTACGAAGCCGCCAAGCACGCAGAGGCACGCCTGTGAAGCTCCGCCTAATTGCCGCACTCCTCCTCAGCGCACCCCTGGTCGCGCACTGCCAGACGCAGACAACGCCCAGTCGCGCCATCACGGACCCAATCATATCTTCCGCGCGCCCGATCCCCGCCGGCAAGGCTCCCGGGATGCAGATCAAACTCGTCAGCGATTCTCCTGCAGCCAAGGTCTACGCGGTTATCTTCCGCAGGGACGACGAGATCCTGAGCGGTCTGAATGATTTTGCCAATACGCAGCATATCGAGGACGCACACTTCACAGCCATTGGGGCTATCAGCAAAGCGACACTCGGCTGGCTTGATCTCTCGCAGAAGGCATATCGCGCAATCCCCGTCGATCAGCAGGTCGAGGTCGTTTCGATGATCGGCGATATCGCCCTCTTCAATGGCAAGCCCGTCGTGCACGCGCACATGGTGCTCGGTAGACAGGACGGCTCGACCATCGGCGGACACCTATGGGAGGCGTACGCAAATCCCACGCTCGAAGTCTTTGTAACTGCGAACCCCACCCCTCTGCAGAAGACCCCCGACTCCGCTTCCGGCATGAAGCTGATCGATCCAGTCCGGTAACCAGGTCCCGTTCAACCCGCTTTCACAACCCTCGGATATTCTGGGCGGATGCGATCGACTACGCTCTCCCGCCGTCTGTCAGAGTCTCTCGTCCTGCTGCTCGCCCTCACGTTCGCCGGCTGCCGAGCTCAGATCGTGCCTCAAAAAACCGGCGCCACATTTTCCGTCGCCGACAAAGATCTATCAAAGAACCCCAGCCTGGTCGTCTACGGCGACATGCGCTTTACCGATCCCGCCGACAAGGATCACGCTGACCCCAGAGCCCGCGTGAACCTCGTAGAACGGATCGCCAGGGAGCATCCCGACGCCTTGCAGCTGACAGGCGACGTGCCTCTTGCCGGCGGCAATCCGCCCGACTATGCCCAGTACGCCACCGAAACGGGTTCCTGGCGCAACGAGCAGCTCCGCATCTACCCCGCACTTGGCAATCACGAATTTGGCGGCAAGGATAAGGAGCATGCACTCGACAATTGGTGGGCTGCTTTTCCTGACCTCAAGGGCATGCGCTGGTACTCGGTCGCGCTCGGCCGCCGCATCTATCTCATCCAGCTCGACAGCACCTCGGACCTCACGCCGGGCACGCCGCAGCGCACATGGCTTGAAGATCAGGTAATGCACCTCAATCCGGCAGTCGACTTCGTCTTGGTCGCACTTCATCATCCCCCAATAGCGGACATTCAGACGCACATCGAGGTCGACCACAATCCGCGCCCGAACGAGATCAGCCTGCGCGATTATCTCAGCAGCGTCGCGCCTTCAGCGCATGCGAAGTTCATCGTCACCGCCGGCCACATCCACAACTACGAGCGCTTCGACAAGGATGGCGTGATCTATCTCGTCTCAGGTGGCGGCGGCGCCAAGCCGTACTTTGTCGAGCGCACCAAGGACGACCTCTACCAGGACCCGAACTTCCCCAACTTCCACTATGTCAAGTTCGTGCTGGATGGTAAGAACCTGAATGCGACCATGTACCGTATCGCGGACCCGACCAGCGCAAAGCCTGATTACCAGGCGAAGGACACCTTCACCATCACCGCCAAATAGTCAGCCAACCTGGATCGCATGTCCGATCAGTAGCAGCAGAGGCGCAGGACCGGGCTCCGCATCCGGGAGCCCGACCAGCGTCGTCAATACAACATGCTGCTCGGCAGTCGTCGCCTTCGAAACTGCAGCAACCGGCGTCTCAGGCGCAATACCTGACGCCCGCAGCGACTGTGAAAGCGCGTGAAAGTCTCGCCCAGGCATGTAGAGCACCAGGGTTGAGTTGGCTGGAAACGCGCCCTCCCACTCCACCGGAGAAAGCTTGCCCTCGGCATGGTGCGCGGTCGCGAGAATCAGCTTGGAAGCGAAATTCCGATCCGTAAGCGGAGTCTGTAAAGCAGCCGCGACCGCAAACGCAGCCGTAATCCCTGGCACAATTTCGAACGGAATGTCGGCTCCCCGCAGCGCCTCCATCTCCTCATTTGCCCGTCCAAAGATCAACGGATCGCCCGATTTCAGTCGCAGGACAGACCGTCCCTGACGCGCATACAAAAGTAAGAGCTCATGAATACCAGCCTGCGTGATCCGCGGCTGCCCGCACCGCTTGCCAACGGGAATAATTTCGGCCGTGGGGCTCGCCAGCGCCAGGACCTCGTCAGACACTAGATCATCCGGCAGGATCACATCTGCCGTCTGCAGCAGTGCATGCGCACGCAGAGTCAGTAGGTCGGGCGCACCAGGCCCGGCTCCCACCAGGTAGACCCTCCCGGGCTCGGCTTCGCGGAACACTAGTCTTGACCCTTGCCGCGCGGATTCGTCAGTGCATGTTCGCGAGCGTACGCACGCGACGGGCAGGCATCGAAGCCGCAAACCTCGCGCGTAGCAAGCGTATGCAGAAGCTGCTTGCGCGCCTCATTCAAAGGCTCAAGCTGCAGCACCTCCCGCCGCAGGTTACCCAACTCCTCAAGCCACGCACCAAGATCCAGCGGGAGCGCCGCATTCAGCTCCTTGCGCAATCGCTGAGCGAGCGCGGGCGAAGCACCGGCAGTAGAAATCGCAATCTGCAGATCGCCGCGCTTGACGATGGAAGGGAAGTAGAAGTCGCAGTATGGTGGGTCGTCGACCGCATTGCACAGGATCGACTTGCTCGTAGCCTCAAGATAAACAGCACGGTTGACCGCCGGAACATCAGTAGCAGTCACGACTAGGAACGTGTTCTCGACGATATCCCCGGGCCTGTACTCGCGCTGGTGCCAGGTCACCTCGCCGGAAGCAGCAAGCTCCTCGATCGCTGCGGATGCATGCGGCGCGATCACAGTGACAGCGGCCTCGGCAGCACGAAGCGACTCGATCTTCGACTCGGCGAGGTTGCCGGCGCCAATCACAATGCACGGTCGTGCGGTGAGCTTGAGGAAAATAGGAAACAGCGCCATGGCTCTATTCTATCGGCGCACACCGGCGGCGGTGTAGCATGACCCTCGTGAACCTGCCTGTAACCGCCCCCATACTGCCGATGCTGGCTAAACGTGTTGACGAGATCCCAACCACCGGCGACTGGATCTTCGAGCCCAAGTGGGACGGCTTCCGCACCCTTATCTTTCGCGACGGCGACGAAATCCTTATTCAAAGTCGCGAAGGCAAGCCGCTCAACCGCTATTTCCCCGAACTCGAGCCAATCCTCAAAGCCCAGCTGCCTGGCCGTTGCGTCCTCGACGGCGAGATCGTCATCGCCAACTCGAACGGCCTCGACTTCGACGCGCTCCAACTGCGCGTCCACCCCGCCGCATCGCGCGTCAAGCTGCTATCCGAGCAGACTCCGGCCTCGGTCGTCTTCTTCGATCTTCTCTCCGAAGGCGATGAAGACCTGCGCAGCATGCCCTTTGAAGAACGTGCCGACCGCCTGCGCAAGCTGCTCTCCAAAGCGTCAGCTCCCATTCACCTGACCCCCTCCACGCGCTATCGCGCCCAAGCCGAGGACTGGTTCCGCCGCTTCGAGGGCGCGGGCCTCGACGGCGTCATGGCCAAGGCTGCAAACGGCACTTATCAGCCCGACAAGCGCGTTATGCTGAAAGTGAAGCACGAGCGCGACTGTGATTGTGTGGTCGCCGGCTTTCGCTGGCACAAGGATGGCCCCGGCACCCTTGTGGGCTCACTCCTACTCGGCCTGTACGACACCCACGGCAAGCTGCAGCACGTAGGCACCTGTGCCAGCTTCACTGCGGCAAAGCGCAAGGAGCTCGTCGAGAAACTCGCTCCCTTTCGCGTTCAATCCGCCCAGGAGCATCCCTGGGGAGCCTGGCGCGGGCCTAACGAAGAGGGCAGCCGTATGCCCGGAGCATCCAGTCGCTGGAACTCCGGCAAGGATCTCTCCTGGGAGCTCCTACGCCCGGAACTCGTAGTCCAGGTCGCTTACGAACACATGCAGGGCGACCGCTTCCGCCATCTCGCACACTTCCGGCGCTGGCGCGTAGACAAGTCACAGGAGTCCTGCACCTACGCACAACTCGAGGTCGTCCCACCACAGGAGCTGATGGCGATCTTTGCCGCGCATCGGTAACGAGTAATCCGTTATCCACGCGTTGGATCCTCATCCGGATCGGGAGTCCCCTGTGCCGGCCGCTCCGCCTCGGGTACATTCCGCAGATTCACCCGGATGCGATACCAGATGTAAGCCGAGCCACGCATCCGGTCGACCAGCACGTCATCCACCGCAAGCAGCGCCGCCGGCCCAGGATTTGCCGTCTTCCAGCGCTCCAGCCCCGCCATCGCCTCCTCCTTGTTCCCAGAGTTGGCAATCGTAATCAGCGGAAACTTCGGAGCTCTCTTTGCGGCTGTCTTCTTCGGAGCCCCAATCGCCTCCCCTTCCTTCGGCTTCGTCTTCCGGCGAAAGCGCTGCGCACCAAAGCCTTCTCCAAGCTGATCCCCGAATGACTTCTTCGCCCGCGAGGGAGCCACTCGCGGTGCCTCCCCGTCAACTTTGGCAAAGTGCGGCGGCCACGGCGCGTCGCCCAGGCCCTCTGCCTCGTCGCGTGCCGCGAGCTCAAGCAGTGCATCCAGCGAGCAGGCGGACACCTGCATCTTCGCATGCGGATCCCCCACCCCGGCGAAGCGTCGCGGCATCGTCAGCACAGTAAAGTCGGCAGGATTGCAATCCCCCACCTCTTCCCACGCCAGCGGCGCCGAAACCCTCGCGTCCGCCAGCGGGCGCACCGAGTAGGCACTCGCCGTCGTCCGATCCTTCGCATTTTGGTTGTAATCCAGAAACACGCCCTGGCGCTCCTCCTTCCACCATTTGCTCGTCGCCAGGCTCGGTGCCCGGCGTTCGACCGCACGCGCCAGCGCCAGGGCAGCACGTCGAACCTCGGTGAAGCTCCACCGCGGGTGAATCGGCACATTGATGTGAATTCCTCGCGAGCCGGAAGTCTTAGGAAACGCCACCATCCCCAGTTCGTCAAGCAGCCCCTTCACCTCCAGCGCGACGAGCCGAACCTGCGCAAAGTCGATCCCCGGCTGCGGATCGAGATCCACCCGAAGCTGGTCCGGATGATCAAGATCGCCCGTACGCACCGGATGGGGGTGCAACTCAATGCATCCCAGGTTCACCACCCATGCCAGACCCGCAGCAGAATCGACGACAACCTCCTCGGCCGTGCGCCCCGAAGGAAAGGACAGCGTCGCTGTTCGCAAAAAGAGCGGAAGGTCCGAAGGCGCACGCTTCTGGTAAAAAGGCTCCGGCTGCGTGCCATTCAGATTGGCCCCATTGACGAACCGCTTCAGCACGATCGGGCGATCGCCAATGCCATTCAGCGCGCCGGGTGCAACAGCAAGAAAATAGCGCACAACATCAAGTTTCGACAGCTGTACTGAATCGGGAGAAGGAGTGTCGAAATAAAGCTTGGCCGGATGCGATATTCGAACATCATGGCCATCAATGGAAAGGAGCTCAGCATCGTCCTGTTTTGGGCTTTTCACACGAGCAGACTACCGCGAGCTTCGCCTTTTATCTACACAGCAGGAAATTTCGTGACTAACGCCCGTTCCAGCAGTAAAGTCATGGCCAGGTCATGCCGTTTCTAGCTCCATAACTCACCCTCGTCGTCTTCTGCACCTGATCGGTTGGAGGCTTCTGATGAATCAGTCCTGCGTAGTTCTCTCTGCGTTTATGCTTGCCGCAACCGCTGCAAGTTACGCCTCGGATCAGTTGATTCCGGCCGGAGCCACGGTCCAATGTCGAGTAGCTGAAGGTCGCATCTCATCGAAGACGACCGCAATTGGCGATCCCATCCTTTGCACACTCGATCCGGTTGAGAAGTACGGCCGTTCCCTCTTTCCCTATGGCAGCTATCTCGAGGGACGCTTTGAAGACTACAAGGATCCAGGCCACTTCGTCGGCAAGGGTTGGATGGAGCTCAAATTCGATCGCATGTTCATCGGAAACCGCGTGATCCCGATCACCGCGAAAGTCGTGGAGATGCCCAAATACAAGGTGGACAAGGGCGGAAGAATTCTGGGCAAAGGCCACGCCACGCGCGACACCATCGAATGGCTCATCCCGGTCCTCTGGCCCATCGATTTGATCAATCTTCCGCGGCGCGGACCCTACCCAGTCATCCAACCGGAGACTAGCCTCACGCTCGAACTCATGGATGACGTGGGAATACCAGACGTTGACCAGCCCCGTGATCAGCAATACCCACAGCGCCAGGCTGCCCTCATTGAGCGTGTCCAACCCCAGCAGCAGGCGCCGCAACAGGTCTTCTATCAGTCCTTTCAAAGCGCACCACCGCCGCCGCAGCCCGTCTACCAGCCGGCACCGCCGCAGATCGTATACATTCAGACTCCGCCACAAGTGATCTATCGCTACGTGCCGGTGCCGGCTCCTCCACCGCCACCCCTCTACTATCCATATCCTCCGGCGTACCGATACTACGGTCCCGGCTATTGAGCCTTACCGGGTGCTCGGGGTTCTATCAATTAGGTGCGTATCCCTTATGGGGATCGCCGACCATCGCTACACGGGCTAGGGCGCACCTCCGCTCTCTCAATAACAAGTCTTCTCGCGGGCTCCGCCTGATCAAACGACCTCGTGGGCCTCGAGAGAACCCTCACCCCTGACTTGCTGAAGTTTGCCGCTCCTTCGATACGCGGCCCGGCTCAAACCCGGAGACCCGGCACGGGACAAGAGCGGTGCATTTGCCACACAGGGGCGAATTATTTCGTCGCATCTTCAGCAGCTCGTGATACTGTCTTCACAAAGCCAACCCCAAATTAACTTTCTCCTTGGTGGAGGATCAGTACCTCTTCAAACGACCTCCCGTTTTCCGGTTGAAAGAGCTACTTACAGTTCCATTCGAAACGCTTCCTCGCCACCCCAAGACTCTCGTTCAGGAGCCTCCATGCATTCGTGTTTCCGAAAAGTAGTCTTTCCCGTGGTCCTGATCTGTGGGATCGGTCTATCACCGCTTCGTGCTCAGGTGCAAAGTACAAGTGGCAGCATCCTCGGCGAGGTGATGGACGCTCGCGGCGCGCTCGTCGAAGGTGCGACTGTTGAGGCTACCGAACTTGAAACTGCAACAAAGCATGATGCGGAGACTGATGTCTCAGGTCGTTTCGCATTTCCCACCCTGCAGCCCGGTCATTATGTAGTCAAGGTTACAAAGGCAGGCTTTGCAAGCATTATCCAGGAGAATCTGAACCTGACCGTCGGCCTCACGACCACGCTGAAGCTCTCTCTGCGGGTGGCCGGCACAGCTGAATCCGTCGTTGTCACCAGCGCTCCCCTCGTCGACGTGGTGACGGACTCATCCAACACCACTCTCGGCGAAGCCACCATCGCAACCACACCCGTTCTAGGCCGAAAGTTCGAGGACCTCGTGACGCTCACGCCGGGCGTAAGCATCGTCCAGGGCCCAGACGGCGATGAGATTAACATCAACGGGCAGCGCGGCGTCTTCAACAACATTTCACTCGACGGGGGCGACTACAACAATGGCTTCTTCGGGGAACAGTCCGGGGGCCAGCGCGCCGCTGTCGATATAACACTCGAAGCAGTCAAGGAGTTCCAGGTCGTCGCCAGCGGCGCCAATGCGGAGTTCGGACGCACCGGTGGCGGCGTCATCAACGTCATCACAAAATCCGGCGGCAACACCTTCCACGGCAGCCTCTTCGAGTACCAGCGGCTCAAGGCCCTTACAGGCCAGACCAGTGATGGTACTTCGCTCGACGGCTTCCATCGCGAGCAGTTCGGCGGCAGTGCAGGGGGCGCCATCATTAAGGACAAGCTCTTCTTCTTTGGAGCGGCTGAAGGCATTGATGAAAACCTCTCTCGGCTAAACCTGAGCCAGTTCAATCCAACCGCATTGGGCACAACTACGCCTTGCTCGGTGGCCAATCCGGTCTTTGGACAGAACATCACTGATGCGCAGATCACCGCCAATGGTGATTGCCAGCGCCTGGTTCTCATCAACTTCTATAAGGCAAACTTCAACGAGAATGAAGGCGCGCCCGTCGATCATGTGGTCCACAATGGCGCGTTCTTCGGTCGCGTCGACTACAACATCAATCCGAAGAACCTGCTCTACGGCTCCTACAACTTCGACTACTCGAAGAACTCCAACCAGACCTTTGATGTTGCGACCTACGGCACCAGCGCCAACGGGATCGAAGGACCAGCGCACATCAGTACGGCGAACGTAAACCTGGTCACAACGCTAAACGATCACATGCTCAACGAGGGCCACGTGACCTACGGTTACGAAACTCGTCCCCGTTCTGCGATCAACCAGAGCGCGGTGCCGGACACAGGCATCGGCTTTTCGCCGTCGTTCCGTTTCGGCCAGCCGTTCTTCCTCGGACCCGGTGCAAGTGAGACCTTCTATCACATCGACCTCAAGGACAGCTTCTCGATCACCAAAGGTAAGCACGCCTTCAAGTTCGGCGCTGAAGATCTGCTGAGCCACAACACGCAGATCTTCGACGGCTTTGCACTCGGCCGCTACATCTTCGGCAGTACAACTGGATTCCTGCACTATGCGACAACCGCCAGCCAAGGCAGTGCTTACGGCCCCAATGTGCAGACCTGCGCAGACGGTACTTACTCAACCACCTGCGCGGGCGGAAGTCCACTGCTGCTCTACCTTCAGGATGCAGGGACACAACCCGGTGAGACTGTGCAGCAGTCAGGCTATTCGAGCATCGGAAACCAGGAGCCTTCCCTGTACGCACAGGACACCTGGCAGGTTACGAATCGTCTCACCCTCAACTATGGTCTCCGCTGGGAAGCGCAGTTCTTTCCCAAGATGACCATTGCGCCGTCCGCCACAGTCTACGGAATCTACATCAACAATCCGCTTTACCCGAACTTTCCATCAGACGGTACGCTGCCCAATCAGACCAGGGAGTTCCAGCCGCGCGTTGGCTTCGCATACAACGTCTTCGGCAACGGCAAGTCAGCCCTGCGCGGCAGCGTAGGCATCTTCAACGCACGCCAGAACATGCTCACCGAAGTCGGTGCAATTACCACCAACGGTGTCCAACAGCAGACGATCACGGAGTTCTCCGGCTACGGCAATCCCACCTACCCGGGCGACTTCTCAGTCCAGCCGCTGCCGGCAGGACAGATGGTGCAGGGTGCGGGCATCACCGTCTTCGACAAGAACTACCACAACCCGCGCATCCTCTCCTTCAACGTCGGATACGATCAGCAGGTCGGTCAGGACTATGTAGCCTTCGTGGACTTCAGCGACTCAAAAGGCGTTTACCTCACTCGATTCACGAACCCGAACGTCGGTCCCACGGTGATCCCGGCCGTCAACGCCGACACGGTGTCCTATGGCGGCAACGCACCCTACGCCACCCTCGGCGCGATAACCAATACCATCAGCAACGCAAAATCACTCTATCGCGGCCTCACGGTCGGTGTTCGCAAGCGGATGTCGCATCACTTCCAGTTCGAGGCGGAGTACACGTACTCAGTGGACCGCGACGACGACTCGAATGAACGCGATCCATTCACCTTCCGCTATGCAAATCTCTACGATTTGGGTGCGGAATATTCCTTGTCCGATCGCGATGAACCCAATAAATTCAACGCTTACGGTTTAGGGGATCTACCCTTTGGATTCAAGGCAAATGTGCGTATTCAGCAGCATTCTGCCGAGCCTGAGACCGACAATAGCAACGGAAATGGGACGGGGGTGGCTTGTGGTTATCAAAATTCTTTGACGCGGTTTGTGAATGGGATCGATTGCGGCCGGAACCACTTGCGGAAGGACAACGCGTTCTTTGTGACCGACTTCGGAGTGGCTCGGCCGTTCCATTTTCACGAAGGGACGTGGGCGATAGAACCTCGTGTAGAGGTTTTCAATACCTTCAATAACACGAACAATCTAAATCCACTTAGCTCTCCGGCGCTTTTTGACTTCAGCGGCTTTCTGCGGGTCGGCGTAGGGGATCCGAGGCAGGCGCAGCTGGCACTTCGCTTCATTTTCTAACTTGTCTGGATGCTGCCGAAACGCCTCCATTGAGCTCGAATGGAGGCGTTTCGGTGTCTAAAACGGTCGGAAACCGGTGTCAAAAACAGTGTTTTTAGAGTGCGTTTGAATGCGAAAACGCGGTTTTCGGAGTGCGTTTTCGCTTTGCCTTGTCAGCCGCAGGAGAGCTAAGCGTCTACAGCGTGCGCGCCTCGTGCGGGTGGTGCGTCGCGCTCGACCGGCGGGATGGCGGTGCCGTTGAGCTGGGCGCGCAGGTCGTCGTCTGAGGTGCGGGCGAAGTAGGTGCGCAGGTCCTCGCCTGGCTCGCGCACCGAGAGGTAGCCGCGCAGCAGCCGGTCGAGGGCGTCCGGCACGTCGTGCGCGGCGGCGCGGAAGCCGAGCGGGCGAGCTGGCCGGGCGTACTTGCCGACGGCGCCGCCGACGCAGAAGTAGAAGGCGTCGACGATCTTGCCATCCTGCTTGAGCTTCTTGCCTTCGAGGCCGACGTCGGCGATCCAGTGCTGGCCGCAGGAGTTGGTGCAGCCTGTGACGTGCAGCTTGATCTGCTGGTCGAAGCCGGGCAGACGCTCTTCCATCTCGGAGACGAGCCACCTGGCGAAGCCCTTGGTCTCGGCGATGGCGAGCTTGCAGAACTCGGTCCCGGTGCATGCGATGGCTCCGCGCCAGAAGGGCGAGACCTCGACGTCGATGTCGATGGCTTTCAGGTCGGCGACGAGTGCGGTCACGTTCTCGTTGCGGATGTTGACCAGGACGATGTTCTGCATGATGGTCGCGCGGAGGTTGCCGTTGCCGTGCTTCTGGGCGAGGTCGGCGAGTGCCTGAAGCTGGTCGCCGGAGAGCCGGCCGCGCAGCACGGAGGCGCCGACGGAGGAGAGTCCCGGCTGCTTCTGCGGGGTGACTCCGATGTGGTCGCGGTAGACGTCGTCGGGGATCACGTCCTCGGTGACGGGCGAGGGGTCGAGCTTATGCCCGAGCTTGGCCTCGATTGCCTCGAGCATGCTTTCGGCCGTCCAGCCGTGGCGCATGAAGAGGTACTTGATGCGTGCGCGGGTGCGGTTTTCGCGGAGCTCGTCCTGCTCCTTGAAGATGCGGGCGACGGCGGTGACGACATCGAGAGCCTTGTCCTGCGGGATGAAGGCGGGGATGCGCACGGCCATGTGGGGCTCTGTCGAGAGGCCGCCGCCGACGCGGAGGGTGTAGCCGACCTCGGTTTTGCCGTTTACCTCGCGCCGGATGGCGGTGAGGGCGACGTCGTTGATCTCCGGGTAGGAGCACCAGAGGGGGCATCCGGTGACCGAGATCTTGAACTTGCGCGGGAGGTTGTAGAACTCCGGGTTGGCGGTGAGGTAGTGGGCGATCTCGACGGCGAGCGGGGAGGAGTCGAGGAGTTCGTGGCCGTCGAGCCCGGCGAGTGGGCAGCCGGTGACGTTGCGGACGACGTCGCCGCATGCGCCCTTGGGGGAGAGGCCGATCTCGGTGAGCCGGTCGGTGATCTCGACCAGGTCGGAGATGGTGAGCCAGTGGAGCTGGATGTTCTGGCGGGTGGTGATGTCGGCGAGGTTGCGTGCGTGCTTTTTGGTGATGTCGGCGATGACGCGGAGCTGGTGCGAGGTGAGCAGGCCGTTCGGCAGGCCGATGCGCATCATGAAGAATTCTGTGGCTTTGCCTTCGCCGCCTACACCGCCTGTGGCGCCGATGCCGTCGCCCTGGGTGTAGATTCCCCACCATTTGAAGTAGAGTCCGGTCCACTCGGGCAGGACGGAGTCACGGCCCTGCCTGGCGAAGTCGCGCACTTCATCCCAGGCCTCCCAGGGGTTCTTGGCGAGCTTGAGGCGCTCGGAACGCTGGGCCTTGGTTTCTTTGACTTCCTTGGCGGGGGCGGCTGGGGCGGTTTGTAGGGCTTCGTCAGGCATTGGTTTCCTTCAGGGATGAGACGCTGGAGCGCAAAGAAAAAGCCCACCTGGAGAGGGGGCGTCGGGCTTTGCAGGTACGGACCGTTTGATGTGGTCAGGCAAAGAGGCGACGCGCGGAGGTGGGACAACAAAGCGCTTTGGTTTGGCGGAAGATCATCTTCTTCAGGGTAGAGGTTTGGCTTGGGTGGGTCAAGGATCGCTGTTGAAGAGACCGATCATCGAGGAGTAGGCTCTCGGCAGAGTCAGGTTTACTAAGAGGTGCGGGATGCGGCTTTTTGGACGGATAGTGGGTTTAGGGATGCTGGCTATGGTGGGTTGCGTCTCAGCTCTCCCGGCGCAGCAGGCGCAGGCTAAGAGCGATCAGCTGACGAAACGGGCTGACGAGCTGATGGCGCAAGTGATCAGGCAGGCCCAGGCTTGCCCGGTGGGGTTCCAGGCGGAGGTTGATCCACGGCTTGTGAAGCGTGAAGTGAAAGACGGGAAAAAGGTTGTGGAGTCAACGTCGGTGCGGCTGAGTTTTATGCCTACGGACGCGAAGAAGACGATGGTTGCGGCGAGCGTTACGGCTCACGGGATCGCTCCGAGTGGGCAGTTGATGCTGGTGAGCGGAAGCTTGGAGGAGAGCCGGACACAGGCATTTCAATTGAAATGGGCGTCAGGTGCAGCGGGGTTGCTTGAGCGCGAAGTGACGGTGACGGACGTGCCGTTTGTGCGCTGGGTGGAGTTGAACCAGGTCACCTACGGAGACGGGACGGTCTGGAGCGCGGCCGAAGGGGCTAGCTGCAGGGCGGAGCTGAGTAAGTTCCACTACGTTTCAGCTCGATAGCAGCAAAAGCAAGTGCGCCCTTGCGCCGGGCGGGCGGCACTTCGTGCTGTTCTGGACGGCTGCGCCGTGAGGGCCACAGCTTACTGGTTGGGGAGGTGCTCTGCCTCCCAGAGTTTGGCGTCTACCAGGAAGCGGAACCAGAGGGTTTGCAGCACGCAGAAGATGAGGCCCTCGGTGCCGTCGAGGAAGCCGCCCTTGAAGAGATAGCGGAAGAAGAAGAGGGCGATGGAGCGGACGAAGAGTGGGGCGCGCTCGTAAAAGCCCTTGTAGAAGCGCTTTCGCTGGACGATGTTGCCGGAGGCGCTGGCCTTGACGCGGTTGTGCTGGGAGCGGGCGAGCAGCTCGCGGACCTCGGCGTCTGCCCAGCGGTTGTGGCGCGCGGTCCACTCCGAGAGCGACATCTGGATGTCGTCGATCATGTGGCCCTTGAGCTGGGCGGTGCGGCCGGTGGAGAGGAAGTGCTGGTCGTACTCGCGGTCTTCACAGCGGCCGAAGCCGGTGCGGAAGAGGCGCATGTGCCAGGTGGGGGCGAGGTTGTGGCGCAGCACCTTGTTCATGAAGCGCAGGTAGCGGGCGATGAAGAAGCCGTCCTGTTCGGGCGCGTCGGGGAGAGCGGCGATCTCGGCGCGGAGTTCGGGTGTGAGGGCCTCGTCGGCGTCGAGGTGGAGCTGCCAGGTGTGGCGGATGGGCAGGTTGTCGATGGCCCAGTTGCGCTGAGCGCCGTAGCTTTTGAAGGGGTGCTGGTGGACCTGCGCGCCCAAGCTTTCGGCGATCTGGACGGTTGCGTCGGTCGAGCCGGAGTCGACGATGAGGAGGTCGTCCGAGAGTCCCTGGATGCTTGCGAGGGTGTTGCCGATGGACGCGGCGGAGTTGAACGTGAGCAGGATGATGGTGGGCTTCATCGAGGATGGTTCCTCGCGCAGATCGCTGGTTTATCCGGGGTCACGGCTCTAGTATCGCCGGTTTCGCGGACCTATACAATGAAGGGCTTGAAGGATTGAGTCAAGAGGCGGGGATAGAACGAATGGCGGAGTCAGTTTTAGCGGGAACGGAAGTTGTGAGTGCCGAGGGAAGCGAAGCGGCGGAGTTTGGGCCGGGGAATCCGTTCTACGAACCAAGCGCGCTGCCTTTTGGCGTGCCGGCTTTTGACAAGATTTTCGATGAGCACTACGAGCCTGCCATTCTTGCCGGTATGGCAGAGCACGTGGCCGAGATCCGGGCGATTGCCGACGACGCGGCGGCTCCGACGTTTGAGAACACGCTTGCCGCGATGGAGAAGACGGGGCTGCTGCTGGACCGTGTGTTGTCGGCGATGGGGGTGCTTGCCGGCGCTTATACGAATCCGACGATCGAAGCGATTCAGCAGGCGATGGCTCCGAAGTTTGCCGCGCATAGCGACGCGATCTACCTGGACCAGACATTGTTTGCGAGGATCGAGGCGATCTGGCAGCAACGCGATGAGGTGGAGCTGGATGGCGAGTCGCGGCGTCTGCTCGAGATGGAACGGCAGCGTTTTGTGCAGGCCGGCGCGAAGCTGAATGAGGCCGAGAAGGCCCGGATGAAGGAGCTGAACGCGGAGGAGTCGACGCTGACGAACGCGTTTGGCCGCAAGCTGCTGGCGGCGAACAAGGCGGGTGGGCTGGTGACGACGAATGTGGCTGCGCTGGCCGGGCTGGACGAGGCGCAGATTGCTGCGGCTGCGGATGCGGCGAAGGCTCGCGAGGTGGAGGGGTATGCGCTTCCGCTGCAGAATACGACGCAGCAGCCGCTGCTGGAGCAGTTGACCATGCGGGAGACGCGGCAGGCACTGTTTGAGCAGAGCTGGACGCGCGCCGAGAAGGGCGACGACAACGACACGCGCGCGACGATCGTGCGGCTTGCGCAGGTGCGGGCCGAGAAGGCGAAGCTGCTTGGCTTCGAGACGTACGCGGCGTGGAAGCTGGAGAACCAGATGGCGAAGACGCCGGCGAAGGTCATCGAGTTTCTGGATGATATGGTGCCGGAGGCCAGGAAGAACGCCGCCGCGGAGCAGCGGGAGATTGAGGCGGTGATTGCAGAACAGGGCGGCGGGTTCGAGGTGGCGCCCTGGGATTGGGAGTTTTATTCCGAGCAGGTGCGGCGCGCGAAGTACGACCTGGACGAGCAGCAGGTTCGACCGTACTTCGAGGTCAACCGGGTGCTGGAAGATGGGGTGTTTTATGCGGCGACGCGTCTGTATGGGATCACGTTCGAGCCGCGGCATGACCTGCCGGTGTGGGCGCCCGATGTGCGCGTGTTCGAGATCTTCAACGCGGATGGCTCACACCTGGCGATCTTCTACACTGATCTCTGGAAGCGCGATAACAAGCGCGGCGGGGCGTGGATGTCGAGCCTGGTGGGACAGTCGAGGCTGCTGGGGACCGAACCGGTGATCTATAACGTGGGGAACTTTACGAAGCCGGCGGAGGGCCAGCCGGGGCTGATCTCGTTTTCGGATGTGATCACGCTGTTTCACGAGTTTGGCCATACGCTGCACGGAATGTTCTCGGAGGCTCGGTATGGGAGCCTGGCGGGGACGAGCGTGCCGCGGGACTTCGTCGAGTTTCCTTCGCAGTTCAATGAGTACTGGGCGCTCGATCCGGAGGTGTTTGGCAACTACGCGAAGCACTGGGAGACGGGTGAGCCGATGCCGGAGGAGCTGTCTGGCAAGATCCGGCAGTCGGTAAAGTTCAACGAGGGGTACAAGCGGACGGAGCTGCTGGCGGCGGCGGAGCTCGACATGGCGTGGCATACGCAGGCGGCGGGGGCGGCTGCGGCAGAGTGCGGCGCGTTCGAGCAGACCGCGCTGGAGGCGAAGGGGCTGCTGGTCTGGGCGATTCCGCCGCGCTACCGGTCGACCTATTTTTCGCATATATGGGGGACGGGCTATGCGGCCGGGTACTACGCGTATATGTGGGCGGAGATGCTGGAAAACGCGGCAATCGAATGGTTCAAGGAAAATGGCGGGCTGACGCGCGAGAACGGCGACCGGCTGCGGAAGATGGTGCTTTCGCGCGGGAACACGGAAGAGCTTGGGCCGATGTTCGACCGGTGGATTGGCGGGGCGGGGAAGGTGGGGCCGGCGAAGGAACGGGAGACGATCCCGGCCGATAGCGTGGCTGCCGGGAGTTCTTCTATCTGAGTTGAAGGAGGCCGCCGTTGGTTATGTCG
>CAZZZP010000018.1:18390-60590 GCA_964658635.1 Lichenicola sp. | reverse complement strand
TCCTTTGCGCACCCTTCTTTGCCTTTACCCAAGGTTCCGCCACACCATAAATCCCGCGGCAAGAGCCGCCACCCCCACCCATACTCCCCGCCGCAGCTCCACCCAGCGCCCTCTTCCCATGGCGACGCCCGCGTACGCAACGCCCAACGGTGTGCCAAGCACCACCAGCTCATTCCACCGCCAGGCCTCCACCCATTGCCCCCGCAGCAAAGCCGCCAAAGCCCGTGTTCCCCCGCACCCAGGGCACAGCAGCCCGGTCCACGCATGAAATGGGCATCCCGGGTAGAACGCGTACTGCGCCGGCGGAAACGCAACCAGCACTCCCCCACCGGCCGCGATCCCTAACACCAGCAGCAGTCGAAACCTAGAACTGCCGCCCCATCCCATACCGCGCCGCCTGCTTCATCGCGTTAATCCGATTCAGATGGTACTGAAAGTAAAGACCGCCGAAGAAGAAGGTCAGCACCGGGTTCAACCGCAGCCCGATCGGCTCCGGACCATTGAAGTGCTCCTCAAGCGAGGCCCGCTGACTGTACCGCGCGACCAGCCTGAGCACCCAGACCACAATCCCGAGAAGGCTGCTCAGCGGATGATCGGTATACATGTGTAAGCCGGGCGATACCGCATGGTGCATCGACATGTTGAACGTGACAAAGAACTGCACCAGCGCCAGCGCACCCGCTCCGGCGTAGTAGAACAGCGAAGTCGCATTCGGCTGCACGCGCTTCAGCCACGCCGCGATCACCAGGTTCCAGATAAACATGAACAGGGAGCAGGTCAGCAC
This sequence comes from Lichenicola sp., assembly GCA_964658635.1. GTDB lineage: Bacteria > Acidobacteriota > Terriglobia > Terriglobales > Acidobacteriaceae > Edaphobacter. The sequence continues at coordinate 59,806 of CAZZZP010000018.1, read as the reverse complement.
CGCAAACAGCAGCACCAGTCCCCAGTTCAGATTCGGCGCGTCATCATATGGCGAAGACGCGTACCCCACTCCCGGGTTCGGGTTATAAACCGGAGGCGCCTGGTGCGTCTGCTGGTAGCCTTCGCCAATCGGCGCCACATACCCAGCCCCGTGGGCGACACCTACATTCGGTGCCGGCGGTCCCCCGCCCAGAATCTGTGAAACCGGCAGCCATTCCGGCATCTCGTCACTCTTCGCCATATCCGACAGCAACACATTGCCGCTGGCGACGTAGCGTTGCAGATCCTCAAGCGTGTAGGGACCATAAGTCTGACCATTGCGGGAAATCTGGTAGTGCATTCCTCGTAACTCCTCTTCCACGGGGGAGAAAACAGCAGACAAACATTCGTCCGATACTTACACGGACGTCGCCTGCACACAACTGGCTAACCCGAAAAAGAGCACAAACAAGCCTCCCCACTGATCAGAAGGCTCGTCACCCTGATCAACGGGAAGGCCACGCGAAGCAGTCGTAAGTCACGGAAGTGACCGCCGCCCGAGCAGGGCGCCTCTAGTACTTCGGCAAATTGGCCGTGGTCCAGCCACCACCCAGCGCCTTGATCAGCAGAACTGAGGCCTCCATTCGGCGGCGCTCAATGTCTATATCGTTCCGCTCATTCTGCAGCGCCGCGTTCTGTGCCGTCACTACCTGCAGATACGTATCCAGACCGCCAACGTACCGGTTGTCGAAGATCTTCTGTGCACCCTGTGCGGCAACCGTAGCCTCATGCTGCGAGCTCGCCTCCTGCATCAGGATGCGCAGCGCCGCAAGGTTATCTTCCACCTGCTGGAACCCCGTCAACACGGTCTGGCGGTAGTCCGCCGAAGCCTGTTCAAACTGTGCCCGAGCCTGGTCCGATGTGCTGCGCCGCAGCCCGAAGTCGAAGATGTTGTAGTTCAGCGTCGGGCCCACCGCGTACACAAAATTCCCCGCATTGAAAAAGTTCGCAAGCGACCCGGATTCGAATCCAGCCGCCCCCGACAACCCCACACTCGGGAAGTAAGCCGCACGCGCGATCCCTACCTGCTCATTGGCCTCCATCGCACGCCGTTCTGCCGCCGCGATATCTGGACGCCGCTCCAGCAGGCTCGAAGGCAGACCCGCCGGAATGCCCGGAGGAACTCCATCCAGAGGTTTCTGCTCTAGCGAAAAGCTGTTCGGAGGCTGGCCCACCAGTACAGCAATCGCATGCTCATTCTGTGCCCGCGCCACCTGAATATCCTGCAGTTGCACAATCGCAGCCTGCAGCTGGGTCTTCGCCTGGAAGACGTCCGACTCATTCGACACGCCGCCCTCAAAGCGATTCGTCGTAATTCGCAGCGCCTCCTGGTAGTCCTTCACCGTGTCTTCCAGCAGCTTCGCCTGCGCATCGTCGGCCCGCAGGTCAAAGTAGTCAACGGCAAGCTCCGTCTGCACAGAAAGCTGCGCGTTTACACGGTCGGCTGAGACCGCCTGCGTCTCTTCCTTCGCAATATTCACCTGGCGCCTGATACGGCCCCAAAGGTCCAGTTCCCAGCTCGCCGTCAGCGGCAGCTGGATGTCGGCAACACCGCCCCCACTCCCGGTGCTTGTCGAGTTGAAGTAAGGCCGGCCCTGGGAGTAGCGAATCCCTTGTGCCAGCGCCTGCGTGCCAATCTGCGGAAAGAGCTGCGAGCGGTTGATCCCGATCTGTGCCAGCGCCTGCTCATAGCGCGCTGCATAGGACTGGATCGTCTGGTTCTGAATTCCGGCCTGAACTTCAAGCGAATTCAGCTCCGGATTGTTGAAGACCGTCCACCAGTCGCCGCGCAGCGTCGCGTCCGCAGGCGTCGCAGGATGCCAGTTCGGGTCAACTTCCTTGTAAGGCTCGGCGCTCTTGTCGACCGTGAGTGCGGGCGCTGTATACGCCGGTACCGTCGGCTTCTTGTACTTCGGCCCGACCATGCACCCGGTCGTGAGCAGCAGCAGCCCGGCCGCGCAACTCGCGAGAAAATAACGCGCTGACCTCGTCATTTCCCGGCCTCTACGCGAATCTTCACCGGCTGTCCGTTGGTCAAGGAGTCCGAAGGATCGAGCACAACCGCATCCTCCTTCGTCAGCCCGGAGGACACCTCCACCGTCGCCCCATGATCTGCCGCAATCTTCACCGGAACCAGCGCCACCTTGCCATCGCGCACCACACCAACCTGCATCCCCTGCGCCCGGAAAAGCAGCGTGTTCGAAGGAATCGTAAGGTTGGATCCCGTCGTCGGCACCTTGAAATGAACCATCACATAAGCGCCCGGCAGCAGTTTGCCCGTCTGATTCGGCACATCCACTTCCACGTTCAACGTGCGCGAAGCAGCATCGATCGAGCTCGCATTCCGCGTGATGTTGCCCGTAAACTCCTGCCCCGCGTACTCATCGGCCGTCAGCGTCGCAGTCCCGCCATTGCGCACGAAGTTGGAATACACCTCGGGCACCGAGACAAACACGCGCAGCATCCCCGTCTCGGCAATCTGGAACAACGGCCGCGCAGTGGTCGAACCAGTGAGCCCACCCTGGATCAAGTCCCCCAGGTCCGTATTGCGCGCCGTCACAATGCCGGAGTAAGGCGCATAGATCTGCTCAAACGACTGCAGCTGCTGGTAGCGGCGCACCGCGGCCTGCGCAGCCGCAAGCGAAGCCTCCTTCGCTGCCGCATCACTCACCGCCTGGTCGGTCTCCTGCTTCGAAACCGAGTTCGACTTCAGCAGATTCGTATACCGTTCGCTCGTCGTCTTGGCCAGGTTCAGATTCGCCGCCGCAACCTTCTCATCGGCCTCCGCAGCCTGTAGCTGCTGGTCGATCTCCGGCGTCTCGATGGTCGCCATCAGCTGCCCCTTCTTCACATGGGCGCCAATGTCGAAGAACCACTTCTTCAAGTAGCCATTCGTACGCGAGTAGATCGGTGTGTCCACAAACGCCTGCGTGCTTCCCGGCAGGTTCAACGAACCGCCGGCCACCCCGCCAGTCGGGTAGACGACATGAACCTCCGGAACCGCCTCTGCCTTGTTCTCGACCGCGAGACTTCTATCCGCCCTCGACCGCGACGCGATGCCGTACACCACCACGCAGGCCAGCACCACAAGCGCCACCAGAAGCCCTATCCAGAAGCCACGCCCCAGCCCCCTGTCCGCGTACTCATCGATTTGCGGTCCTCCGACCGGCTCCGCTAGCCGGTCCGCGTCAAGCCGCTCAGCCGTATGCGCGTCGTACCCCTCGCCGCGGCCTGCTGCCAGGTTGCGGTCGAATCCCGCCTCACGTGGCCCGGCTTCAGTGCCTCCTGGCTCGTTCGGGCGGGGCATCTGCGATTCGTTCGCTCTTGCTTCCAAGTCATTCATGGTCTACACGTCTCCACGGATCGAAAGATCCAGAAATCAAGTTGTTTACGCGTTGGCCGCGGCATGCCGCTCAGCGTGCGCATGTTGGCCACTCGCCTCATCGCTCTGGCGACGGCTGTGCAGGAACGCGAAGACGGCAGGCACAAACACCAGTGTCGCCACCGTGGCCGCGCATAGACCGCCGATGACAGCGCGTCCCAGAGGCGCATTCTGTTCACCGCCTTCGCCCAGGCCAAGCGCCATTGGAATCATGCCGATGATCATCGCAAGCGCCGTCATCATGACCGGCCTAAAGCGTGTACTGCCAGCTTCAAGTGCAGCCTGCAGCGGATCTCCATGCAACGCCAGCTGCGAACTCGCAAACGACACCACCAGGATCGAGTTGGCCGTCGCAACACCCATGCACATGATCGCGCCCATCAGCGCGGGAACCGAAAGCGTCGTGCCGGTCGTGAACAGGAACAGCACAATACCCGCAAGCGCAGCCGGCAGCGCCGTGATGATGATGAAGGGATCGAGCCACGACTGGAAGTTCACCACGATCAGCAGATACACCAGGATGATCGCAAACCCAAGGCCGCCGATCAGGCCGACATACGAGCTGTTCATCGTCTCTACCTGTCCGCGAACATTCACAAAGCTGCCCCGTGGAAGCGACTTGCGATGCGCCTCCACAACCTTGTTGATCGCACGGCTCACCGAGCCAAGATCGCGGCCCTGCACGTTGCCATAGATATCCAGAGTGCGCCGGATGTTGTAGTGATTCACAACCGGCATCTCCGTCGTGCGCGAAATCGTCGCCACATCCGCCAGGATCTCCGGCTTCACCGCGTTCGGGGATGCAAGCGGGATATTGTCCAGGTCGCTCATCGACTGCACCGTGTACTGCGGCGCCTGGGCCGTTATGCTGTAATTCACGCCATTCTTCGGATTGAGATAGAACATCGGACTCAACTGCGAGCTTCCACTCAACACGTTCACAAGGCTGCCACCAATGTTCTGGAACGTATAGCCGCCCTGCTCCGCCTTGGTCCGATCCACATCCACCTTCAATGCAGGATAGTCATCCGGTTGTTGAATCCGCAGATCCACCAACCCCGGAATCTTGTGCAACTCCGTCAGAACATCGTTCGCAACCTGGCGATTTCCCGCGATATTCGCGCCATCGAACTGCACATCGATCGGCGCAGGCAAGCCAAAGTTCAAAATCTGCGTCACGATGTCCGATGGCAGGAAGTAGAACACCGACCCCGGAAACGCATTCGGCAGCTGCTTGCGTAACTCGGCCACATAGTCCGCCGTCGCATGATGCTTCTCGCCCAGCGACACAAGAATGTCAGCATCACCCGCACCATATAATCCGGACGTCGCATGTTGGGTATTCAGGGTCGAATACGGCAGGCCGATATTGTCGAGAATGTTGTCCAGTTCTCCCGCCGGCACTACCTTTCGAATGCGATCCTCCACCAGGTCGCACTCCTTCGCCGTCTCCTCGATACGCATTCCATCCGGCGTACGCAGGTGCAGCAGGAACGAGCCCGTGTCGCTCGAAGGGAAGAAGTTCTGTCCCAGGAACGGGATCAGCAGGAAAGCCGACAGACAGGCAAGAAGAAAAATCGGCACAAAAAGTTTGCGCAGCCCGATAAGACGTCCAAGCAGCCCCTGGTAGGAAGCACGCACCCGCTCAAACCGCCCATTAAACCCACGTTGAAAGCGTGAAAACACATTCCTGGAAGGAACCGCATGATGATCATGCTTCTTCAACAGGTACATCGCGAGAGTAGGCACCAGCGTACGAGACAGCGCATACGATGCAAGCATCGCAAACACCACCGCCTCCGCCAGCGGCACGAAAAGATAGCGCGAAACCCCCGTCAGAAAGAACATCGGAAGGAACACGATGCAGATGCAAAGCGTCGAAACCAGCGCCGGCACCGCAATCTGTGCCGCACCCTCCAGAATGCCCTCCGTCAGCTCGGCCCCCTCTTCAAGATAACGCTCGATATTCTCGATCGTGACCGTCGCATCGTCCACCAGGATGCCGACAGCAAGCGCCAGTCCGCCCAGCGTCATAATGTTGATCGTCTGCCCCAGCAAACCCAGAATAATGATCGAAGTCAAAATCGAAAGCGGAATCGAGACCGCAATGATCAGCGTCGCGCGCCAGCTTCCGAGAAACAGCAGGATCATCAGCCCGGTCAGCGCCGCCGCGATCACAGCCTCACGGATAACCCCCTGCACCGAGGCCCGCACAAAGACAGCCTGGTCAGCGAGAGGCGTGATCTTCAGTGACGGAGGCAGCGTCTGCTTGATACGCGGTAAAAGGTCTCGGATCCCGCTCACCACCGAAAGCGTCGAAGCACTGCCGGACTTCAGAATCGTGATCAGTACGCCGCGCGCGCCATCCTGCCGAACAATATTGGTCTGCGGAATACTCCCGTCCGCCACCGTCGCCACATCACGCAGGTAAATAATCGTGCTCCCGACCTGCTTGATCGGTAGATTGCTCAATCCCTGCAGCGTCGTAGGAGACGAGTTCACCAGCACGTCATACTCGTAAAGCCCGATCTTTACCGTCCCGCCCGGCTGCACCACATTCTGCGACTGCACCGCGCCCAGCACGTCAGCCGGCGAAAGTCCCGTCGACTGCAGCAGCTTCGGATCAAGATTGATCATGATCGTGCGCTGCTTGCCGCCGTACACGTTAGGCACCACGGCGCCCGGCACCGTCACAAGCTGAGGCCTTATAAAGTTCAGGCCGTAGTCATTCAGGTCCATCTCCGACAAGCCCTTGCCGGACAGGCCAAGCTGAAGAATAGGCACCGAAGAAGCCGAGAAATTGATAATCTGCGGCGGCAGCGTGCCCGGCGGCAATTGCCGCAACTCAAACTCTGACGCCGCCGAAACCTGTGCATTCGCCGTATCGATCGAGGCACCTGGCTGCAGATAAACCTTGATGATCGCCTGCCCGCGATAGGTCGTCGATTCAACGTGCTGAATGTTATCCACCAGCGTCGTCAGCACCTTCTCATAAGGCGTCGTCAACCGCCCCTCAAGCTCCTCCGGCTCCAGGCCCGTATACTGCCACGCAATCGACACCACCGGAATGTCGATGTTCGGAAAGATGTCCGTCGGGGTGCGGAAGATCACCACCGGTGCCGCAATCAGGATCAAAATGGCCAGCACGATGAACGTGTAGGGACGGTTCAGCGCTAACTTTACGATCCACATAAGGCAGGTACCCTCAATTCGTTGTCGAGCTATCTCCACTCAGATGCAGATCTGATGGGCCGTAGTGATTGGACTTACCAGAACATCCTCAAGTTTCACAGGATTTTCCGACCAAAAACCACGGAAAAACCGATCGCTCGTTAAAATCACTGCATCCAAATCACCCAGAGGCGTGCAATGGAACTCCGGCATCTCAGATATATCTGTGCAGTCGCCGAGTACGGGACCTTCCGTGCCGCAAGCCAGTACCTGCACGTCTCGCAGTCCGCCATCAGCGAGCAGATCGCAGACCTCGAGCATGAACTCGGGGGCCCACTCCTCGAACGCGGCCAGCGCACCACCCGCCTCACCCCCCAGGGCCGCGTCTTTGTCGAAGAAGCCCGCAAGACCCTCGCCCAGGCCGACCGTGCCGTCGATCTCACACGGCGCTCCATGGCCGGCCAGGAGGGCTCCCTCGCCATCGGCTTCTTCCTCTGGGGAGCCGGAAACTTCTTCGCCTCCATCATCCGCGAATACCGCAAAACCCAGCCCCAGGTAAAGCTAACCCTCTTCGAAATGCACGCCCAGGCCCAGATGCCGGCACTGCTCGACCGCCGCATCGACGTCGGTTTCACTCGACCGCTCGAGCCTCCCTACGACGCCGTCATGCGCAGCGAGCTGCTCTACAACGACCCCATCGTCGCCCTGCTGCCGCGCGATCATCCCCTGGCAAAAGGCCCTATCGAACTCTCCGCCCTCGCAGGCGAACGTTTCGTCATGTGCGAGCGCGCTATCACCCCCGTCCTCTTCGACTCCATCGTCACCCTTTGCTCAGACGCCGGCTTCTCACCAAACATCGTAAACTCTTCGCCAGGCTGGCCCGGCGTCCTGACGCTCGTAGCCTCGGGCGAAGGGGTAGCGCTTGTACCCGCCGGCGTCCACCATCTGCGCACACCAGGCCTCGCCTTCGTCGAGCTCCGCCCAAAGACGACCCACGTAGGCCTCGCGCTCGCATGGAACCCCCTCAACGAAGGTCCAGTCGTCCAGGACTTCATCAAACTCGTCCGAGCCAACAAGGACCGCATTCGCAAATCCGCCTGACCAGCCACGCGATGCAGCCACCCCACGAAGTCTTCGCCGCCCGCGACAAGGGCGCCTTTTTCGTTGCCTCTAAGCCCTAAACAACTCCACCACCACCCCTTCATTCCCCCGCAGGCTGATCCACCCACCCACTACCGCACTGCCATCGCCATCCAGCATCGTGCTCAGCACAACCCGCCCTTCCCTGCACTCCACCCAGCGCACCTCATCGCTCAGGTTCAGATGGACCTGGAGCTCCCCATCCCCACGCACAAAGCTCAACACACCTTCAATCGCCTTCACCTCAGAGACAGTCCCGGCATGCAGCGCAGCATGTTCCCTTCGCAGCTTCAGCAGTTCGCGATAAAGCGCAAGCACCGACCGCCGATCATACCCTTCGGTCTCCACCGTAAACTTCGGCCAGTCCCACACCAGCGGCAGCCAGGTCTTCACACCGGACGCTGTGAAGCCCGCGTTCTCGCGATTCTCCCAAAGCATCGGCGAACGCTCCGGGTCGCGCCCAAGCCCCAGCCCAGGCTGATTCTTCTCCGCCGGATCGACCACCTCCTCCTGCCCAATCCGCGCGTCCAGCATGCCCAGCTCATCGCCGTAGTACATCGTCGGCGTCCCACGCAGCGTAAGCAGCAGCATCGCCGCCACCCTTGTCTGCTCAGCGCCCACCCGCGAAGCAAGCCGCTTCTGATCGTGATTGCCCAGCACCCAGTTCGGCCACGCGCCCGGCGGCAGCGCAGCCTCGTAGCTCTGAATCAAGGCGCAGATCTTCTCCGCATCCCACTCCGTCAGGATCAGGTGGAAGTTGAACGGCATCTGCGCCCCGCGAAGCGACGGCGTCTCAGGTGTCGATCCCTCCGTCTCAGGTTCGCCGTAGTACGCCACCAGCCGCTCCACCGGCAGATAGATCTCGCCGATCAGCACCCGCTCGCCGTAGCCGTCAAGCAGCGCACGCATCTCGCGCACAATCTCCTGCGTCTCTGGCCGGTCAGCCGTATACAGCGCCTCAATCGACCAGAACTCATTGCCACCCGCGTAACTCACATTCTTCGGATTCGAACGGAACTGATCGTCCTTCACCAGCAGCCAGATCACATCCATCCGGAAGCCGTCCACACCCTTATCCAGCCAGAAGCGCATCGCGCCGTAGATCGCCTCCCGCACCTCCGGATTCCGCCAGTTCAAATCCGGCTGCTCCTTCAGAAAAGAGTGATAGTAGAACTGCTGCGTCTCCTCATCCCACGTCCACGCCGGCCCACCAAAGTTCGAAAGCCAGTTGTTCGGCACCGCCCCGTCAGGTCCGGCATCGCGCCACAGGTACCAGTCCCGCTTTGGATTCGTCCGCGAACTGCGCGACTCCAAGAACCACGGATGCTGGTCCGAGCTATGATTCGGCACAAAGTCCAGGATCAGCTTCAGCCCGCGCGCATGTGCGCCCGCAAGCAGCGCGTCGAAATCAGCCAGCGTGCCAAACAACGGATCGACATCCGTATAGTTCGCCACGTCGTAGCCGAAATCCGCCATCGGCGAAGGATAGAAAGGCGACACCCACACCGCAGCCACGCCAAGCTCCACCAGGTAGTCCAGCCGCGCCAAAACCCCGCGCAGATCCCCCACACCATCCCCCGTCGAGTCCTGAAACGACCGGGGATAAACCTGGTAGATCACCCCATCCTGCCACCACTGCCTTTGCGCCATCTGTGTCTCTCCCCTAGCCAAAGTCCGCTGCAAGTCGAAGCCTACGCTATCCAGATGTAAGAACTGCATCTCCAGCGACGTCGTGGCTGAAGCTGGCGGGTATACCGCTCGACAGCGTAATGTCTCAAACTTCCATGCATCTGCCCGGGAAGCAGGACCTTGTGGAACTGACAAGTCAAGTCATCAGGATTTATCGTCCCGCAATATCGCGCCCCTACTCTGGCTAGGGAGGGAACACGATGCAAAGTTGCGGGTTCGGTACCTTAGTGAGTCTGCTGTGTGACGTCTTGACTCGTCCAATCCAGCGCGTAGTGGATGCGTTCACACGCTGATGCCTCCTTAAGACAGGTCCTTCTACTGTCGAGGTGCAATCCACTTCCAGATCATCCTGTTCCGCGCAAAGATGAAGCCGTCATGATGCGTTCGTTTGTCTCATGGCATGACAATGTCAAAGCAGCACTCTGGAACTCTCGTTCTAAGTGCAAGCTACGTCGAGCGAGTCAACGCCAGAGCAAGACCGACCTTCCTTCCCACACCGCCCCCTACTCTTCCCCCGCTCCTGGATGCCCCGCCAGCCGCTCCGGCATATCCGCAAGCACATACGTCATCACCGCAAGGCTCGCTACATTCTTGCGAAACTCGGTCGGATCCACCTTATCCACCGTGTCCGCCTCCGTGTGGTGCCAGTCGAAATAATGCGCCATCGTCGTCTCTTCGCCCAGCCCCGGAATCCCGGCAGCCATCAGAGGCGAGATATCCGACCCACCCCCACCGGCCTTCACCTTTGTCGCACCCACCGGGCCCAGCAGCGACCCAATCTCCTCAAGCATCGCAAGCGAATGCACCTCGGCCTCGCTCAGCTTATCCTCCTTCGGAGCCGCAACCCCGGGCCGCGCCCGGCGAAACCCTCCCGCCCCACCTGACGCCCCATATCCATAGCCCACCGGGGCCTCTGCGCCGCCATCCATCTCGATCGCCGCAACATGGTTCTTCAACTGCTCCGGCGTCAGCGACTTCTCATAAGCCTCGCCACCCGCCCCGCCGTTCTCCTCATTCACCCAGAACACCACCCGAATCGTCCGCTTCGGCTTCAGCCCCGACTGTCGAATCAAGTTCACCGCGGCCAAAGACGCCATGATGCCCGACCCGTCATCCTGCGCACCCTGCCCCACATCCCACGAGTCGATATGGCCGCCCACCACCACCACCTGCTCCGGATGCTCTGAGCCCACAATCTCCCCCACCACATTCGCCATCGCTACCGGAGCCTCCAGATGCGCCTGCATCGCAAAATGGACCGTCACCGGCTTCCCCTCGGCCGTCAGCCGCGCCAGCATCGTCGCATCCTCAATCGAGATCGCAGCCGCCGGAATCTTCGCTTCCTTCTCGTCGTACTGCAGCGTTCCCGTATGCGGAAGCTGGGCCGCCAGCGGCGTGATCGAACGCACCAGCACACCCACCGCACCCAGCGCGGCAGCCTGCGACGCACCCGCCACCCGGTAAACCACCGTCTTCCCATAGCTCTCGTAAGGTGCGTTGTAGACCACAATCTTCCCGGCCACACCAGCTTGCCCAAGTTTCTTCAACGCATCGAAGTCCGGCACCACCACCACCTGCGCCGTGATCCCCTCAGGAGGAGTCGCCACACTCATGCCCAGACCCAGCATGTGCAGCTTCTTCGCGACCGGCGTCACCATCTCCCCAGACTCCTCGCCCCGCACCCAGTGCGGTACCGTCGCCGCCACTGTATGCACGTTCGCCAGCCCTTCCTGCTTCATCAGTTCGGTCGACCACGTGATCGCTCGCGCCAGTGGCTCCGACCCCGAGATCCGCTTCCCAATGTGGTCGCACAGGTACGTCAGGTTCGCGTAGCCTTGCTGATCCGCCAAAGATGCCGAAATCAGCTTGTCCGCTGCAGGTTTGTATTGCGCCGACAAAGACGATGGCCCGCCCTGCGCATTGGCAGAACAGGCCATCGTTGCTAGTACAAATCCTGAAACCGCAAACTGGAAGGGAGCGAGGAAGGCGCGCATCATCTGCGCATCTTCTCACATCGCCCGACGAGACCGTTTAGTGATCGTGACGATGATGGCGGTGATGCCTACGATGATGACGATGATGATGGTGATAATCCTGCGCATCCGCAGGGCTCGCCACAGCTGCGGCGAAGAGCAGTGCAACGAAGGTGTAGACAAGGGTCTTCATGCTCGATGTGATGGCCCGACGACATACAGGGTTGTTGTCCCGCACGAATATACCCCCCGTTGGTCATGTTTTATCCCGGCCCCATCACTCATTCGCCGCCCAGCAGTTTGTTCTGGCGTCCAAGTCGAGTAAAGTTTATAGGTCGAGCGAGTTCAGGCACGGCAACAGCCGCCAGCCCACCGCTTCAGCTATACGAGGAGTCAAACAATGCAGCTTGGAATGGTCGGTTTGGGACGGATGGGCGCGAATATGGTCAAGCGCCTCGCAGAGCATGGACACGAAGTCGTCGTCTTCGACGTCTCCCAGAAGGTCGTCGACGAGGTAGCCCAGGGCCAGAACATCACCGGCGCCACCTCTTTCGAGGACTTTGTCTCAAAGCTCCAGGCCCCCCGCGCAGTCTGGCTCATGATCCCCGCCGGATACGTCGACGACACCATCGCCAAGATTCTCCCGCACCTCGCCCCCGAGGACATCCTCATCGATGGCGGAAACTCCTACTACATCGACGACATCCGCCGCGCCAAGGAGCTCACCCCCCAAAAAATCCACTACGTCGACGTCGGAACCTCCGGCGGCGTCTTCGGCCTCAAGCGCGGCTACTGCATGATGATCGGCGGCGAAAAGCCCGTCGTCCAGCACCTCGACCCCATCTTCAAGTCCCTCGCACCCGGCATCGGCGACATCCCCAGAACCAACGGCCGCGAGAAGCTTGGCACCACCGCCGAAGAAGGATACCTGCATTGCGGCATCAACGGCGCCGGCCACTTCGTCAAGATGGTCCACAACGGCATCGAGTACGGCATGATGGCCGCCTACGCCGAGGGCCTCGGCGTCCTCAAGGCCGCCAACATCGGCAAGCACACCAACGAGATCGATGCCGAGACCACCCCCCTCCGCGATCCCGAGCACTACCTCTACGACATGGACCTGCCCAACATCACCGAGGTCTGGCGTCGCGGTTCCGTCATCGCCTCCTGGCTGCTTGACCTCACCGCCGCAGCCCTCGCCGGCGACCCTGAACTCGCCCACTATGGCGGACGCGTCTCTGACTCCGGTGAAGGCCGCTGGACCATCAAGGCCGGCATCGACGAAGGGGTTCCCACCCCCGTCCTCACCGCCTCCCTCTACTCCCGCTTCGCATCCCGCGGTGAAGGCGATTACTCCAACAAGGTGCTCTCGGCCATGCGCTTTGCGTTCGGCGGACACCTGGAAAAGCCGGCCAAGTAAAAGAATGCCCCATCTCCCCACGACCCCGACCCGTTCCGACGCACTCGTCTTCTTTGGCGCTACTGGTGACCTCGCCTACAAGAAGATCTTCCCCGCGCTTCAGTCCATGGTGAAGCGCGGAACGCTCAAGGTCCCGGTCATCGGCGTCGCCAAGGCCGGATGGGGCCTCGATCAGCTCAAGGCCCGGGCCAAAGATTCGCTTGAAAAACACGGCGGCCTCGACCCCGCAGCCTGGGAGAAGCTCAGCTCGCTCCTCCGCTACGTCGACGGCGACTACTCCGATCCCGCCACCTTCGCCGCCGTCCGCAAGGAGCTCGGCAACGCCAGCTGCCCCGCCCACTATCTCGCCATCCCGCCCATCCTCTTCGGCAAGGTCGTAGAACAGCTCGTCCAGTCCGGCGCCGCTACCAACGCCCGCATGATCGTCGAAAAACCCTTCGGCCACGATCTCGCCAGCGCCCAGAAGCTCGACCAGATCCTGCTCTCCGCCTTCCCCGAATCGGCCATCTTCCGCATCGACCATTACCTCGCCAAGGGCCCCGTGCATAACATGGTCGCCTTCCGCTTCTCGAACGCCTTCCTCGAGCCCGTCTGGAACCGCGAATACATCGAAAGCGTCCAGATCACCATGGCCGAGGACTTCGGCGTCCAGGGCCGCGGCGCCTTCTACGACCAGACCGGGGCCATCCGCGACGTCATCCAGAACCACATCTTCCAGCTCATGTGCAATCTCGCCATGGAGCCCCCCGCGCGCGACGACTCCGAATCCATGCGCGACGAAAAGGTCAAGGTCCTCAAGGCTATCCCGCCCATCGTCCCCGAAGACGTCATCCGCGGCCAGTTCCACGGCTACCTCGACGAGCCCGGCGTCAAACCCAACTCCGACGTTGAAACCTTCGCCGCCCTCCGCCTCCACGTCAACTCCTGGCGCTGGGACGGCGTGCCCTTCTACATCCGCGCCGGCAAAAACCTCCCGGTCACCTGCACCGAGGTCATCGCGCGCCTCAAGAAACCACCCGTCAGCGGCACCAGCACCCCCAACCTGCCGCAGAATTACGTCCGCTTCCGCATCTCCCCCGAGATGACGATTGCCATGGCTGTCGCCGTCGCCTCTGAAGAGGACCATGGCCCCCAGCAGGCCGTCGAGATGATCGCCAGCCGCCATCCCCGCCCCGGCGAGATGGAAGCCTACGAACGCGTCCTCTCCGACGCCATCGCCGGCGACCCCACCCTCTTCGCCCGCCAGGATTACGTCGAAGAGGCCTGGCGCATCGTCGACCCCATCCTCCAGTCCCCTACACCCATCTACAAGTACGAGCCCCATACCTGGGGGCCCACGGAGGGCGACCAGCACGTCTGCCCACCCGGAGGCTGGGATAAACCCCACCCTGAAGAACAGGAAGACTTCCGCATCATCAAGCGCAGCTAACCACACCGCCCATTCACCTCCGCCGCCAGGCAACGTCACCTTCGCAGACCGCCAGGGCGACGTTGCCTCGGCCAATCCCGAACCATCCTCGCTCCCAGTCGCTTCATACACCGGTTCAGAGCAGCCTCCGGGCAACCGCGCTTGCGATGCCTGCCGGTCGGCGTATCCTTGGACCGAGGATCTTCCATGCGGTCTAGTCGGGCTCTCTTACTCTCCCTGCTTCCGGTACTTCTGGTCGGCAGTCTCCTCCTCCACTCCGCCAACGCGCAACAGGCACCGGCAAGCGTCCCCACCATCCGGGTAACCTCGCGCCTCGTCTTCCTTGACGTCACGGTCCTCGATAAAAAGAACCACCCCGTAGTCACCGGTCTGACCAAAGACGACTTCACCATTACCGACAACAAGAAGCCCCAGCGGATCTTCTCCTTCGAGGCGCCCGAAACGCATAAGGTCGACATCGGCGCGTCCGCCGACAATCCCGCCGGCCGGGCACCGGTCACCATCTTCGTTCTCGATCTGCTCGACTCCAGCTTCTCCGACTTCGCCTACATCCGCTACATGACGCGAAAATACCTGCTCGCCCAGCCCTCGCAGCTCAACTCTCCAGCAGAACTCATGGTGCTCGGCAACCAGTCGCTCGAAATGGTACAGGGCTACACCCGAAACAAGGCAGACCTCCTCTACGCCCTGGACCACCTGCAGACGGCGCTCCCTTACAAGCAGATGAACGGCTCTTTCTTCGCCGAAAGATTCGGCCAATCCATCGACGCACTGCAACAGATCGCCCTGCAGAACAAGGGAGTTTCCGGACGCAAAAACATCATCTGGGTCGGTCACGGCGGCCCTTCCATCTACACCGAGGAGCTGCCCGGCTCCACCGTAGACCAGCTCAACCAGTACGTGCACGACACCACCAACATGCTGGTCGACGCCCGCGTCAGCCTCTTCGTCATCTACCCCGGCCTGAAGGTCAACGGCCCCTCCTTCGGCTTCAGCGAGGACTCCGCCAACGCCGACATCGGAGACGACGACCCATTCGCCGGCGACATCAACTTCGGAGTCTTCGTCAACGAGACCGGCGGTAAGCTCTTTTACAACCGGAACGACATCAACACCGAAATCAAACAGTCGCAGGAACTCGGATCCGAGTACTACACCCTCACCTACCAGCCGCCGTCAGGCGACGCAGACGGCAAATTCCGCCGCATTCGTGTCACCCTCCGCGACCCGAACCTCCATGCGCTCACCAAGGCCGGCTACTTCGCACCCGAAAAAACGGCAGCCACCGGATCCCGACAGCAGACAATGGTCGACCTCTCCGAAGCCCTGCGCGCCGACATACCCTTCGACACGCTCGGCGTCAGCATCACAGATCTCGTCCGCCACCCCGACACCAGCACCGCACAGTTCACGGTGCAGATCGCCCCTAAAAACCTCGAATGGCAGCCCTCCGCCGACGGAGGCTCCACCGTCAACCTCATGCTTGCAGCCGCCAGCCTCAGCGGACGCAGGGACTTCCTCGCCTCCAGGGTGCAGGGTTTCTCAGCCCTCGCAAGCAATCAGGATCCCGCCAGGCTCGCAAAAGCAGTGACCAGAATCCCCGTCACCATCCGGATTCCCCGCAAAACGCAGACCGTCCGCGTTGTCGTTCAGCTCGGAGGAAGTGAGCGGACAGGCACCGCGGAGATCACGCGAAAAACCATCGATGAAGCACCCCAGGCGCCAACCCCGGCGCCAAAGTTGATCCCCCAGCCCCAGGCGCCGTCACCTCCGTCACCTGGCGCGCCACCTCCAGCGCAGCCCTGAACCGCAACCTCTCGATATTCCCCCCGAACCCGGCAGCAGCTGCAATCTGCCGGCTGACCTGCCATTGGGCCAGCCGGCAATGGTGTACGACAAAACCCCTCTCCAGGACACCCGGCGCAGGCCCTGAACCCCTGATCCCTGGCTCTCCCAGCACCCGCTTACGCCCCCGCCCGATGCCCGTCTACACTGATCACAGCCTCGCCGCCGAAAATCATCCCACCCAACCGCCGCGCCACACCCAAGGACCGCACCCAAAATGCAGCAGTCCCATCCCACCGGCGCCACCGCACCCCGCGTCCCCACCTTCTATCTCACCACCCGACAGCCCCTCCGTCTGGGCGTCATCCTGCTCGCCACCCTCGCCGCCGTTTCCGTCGTCTCCGGCATCGTCTGGGCCATGAGCCACTCCAGCTACGCCCATCTCCTCCCCGGTTCCCTCGGCTCCGGCCACTCCGCCGGCAGTTCCGGTGACTCCGCAGACGACGACAAAGATGACGACCCCAACCAGATCGACACCATCGTCCTCGGCGACCCCTCTGAAGCCCCCGTCCCCGGCAAACATGGCAACCACGTCAGCCCCGTCCACCCCACCATCGTCATCCGTCTGCCCCGTGAGGGCAAAGACATCGGCATGATCCCCGACAGCCCCGCCGGACACCTGCTCTACGACTGGCTCGCCGCCTTCAACAAGCCCGACGCACCCGCGCTCGACAACGCTCTCCCCACCGTCGCCCCCGGCCTCGCCACCGCCGCCCAGATGGACCTCCGCCAGCAGACCGGCGGCTTCTACCTGCTCTCATCCAAAGAAATTCAGCCCGGCATCCTCGTCTTCCGCCTCCGCGACCAGACGCCCGCCATGACCGAGGTCCTCGGCACCCTCCAGACCCGCGAGGACACCATCCCCGCCACCATCTCAAGCTTCAGCCTGCGCGCCGTCCCCGCCCCCCTGCTGGACGCAACGCCTCCTGCCTCCCCCCGCTAAACCACCCTCCCTGCTCCCCCATTCATCACAGCATCATCGGTGATAAATGGCCCTCAAACGAGCCTGCCGCTAACCCCGAAGGCGCCCGGATCATCGATCCGGGCAGAAGGATCTGAATCCCGCAGACAGCAACCCGACACCTTTGCCGTCCGCAAAACCGTTCCCGCCTCCTTGACCATCGATGGTCAATCATCGATCAATATCGATCAATGGACCCGCGTGGGAAAGAAGAGCTTCTTCATGTCGAACACCAGCCCCGCGTTCAGCGCCTCTTTGTTCCAGACGATCTGATCCGGAACGGAAAACGTGCCGTATTGGTGCGTATAGAAGCCCGTCGCATCCACATACGGCGTCAGCCGGATGGTCGGCCGGACAAAGTAGCGTTTGCCCAGTCCGTAAGCATCCCCATTGACCCCCATGCAGAGCGTCGCCGAGCTCTCCAACTGCGTCAACACACCCTGGTGCGGATCGATCTCGGCCACTCCGCCCTCAAGCGACAGGCGCTTGCTGACCTTCTTGTTCGCTGAGACAGCAAACCCCTTCGCTCCGGGTGCAAAGTCAGCGACATTTCGAAACGCAATTGCGTTCGGCCGTTCATAAACCTCCAGCCGCACGCTGTCCACCACCCGGCTCTCGGGAATCCTGAAATTCGCAGCCTCGCGAAACGTGTTCGAGGCATCCTGCCACGTGTAATCGAAAGAGGCCTCCACCCGATTGCCAATCACCTTGCGCAGCAGAAACTGATGATAGTTCGATTGCCCGAGCCGCTCGCCCCTCGCGAAGAAGTTCGGCACATACAGATCGCCAAAGTAGGCGTACGTGACCGAAGCCTCGTCAAAGAAAAAATTCTTCGGCCGTTTGATCAGAACCCGTTCGCCGGAGATATAACCATCGTTGTCATACGTGGTAATCTCGCTCGCCGCGCCCCGATCGATGTCCAGGCTGCCATATTGCAGCTCCACTCCATCAGCAGGTTGAAGGTCGAGGTAGAGCCGGCGAACGTAAAATGACCAGCCCCCCGAAGGCTCCGCCGTCGGCAGATACGCCTGGATCGCCGCCAGCTGTAACGGAGTCGCCTTTACATACTCCTGCGTCAGCGCCTGCTCGTCGCCACCACCCATAAAATCCGCATACGCCCAGTTAAAGTACTTCCCTGTCGAGGCGTGAAAGACAAGGCCATACTTGCCCTCCTCATCAAACTTGAATTTCCCGTCGACAATGTTGCGCTGCTGGGCCTGGTTGAATTCATGGGCGTTGTTCGAGTCGAAAACGCTCCGGTAACGGAGCGAAAAGTCCATCTCTTTCATCTCAAGCCAACGGTCTAACTTCGGCCGCCAGGGCGAGTCACCGGCCACCGGTGCCGGAACTCCCGTACCCGGACGGGAAGTGCTGGCAGGAGCCGCTATGTCGGTCCGAGCGTCCAAAGTCCTGACCGGTTCGTTGATTGCCAGTTCCTGCGCCGGACAGAGCCGCGCTGCCAAAGCCAGAACTACGGTGTAAAGAAGCCTTGAGTTCCTCATAGGATATCCATTCCGGAAGGACATCACGGCCCCTCCTATAAGACCCCTATCGACTGAGACCGGGGAACCATCACAGCCCAGGAAAAGGACGCTCTTCAGCAAAGGCGCGCGCAAGGCGCGAACAGCCCGGCGGACAGAAGCCACAAGCCGAACATAAGAAGACTAGGAATGGAAGGAAAACCGCCGCGCAACGGAGGGGAACCGCCAAAAAGGAATCACTTGGTGGCTCACTCAATGGTCGGGGCGGAGGGATTCGAACCCCCGACCCTCTGGTCCCAAACCAGATGCGCTACCAGACTGCGCTACGCCCCGACTTCCTCTAGATTACCGCACCCGGAGCTTCCCCACACATTCAATCAGTGCCCAAGATTGTGCAGCGCAGCCGTCGCATGCACCAGCAGCCATCCCGCAAGAAGCAGCGGAATCAGCATCAGCACCGCCAGCACCGTACATACCCCGGCAATAAACAGCCAGCTCGTCGCCGTGTGCTTCTGAGGCAGATCCAGCGACTCCGCCAGCAGCTTATAATTCCGCCGGTTCGCCCGCCATCCAATGTCAAACAGGTTCCCCACCACCGGCAGCGCACCCACCGCCGTCTCAATCGCCACGTTCATCACCATCCGCGCCACCACCGCGCGCGGAACGCCGCGGAACCACGCCGCAATGATGATGATCGAAGACGCCAGCCCGCCAATAATATCGCCCGCGCCCGGAATGAATCCGACAATGCCATCCAGCCCAAAACGGATCGGCGTCCCCGGTATCCGGATAAAGTCATCCAGCAGATGCGACAGCGTATCCAGGTTCTCATTTGAAAACGCTGCACCACCTTGAGTGCTCCTGGGCCGCATAATCTCGGGTTTCGCTGTAATCGCCATACCTTATAGATGCGCGCCGGCCCACACGTGCGCTATACTAAACCCAATACGGCGGCTATAGTTCAGTGGCAGAACGCCGCTCTGTGGCAGCGGATGTCGTGGGTTCGAAACCCACTAGCCGCCCCAAATTTCCCCCAAGCACCACCCCCAGAGGTCTGTGCCCCGCAAAACACCTGCGAAGCGTACCCGCCTCTTCTCCGGCACCTCCGGCTGGGCCTATCCCACCTGGAAGCCAGATTTTTACCCTCAAAATACTCCCACCAAAAAACTCCTCGACTTCTACGCTACCCAGCTCAACTCGGTTGAGGTCAACTACACCTTCACCAAGCTCCCCACACCCGGCATCATCGCTGACTGGCTCGCCGCCACCCCGCCAGACTTCCGCTTTTCCTTCAAGGCTCCTCAGCGTATTACCCATTTCTCGCGCCTGATCGACTGCGAGCAGCACCTCGTCAACTTCCTCGCTGCAATCAAGCCCGTAGCCTCCGCCGGCAAGCTCGGCCTCCTCCTCTTCCAGCTCCCACCCAACTTCAAGGCCAACCTCCCCCGCCTCGAAGCCTTCCTCGCCCTGCCGCAGCTTGCCGGCCGCGCCCTCGCCTTCGAGTTCCGCCACCCCACTTGGTTCGCAACCGAGACCTACGCCCTGCTGACCGAGCACAACGCCGCCCTTTGCATCGCCGAAACCGAAGACCTCCAGACCCCCGAAGTCCACACAGCCACCACCCACACCAGCTTCCGCATGCGCCACACCGGGGGCTACAAGCCGCGACAGCTCACCGCCTTCGCCCAGCGCTTCGCCGCCCTCGCCGCCACGCGCGATACCTACGTCTACTTCAAGCACGAGGACGAACCCACCGGAGCCCTCAACGCCCTTGCCTTCCGCAAGGCCGCCGCCCGGACGAAGTCCACATGACGCCCTTCACCCCCACACCCTTCCACCCCCGCCCCTGGCTCTCCAACGGCCACATCCAGACCATTGCCGGCAACTTCCTCCGCCGCCAGGATGCCCTGCCCCCCAGCACCGCAGAGCTCGTCGAAGTCGCCCCGGCAACCGAGCACCTCATCTCCAGCCAGGTCCTCTGCCACTGCCACTGGCAGCCCGAAGCCGTCCGCACCGGCCGCCTCACCGTCATCGTCCTCCACGGCCTCGAAGGCTCGTCTTCATCCCAGTACGTGACCGGCAACGCCGACAAGATGTGGCGCGCTGGCTTCAACGTCGTTTGCATGAACATGCGCAACTGCGGAGGCACCGAGGCCCTCTCACCCACTCTCTACCACTCCGGCCTCTCAGGCGACGTAGGAGCCGTCCTCACCACCCTCGCCGACCGTTTCAACCTGCACCGCTTCGCCCTCTGCGGCTACTCCATGGGCGGCAACCTCGTCCTCAAGCTCGCCGGCGAACTCCGCGCCTCCGACCCGCGCCTGCTCGCCGTCGCCACCGTCTCACCCGCACTCGATCTCGGGGCCTCCGCAAACGCACTCCACAACCTCCAAAATCGCATCTACGAGCGTCGCTTCCTCAAGGGCCTCAGCATCCGCTTCCGCCACAAGGCCGCCCTCTTCCCCGCCCTCTACGATCCCTCCCGCGCCAACCACCTCCGTTCGCTCATCGACTTCGACGACCGCATCACCGCGCACTACGCGGGCTTCGACTCCGCCGCAGACTACTACCATCGCGCCGCCGCAGCCCGCGTCCTCCAGGGCATCGCCGTCCCCACGCTGATCCTGCACGCGCTCGACGACCCCTTCGTCCGCCTCACCGGCCAGAGCCGCGCCGAAATCCACGCCAACCCCAACATCTGCCTCGTAGAAACAGCCCACGGAGGCCACTGCGCCTTCCTCGCAAAATCCGTCCCCTCCGAAAACGACGACGGCTACTGGGCCGAATCAACCTTGCTCCACTTCCTTCAAGCACAAACCGCTAAGGGCGTTCAAACGCCTTCCTAGGCCCTGGCATGCTCTTCCCGACCGTCGAGAGGGCCAGGCGAAGCAGTTCCAAAACACGAAGTGCCCGCCGCCCGCGCAGGGCGCCTTCCGCTTTGAGATAATCACCAGATGCTTGCAGACTGGTCCGCAGAGTGTGGCCCCGACGATCCCGTACTCGTCATTCCATGGGAGCCCGAGGGCGATTGCTCCAGCTTCGTCGACTTGCGCGAGAACCCCTACGACCTCGACCACATCCCAGAAGCCGAGCAGAACCCGCCCCTCCTCCAGGCCCTGCGTGCCCTCAACGCACCCCGCAGCCCCGTCTTCAGCGCAAAATGCGACGCCTGGCCCATGGACCCGGACGAGCTCGAATCCCTCCAGCTCCACCTCGACATCACCCCCGCCGAGGCCACCCACGGCTTCATGAGCTACATCGATCTCCTCTGGCGCGACCGCCCGCTCTTCGTCTCCTCCGCCCAGCAGGAGCAGCGCCTCACCCGCCTCACCCGCCTTGCCACCGCCATCTACCTGCCCGACGCCTCGCTCGAGTGCACCCTCCGTCCCGCCTTCCTCGACCTCACCGGCCCCCAGGAAGGCTTCGCCTTCACCCTCTACGTCAAGGCCGCCGGCACCGACGCACCCCACGCCTACGACAACTGGTCCCGCGCCCTCGAAGCCATCACCGCTCTGCTCCGCGGCAAAGACTTCGCCACCACCTAGACCGTTGTCCCTATTCAACGCAGATCGGTCAACTGAGAACGGTCAGCGCCGCACCCACCCGTTACAATACTCACAGCCCACCCCACGGGCGAGTAGCTCAATTGGATAGAGCACGAGCCTTCTAAGCTCGGGGTTGCAGGTTCGATCCCTGCCTCGCCTACCACTCCCCTAAAACTCCGCAAGCGCCTCCCCGCTTCCCCTCGCCACCTCCGCCAAATCCTTCATCCCCGTAGCGTGCCGCAGCCCGGCCAGCGCCATAAAACCCAGCGCCAGCGCAGACACCCCGTTCCATCCGTATCGCGCCCACACCAGGCTCGAAAGCCACGAACCTGTCGCCGCCCCGGTAAAGTACGTCACCATGTAGACCGTGTTGATCCGGCTCCGCGCCGAAGGCACCAGCCCGAAAATCCGCGTCTGGTTCGCCACCTGCGTCATCTGCGCGCCCACATCCAGGATGACCACCCCGACCACCAGCGCGGCGATATGCACCCACAGCGCCGTATGCATCGCCACTGCACCCCAAAGCAGCACGTACGATCCCGCCAGAATCGACAGCCCCAGGAACACCACCCAGCGCGACCCATGCTTATCCGCCATCCGCCCCGCCAGCGTGGCCGTCGTCGCACCCGCCGCACCCACGACGCCAAACGTCCCCGCCACACCCGCACCCAGGTGATAATGCGACTCCAGCAGAAACGCCAGCGTCGTCCAGAAGCAGCTGAACGACGCAAACGCCAGCGCCCCGATCAGCGAAGCCTCCCGCAGCAGCGGCTCCGTCTTCACCAGCGTCCACAGCGACCGCATCGCATCTGCATACTTCAAACTCTGTTTCGGCTCCAGCAGAGGCAGCTTCCTGTAGAGCAGTGGCACAAACGACAGGTTGATCGCCGCCGCCACCACAAACACCCACCGCCAGCCATGGATATGGCTCACCCAACCCGAAAACGTCCGAGCCAACAATATCCCCAGCAACAGCCCGGTCATCACAATCCCGATCGCCTTCCCGCGCTCCTGGTCACCCACCAGATCCGGTGCAATCGGCAGCACGATATGCGTCACCGCCGCGCAAAGCCCAATCAGCACGCTCGCCACTATCAGCAGCGGCAGCGTAGGAGCCACCGCCGTCAGCAGAAGAGCCACAGACACCGCGCCAAACAGCTTCATGATCAGGCCGCGCCGCTCCAGCACATCGCCCAGCGGCACGAACGTCAGCATCCCCAGCGCGTAGCCAATCTGCGTCGCCACCGCAACAAACCCCACCTTCGCCGCAGACACGCCAAAACTATGCCCCATCTCGGACAGCAGCGGCTGGTTGAAATAGATCGACGAAACGCCCACCGCACACGTCAGTCCCAAAAAGGGAAGCGGCGCTCCCGCACTCTTCCCAACTGTATTTTCAGCCATTTGCAAAAAAGTCCCCATAGGGCAGATGCTTCAGCACCCCCCATAGGTTCACTCCTCGCCAATTCGCCTACTTCAGATCCAGCGTCAGCTTCGCAATCGTAGCCAACTGCATGAAGCTCGTCCCCTCGTAAATCTTCCCGATCTTTGCATCGCGATACAGCTTCTCGACCGGATAATCCTTCACAAAGCCCGACCCGCCATACACCTCCACCGCCAGGCTGGCCACCTTCTCCGCCACCTGCGACGTCACGTATTTGCACATCGCAGCCTCCTTCAGAAAGCGGCTCCCGTTATCCTTGAGCCGCGCTGCGTTATACACCGCCAGCCGAGCCATCTCGATCTCGGTAATCATCTCCGCTAGCTGAAACTGCATCGCCTGGAACTCAACCAGCGCCTTGCCGAACTGCTTCCGTTCTTTCGCCCACTTCGCCGCATGTCCCCACGCGCCCTGCGCCAGGCCCAGCATCTGCGCGCCAATCCCGATCCGCCCTTCGTTCAGCGTCTCGATCGCGATCTTGTAGCCCTTGCCCACCTGCCCCAGCACGTTCGCCGCCGGCACCACGCAGTCCGCAAACACCAACTCGCATGTGCTCGACGCCCGTATCCCCAGCTTGTCTTCCTTCTTGCCCAGCGAGAACCCCGGCATTCCCTTCTCGACGACAAACGCCGTAATCCCCTTGTACCCGGCCGACACGTCCACCGTCGCGAAGACGATAAACAACCCCGCCTCTTTCGCATTCGTGATCCACAGCTTCTGCCCGTTCAGCACCCACTCATCGCCCCGCTGCGTCGCCCGCGTCTCCAGCGCAAACGCATCCGAGCCAGACTTCGCCTCGCTCAGGCAGTAGGCTCCCACCGTGTCCTTCGCCAGACGCGTCAACCAGCGCCTCTTCTGCTCCGGCGAGGCCCACCGGTTCAGCGCATTCACGCATAACGTATTCTGCACATCCACCAGCACACCCACCGATGGGTCCACCGCAGACACCGCCTCCACCGCCAGGATCGCGTCGAAAAACGAGCCGCCCGCACCGCCATACTCCTCGGGTATCTCGATCCCCATCAGGCCCAGCTCAAAAAGCTGGCGCAGCAGCTTCTCATCGAAGTGCTGCGCCTCATCCATCTGCCGCACCAGCGGCGCAATCTGCTCGGACGCAAACTGCCGCACCGCGCCCTGAAACATCCCCTCATCTTCGCTCAACTGCGTAAGCGCCTGGGGCATCGTCTTCGACACTGCAATCACATGACCTCCCGCCGATGCTCTCGAAAGATCATGAGTCTAGCATTCCAGCGTCAGCTCTGGCTGCCCCGGAGCTAGTTCGACTTCGTCATATGCGTCAGCTTCCGGCTCACATCCGGCCAGAACTCACGCACAAGGAACGAACCCGCATCGATCGCCAGGCTTGTGCCCCACTGCGCCCCAACCTGCCCGACAGTCCGCTCGGAACGAGGATAGTAAAGCGTCGAAATCCCCGCCTCGGCCCCCGCACCCACTACTTCAGAGATGTTGAACGTCTCCTTCGCAGAATCCGAACGCGTAATCACAATCCGGCTCAGCGAGTACCCCGCACGCTTTACAAATCCCCCCCGCCCCAGCGTGTAGTAACGCGTATCCTCATGCGTCGCAACCGGCACAATAAACTCCACCAGGTAGTTCTCAATCGTCTGGTCCGCCACCGAGTGCCACAGATAGCGTCCATAACCCACCCCACCCGTGCCAAACTCCGGCGTCGTGTTCCGTTCATACGATTCCAACGCAATCAGCGAAGGCAGCACAATCGAGCTGTAATCGAAGGAGTCCTGGGTCGTGGTCAGAAACTTGTCCTTAGCCGATTGTGGCGGCAGCTTCACATCCGCATTCACCGCCCTAAAATTCGGGATGATCCCAAGGATTCGCTTCGTCTGGATCCCATCCCCACTCGGCGGCGGCAGATTGGTCGGACCGCCCGGAGTCGACTGGTCAGGAGACGCCGGTTTCTCCTTCTGCTCCTGCACCGGTGCACCCTCGGAGGAAGACGAGCTTGACGAGGACAGGGAGCCCGAAACCATCCCAGGAGCATCCGGCAACACCACCGCAGCCTCCTGACCCGCCGCACACGAAACCCCAAACACCGCAGTCAACGCAAAAGTACAAAAAAGCCGGCCCGACAAAGCTGCTCTGAAACCACTCGCCATAGAAGATTCCTGCAAAAAGATTGATCGCAAAATTAACGCTGACCTGTCTCTTTGACTCCCAAACCGCCCTTTTAGATTCTTCAAAGCGCCTTTATCCCATTCAGCCGGTCCGCCTTCGTTCCACATTGGCCTGCAAATGCAACACCTTAGCCCCGAATCCGCTCCACCCGCAGCATCACCGGACCCTTCGGACGCAGCGAAACCGAAGGATCCACCTTCATCTCCCGATCCGCCGCATCCGCCCGCACAAACCTCCAATCCTGCGCCATCGCCGCCAGCGAAAGCGCACCCTCCATCCATGCCAGCCCCTCGCCTATGCACTGCCGGCTGCCCGCGCCAAACGGGAAATAAGCAAACTTCGGCCGCTGCGCCTTCTCTGCCGGCTGAAACCGCTCTGGATCGAACCGGTCCGGATCAGCCCACCACCGCTTGTCCCGCTGCACCGCAAACTGAGGTGCCACCAGGATCGTTCCCTTCTCCACCTGGAACCCGCGATACTCATACGCCTCGGCCGCCGTCCGCGCCGTCACCCACACCGGCGGATAAAGCCGCAGCGCCTCGGCAAATACCCGCTCCGCGCACCCCAGCCTTCCATAATCCGCCGCCACCGGTGCTCTTCCCCCCAGAACCTCCCCGCACTCCGCCCCCAGCCGCGCCTGCACCGCCGGCTCGCCCGCCAGCAGCCACGCCGCAAAGCTCAGCGCATTTGCCGTCGTCTCGTGCCCGGCCAGCAGGATCGTCAGGCACTCATCCCGCACCTGCGTGTCCGACATCCGCCCGCCATCCTCGTCCACGCTCCCCAGCAGCATGCTCAGCAGGTCCCCGCGATCGCCCGGATTCGCCCGCCGTTCCGCAATCATTCGGTAGATCAGCCCATCCAGCAGCTCCCGCCCGCGCCGGATCTTCCGCATCGCCGGAATCGGCAGCCGCTGGATCATCTCCGGAAAAGGCAGAAACGCAAGCGGCAGAAACCCCTGAAACGAGTCCACCGCCGCCGCAATCTCGTGCACCTCGTCGTCGAACTTCGAGTCGAACAGCGTCTTCGCTACAATCCGCAGCGCCAGCAGAAGCATCTCGCCGCGCACGTCGAACACCGCCCCGTCCTTCCATCTCTCCGTCATCGCCACCGTGTACGCCGAGATCACCTCGCCATACGCCGCAATCCTCTGCCGGTGAAACGCCGGAGCCGCGAGCTTCCTCTGCCGCATATGCAGCGGCTCCTCGCTCGTCAGCAAGCCCTCGCCAAGCACAGCCTTCGACTTCTGCATCACCAGGTTCCGGTGATGATGCGGTGCATCCCGCACCAGCATCTCCTGCACCAGCTCCGGATGATTGAACTGCAGCACCTTGCGCCCAGGCGCCGAGAAATACACTAGGTCCCCATACTGCTCCGCATTCAGCCGCAGCAGGCTCGCCGCATCTAAACGGAACGAAGTCCCATCCACCACCCGCGGCCAGAACCCCGGCCCCACCGGCGTCCGCCCATCCGCCCTCAACCGTATATCCGGCGCAGCAAATCCCATCCCCCAAGTCTACCCACCCCGGAAGACCAGCTTTCCATCTCACCCAATGATCACGAAAGAGCCTCGTCCCGATCAGGGCTTCGGCACCGCGCCCAGCGGCACAAAAGCCGATCGAATCCGCGTTCGATGCCACGTATACGTCACCACCAGGTCTCCATCCCCCTGCTGGATCATCGCCGGATACGAAAACTCCTGCCCAGCCTCGTCTTCCAGCGTCAAAAACCGCTCGAAGTGCTCCCCATCCCGCGAGACCGCAAGCGCCAGCGGCGAGCGCCCATCCGTCGTCGGGTTAAAAACCATCACAATCCGCCCATCCCGCAGCCGAACCACATCGATCCCCGAATTCGGATTCGGCACATCAAGACTCCGCGGCGTGCTCCAGCTCTTTCCCAGGTCATACGAGTCCGACACACACACCCGCCCGATGTTCGACGAGCCACGCGCATAGAACCGCAGGTGCGCGCCCCCCAGCGAGATCACCGCAGGCTGAATCAGCCCCGTTGTCTCCTCCCCATCCACCTTGCCGATCTCCGGCTTGCCCCCATTCAGCCCGGAACCCGCAAGCGCCCGGATCGCACCATCGGGCAGCGTGTAAGGCCCGATGCGCTCAAAGCTCTTCCCCTCGTCGGTCGACCGCTCCATCCACGCAGCCCACGCGTGATAGCTCTCCGTCGACGAGCCACTCACAATCAAGCCATGCGCGCCCACATATGGCTTCGTCCGCGCCGGACCCACCAGCCCCGCAGGCAGATGTTCAGGCTTAGACCACGTCCGGCCTTCATTGCTGCTGACCATGCGCGCTCCCGTCCAACCCGCAACCACCGGACCGAACTTGTAATAAAGCCACAGCCGCCCGTCATGCGTATGAAACAGCACCGGGTTCCACGCAGCAATCTCCGGCTCACGAACCAGCAGCGAAGGCTTGCTCCACCCCGCCGATGTATGCCGCGCACCCCAGATCGCAACATCCGGCTTACCCTCGCCCGACCCACCGAACCACGCCGCCATCAGGCTCCCATCCCGCAGCTCGACAATCGTCGACGCATGGCACGAAGCAAACGGCGCCGCCGTAAAAATGTCCTGCCGCGTCACACCCTGCGCTACGGACAATGGAACCAGAATCGCAACTAAGAAAAGGACACGAAGCATGTCCGAACATATCAGAGCCACCCCGGCCCACAGAGCAATCCCCCCACCAGGCCCCCAGCCCCTCAAGTAAACTCAATCTCAGACATGAAACGCCTGGGAATCCTGCTCTCCGGCCGAGGCTCCAACTTCCTCGCCATCCATCGCGCCATCACCGCCGGCATCATCCCCGGCACCCAGATCGCCATCGTCCTCTCAAACAAAGCCGACGCACCCGGCCTTGCCGCCGCACGCGAGCTCGGTCTCCCTACAGCCCATATTCCCGTCGCCGGCCGCACCCCCATCGACCGTGACCTCGAATTCATCGACAAGCTCCAGCAGGCCCAGGTCGACCTCGTCTGCCTCGCCGGCTACATGCGCATCATCTCCGCGCCCTTCGTCGAGGCCTTCCCCAACCGCATCCTCAACGTGCACCCCAGCCTGCTCCCCAGCTTCCCCGGCCTCGAAGCCCAGACCCAGGCCCTCGACTTCGGCGCAAAAATCGCCGGCTGCACCGTTCACTTCGTCAACGAAAAGGTAGACGATGGCGTCATCATCCTCCAGCGCGCAGTCCCCGTCCTCGACCAGGACACCCCCGCCACCCTCGCCGCCCGCATCCTCACCGAAGAGCACCAGGCCTACCCCGAAGCCATCGCAAAGGTACTCGCCAACACCGACGAAATCCGCGGCCGCCGCTTCCTCCCCAAAGACATGGCTTAACGCAGGTAAGAACACTGGCAATGGGATAGAAACGACGTTCTCAGGCTGCTCAGTACAGCCCCAGCCAGGTCCTGCATCTCTCTCGTAGCGCCCGGATTTGTTATCTATTCTCACCCATCCCGAGCCGCTACGCTTCATCCGTCTTATCTTTCCTAGCCGCGTTACGTCTTGTCTCTAGGACTTAGAACGTCCCGCTAGGCGCAGGAAACCTATACATAATCAGCCCCAGCGCAAACAGCAGCAGCACATAATGCACCAGCGTCTTCGTGCTCGGCTTCTCCGGAAACCCACCCGTCCAGATTCGCCAGCCCATCCCCAGCGCCACCAGCAGAAACGTCCACTCCTGCAGCCAGCCAAAAAAGATCAGCGAAGTCGCAAGCACCAGCCACCGCTGCGTCCGGTCGAGCGCGTAAGTCGCCTGCGCCCCATCCAGCCCCAGCACCGCCACCAGGTTGAACACATTCAGCCACGCCGAAACATGCGCCAGCGCCTCAAACAGCGGGCTGTGCAGCCACATCGCCAAACCCGCGCAACCCAGCGAAAACAGTAGCCCGAAGAACGGCCCCGCCAGCGCGATCCCCGACAGCGCCTCGAGATCCACGCCCATCGAGTACCAACGCACATATGCGCCCAGCCCCGGCAAAAACACCGGCAGATCCACCTTCAGCCCGCGCCGCCGCGCCGCCACATAGTGGCCCATCTCGTGCACCAGGATCGAAAGCGTAAACCCAAGCCCGAACTGCCACCCGAAAAGCAGCCAGTAAATCCCGAAAAACCCTACAAAACTCAGCAGAAACTTCAGCTTGAACAGCAGGAAAAACACGCTCTTCAGCTTCGCCAGGAAGAAAAGAACAGGCGCGAACGGCCCCAGACGCTTCGTCCACTTCGCCTTCCGGTCATCCTCCGCAGCCACCCGCGCATCGAGCGCCGCAATCTTCGCATTCACCGCCACAGCCTGCTTCGTGTCCCCCGGCAGCCAGTCCAGCGCCTCGTGCCAGATCTCCCGCGCCGCCATCCAGTGCTTCTCGCTCTCCTCGCTCGTCGCCCGAATCGCAATCGCGCGCAGATGCCCCGAGTAGATAATCGCGTGGCACTCCGGACACGCCAGCGTCCCCGGCGGTAGATAATGGCTGCACTCCGGACAGTTATAGATCGGCTCCGGCACCGCGGGCGGTGGCGGTGGTGAAATCACTTCGGTGGCGGGAATAGCTTCAGACATACGTTCTCCACTCAGCATAGACCCCGAAGCCCCCCGAACGTCGCGCCCACGCCCCTTCGCGCCCTACCTTCCCCTCATCTTCCCCTTATCTTCTTAGTCCCATGAAACCCACCCGCGTTCCACCCGCCTGCCCAAACCCCGGACTCCCCGCCGCAAGCTGCCAAGCCGTCTGCAACCCATAGAAAAGAATCAGCAAACCCATCAACCCCCAAAGCAGGCTCGTCGAAAGCTGCAGAAAAGGCCCAAGCAGCGCATACTGCACCATGAAACCCGTCGATACCTGCGACACGCTGTACCCCGCCCGCGAACTCCGATACAGAATGTCGAGCAGCCGCCCACACGACGACGCCAGGTACGTCAGAATCACCGCCGCCACCTGGTATTCGCGCCCGCCCAGACCACGCGAAGCCGTCATCATCGCCCGCGCCACCAGCCAGCCGATTGCAATCGTAACAATGCTGACCATGATGCCCGTCATCCCGACCAGCGCGTACCCGCCAGCCCCGATCACCGCCGCCACCACCCCGTAGACCAGCGCCAGCGGAAAAGCCGCCTGTCGCGCCCGCCGCGACCCCTCCACAAAACCCGTCTGCCCATCGATTACAGTTGGCTCAATATACTCAGCCCGATCAAAATCCGGTGTGCTCATCCATCTCCCCTTGCAGGCCCAAACCCTGCCAACCCTAAGCCGACTGCCCCGGCTGTGCCAGATCCTTCGCATCACCCAGCACCACCTTGAACGTCATCTTTCTCTGCCCGCGGAAGATCGTCACCACCGCCGTATCGCCCGCACGGTGCACATTCAGCGCCGCGCTCAGGTCCTGCGGCGTCGCAATCTCCTGCCCATCCACCGCCACAATCAGGTCCCCGCCCAGCATCACAGGCGTATTCCCCTGGTACACCCGCTCCGTCCCGCCCTTCAGCCCGGCCTTCTCGGCCGCGCCGCCCGGCAGCACCCGCTCGATCAATATCCCGTAATCCGCCGGCAGCCCGATCTGCTCCGCAATGTCCGGCCCGATGGGCAGCGTCACCACGTCCAGCGAAGGCCTGCGCACCCGGCCGTACTTCGAAAAGTCATCCAGTACCGCCTTCGCCGTGTTGATCGGAATTGCAAACCCGATCCCCGCCGACTGGTCGGACCCATTCGACGCGATCAGCGTCGTAATCCCGATCACCTCGCCGCGCGAGTTCAACAGCGGACCACCCGAGTTCCCCGGGTTCACCGCCGCATCCGTCTGGATCGCATCCTCGATCGGACTCCCGGTCTGCACCCCGATCGACCGGATCGCCGAAATAATCCCCCGCGTCATCGTCCCGCTCAATCCGAACGGATTCCCGATCGCATACACCCGCTGCCCCACCATCAAGCCGTTGCTCTCGGACAAGGTCGCCG
Source organism: Lichenicola sp. (assembly GCA_964658635.1). Taxonomy (GTDB): domain Bacteria; phylum Acidobacteriota; class Terriglobia; order Terriglobales; family Acidobacteriaceae; genus Edaphobacter. The sequence continues at coordinate 28,176 of CAZZZP010000018.1, read as the reverse complement.
GCATCAGGTTCGGCGCGTTGATCGTCAGCAGCGCAAGGTCATGCTGCTTGTCTACCCCGATTACCGTCGCCTTGTACTTGTGCTTGTCGTAAAGCGTCACCTCGACCCGCTGGGCATTGTCGATCACATGATTATTGGTCAGGATCAGCCCTTCCTTGGTCAGGATGAACCCCGAGCCCTGCCCCTGCTGCGGCACCGGACGGTTAAAGAAATCAAACGCCACCGCAGTCGAGGTAATGTTCACCACCGACGGCAAAGCCTTGCGATACACCGCGATATTCTGCTGCTCCTCGCTATCGAAAGCCGGAGCCGCGGACGCCTCCTTGAGCTCAAAGTTCCCATCAGGCCCCGTATAAACCGCCGGATGCGTCTGGTCGACATTCCCCGGCGCCGGCAGCCCCGGCCCATGCAGCCAAGGAACCGCATGCCCCGTCGTCGCACCATGGGTGGTGACGTAGTAAAACCCCGAAAGCAGAACCAGAACCAGCAGAACCGGACGCAACTTCATCGTTCGACACCTACCATCTCGCAGCCCAACACTATGAAAAGAAACCCGCGCTTTGTTCAATTGTAGCGACCCGGCACCGCGTATGTCCGCTACTCGGCCATATTTCCGATCGCTCGTTCAATAACGGAATTCATCGCCCGCAGATCCTGCAACGGAACCCCCGCCCAGACCTCCGCCTCCAGCCGCGCCAGCACCTCGTCCGCATACGCAAGCAGCCGCTCCCCCGCAGGCGTAAGCCGCGCCGTCACCAGCCGGTCGTTCTCCGCATCTTTCCCGCGAACCACCCAGCCCCGCTCCACCGCACGCACCAGCAAAGCCTGCGCACTCTGCGGCGTCACGTAACACGCCCGTGCCATCTGCGCGCCCGAGGCCCCCGGATGCTCCTTCACCTCGTGCAGAAAACGCAGCTGCGCACTCGTCACCTGCCGGTCGCGCAGCGCATCGTCCAGCCGCCCCTTCAACCCCACCAGCAAACGCCGCATCAGGGTGTTGCCGCGCCTGGTCTCGGCCGCCCGCCGCGAGCCCGCTCCGGATTTCAATTCTGAATCCATATCAGCTTCCTGATACTCTATCAGCTACCTGATAATGAGCGACAGTCTTCAACAAGAGGCTCCCTGGCGGCCAAAGCACAACCAGTGGGCCATCGCCCTCACCGTCACCCTCGCCACCTTCATGGAGGTCCTCGACACCTCCATCGCCAACGTCGCCCTGCCCCACATCGCAGGCTCGCTCGGCGCATCCCAGGAAGAGGCCACCTGGGTCCTCACCAGCTACCTCGTCAGCTCCGCCATCGTCCTCCCCATCTCCGGCTGGATCTCCGACCGCATCGGACGCAAGCGCTTCTACATGACCTGCGTCGCGCTCTTCACCATCTGCTCCCTGCTCTGCGGCATCGCCCCCTCGCTGCCCATCCTCATCCTCGCCCGCATACTCCAGGGCTTCGGCGGAGGCGGCCTCGCACCCTCCGAACAAGCCATCCTCGCCGACACCTTCTCCGTCGCCGACCGCGGCAAGGCCTTCGCCCTCTACGGCATGGCCGTCGTCGTCGCACCCGCCATCGGCCCCACCCTCGGCGGCTGGATCACAGACAACTTCAACTGGCACTGGATCTTCTTCATCAACCTCCCCATCGGCCTCTTCTCCCTCTGGCTCTCCAACCGCATGGTCGAAGATCCACCAGAGGTCAAGCGCCGCACCAGACTGAAATCCCCCATCGACTTCACCGGCCTTGCCCTCGTCGCATCCGGCGTCGGCTGCCTCGAATTCTTCTTCGACAAAGGTCAGGAAAAAGACTGGTTCGGCGACCCCATCATCCGCACCGACTTCCTCATCGCCATCGTCCTCCTCGCCATCTTCGTCTTCTGGGAGTGGCACCACAAAGACCCCATCGTCGACCTCAAGCTCCTGCGCAACCGCAACTTCGGTACCGCCGTCTTCCTCCAGCTCATCCTCGGCATGGTGCTCTTCGGCTCCACCGTTCTTATCCCCCAGTATCTGCAGACCCTGCTCGGCTACACCGCCGAGCGCGCCGGCATGGTGCTCTCGCCCGGCGGCTTCATCCTCGTCATCATGATGGCCGTCGCCGGCCGCACCCTCGGCAAGATGGACCCGCGCCTCATGGTCTCGATGGGCTACGTCGCCGTCGCCGCCGGCCTCTACAACCTCACCCGGCTCTCGCTCGACTCCGCCTTCGGCACCATCACCCTCTGGCGCATGCTCCAGGTCATGGGCCTGCCCTTCGTCTTCATCCCCATCTCCACCCTCAACTACGTCGGCGTCCCGCGTTCGAAATCCAACCAGATCTCCAGCCTCTCGAACTTCGCACGCAACCTCGGCGGATCCATGGGCACGGCGCTGCTCACCACCTTCCTCGCACGCACCGCCCAGACCCACCAGCAGCAGCTCTCCGCCAACGTCATCAGCGGTTCAACCCAGTACACCCACTACCTCGCAGGCATCAGCGCCGCGCTGCAGTCGCAGGGCATGAGCGCGCTCCAGGCCAGCCAGTTGGCCGTCGGCTACGCCTACCAGCAGATGATCCGGCAATCCTCCATGCTCGCCTACAAGAACGCCTTCGCCGTCCTCGCCGGCACCATCCTCTGCCTCACCCCGCTACCCTTCCTCATGCGCCTCCCCGACAAGGCCCACAAACCCGCACCCGAAGAGCTCGCCGCCCACTAGCCCGCTTTCGCCCGGTTTCAAAACGGAACCGCCACCGTAGAGAAGATTCCTGAATAGCCCCAGCCGCCAGGCCCCGCGTGTACCGTCAAACTGTTCCCCGAACCCTTTCGAAACAGGTAAACGATGACCGCGGAGCAAACTGATCCACTGACCCTCGACCAATACCGCTTCTTCTACGCGGAAGAGATCCGCGTCGTCGCCGGCCTCGACTCGCCTGACCTGGTCGCCGCCTTCGCACGCGTCCCCCGCGAACACTACCTCGGACCCCCACCCTGGAAGTTCTCCTCCGGCAGTTCCCTCCGCCCCACCTACCGCACCACCAGCAACGTATCGGACCTCTACCACGACATCTTCGTCGCGCTCAAAAGCGAGACCTTCCTCAACAACGGCCAGCCCGGCAAAATCGCACACCTCATCGCCGCGCTCCAGCTCGCTCCCGGCAAGCGCGTCCTGCACTGCGGCTGCGGCACCGGCTATTACACCGCGATCATCGCCGAAGTCGTCGGACCCGACGGCTCCATCCTCGCCCTCGAGATCGACCCCGCTCTCGCGCAGACAGCCGCCACCCACCTCGCCCCGTACCAACAGGTCACCGTCCTCAACCAGGATGCCGCCGCCCTCAACGCCCCACCCCGGGACGCAATCTTCGTCAACGCCGGAGTCACGCACCCCCATCCCTCCTGGCTTCACTCGCTCTCCTTAGGCGGCGTGCTCGTCCTGCCCCTCTCCGTAGGCCGCGAACCCGGCATGAGCGACGCCCTCGTCATCGCAGTCACGCGCCACACCGAAGACACATTCGCCGCCGAACTCCTCTCCATCATGACCATCTACTCCAGTCCCACAATGCGCGACCCGGCCCGGCTGGCCCTGCTCAACCAAAGCTTCGAATCACGCGCCATGCTGCGCCTCAAATCCGTTCGCAACCAGTCCCACGAGCAAACCGATACCTGCATCGTCCACACCCCCACCTTCTGCCTCAGCGCGGCCAGGGTCTGACCAGTCCTCTGCAAGGTTCGCTTCTCCCACCAGATTTTCCGCATGGTGTAATATCTGGCTTCAATCGAAAACACAGGTTCTTCGTCGGGGGTTGAAATGCTTCCACGCCACGCCCGGGCCCTGTCTGATCTGCACCTTCGCTTCCGGTTCATCCTGGCACTCTGTCTCCTCTTGGCCGTCGCATCTACGGCAAGTAAAGGACAGGCCGCACCCCAGGATGCGCACGCAACTCTCAAGCTGACCTGCTCATCGCCCGTCAGCGCCCTCTACCCCGGCGACCCGGTGACGATCACCGCCCTCGTAGACGGCTTCACCCCACAGGACGCAAAAGATCTCCTGCTCTTCCAGTGGACCGGCAGCCCTCAACTTGAGAGCTCCGACCCCGCCATCACCTTCACCCCCACCGCTCCAGGCCAGACCACCATCCATGGGAAGGTCGCCCTCAAGTCAGACCCAACCCGCTTCGGCGAGTGCGACCAGACCATCACGGTCAGCGCCTTTCAGCCCCCCACCATCGGCTGCTCGGCCAGCCCGTCCACCGTTCTCGCGGGAAGCTCTGCCACCATCATCGCCTCGGGCTCTAGTCCAACCGGCCGACCCTTGACATACGCCTTCGGCGCTTCCGCCGGAACCATCCACGGCAGTGGCTCTACCGCCACACTGGCAACCGGAGGAGCCACCGGAGTCATCGCGATAAACTGCCTCGTCACCGACGACAAAGGCCAGACCGCGTCTGCCAACACCGCCGTCAACGTGGTCAGGATGGAGTTCAGTGGGGCACCGACAGCAATCCGTCGGGGATCACCTCCACCACCATCTCCGCCACCCCCGCCCGTCATGATGGCCCCCCCGCCGCCGAGCGCTTCAGCCCTGCCACCCTTCCCCTGGCCGCCACCCATGGCATCCAGCCGCATAGAAATTCCCATGAACCTCGGCTCCGCGGGCCTCAAAACCAACGGCCAGGTCGACACCAGGATCCTCGCGGCTCTCACGCAAAAAGGCTATGTCCAGCGCGCCCACTACGCCGTGCCCAATGGCTTCGTTCTCATCACGCGGCTCGAGCAGATCAACAGCCAGGGCATCGCGCTCAATGAGCCCTACCGCTTCTCCGGCAGCCTGCCACCCCCCGCCTCACTCTCCAGCTATCTCACCGGACTCTTCACCTCGCCCCCCGGATACTTCCGAATCATCGCCTTCGTCATCACCAACGCCGACTTCAACGACGTCGGCAACCCGCTCGACGAAGCCGCTGCCCTGGACCTGCTCAACGGTCCGGCCGCACTCCCCGGCCCCTTCGCTACCCGCGCACTTCCCTCCGGGGCGAAGCTCACAGCCCTCATCTACGAGTACCAGAAAGCAAGCACCAGCCAGAGTTCCCGGGCCATCCCCATTCACGCCACCGTCCCCGCAGTGACCCATTTACAGCGCGCAGGCCTCTGGCAACTCCTGGTCACCCCGTAGCGAAAGCATCCCCATCATCGATCCCGGAAAAGGCCCGCATGAACACAGAATCGCACGAAGAACCCGCCATGCTGACCCTCGGCCACGCCCGCGCCCACCTCACCCGCATCTGGCTGCTCTGGTCCGCATGCATCTTCACCCTCGTCATCGTGCAGTCCACCCTGCACAAGTACGGCGGCGGAACCGGACTCGCAGACGGCGCCGTAGCCCTCTCCGCTCCCTCCGACAACCCCACCAGCGACACCGCCATGAAAGAAGACCGTACCGTCGACATGTGGAAGTGGCTGCTGCCCAACATCTTCCCCACCCTCACCATGATGGTCTCGGCCGTAGCCGCAGGCGCCTTCATCCAGAAAGAAACCATCGTCGTTCGCAGGGACTTCTACATCTCCGCCATGGGCCTGTCCATCTTCTACCTGGCCACCCTCTCCGGCCTCCTCATCTGTCAGCCCATCGCCAACCCCACCTCGGCAGCGGAACAACTCAAATCCCTGCAAACCTCAAACATCGCAACCGGCCCCGTCCAGGGTCTGGTCGCCGCCGCACTCGGCGTCCTCTTCTCCACCGGCCACGCATCCGGCAAAAAGCCCACCGACCCGGACAAAGCCGCCATCAACGATGACACCCACTCCCCCGACCCAACCTGAAGCCGCCGCACCTAACGGCTGTACGCATAACTCCCGCAGAAATTGCTGTTGTTGTTCATCGCCTCGATCGTAAACACCGGCGGCGTCGCATTCGAAAACAACAAAACCTGCATCTGCTTGCCCGCCACAAACGTCACCATCCACTGCACCTCTTCGCCCCCGCACAGCGTGTTCTTGTGCAGAAACTTCTGCTCCCCAGGCACGCTCAACCGGTACAGGTGACCTTCGCCCGCGCTCGCATCCGCCCCATCAAACGCCGCCATCACCTCCGCCGCAGTCAGCGGACGAATCTCCGCCACCGGAAAGCTCAGAAAGTTGATCGCCATCTTCTCGCCGCTGAAGTACAGATCCCCGGTGACAGACTGTGCCGTCTTGCTCGCCGCACGCCAGTTCCCCCGCTGCTGCGCCACACCCTCAAAACGACATACGCCCAGCACCATGCCCACAACGAAAACCACGCGTAGCTTCATCCTCCGAGCATGACACCCACCCACCCTCGCAAGCAAGCTATCGCTGCCGGCGAAACTCGTTCGCCTTCTGAAACTCCTCGCGCAACTCCGGCGTCCTCAGATTCTCCCGCACATGCGCCAGCCTCTGCTCCAGCGCAAACAACGTAGCCGCAACCGGCTCCGTGTTCGTCAACGCAACATCCCGCCACATGCTGTACGGACTCGCCCCAAGCCGCGTCATCTCGCGCAGCGCCCTCCCGCCGATCGCGCGAAACTCCTCCGCCAGCTCCGGAGCCTCGGCAAACTCATCCTCAAACATCGCCGCCATCGCCGTCGCAACCATCTGCGGCAGATGACTCACCCACGCACAGATCCTGTCATGCCGCGCCGCATCCAGATCCATCATCCGCGCGCCCATCTTCGCCACCCAAACACGCCACTCCGCCTCGGCCTCTGCCGTGCCTTCATCCAGCGGAGTAAAAAGCCACATCGCGCCTTGGAAAAGCTCCGCATCGCCAAGCGCCGCACCACCGGACTCCTTGCCCGCCATCGGATGCCCAGGCAGAAAACGCGCCCTGCCCTCACCCGCAAACAGCCTGCGCGCAAGCTCACTGATCGCAAGCTTCGTACTCCCCACATCGGTCACCAGCGTCCGCGCCCCAAGCACCGGTGCAAGCTCGTTCATCCAGTGCATGATCGCCAGCACAGGCACCGCAAGCACCACCGCATCGGCCTCGCGGCAGACTTGAAGCGCCTGTTCACCCACTGTTACATATTCGCTGATCGCTCCCGATTGCAGCGCCGCGGCGACTTCCCCAGCCTTCGCATCCACACCCGTGATCATCCCGTCGAAGCCAGCTTCACGGAGCGCCAGACCCACTGACGCCCCGATCAAACCTGTCCCGACAATCACCACGCGCTTCATCATCGAAATGCTCTACGCCACGACTCGACCAACCACCGGCGCTATCTGCCGCAGCTGGTTCACCAGCTTCGTCAGCTGGTCCGGAAACAGACTCTGCGCCCCGTCGCTCATCGCCTTGTCCGGGTTCGGATGCATCTCCATCAACAGCCCGTCGGCCCCTGCGGCCACGCTCGCCAGCGCCATCGGCGGCACAAACTCGCGCTTGCCCACGCCATGCGAAGGATCCGCAAACACCGGCAGATGCGTCAGCTTCTTCAGCACCGGGATCGCTGACACATCCATCGTATTTCGCGTATACGTCTCAAACGTGCGAATCCCGCGCTCGCACAGCATCAATTCATAGTTGCCGCCGCTCAGAATATACTCAGCCGAAAGCAGAACCTCTTCAATCGTCGCCGAGATCCCGCGCTTCAGCAGCACCGGCTTGCGCACATGGCCAAGCTCGCGCAGCAGGTTGAAGTTCTGCATATTGCGCGCACCCACCTGGAACGTATCGATATAAGGCAGCATCAGCTCGATCTGCGAGATCTCCATCACCTCCGTGATCACCAGCAGGCCCGTCTCATCCGCCACTTCACGTAACAACTTCAGTCCTTCCAATCCCATGCCCTGGAAGCTGTAGGGCGAACTGCGAGGCTTGAACGCACCCCCGCGCAGAAACTGCCCGCCAGACTCCTTCACCATCTTCGCGCTCGTCAGAATCTGATCGCGGCTCTCGACCGAGCACGGCCCCGCCATAATCGTGATCTCGTTGCCGCCAATCACCACGCCATTGGCAAACTTGATCTGCGTGCCCTCAGGCCTGAAATTCCTCCCCGCCAGCTTGTACTGCGACGAGATCCGATACGCCTCGTGCACCCCGGGCAGCACACCAAACTCCGCCACCTCAAAGTGACCCGGCGTGCCCACGCCCGCAAGAATCGTCTGGTTCGCACCCGTCGTACGGTGCACATTGAAACCGAGCTCCACCATCCGCTCGATCACTGACTGAATATCTTCTTCCTTTGCATGGTCCTGCATTGCAACGATCATCGCCACTATCTCTTTTCTCTATCTCTTTTAAGAATCTCTACGCTGCAGCGTCCGCATCACGTCCATCAGGCGCTCATAAACATGCAGCAGTTCGGCGTCATCCAGCGGGCCCGGATTCAATGCCTTCACATGGGTAAACACATCCTGCTCGCGCTTCGGTTCATACACCGGAAGCTGCTTGTCCTTCTTCGCCAGGCCAATCGCCTTCGCCGCCTCGGCACGCTTGCTGATCAGCACAACGAGCTGCTCATCCAGCTCGTCAATCTTCTTCCGCCAGTCTTCAATCTCCATCGAAGCTCCTCGTGCATCTTCTTCAACCACTTGGCCAATTACAAAATCTTCAAACTCGCGTGTGACTCAAACCTGCGCGCGCTCACCCAATAACTCACCGACAAACTTCCCGACAGCCGCAGCCTCTTCGCCCTTCGCCGTCTTCTCAATCAAAGCCACCAACGCGCTGCCGACAATAGCAGCATCCGCAAACTCGCCCACAGCCTTCACATGCGCCGCATTCGAGATCCCGAACCCAACCGCAACAGGGAGCTCCGTAAACTTGCGCAACCGCGCCACCAGGTTCGGCGCATCGCTTGCAACCGTGTCCCGCGTCCCCGTAATTCCGACCCGTGAGATCGCGTACACAAAACCCTGCGAAGCCTCGCCAATCGCCTTCAACCGCGCATCCGGGCTTGTAGGCGCAGCCAGAAACACCGGCGCCAGCCCATTCGCATGCATCTCCCGCAGATACTCGCCAGCCTCTTCCACAATCATGTCCGTCAGCAGAACACCGTCCGCTCCCGCAGCCTTCGCCGCGGCACAAAACGCCTTCATGCCCATCCGCACTACCGGGTTCAGATAGCTGAACAGCACAAGCCCGCATGCCGGCCGCGCCGCTCGAAGCTCCTTGGCAAGCCCAAGCACATCGCCCAGCGTGGTCCCCTTCGCAACCGCACGCACGCTCGCCCGCTGGATCACCGGCCCATCCGCTAGCGGATCGCTGAACGGCACGCCCAACTCAATCACATCGGCCCCGTTATCGATCGCCGCCAACGCAATCTCACGCGTAGTCGCCAGATCCGGATCGCCCGCCGTCAGGTACACCACCAGCCCCGGCCTCTTCTTGAACTCAATCGGCACTCAAAATCCCCCAAAACTATCTCAGTTACAAATCCCGCAAGATCAAAATCAGCAGGACTTGATTTCTACTTGAGCGGCCACCTTGGTTGCCTGTTCGCACTCACTTCAGGTCGTCTCCGCGCTGCGCCCGATCAAACGACCCTCATCCCGTCACTATCCGTCTTTATCCCGTCTTATCCGTGTTACGCCTTCTCATCCGAGTGCCCCACATTCTCCGCCGGAGCCCCGCCCAGGTGCAGTTCCCGCGACAGAATCCCCATGTCCTTATCCCCGCGCCCCGACAGATTCACCATGATGATCGCCTCCTTCGCCATCGTCGGCGCTAGCCGCATCGCCTCCGCGATCGCATGCGCGCTCTCAAGCGCAGGCACAATTCCCTCGGTCCGCGACAAAGCCACCGTGGCCTTCAACGCGTCCTCATCCGAGCACGAAACATACGTAGCTCTTCCGGTG
>CAZZZP010000018.1:0-18380 GCA_964658635.1 Lichenicola sp. | reverse complement strand
TCGTGTAGATTCGCATGCTCCGGCCCAACACTCGCATAGTCCAGCCCGGCAGACACAGAATGCGTCCCGCTCACCTGCCCCGATTCATTCTGTAACACATACGAGTACGTACCCTGCAGCACGCCCGGAATCCCGCCGCCCTGCTTCTGAAAACGCGCCGCATGCTCGCCCAGCCCGGCCCCGCGTCCGCCCGCCTCCACGCCGATCAATGCAACCTTCGCATCCGGCAAAAATTCATAGAACGCCCCAATCGCATTCGATCCGCCGCCCACACAAGCCACCACTGTATCCGGCAGCCGGCCCACCTCCTCCAGAAACTGCCGCCGCGCCTCGATCGAAATCACCCGATGAAAGTTCCGCACCATCGTCGGGTAAGGATGCGCGCCCAGCGCCGAACCAAGAATGTAGTAGGTCGTCCGGACATTCGTCACCCAGTCCCGCATCGCATCGTTGATCGCATCCTTCAGCGTCGCAGACCCCGAGCTCACGCCCCGCACCTCGGCCCCCAGCAGCCGCATCCGGTACACGTTCAGCTCCTGCCGGCGCATGTCCTCTTCGCCCATGTAGATCACGCAGTCCAGCCCCAGCAGCGCGCACACCGTCGCCGTCGCCACCCCGTGCTGCCCCGCGCCCGTCTCGGCGATAATCCTCTGCTTACCCATCCGCTTGGCCAGGATCGCCTGCCCCAGCGCATTGTTGATCTTGTGCGCGCCCGTATGCAGCAGGTCCTCGCGCTTCAGATAAATCTTCGCCCCGCCCAGCTGCTCCGTCATCCGATTCGCAAAGTACAGCGGCGTCGGCCGGCCGCAATAGTGGTGCAGCAGCCCATCCAGCTCCGCGTGGAACGTCGGGTCGGCATGCGCTACCTCGTACGCCTGCTCCAGCTCCTCGAGCGCGGCCATCAGCGTCTCCGGAACATACCGCCCCCCATACGCCCCGAACCGCCCCTTCACCTGCGCTGCCACCTCTACCGGACTCGCCAACGTCGCCATGTCTCTCTCCCAAAAAGCATTTCCTGCACACAAACGCACAACACAAAAGCCGCTCCCGGTCGGGGTAGCGGCTCATCTCGTCTCTTCGATCTCTGGACTCTTACCTGGTCGAAACCCGTCCGAGGAATCTACTGCGCCGACGCCGCCATGGAGCGCGTAAAGCGCCAGGTGCGGAACGTAAACGACGGGCTGAAGTAGCTCTTCATCTTTACATCACTCTACACGCGCCCCGGCAACGCCGCAAACGAAAACCGAACCAGGCCCCCTCGACGCCCCACCAGCCCCCGGCCACCTCCACCGAGGGAAAAAGTGCGTGCCCCAACAATGGTGCAAATAAAGTCATACTTTCAGCTGTACTTCATTTGGACTTAAGCCCCATCGTTTGAATACTTTAGGACCTAAGTACAGGAGGGGGTCAAGTCTCCTCGAAAAATGCTTCCTGCTCCACCGGCTTGTCCACCTGAGACTGGTAAATCTCCTCCACCCGCTCCACCGTGTCGATCTCCTCAAGCGGCTTATCCGTCCGCACCCGCAGAATGCGCGGAAACCGCAGCGCAAACCCGCTCGCATGCCGTTCGCTCCGCATGATGTTGTTGAACGCCACCTCAAGCACCCGCAAAGGCTCGACCGTCCGGAAGTGCCCAAAGTCCTCGAGCGTATGCGCCTGGATCCACTCCGTCAGTTCCGCAATCTCCGCATCCGTCACGCCCGAGTAAGCCTTCCCCACGTTCCTGAGCTCGCCCTCTGCATCGCGCACCGCAAACGTGTAATCGCTCAGAAACTGCGACTTCCGCCCATTGCCCCACTCCGCGCCCGTAATCACCACGTCCAGTGTCGCAAGCTCCCGCTTCAGCTTCACCCAGCTGATCCCGCGGCGGCCCGGCTGATACACCGAACCCGCAGCCTTCAGCATCACCCCCTCATTCGCCCTTGCACGCGCATCGGCATACGCCCGGTCGATCTCCTCCGCGCTCTCCACCAGCCGCGAAGGCGAGATCATCAGCCGCGGCATCGGCGTCTCCATCTCGTCGTTGGTGGCTTCAGCCTCCCCGCCGAACAAAGTCCCCTGCGCCTTCTTCTCCACCAGCACCAGCGGAGACTGCGCTACCTCCACAAACCGCTCTACCTCCGCCTCCAGCCGATTCCTCCGCTCCCGCAGCGGCAGTCCCAGCAGCAGCTCACCCCCGGCAAACATCAGGTCGAACGCCATGAACACCACCGGAACCGCCTGCCGGATCTCGTTCCCCACCCGCTTCCGCCCAATCCTCTGCCCCATCACCGCGAACGGCAGCGCCTGTCCCGTCCCGTAATCCCACCCCAGAATCTCCCCATCGAAGATCAGCCCCGCTCCATCCTCGGTCGTCACCCCCGCAAACGCCTCCACCAGCTCAGGGAAGCTCTCCGTAATGTCCTCCCGGTTGCGCGAGTAGATCGCCACCTTCCTCGCGCCATACCTCGCCCCGCAATGCACCTGCGCCCGCATCCCGTCGTACTTGTCCTCGAGGAACGCCTCCACGCCGCCGCTCGTCGCCTCGCCCTCCGGCGTTCCCACCTCCACGCCGCCCGTCGACTCCTCCCCGAGCATCGCCGCCTCGACATCCGCCGCCAGCACCTCGGCCATCGCGGCGTCGCCCTTCTTCCCCTTGGTGGCCTTGGCGGCCTTCGGAGCCTTCACCGGCTTCCCGCGGAACCGCTCCACTGCCTCCTCCGGCGTCTCCACCGGGCTCGCCAGCATGAACCCCAGAGGATGGAACAGCCGCATCCTCGCCTCGCCCAAGGTCCCGGCAAACGCCCGTACCGCCGCCGCGCCCAGGTCCGCCTCCAGCATCACCGCATGCCGTACCGCCGCGACATCGGCCTCCGCCGCCAGGGCAATCGCCTCCTCCACCAGGCTCTGCTTTACCCCGATCCGCATGTCGCCCAGCATCAGCTTCACGAGGTACGCCGCCTCCACCGGCGTAGCCCGCCTCAGCAGCCCATCCACCAGCGCCGCCCGGATCGCCGTCGTCTTCGCCCCCGCCATCCCCGCGAACGCCTCCGCCACCTCGGCCAGCGTCGTCCCCCCGTCCCCCGCATGCCCGTGGTCGCGCAATAGATCCCCCGCCGCCAGCCCCATGTCGCCATGCCGCCGGAACGCCACGTTCAACTCCGCCGGCGTCGCTCCGCTCACCGTCAATACCGCCCTCGTCAGCAGCGCTCCACCGGCGTTCAGCTTGCGCGGGTCCGCCTCGGCAAACGGCAGCCCCGCCACGTACAGGCAGAACAGCCCCACATCCCCCGCACCCTCCCCCTGCACCGCCCCGATCGCCTCAGCAATCGCCGCCCGCTTCTTCAGCCGGCTCGCCGTCCCCGCCATCTCATCCGCCAGCGCCGCAACCTGCCCAAAACGTGCCATTTTGAAACCTCAACTCCAAGGATGCTGCGCGAACCCTCCGCGAACGGAGTAACATCTAAAACAGTGCGTATGATCAATCCCGCAAATCTCGTGAGTCCGGCCCCCCAGGCCGCCCCGACCCGCATGACGCCCCCGCGTCATGACTTTGCCTAGCTACGCCCCCGTTTCAAATCACCTACCCCTGATTCCTACTCCCTGCCCTTAGGAGCCCCCATGTTTGACCGCTTAGCCCAGATGGAAGCACGCTACGACTCGCTCTCCCGCGACATGTCCGACCCCACCCTCGTAAACGACCAGAAGAAGTTCCAGGCCATCGCCAAGGAACATCGCGACATGGAGCCCATCATCGAACGCTACCGCCAATGGCGGAAGGTCTCGAACGGCATCGCCGAAGCCAAGGCCATGCTCTCCGACCCAGACCTCAAGGAGATGGCTGAAGAGGAACTCGCCACCCTCGAGCCTCAGCTCGACCCCATCGCCGAAGACCTCAAAGTCATGCTCCTGCCCAAGGACCCGAACGACGAAAAGAACATCGTCATCGAACTCCGCGCCGGCACCGGTGGCGATGAAGCCGCGCTCTTCGTCGCCGAAATGTTCCGTGTCTACCTCCGCCTCGCCGAGCAGCACCGTTGGAAGGTCCAGGTCCTCTCCGAATCCCCCACCGGCATCGGCAACGGCCTCAAGGAAGTCACCGCCATCTTCGAAGGCGAGCGCGTCTACTCGCAGATGAAGTACGAGTCCGGCGTCCACCGCGTCCAGCGCGTCCCCGCCACCGAGACCCAGGGCCGCGTCCACACCTCCGCCATCACGGTAGCCGTTCTCCCCGAAGCCGAAGAAGTCGACATCAAGATCGAAGCCAAGGACCTCCGCGTCGACACCTTCTGCTCTTCCGGCCCCGGCGGCCAGTCGGTCAACACCACCTACTCCGCCATCCGCATCACCCACCTGCCCACCAACACCGTCGTCAGCTGCCAGGATGAAAAGTCGCAGATCAAGAACCGTGAAAAGGCCATGCGCGTCCTTCGCTCGCGTCTCTACGAAGTAGCCGAGGAGGCCCGCCATCAGGCCGAAGCCAAGATCCGCAAGGATCAGGTCGGCACCGGCGATCGTTCGGAAAAGATCCGCACCTACAACTTCCCGCAGAATCGCCTCACGGATCACCGCATCGGCTACACCAATCACAACCTCAACATGGTCATGGAAGGCCAGCTACAGCCCACGCTCGACGCCCTCATCGCGCACGACATAGCCGAAAAGATGAAGGGCGAACCAGTCGCAGCCTAAGCACTTCGTGCCGCATTGGGCTTCGCGTGCTCCTCCCGTTGGTCGACACAAAATTCTCTTCCTGACCAACGGGAAGGCCACGCGAAGCAGTTGTCAGTCACGAAGTGACCGCCGTCCGCGTAGGACGTACTTTGATCTTTATGCTCACCCATCGTGAAGCCATAACCCGCGCCACCGACCAGCTCTCCGCCCACCCCGATCTGCGCCCCACCGCACTTCAGGATGCCGTCGTACTACTCCTCCACACGCTCGGCGTCGAACGCGCTACGCTCATGGCGCACCCCGAGCGTCTCGTCGATCGCGAGCAGCAGGCCACCTACCAGCGCACCCTCGAACGCCGCCTCCGCTTCGAACCCATCCAGTACATCCTCGGAAACACAGAATTCTACGGCCTCCCGTTTCATGTAACTCCCGCTGTCCTCATCCCGCGCCCCGAGACCGAACTTCTCGTCGAAGCGGTCGCCGAACGCCTGGCAGATCAGCCTGCGCCAGGCATCGCAGACATCGGAACAGGCTCAGGCGCCATCGCCATCGCCCTCGCTCACATGCTGCCAACTGCTCATGTAACAGCAATCGATATTTCTCCCGCCGCACTCGCGATTGCCGAAACAAACGCTGTTACAAATAAGCTCGCAGACCGCGTCAGCTTCCTCCAGTCCGACCTGCTTCAAGCCATCCCCGCAGAAAAACTCTTCGACTGCATCGCCTCCAACCCGCCCTACATCCCAGAGGCGGACGCAGCCACGCTACACCCGCAGGTTCGCGACCACGAGCCCGCCCAGGCGCTCTACGCCGGCGTAAGCGGACTCGACATCTATCAGCGCCTCATCCCGCAGGCTCATGCGCACCTCAAACCCCGCGGCCTGCTCGCCCTTGAGATCGGCTTCGGCCAACGCGACGCCATCGCCGCACTCCTCGCCGACTGGCACGAAGTCGAATTCCTCCTCGACCTCCAGCAAATCCCCCGCACAGCCCTCGCCCGCCGCTCCTAGCCCTGCACCTGCGGAAACGCAGTCACCCGCAGCTTCGCAGCCCCATAAGGAACCAGAGTCAGCATCTCCTCCGCCTCCGCACTCGCAACCGGGCTCACCGGCAAAGGCAACGCCACACCATCCTCGGAAACCCATCTCAGCACCCGCCGCCCGCTCACCTCTAGCGACACCGGCGCCCCCGCGAACGGCCGCGCCCCAACCGGCCCCTCCACCACACGAATCTCCTTCTCGACCGCCAGCCCATAGTTCCAAGCACGCGTCGGATACACCTGCCAGTCCGCAGTCATGCCGCGGTCCCGCAGCTTCACCCAGCTTCCCTTCAGATCGAGCGAAAACACCAGCGGCCCGCGCTCCAGCGCCACCGAGCCGTTGAACCCGCGCGCCACCCGCGGCCGCATCGGGAACCTCAACTCCACCACATCCCCCGCACCCCAAACCCGCTCAATCCGCGCATACCCACCGGCCTTCACCTCACCCGCGAACGGCGCGCCCTTCACCGTTATACTTGCGCCGCCGGCCCAGGCAGGCACACGAAAGCTCAGCGGGAACCGCGTAGCCTTCTCCGGGGTAACCGTCACCTTCACCGTCTCGCGAAACGGATAATCCGTCTCCTGCACCAGCTTTACGGCCGTCCCACGCACCCCCGTCCGCACCTCGCACGGCGAGTACACCACCGCCACCAGCCCGCCATCCGGGGTCTTCATCCAAAGACTCGCAGCCAGCTTCGGCCAGCCCTGGTGAAAGTTCGCCGTACAGCAGCCAAAATTCGGCTCAAGCCCATACAGGTTCGACTCCGGCCCATCCGTCGTCCACGGCTTCGAGTTCAGCCCCACCTGCACCTGGTTCGGCTGCTGGTTGTACTGGTGCGCCCACATGTCGTCGGTAAACGTGCCCGGCAAAGCATTGAACGCAATCTTCTCCAGCCGATCCCCGATCGCCGCATCGCCAAACGTAGCCAGCGCCACCTCCAGCGAATACATCGTCTCGACCACCGTACACAGCTCCGTCCCATGGCTCGGATCCCGTCCCGCAAGGTGCTCATCGCAGGAGAACATCCCGCTCGGCATCCCATGAAACTCATCCAGCGCGCCGAATTGTCCAAAAAAGGCCTGCCGCTGCCCAGCATCTCCCGACAGCCTGTACTCCACCGCCGCCACCTTCAGCGCCTGCCCGTTGTTCACCCCATGCGACTCAAGCCCCGCATCCGCCTTCTTCGTCACACCCGTGTATTTGAAGTTGCGAAAACTCCCTTGCCAGTCGAACCCCTGCTGCCGCAGCAGCGCGCAAAGTTTCAGCAGCTCCGCGTCATGCGTCCGGTCATAAAGCCACTCCACCACCAGCACCTCGTCCTGCCAGCGAAACTTCCCCCACTCCACCAGCGGCCGCGCAGGCATCGCCTGCAGTTGGTAGTGGAAGTACTTCGTCAGCACCAGCATCACGCGCGGATCGCCCGTCGCCTCCTGCCACTGCGCCAGTGCCTTCAGCATCACCATGCGGGGCCACCAGTCATCGTTCGTCGAAGGACCAATCATCCCGTTCGCCTGCTGATGCGTCAGCGTCCACTCGACAAACCTCTCAGCCTTCGCCTTCAACCGCGCATCATCGAGCAGCACCGCAAGCGGGATCAACCCATCCAGAAAATAAGGCCCGCGCTCCCACGATTCACCCGTCCCGCCCAGCCATCCGCTCTTCGGCCCCACATCCGGCCAGAACTCATCCAGATGCCCGCCCAGCCCTTCCGCCTGCACCTGCAGCTGCCGCTTCAGCCACCCAGCAGACTTCACCTCACCTAGCGTCAGAGGACGAAACGCCGGCGCCGCAAGCCCCGCATCCCCTGCCCAGGCCACAGGTCCCGCGCCCACCACCGCCAAAGCCCCCGCGCCAAGCTGCAGCGCATCCCGCCGGGTCATCCGTCCCATCGTTCTCCTCGCGCCTCCCAACCTAATCCCCGCAAGCCTCCACCCGCAACTCATTCGCGCGCCAGCCGGGTCACTCTGCTACCCTCTCCCCTATGCGTCCTTCCCGCCTCGCCGCATCCGCCCTTGCCCTCTGCTCGCTTCCCGCCTTCACGCAGGCCCCGGCTGATCCCTCCATCAGCGCCCGCCTTGCCGCCCAGAACGCCCTCTTCGAAGAGTCCTGGCAGACCACCCTCAAGCTCTCCCCCCTGCTCGCCACCAACGTCGGCGACTACCGCTACAACGACCAGCTCGGCGACGACTCCCTCGCCTCCATCCTCTCGCGCCACAAGCTCGACGAAGCCTACTTCGCACGCCTCCAGGCCATCTCGCCCGAAGGCTTCACCGATCAGGATCGCCTCTCCCACGACCTCTACCTCCGCAATCTCGAGCAGCGCAACGCCGACTTCCAGATGAAGGAGTACGAGATGCCCATCAACTCCCAGGGCGGCATCCACACCTCCCTCGCCGACCTCCCGCTCTCGGTCCCCTTCGACTCCGTCAAGCATTACGACGACTACATCGCCCGCCTCAAGCAGATCCCCACCGCCTTCACACAGGTTGAAGATGTCCTCCGCGCCGGCGTCAAGGACCACCTCGTCCCCGTCAAGTTCCTCGCCGCCAAGATCCCCGAGCAGTGCAACGGCATCATCGCCGCCGATCCTTTCCTGCTCCCGCTCAAGAAGTTCCCAACCTCCTTCTCCGACGCCGACAAGCAGCGCCTCACCAAAGAGATCACCGACACCGTCAACAACACCGTCCTCCCCGCCTATAAGCAGTTCGCCGCCTTCGCCGAAAAGGACTACATCCCCTACGGCCGCGCCGAGCTCTCCATCGAAAGCCTCCCCAACGGCAAGGCCCGCTACCAGAACGACATCCATCGCCTCACCACCACCACCCTCACACCCAAAGAGATCCACGACACCGGCCTCAGCGAGGTCGCGCGCATCGAGGGCGAGATGACCACGCTCGCCAAAAAGAACGGCTACGCAGACCTCCCCAGCTTCCGCAAGGCCATCGAAAGTGATCCCAAATACGCTCCCGCCTCCGCACAGGCCATCGTCGACGACTTCGCAAAATACATCGCCCAGATGCGCCCCAGGCTGCCCGAACTCTTCAACAACATCCCCGCAGCGCCCGTCACCGTCGAGCCCATCCCCGCCTTCCAGGCCGCCGCCGCAACCCACTACCAGTCCGGCACACCCGACGGCAAGCGCCCCGGCCGAGTCTCCGTCGCCGTCTCCGACTTCCAGAAGCGCTCGCTCCTCAACGACGAAGCCGTCGCCTACCACGAGGGCATTCCCGGCCACCACATGCAGATCTCCGTCGCCCAGACCATCCCCGGCCTGCCCGAGTTCCGCAAGCACGGCGGCAACTCCGCCTACATCGAAGGCTGGGCCCTCTACGCCGAAGAGCTCGGCAAAGAAGTCGGCTTCTACCAGGATCCAGGCTCCGACTACGGCCGCCTCCGCTCCGAGCTCTTCCGCGCCGTCCGCCTCGTCGTCGACACCGGCATCCACGACATGGGCTGGTCCCGCGATCAGGTCGTCGACTACATGCGGCAGTCCGGAGCCATCGACGAGCCCACCATCCAGTCCGAGACCGATCGCTACATCTCCTGGCCCGGCCAGGCCGACAGCTACAAGCTCGGCCAGCTCAAGATCCGCCAGCTTCGCGACCACGCCAAAGAACAGCTCGGAGCCCACTTCGACATCCGCACCTTCCACGACGAGATCCTCAACGGCGGAAGCCTCCCACTCGACATGCTCGAAGCCCGCATCAATCACTGGATCGCAGCCCAGATGCCCGCCAACGCAGGCCGGTAAATTTCCAACTCAAACGGGTGGGAAAGACTTCTCTCCCGCCCGTCTTACTCTCAATTCCCCCATAAACTCACGCTTCCCCCGTCTCTCGAAGTTTTCTGGCCCTCCTCAGGCGCCCTGGTCAATTTGGTACAGAGGTCCAGGCAACAAGCCTGTAGATTAGGGAGGAACTCCCGCCAC
This sequence comes from Lichenicola sp., assembly GCA_964658635.1. Taxonomy (GTDB): domain Bacteria; phylum Acidobacteriota; class Terriglobia; order Terriglobales; family Acidobacteriaceae; genus Edaphobacter. The sequence continues at coordinate 8,759 of CAZZZP010000018.1, read as the reverse complement.
AGGCATGCCAGCTCTCCTCATCTTCGGTCACGACGATTCCCTGCTCGACACCCGGGCCACGCTCCTGCGGACGCGCGGCTACACCGTCTACCCCGTCACCCGCCTCTCGGACATCCTGGGAGTCGATGATGCCGTCGGACTCCTGATCCTGTGTCACACGCTCGGCGAACAGGACTGCGCCTCCGCCCTCGAGCTCGCGACCCGCAGGTGGCCTGGTGTCCACAGCATCGCGCTCGTCTCCTCCGGCAAAGCGCCATGTTCGCTCAAAATCCCGACCGTCCATAGCTGGGAAGGCCCGGCAAAGCTCCTCGCAGCCGTGGAACACAACCTCGACCCGACCCGCACCCGCGCCGAGGCAGATTGAATCCCCCCTACGCAGACACAGCCGGCGTAGTCAAACGATCAGCCGAGATCGGCTTCACACTCCACGCATCCAGTCCCAGAGGCGCACCCGCAGCCTCCACGCGGAGATCCGGCGCCGCGCCCCGCCCAAAATAAAACCGCTTCGTATACCCCACCCTCTGCCCCAGGATCAGCTCCACCACAGACCCATCCACGTACGCATGGATCGATGGCACGTCCCCCGGCTCAAGCTGGATTTCCTTGTCGTCCGTCCGAAAACTATGCAGCGACCCGGAGTACACAACCCGCACCACGTCTGCTTTCCCATCGCTCAGCACAAAGCTGAAGTCCGCCAGCCGTCCGCCCGCGCACAACACCTCACCGTTACTCGCCGGCAGCGTAACCTGCCGGTCCAGAACCGCAAGCCGCCTGCCACGCAAGTCGCTCAACTCCGGCAGCGACTTGATCCGCAGCGTCCCATCCTTATCCAGATTCAGCACCCGCGGCAAACTCATCACGCCCGACCAGCCCGCGGCCTTCATCGCATCGTCAGACCGCCGCTCCGGAATCCAGCCCCATAGAATCCGCCGGCCCTTCGCATCCAGCTGCGTCTTCGGCGCATAGAACGCGTCGAAATCCAGCAATCCCGTCTTCTCCGGATGAAAGACCATCCCCGCCTCATCCAGCCTGCCAGACTGCCAGAACACCTTGCCCAGCGTCGAGTAAATCAGCACATGCCCGCCATCGAGCGCAAAGAAGTCCGGGCACTCCCACATCTCGCCGTCGTCGCACGGGTTCTCCGTCGGCTTGTGATTCCACTCCCCGCTCGTCAGCTTGTGCATATACTCCCACTGCTTCAGGTCCTTCGACCGGTACAGCAGCACGCACCCGCCCACCTTCACCTCGCCCGCACCCACCGTCAGGTAGTACCAGTCGCCCTGCTTCCACGGCGAAGGATCGCGAAACCCCGTAATCTTCATCCCCGGCGGCGGCATCGCAATAATCGGCTGCGGGTCCTTCGTCCACTTCACCAGCTTCGGATCATCGGACCACGCCAGGCACTGCGTCTCGCGCACCTTGTTCTTGTCGCCAAGGATCGTCGGCTTGTCGGAGTCCCGCACCGTCCCCGTGTAGATAAAGTACACACGCTTGCCCACCTTCAGCGCCGTACCCGAAAAGCAGCCAAAACTATCCGGGCTGTTCGGCGTAGGCGTCATCGCCAGGGGAAGGTGAGTCCAATGCATCATGTCCGGGCTCACCGCATGGTTCCAGCTCATGTCCCCCCACGTCGCACCCTGCGGATTGAACTGAAAAAACATGTGATACTTCCCGTTCGCATACACCGGCCCATTTGGATCGTTCATCCAGTTGCGCGCCGGCAACAGGTGAAACTGCGGCCGCTCCGCATCCAGCGCAAGCTTCGAAGGCTCATCCGCACGCACATTCAACGGCACCATCTGCATGGCAGCCACTGCCGCCGCTCCAGTCAAAAACCGGCGCCTGTCAAAAACCTCGTCTGAACTCATCTCATCCCTCAGCGGTACAGTGAAAAAACCATAACAGAGACCACTCTCCTCCGCTTACAGGCAGGACGAAGCTCGCCAGGGCTCTCCCCCGGCACCCGGCTTGCGAAGGTCTTGGTCCTGGCTCGAAGTCAACTGCGCCTACAGCCCCGCATACCAGTCATACCCAAGCCTGGTCCAGTAGTCGTCCGGCTTGTCATCCGTATACGCAATCAGCCCGATCCGCTTGATCTGCTTGTACCCATACTTGATCGGCATGTGCAGCCGGAACGGCGCACCATGCGCCTGCGTCAGCGGCCTCCCCGACATCTCCGTCGTCAGCAGACTCTGCGGATGCATGCACTCCCGCAGCTCAAACCCGCAGTAGTAGTCGCCATTCGGAGTCTCCATGTACACATACTTCGGCAGCTCCCCCTTCGCGTTCTTAGCCGGCGGATAAGCCGCAACAAAGTCCCGCAAAGGCACCCCAGCCCAATGCACAATCTCACTCCAGCCCTCGATGCACTTGAACTCGGTCACCCACTCCTGCCGCCCAAGCCTCGTAATGTCGCCCACCTTCAGCAGCAGCCCCGGCGTGCCCGGATCGAGCGTCGAATCACTCTCACCCGCCTCCTCCTGTCCACGCGCCGGCCGCCCGCTGTTGTTCGCATCCATCTCTGCAAAGGCCTTTTGAAACGCTGGCGGCAGCTTTGATCGATCACTCTCTCCTGAAGCAGCTTCCGCAGGAGCCGCAGCAGCATTCGGCGCGCCCAGAACACCCGCAGGCCGCATCGTCTCTGCCGTCCCCATCGGAGTCGCCGCCTTCTCCTTCGCCGGATCAACCTTCGTATCGTGCCCCTCGTACTTCACCGGCGCAGCCTGATACCTGTACTCCCACGCCGTCACATCCTGCACATACTCCGGCCGATGCTCGGCACCTGCCACGCCCACCACCTGCAGCCGGTAGCTCTCCATCAGCAGGTCCTGCTTCAACCCGTAGTTGCCGTTGATCCGCAGATCGACAGCCTTCGCCGCCGGGTACGTTGGCGCCAGCGCATGCTCCCGAAACAGCGCGCGGGAAACCCCCGCATCGAAATCCAGCGCCTTCCGCAGCGGTCGCGGCAGCATCTCATCGCCCGGCGCACGTTGCAGGTACCGGTAGAATCCGTACCCCCCAGCCGCACCCAGACCCGCGATCAGGAAGCTTCTCCGTGTGCGCCGCGCACTCTCGTGTCTGACCTCTTCGTTCGTCAAAAGCGCCTCCGTTCCGCCTCGAGCGAAGGCTCGTCCGCACGCCTGATCTCGTACCCGCTCACCATCGAGCGGAAGTTATTCCAGCCCGCAAGCATCACCTGTCCCACATGCACCAGGAAAAATCCGCAGAAGCCCAGCGTCAGCAGAAAGTGCAGCCAGCGCGCCATCTCGTACCCACCCAGCACAGTCGTCAGCCAATGCGTCGAGGTCGGCTTGTAGATCGCAAGCCCCGTCACCAGCGACCCCAACCCCATCACGATCACCGACGTATACGCAATCCTCTGCGCACCGTTGTACTTCGTCTGCGGCGGCAGACCCTTGCGCAGATGCAGGTCGACCAGCGTCACCTGCATCGCCTCACGCACCGACTCGCGGGTCGGCACCATGAACTTCCACTCCTTCGACCACAGCAGATACGCCACGTAAACAATCCCGTTCAGTGCAAACAGCCACATAAAAAAGAAGTGATAACTCAACCCCTCGGTCACGTGATACCGCACATCCCAGAACCGGTTCGTATAAAACCACTCCGGAAAAAACCGAAACAGTGTCAGCGGACCCACTCCAACCCGGTACACCTCATGCGCATGCAGGTAAGCATTGTCGGAGTCATTCCAGTAGATCAGCAGCCCGCTCCAGATCATCGTGAACAGCACCGGGAAATTGATCCAGTGCATCCACCGGATCGCCAGCAGATGCTTGCGCTCAAGCACCAGCGACGCCTCAGGCTCTACACCGAATTCCTCGCTCGATGGCCCTTGCGCTTCCGGCTCCGCTGCCTCTTCCTCAATCACCCTTGGTGGCAACTCGACCAGCGGCAGCGCATTCCCAACCGCATCCCTCACCGACACATCGGCGCAACCGCCGGATGCGCTCTCCGGCTCGGGCTCAATCGGCAGTAAACGCTCATCAGCCATCGTTCCCTCACAGGCAGGTGCCATCTGCATCCTGCTCTTACTGGGGACGAAGCGCAAGCCTTTCCGTACCTTCATCCACCAGCATTCAAGGAAAGATGTTCTGACCGATCTTGTACTGCCCCGGTCTTCCGGTCACCTTCACCGGCACCACCGCACCTGAACCCTGCTTCTTGAAAAAAGGTGCCAGCGGCTTCAGCAGGAAAGACTTGAAGCCCGTCGTGATATGAGAAATATCGCTCTGCATCCGCAGATCGCCCACCATCTTCACCGCTTGATCCCGCAGGTCGTATGTGCCGTTCACCTCAACCGATGCACCCGGCACCTCCAACACCAGCCGCGATGCATGCGCCACACCTCTCGTCACCAGCACCGCACCCTGCAGGCTCGAAAGCACATCATGCTCCTCCGCGTACGCCGCCGCCTGTCCCCCACTCGTGCCCTGCGCCCGCTCACTGAAGGCCGTCAGACTCCGCTCCGTCGAAGTCGCGGTCAGCCGCTCCTTGGGAATCTCGAAAACGCCCTTCATCTCCAGCCGTTCCAGAAAAGTCTCTTTATGCTTCGCCGCTGAGACATGCACATGACTATGCAGACGCACCGGGCCCACGACCGGAGAGTTCGCCTTCATAAACGGCTCCAGCAGATCCTGGGCCCGCCCCTTCACAATCTGCACCTCAAGATCCGTCACCTTCGGACCTCCAACTATCTGCCCCACCGCATGCACCGACGTCTGCCCCGTCTTCACGTCGACATCATGCAGCAGCAAATCGCCGTTCAGCGCATTCACCGCGCCCGCAGAGCTTCCCGTCAGCAGCGCGCGATGCCCGTTCCCCACACTGAAGCCATCGATCTTCGACTCCGCCTTCGCCTCGATTGCAGCAATGCTCCCCGCAAAACTCCCCGTTGAACTCAGCATCCCATGCAGCTCGCTCATGCCATCCAGCTTCATCCCCTCATACCGAAACTCGCCCTCAACCGGAGTCCGTCCAAGCTGCCCCCCAAGCAGCGGCCCAAAGCTCCCCGAAGCCGTAATACGCCCGCCAACCGGCGCCTGCATCTCGAGCCTATACCCCACCGCCGAGTTCCTCTGCAGATGCGTCATCACCAGCCTCCGGATCGGAAACGAGTACCGGCCCCCATCCGTGCGCAGGATCTCCAGCATCGCATCGGAGATCACCAGCTTGCCAATCACGGTTGTCGGACCCTCAAAGTCACTACTACTCCCGGGAGGAAAATCCTCCTTGTTCGCACGGCTCCCCACCGGCGGAATCACGATATGCAGCCCATCCGCATAGACAACATCGATCCGACGCCGCAGCAGCAGCAGATCAATCCAGCTCCCCTCCACCCGCACATGCTCTACCGAACCCACCGGAGGCAGATCCGGCGCAGAGTTCCGGCGCAGCGTCAGCCCATCCGCCACAAATCCCGGATAAGGAAAATACGTCCGGTGATAATGATCCATCTTGATCTGGCTCGCAAACACCTTCTCAAGCGTCGGCTCCACCATCCGGTACCGATAAGGCCAGTACGCATTCAAAAAATACAGCCCCACACACAGCACCAGCAACGTCCCGGCACAGCACCCAAGCAGCCCCCGATGCGCCGTCAACCGGGGCGGTGCCACGTTCATCGTCTGGCTGGCCATATACGAATTTCGATGCGGTCAAAACAGCACGGATGTCCCGCATAACTTCTTTATTCTTCGCCGCCTGACTACCTCAGCGCAGCGTCACCTCGACCAGAGCCCCATCCTCATCCACAAACTCCACCCGCCGGTTCGTCATCGTCACCCCTTCAAAAGCACTCCGCCGCCCGCGCGTCCCCACCGGAATCGCCCGCGCCGTCGCCTGATCCGCATCCGTCATACAAGCCAGCAGCTGGATACACTTCACCCCCGCAGTCGGAGTAGCCGCAACCTTATCCCAGTTCTGCACAATATAGATCCGGCTCTTCCCCGCACTCGAATCCTGCAACAACACATCGTTCGAATAATTGATCAGCGTCCGAACCCCATCCACCTTCACCCCATCGCGCGTCACATGCGCAATCGGATCCCACAGAAACACCCGCTGCCTGTAAATCACCACAAACACAACCAGCACCACCACCAGCAGCGTCAGCAGCTTCTTCACTTCTTCTCCTCGTGATACTCCTGCTCCGTGTTGATGCCCCACAGCGCGCTCTTGTCCACATGCCCCGCGCACAGCCCATCCACCACCGTCATCGCCGTCAGCATCGAGTGATCCTGGTTGTTGTACTTGTGCATCCCGTTCCGCCCCACCAGGAAAAGATTCTCGAACGAATCCGTAAACTCCCGCAGCTCCTCAAACCTGTCATACGTCCCGAAGTAAGCCGGATAAGTCTTCGGCACCCGCACCACGTGCGCATCGCTCACCGCACCCGCATCCAGAATCCCGATCTTCGCCACCTCCCCAATCGCAAACTCCTTCAGCGCCCCGTCTTCCATCTTCCACAGCTCATCCGTCTCGTAGCAAAAATACTCCAGCCCAATCCACACCTTCGCCGGATCGCTCACCAGGTACGGGCTCCAGTTATTGAAGATCTGCAACCGCCCCAGCAGCACATCCGGCTCCTGTACATAGATCCATGTATCCTTCAACAGCCCGCCATCCGGCTCATGCACCTTCAGCCGGTCGCACAGCAGCCCCACCGTAATAAAGTCGCGATATTCCAGCCCCTCGCTCACCTCGCGAACATTCGCCGGCACCGGCGCATCGAGCGCACGCACCAGCTCCTTCATCGGCATCGTCGAAAAGAAATACTCCCCGTCAAACGTCCGCCGTTCGCCCTGCTCGTCCACCGTCTCAACACCCACCACGCGCTTGCCCGAGCACTCCAGCCTGTCCACCTTCACCCCCATGTGGATCTCGCCGCCCAGCCGCACAATCTCCGCCGCCGCATGCTCCCACAGCTGCCCCGGCCCAAACTTCGGATACATGAACCGCTCGATCAAGCTCGTATCCGTCCCCTTCTGCGCCACATCCCCCGCGTTCTTCCCCCCACCCACCAGCGTCTTCCGGACAAAATGCTTCACCGCCGTCGTCAGGCTCAAGCCCTTGATCCGCTGCGCCCCCCACTCCGCCGAGATCCGATCGCACGGCGTCCCCCAAACCTTCTCCGTATAGCTCTTGAAGAACGTCAGATACAGCTCGCGCCCAAACCGGTTGATCAGAAAGTCTTCAAGACTCTTCTCCGGCGTCACCTGCTTCACCCGCGAGATCGCGTAGCTCAACCCCACCCGCAGCGTTCGCAGCAAGCCCAGATTCCCCAGCGTCGACCCCGTCAACCGAATCGGATAATCGAAGAACTTCCGCAGGTAATAAATCCGGCTCTTCCGCGGACGAATCAGCATCACCAGCTCCGGGTCACGCGCCGGCGCTACCTCAACCACCGTCTCCGTATGCCCATGCTCCCCGGCAATCACCAATCCATCGGCCCCGGTCTCATCCGTGTCCGTATCGATCTCAACCAGCGCCCGTGGGCTCTTCGGCCCCATCCCACGCAGCGGAGGCTCCTGCTCCAGGTCGGCCGGCACCTTCACCACCCGCTTCTTCCCCTGGTAGCTGATCTCCTCGCCACTCTGACCCTCGCTCAGATCCGGCGGCATCAGCTCCATCCACCACTGCATCACGCGGTCGGACTTCGAAAAAAACCGGTGCCCCCCAATATCCATCCGGTTGCCCTTGTACCGGATCGTCCGAGAGATCCCGCCAATCTCGCCCGAAGCCTCCAGGATCACCGGCCTGATCCCCGTCCGCCGCAGCAGCTCCAGCCCCGCCGTCAGGCCCGCAGGCCCCGCCCCAATAATGATCGCCCTACGCTCTCCGCCCTGACTCATTCAGCCTCCCAGTATACGGATTCCGGGAGATTCACGAACCAGACTCAGCTCTCTAGTAAATCCCAGGTATCAACCGCTTCACCTCCAGGCTGTAGCGCCGGTACGATTCGCCAAACGCATCCAGCAGCGCCGCCTCCTCCACATGGATCCGGTACAGCAGCGCCGCCGTACTCGGCACCACCACCATCGCCATTCCCGCCCAGTTCCGCGTAGCAAACCCCAGCCCAAAAAGGATCAGCACCAACCCGGTATAAGACGGATGCCGCACCACCCGATACAGCCCCGCCCGGTAAAGCGTCTGCGTACTGTGAATCGCCACATTCACACTGAACGCCCGGCCCAGCATCGCAATCGCAGTCACCCGCACCACCAGCCCCGTTACAAACAGCCCAAACCCCACCTCCAGCGGCCAGCTTCCCCGCATGGTCGGCCCATGCACCCCCGCATACCAGCTCCCCAGCCAGATCGAAAGCCAGATCGCCGGCAGCAGGATATACAGCGAGCCACGATCCCGCGTCTCTTCCTTCTTCCTGGTCCGCGTCACCACCTGCAGCAGGAACTCACCCGCCATCCACACCCACCAAAGCACCAGAAAAACCCGCTCCAACGTCATCGCCGCCGCACCCCGTACCCACCATACGGCCAGCATCCCGCATCCGTTCAAAACCAATTGCACGGAGTGATCAGCAAAACGGGTAGCCCGGGGCCTCAATCCCGAGGCCAGGGCTACCCTTTTGTGCGTCCTGAAGCGCAAACTTAGCGCCCTTTGCGTTCTATCCCCTGTCCACGTTGCGCAACCAGAATGCCACGCCTTTCCTTTGCGTCCTTAGCGCAAAACTTAGCGCCCTTTGCGTCCTATTCCTTGCCGTTGTCTGTTCTTCCTGC
>CAZZZP010000017.1:61429-65046 GCA_964658635.1 Lichenicola sp. | reverse complement strand
CTTCTCCATGTACTCGCTCATATCGATCCGCACCATCGCCGCTTCGTCGTCAAACAGGAACTCGGCCAGCGCACGCGCCGTCTCCGTCTTGCCCACACCGGTCGGCCCAAGGAAGATAAAGCTGCCAATCGGCCGCTTCGGATCGGACAAACCCGCACGCGAACGGCGAATCGCATTCGCCACCGCCTCCAGCGCCTCATCCTGCCCCACTACCCGCTCCCGCAGACGAGTCTCCATCGCAACCAGCTTCTGGACCTCGCCCTCCAGCATCTTCGACACAGGAATCCCGGTCCAGCGCGACACAATCCGCGCGATATCCTCCTCGTCGACCTCCTCCTTCAACATCCGCCCGTGCTTGCCCTTTGCGGCAGACTTGCCACCCTTCGATGAGGTCGCGAGAGCAGCTTCCCCAGCGTCCGCATCGACTCCAACCATCTCGTCTGCCGCATCCGTCAGCATCTTCAGCTCACGCTCAGCCTGCGGAATCTCTCCATACTGCAGCTCCGCCGCCCGCTGCAAATTGCCCTTACGCGTCTCCTCGGTCGCATCGAACCGCAGCGTCTCGAGCCTCTGCTTCAGCTCCGCAATCTTCCCAATCGCCCCACGCTCCGTCTGCCAGCGCGCCCGCAGCCCGCTCGCCTTCTCCTGCACCTCCGCAAGCTCGCGCTCGACCAGCTCCATCCGCTCCCGCGAAGTCTGGTCCATCTCCCGCTTCAACGCCGCACGCTCAATCTCGAGCGAAGTCGCCCGCCGCTCCAGGTCGTCGATCTCTACCGGCACACTGCCAATCTGGATCGCAAGCGCAGCCGCCGCCTCATCCACCAGGTCGATCGCCTTATCCGGCAGAAAACGGTCCGAAATATACCGATGGCTCAACGTCGCCGCAGCGACAATCGCCGAATCCTTGATCCGGATCTTGTGGTGCGACTCGTACCGCTCCTTCAACCCGCGAAGAATCGCAATCGTATCCTCGACATTCGGTTCGCCCACATACACAATCTGGAAACGCCGCTCCAGCGCCGCATCCTTCTCGATGTACTTGCGATATTCGTTCAGTGTCGTCGCGCCTATCGCACGCAGCCCGCCACGTGCCAGCGCCGGCTTCAGCATGTTCGAGGCATCCATCGCACCCTCGGCCGCACCCGCCCCGACCAGGGTGTGCAGTTCGTCGATAAACAGGATGACCTCCCCGTTCGACTCCTCGATCTCCTTCAGCACAGCCTTCAGCCGATCCTCAAACTCACCGCGGAACTTCGCCCCCGCAATCATGCTCGCCAGGTCCAGCGCCACCACCCGCTTGTTCTTCAAACTCTCCGGCACATCGCCCGAGATCACCCGCCGCGCCAGCCCCTCCACGATCGCCGTCTTGCCCACCCCCGGCTCGCCGATCAGCACCGGGTTGTTCTTTGTGCGGCGGCTCAATACCTGCACCACCCGGCGAATCTCCTCATCGCGTCCGATCACCGGGTCCAGCTTCCCGCGCCGGGCCAGCTCCGTCAGGTCCTTCGCATACTTCTCCAGCGCCTGGAACTTTCCCTCCGGCGTCTGGTCCGTCACCCGCGAGCTCCCACGCACCGCGCCCAGCGCCTTCAGAATCGCATCGTGCGTCGCGCCAAAAGTCTTCAGCGCGCCCTGCACCGTCCCATTCTTCTCATTCGCCAGCGCAAGCAGCAGGTGCTCGGTCGAGACATACTCGTCTTTGAAGTTCTCTGCTTCCTTGAAGGCCTGCTCCAGCACCTTGTTCAGCGCAGGCGACATCCCGGGCTGCGTCCCGCCCTGCACCCTCGGCAGCTTCTCGATCGCGCCATTCAGCCCGGCAAGCATCTGCTGCACCGGCACGCCCACCTTCTCAAGCACCGGCAGCACCACGCCTTCGCGGTCTTCGAGCAGCGCGGCCATCAAGTGGACTGGCAGAACCTCCGGATTGCCGTACTCGGCGGCCTGCGAGGCAGCCGCCTGGGTAGCCTCCTGCGACTTCACCGTCAACTTCTCCCAACGAATAGCCATATTCCACATCCTCCCACCACGCGAAGCGGTACACCGCACGAAGTGCTCGCCGCCCGCGACCAGGGCGCACTTGCTGTTGCCTGCAAACCAAAACGGGGATCACGCAAGTGATCCCCGCAAACAATCACCTGTCGACCTGTCTTACTTCGCAGAACCCTCAACCTGCTTCGGAGCTTCAGCCTGCGGCCCTGCAATCTCGATCTTCACCTGCCGTGGCTTCGCAGCCTCCTTCTTGGCAAGCTGAATCGCCAGAACGCCATTCTCATACTTCGCGTTCACAGAAGATGTATCGATTGACACAGGAAGCGTGAAAGTCCGCGCAAAGGTTCCAAAACGGCGCTCGATCCGGTGGAAGTTCTCTTCCTTCTCCTCCGCCTCGAACTTCCGCTCACCCTTCACCGTCAACGTCTGGTTCTCCAGCCGGACATCGATATCCTCCTGCCGGATGCCGGGAACCTCGAGCTTCAACACCAGCTTGTGCTCATCCTCATAAACATCCACTGCCGGCACAAAGTTCCCCACGGCCAGGCTCTCGGAAGTCCCCTCCGGACGGGCAAAGTCCGAGAAGATCGAATTCAACCGGTTCTGCAAAACAGCCACATCACTCATCGCGCTACGAAACGGAACAAAACGGGTCATCGTTGTCATAACACTCTCCTCAAAATTGGAATTTCAATTCGGGGTCTCGGGAGCCTCTGGCTCGTTCCACCCTCATGCCTATTATGACGCATATCGGATTAGAAAGTTGCATAAAATGTGACAGTAAATCACTCACATCCAGAAAATACGGAGAATTCACCCCGCCCGTCGAGGCCAACCTGTCAAAACTGTCATCTCACTCCCCATGAACAGACGTCGACCCTCAGGAGTTCCCATGCATCGCACTCGAACGACCCTCATCCTCCCCATGGCGGCCCTCCTGGCCGCCCCGCCCCTCAGCGCAGCCTCGGACGTCGACTCCGTCTTCGTCGGCAAAGTCTCGCAGGGAGGAGCTTACGAGGTCGCAGCAAGCCAGTTCGCCGAAACCCACGCCCAGGCACAGGACGTCAAGGACCTCTCCATCACCGAGGTTCATGACCACACCCTCGTCGGCCGTCGTCTCAAGGAAGTCTCGGCCGCTGCAAAGATCCCGATCGCTCCCACCCTCAACGCCGAGTTCCAGCAGCGCCTCGAAAAACTCAAGGCAACGCCACAAGACCAGTTCGACGCCGCCTACCTCGCGGACATGAAATCCATCCACGACAAAGACGAAAAGCTCTTCGCCGCAGAAGCGCAGAACGGAACCGGGGCCTTCAAGTCTTTCGCCGCCGAGACCGACAGAATCGTGAAACGGCACATCGGTGCTCTCAACGGAGCCTGAAACGCACTCTAAAAAGCCCAAAACCACGTCGGTTTTGGGCCCTTTTTTCGCCAGAAAACAGGGTCTATGGACTGACGAAAACCGCCGTCGTCAACGCCGTAACCGTGGCCGAACCCTTCTTGCTGTCGAACGCGGACGTCCGCACAACCGGGTCTGCCGACTCCTTCAGAATCGGGTGCAACTTCAGCCCAAGCCCCGCCAGAGCAGCCGAGTTGAACACCTGCTCCTGGTTCGTAGCGTTGAAAACACA
>CAZZZP010000017.1:0-61329 GCA_964658635.1 Lichenicola sp. | reverse complement strand
CCCCGTATTCAGAAAATGCAGCTGCGCCTGGATCTCCGCAGCCGTCCCCAGACGAAACAAAGACGAGCTGTTGCGAATCCGCAGAAACTCCTGAAACGCATCCGTAGCCCCCAAAATCTCCGCAGAAAAAGATTTAACCGCCTCGACGGGCGAAGCAGTGTAACCAAAAGCCTGGCCTTCATAATCGAGCTTGCCTCCGGTCGTCGCCGCACCCGTTGCATCAGTGAAGGCAAAGTCGCGCAGGTTCCCTGTAAGCCCTACACGAATCCAGTCCGAACGATGCAGAAGATCAGCCTGCTGAGCCGTAAGTGGTCGTCGACGAGATCGTGAAAGCACTCGGATCCGTCAACTCGCCAGTCGCGAAGCCCTGAACCCGGGGGGCGTCAAAGGGCCCGCCACCCCGCACACCATCCCGGATGCGATCGTTGAAGCTACAGAGCCCGGTCCCGTACAGATTCGACTGCTGAGCATTCACGCCCAGCGCGTTGTTAGCTGTCTCGCCGAAGGTAAACCCTTCGCCGTAGATATAAACCTTGCTTCCGTCGATGCCGTCACGCTCCGGCGTCAGCTTCGCCAAAGCCGCCTTGATCGACTCTAGATTCGACACAAATGTAAAGCTCATGATGTCGAATCGGAAGCCGTCGATCTTGTACTGCTTTGCGTTCCAAAGCACTGCGTCCTGCTGCAGTTTACCCATCATGAGGTGCTCGGTTGCCGTATCTGCGCAGCACGTGCCGGTCAGCAGCACGCCGTCCGAGTCGAGCCGGTTATAGTAATTCGGCACCACTTCGTCGAGGATCGAGTTCGACGCCTCGCCAAAGCCGCTGGTGTGGTTGAAGACCACATCCTGGATGACGCGCACTCCAGCGCGGTGCAGGCCCATCACCATCTTCCGGTACTCGACAACTCGGTTATCAGGATTCGTCGCGTAGGCGCCTTCAACTGCTAGATAGTGGTCCGGATCGTACCCCCAGTTGTAAGCGTCCTTGGATTGGATGGCCGTCACCGCTGCCTGCTGTTGCTGCCCGTCGGGCGCATAGCCCGATAGATCAGGCGTCGTTAGCCAAGTCGACTTGTCCTCGTTGATCGAGTTGAAGTGGAACGTCGGCAGCAGGCGAATCGCCTTGAGACCGGAGTTCGCCAGCGTCCGCAGATGCTTCATGCCATCCGAGTTGCTGTCCGTGAACGCCATGTACGTCCCGCGATGTGCCACAGGCACTGTCGCATCCCCTGCACTGAAGTCCCGCACATGGAGCTCGTAGATGCTCAGGTCATTGATCCGTGCAAGTTCCGGCGGATGGTCCTCATCCCAGCCCGCAGGCTTCAAGGCCTCCGAGTCCAGGTTGCTCAGCCGGCTCTTGGTGCCATTCAGCGCGAGATCGACCGAGTAAGGATCTGTCACAAAGTTCTCAACGATCGCATGCATGCTCGGCGCATAGACCTTCTCATCAAGCAGGTAGTACTTGCCGTTCCAGGTCTCGGGCAGCGTACCCACCCAAAGTCCGTTGTACTCATGCATCTCCACAGTCTTTACCGGAGCCGTATCAGCCCCCGCGTTGAACAACTGCAGGTTCATCGACTGCGCGGTCGGAGCCCAAACCTTTACCCGAATCTTGCCTTGCACCAGTCCCTCATAGATAGCCGGCTGCACCCCGGCCGGCAGCGTCAGCACCGCGTAACCCTTTGCAAGCTGCGGAAAGTGAGCTGCCTGGGCCGGCGTCAGCGAGCCACCGGTCGCAGTCAGCGGAACCGACACGCCACCCGTCACCCCGGTCGCCGTCAGCGTAAGCGAGGCCGAACCATCGCTGATCAGCGCATACTTCGCGCCCTTTTGCATGTAAACCGACTGAATCAGCACTGTCGAGCGATCAATCCAGAACGCCTGCAACTTAAAGAAATTGCCATTCAGAAGCTGCTGCTCGGTCGGCTCCGTCAGGTACACGGTCGGGTCGCCCGAAACGATCCATGCCTCGTTGTACGTTGACACGTCCAGATGCAGGTCGGCTGGGGTGTTCTTTGTTCCCGTCGCAATGTTGTGCACGATGAATCCCAGGTCGGGCGGCGTCGTCCCGAGCGGGACATCATAGTAGGCACCATAAGCGTCCGTGCCCGTCTGCAGCACCGGACCACCGTTGTAGTTGTTCTGCACCGCCGACGTGGTGTCGTTGAAGGCGTAAACGGTCCGGTTCGCATAGTTGCCGTCAGGCCGAAAAAAATGAATGCGCGCGAAGCCCACTGGGACGCTTGGATCATACTTGTTGCCTGTGCTCGGTATGGTCGTCGTCAGCCCAACGACTCCCTGCAACTGGTAGAACTCGTTACCCTGCGTCGCCGGGTCTACATGCTCATTCGGACCTGGGTCTTTTGTGTTCCCGTTGTGGACGATGATCCCCACATCCGTCGTCCCGGCCACAATACCCACATCGAAATAAGCGCTGAACGTATCGGCACCGGTGATCTAGACGGGACCCCCGCCAAAATTGTTTTGATCCTCAGTCGTGCCGCCAAACGCGTAGACCGTCCACCCGTTGTAAATCCCGTCATTTCGGTGATAGTGAATGCGGATGTGATTTGCTGGAATCGCGGCAGATTGCGCCGGAGCAAGGACAGTAAAAGTGGTGACGAGCAGCAGCAATGCCAGGGTTAGGCGCAGGGGGTGCGGTGAGGCGCATGTGATTCTCCATTGAAAAGCAGCCCGACAAGTTATCCACGCGCAAAGAACGATGGTCAAGCGCCCTGATTGTGCATAGACCGTAAGAGGCTTCCCGAATTCCTTACGCGTTTGCGAGTAAACCGCTTCAAGTCTCGCGGTTCTAGGGAATGAGCCGTATCCTGCGAACAGCAACCATGCCGCCCATAGCCGACCAAAGCATCAGCTCTGCTCTCAACCCGCGCGATATTCTCGCCGCCGTCCTGCTCGCCGCCACCGGCGGATTGCTTGATGCCGTCGTCTATCTAAATCACGGACACGTCTTCGCCAACGCTATGACCGGCAACACAATCTTCATGGGAATCGCCGCCATCCAGGGCGACTGGGCTCAGGTCCTGCGACATCTGGTCCCCCTTGTCGCCTTTCTCTGCGGAGTCATCTCGGCGCGCCTGATCCACCACGCACCCCTGCGCCACTCCGCACTCTTGGTTCTCGCACTTGAAGCAGCAGCGCTCTGCGGAGTCGGTCTACTGCCGCCCAGCTTTCCTCAGCTTGCCTTCACCGGCACAGTCGCCTTCGTCTCGGCCTTCCAGGTAGCCACATTCCGCCGCGTCGGCCGCTTCACCTACAACTCCACCTTCATTACCGGCAACCTGCGCATGGTGGCGGAGGGCGCCTCTGACTGGCTCTTCGCCCCAGGCGCTCAGCTCGGCATAGATCTCGAAACCCGTAACAAGGGCCGTGCCCAGACCCTCAAATTAAGCGCCATCTGTCTCAGTTTTCTAGCCGGCGCTTTGCTCGGAGCCTTCGTCTCTCCCCGCTTCCCGAACCACGCCATTCTTTTCGCGGAACCGCTTCTCCTCGCCACGCTTTTCATCACCTTGCTAGCCCCGCAGGACGCACCCCAGTGATCCGGCAAAGAAGAACACAAATGAAAATAATGAAGGACGACAATAAGAAAATAAAACAGCCTGCGGGCCATCTCAAGCCACTGAACAAACCTGCTCACTTCTTGTCGTCTTTCATCGTTCTTATCTGTGTTAGTGCTTCGAATGTTCTTCACCGCCCCCTCCCCTCCGCTTGAACCCTGTAAAATCTCTCCCCATGCAGAATCGTCTTCTAGAACTAGCCCGCCGCAACGCCGAAGCCGA
The DNA here is from genome assembly GCA_964658635.1 of Lichenicola sp. Taxonomy (GTDB): domain Bacteria; phylum Acidobacteriota; class Terriglobia; order Terriglobales; family Acidobacteriaceae; genus Edaphobacter. Next base: position 57,528 of record CAZZZP010000017.1, on the reverse strand, counting down.
AGCTGGCGGAGGCACCGAACGCCGCGCACGTGAAAAGAAAGCCGGCAAACTGCTCGCACGCGAGCGCATCGACATCCTCCTCGACGAGCACACCTTCGAGGAAACCGGCAAATTCGTCGCCTCACGCGCCTCCGACTTCGGCATGTCCGAGCAGAAGATCCCAGGCGACGGCTTCATCACCGGCCACGGCCGCATCAACGGCCGCGTCGTCTTCGTCTTCGCCCAGGACTTCACCGTCTTTGGCGGATCGCTATCCGAAGCCAATGCCGCCAAGATCGTCGCCCTCATGGACACCGCCATGCGCGTAGGGGCCCCGGTCATCGGCCTCAACGACTCCGGTGGAGCCCGCATCCAGGAGGGCGTCGTCTCACTCGCCGGCTACACCGACATCTTCCTTCGCAACACCCTCGCCTCGGGCGTCATCCCCCAGATCTCGGCCATACTCGGCCCTTGCGCCGGCGGGGCCGTCTACTCACCCGCCATCACCGACTTCACCCTGATGACAGAACATACCAGCTACATGTTCGTGACTGGACCCGACGTCATCAAGACCGTCACCCACGAGGATGTCACCAAGGCCCGCCTCGGTGGCGCAGCAACCCACAACGAGATCTCGGGCGTGGCTCACTTCATGGCTTCCGACGACGCTCAGACACTCGCGACCATCCGCGAACTGCTCAACTTCATCCCGTCGAACAATCTCGACCTCCCGCCCCGCTTGCCCATCTCCGACGATCCCGCCCGTGCCGACAAAGCCCTCGAAACCATCATTCCGGCCGAGTCCAGCCAGCCTTATGACATGCTCGACGTCATCACCAGAGTCGTCGACGAAGCTTACTTCTTCGAGGTCCACCAGCACTTCGCAAAAAACATCCTCGTCGGCTTCGCCCGCATGGCCGGCAGGCCCGTCGGCATCGTTGCGAACCAACCTGCCTTCCTCGCAGGCGTGCTCGACATCGACGCCAGCGTCAAAGCCGCGCGCTTCGTCCGTTTCTGCGACGCCTTCAACATCCCCCTGCTCTGCTTCGAGGATGTCCCGGGCTTCCTGCCTGGTGTCCAGCAGGAGCACGGCGGCATTATCCGCCACGGTGCCAAGCTGCTCTATGCCTTCGCAGAAGCCACCGTCCCAAAGCTCACCGTCATCACTCGCAAAGCCTATGGGGGGGCCTACTGCGTCATGAACTCGAAGCACCTGCGCGCCGACCTCAACATCGCGTGGCCGACTGCTGAGATCGCAGTAATGGGTCCGGAAAGCGCCGTCAACATCGTCTACAAACGCGAGTTCGACACCGCGCTCAAGACCGCCGAAGCCGTCTGGCCCCAGGGTAAAGCCTTCACCGAGGAAGAGAAGATGGCGATCCTCGCCGAACTCCGCGCCGACAAGGTCGACGAGTTCCGCACACGCTTCGCCAACCCATATATCGCCGCCGAGCGAGGCTACATCGATGCCGTCGTCAATCCCTCCGAAACCCGTCGACGGCTCAACCAGGCTCTTGACATGCTCGCCACCAAACGCGACAGAAACCCGCAAAAAAAACACGGCAACATTCCGCTATAGGCGCGTTCTCGGAAAGCAGGTTTACTAGAGCAGATTAGCTGTGGGTGTACAGGGAGGTTCAGATATCGACGCCGTTTTCTTCCAAGGAAAACGGCTCTGCACGATCCCTCCACTCCACAGCAACAACTAATCTGCTCTAGCCGTCCCCATTCAACTGGAGGCCATCAATGCTCAGTTCGCTCCTGCTCGCCCTCGCCATCATTACAACACTTTAGTCCGCCTCGTCAGATGTACCCCGCTATCAGTCCTCAGCCCAGCCAATCCCGTGACCCAATCCCTGGCATGGAGGATCTATACGAAGATTCGAGCCGGAAAGATTGATCAAGCTCTGCCCTGGCCGCAGATGAACCTGGCACTCCCAACTTTCCCGCTCAACAGAAGCCCATCTTCAGTCCACCGATAAAATCATGGCGACACGCGCTACACCTATCCCGCATCCTGTGCCTCAGCGCCATTTCACCTTCAGGCCTACATCGACTCTCAAGAAAAAAATTGGCGGCTACACGCTCAATCCCTGGCAATGGTGCTCAGGTCAAATTACAACCTTTGCTTTGACATGTAGGTCTCAGGACGAGAACCTTACTTGTCCAGAACAAGCGTGAAGTTGAAACTGTTCTTGCCATCAAAGGAACTGATCGATTTTGTCTTGCTTTTAACCGCATCCAGTTTGGCCCACACCTCGTAGTCGGCTCCCTGAGCGAGCTGCACGAAACGGAAGGATCCATCGTCACCTGAAAGTGCACTGCGGACGGTGTTGCTGCGGTCGTCCTTCAGGTACACCACGGCACCCTTGATCCCCTGACCGCCCTTATCTTCCACCTTGCCTTCCACAACGCGAGGGGTCGGCCCGCGATCCTGTGCGTGTAGCGCAGAGAGCTTGGTTCCTGTTACGCCGGTGCCGAAAACCAACCCGCACAGCAACCCAATCGCCGCAATCCGTCCGCCTCTGCTCATGCGCTTCACATTCATCGGCTTGCTCATCATGCACCTCAGTATACGTTCCTCCGGTTCAAACCCGCCGCGCGGAGGAAGTCGCACGCAACCTGCGCGTCACTATCACGCGTCCTCGTCCTCGTCGTCGTCGCGGCTTAGGTCTTCGTCGTCATACCCTTCCGCATCTACAGGCGAAATCTCCAGCGGATCAACCGTCACCACTTCGAGCTCGGTACCACACTCATCGCAGGTCACTGTATCGCCCTCTTCTACTTCATCCTCATCGATGTCCAGCGGGTTATCGCACTCCGGGCATACCTTTGCCATAGTTCAGCCTCCACTCCTTTGATCTCTTTACCGGCTGTTGGATGACGAATTTCTTCCATCGGTCGCCATTGCAACTATTTTGTTTCTAACACTTCCACCTTACGCTGCAACCTTCCTCTGCAGGAACCCAACGCAACTCGGAAGCACTTCCAACCCATGGACGCCAGAAAGCTCCATCCGGTTTCCCTCAACCCGCCATCTTTGGCAGGCCTACTTGCGATTATCATCGCCTGACAAGCCAATAACTTGAAGCCGTCCGCAAATTCCTTCCAGGTTGACGATGACAAAACAACTTCTACTTCCCGCCTCCACGCTTCTTGCCTCGCTCCTCGCCGCCTCCCTCCCAGCCCAGAACACTCCAAACCTCCCTTCCGCCCCCGCTGACCCCGCCGTCGCCCAGGCAATTGCAAAGATTTCCGCGGACCACATCCACGCCGACATCCAAAAACTCGTCTCCTTCAAGAACCGCTCTACCCTCTCCTCCATGGATACAGACCTACCACCTGGCACCGGAGTCAACGAAGCCGCAGACTGGATCTTCGCCGAATTTACCCGCATCTCCGACGAGTGCGGCCACTGCCTCGAAGTCAAGCGCGATAACTACGTCGAACCCGGCACCCCCAAGACCCGCATCCTCAAGGACACCCGGCTCCAGAACATCTACGCCGTCCTCAAAGGCACTGACCCAGCCCAGGCCAACCGCCGCGTCCTCGTCACCGGCCATTACGACTCCCGCAACTCCGACAACTTCAACACCCACGACCCCGCACCCGGAGCCAACGACGATGCCTCCGGTGTAGCCGTCTCGCTCGAATCAGCCCGTGTACTCTCGCAGCTGAAATTCCCCGCCACCATCGTCTTCGTCGCCGTCGCCGGTGAAGAGCAGGGCCTCAACGGCAGCCGCCACCTCGCGAAATTGGCCCGCGCCGACAACTGGGACCTCGAAGCCGTCCTCAACGACGACATCGTCGGCGGAGACACCACACCCGGACAGACCGGCGCAGACAAGTCCGCCGTGCGCGTCTTCTCGGAAGGCGTCCCCGGCCCCGCTACCCCCGACCAGATCAAGATGATCCAGACCCTCGGCGCCGAGTCTGACTCGCCTTCGCGCGAGCTCGCACGCGCCATCCTCGACGTCGACCATACCTACTTCCCCTCCCACAACGTCTCACCCAACTCCAGACCCGGCCAGATACACAGCCACATGATGCGCTACGAAGCAGGCTTCCACCCGGTCCTGATCTTCCGCCGCGATCGCTTCCTCCGCGGTGGAGATCACACCAGCTTCAACGCCGAAGGCTTTCCCGCCGTCCGCTTCACCGAGTGGCAGGAGAACTTCGACCACCAGCACCAGACCCCGCGCGTCGAAAACGGAACCCTCCAGAATGGCAGCAGCGGCCCCATCCAGTTCGGCGACTTCATCCAGTATGTCGACTTCGACTACGTCGCGAACGTAGCTCGCCTCAACTCCGCCGCGCTCGCCACCTTCGCCTCCGCGCCCGGCGAGCCGCAGGACGTCCACATCCTCACCAAGGCCCTCGACAACAACACCGAACTCACCTGGCAGGCACCCGCCGGCGCCCCCAACGGCACTACCTACGAGATCCTCATGCGCCCAACCGACGCATCCACATGGACCGATCTCAGGCCGGCAGGCTCCCTCCTCTCCATCAAGCTGCCTATCTCCAAGGATAACGTCGTCTTCGCCGTCCGCAGCTCCGATCCTGCAGGTCATAAGAGCCCCGCCGTTTACCCCGTACCTCAAAATCGTTAGCCGCGTCTAATCAACCGTTGCTCGCGAATCTCCGTAGACCGAACGCGCGGCATCTATGATGGACTTACGATGCCGCGCTCTTCCCCCACCACGCTCGCGCTTCCTCCGTTCTCCGGAGCCACCCGTCGCCTCGTCCTCATCACCCTCGCGGTCTTCTTCGTAAACGCCATCCTTGAGCTCGTGCTCCCCGGCCGCATCTACCTGCCGCTCGAAAACTACCTGGTCCTCATTCCCTACGAGCTCGCACACGGAGCCATCTGGCAGCCCCTCACCTACGCCTTCATGCCGGTCTCGCTTCTCGGCACCCTATTCGCCCTGCTGACCCTCTGGTTTGTCGGCTCCATGCTCGAGGAGATGCGCGGCTCGCGCTGGCTCACCGAACTCTTCTTCACCTCGGCTATCGGAGGCGCGCTGATCGCCTCCGCTCTCTCCTACACCCATCTGCTCCACCTCAGCGAAGGCTCGACCGGCGTGGGCCCCTGGGCTGCCCTCTACGGTCTCCTCGTTGCCACAGCCTTGCTGATGGGCGACACCGAGTTCCTCTTCTTCTTCATCATCCGCATCAAGGCGAAGTACATGGTTGCGATCTACATCCTCATCGATCTCGCGACCCTGTTAAAAAACGCCAATGCCTTCGGGGCCCTGCTCGAGCTCACCGGTGCCCTCTGCGGCTTCCTATTCATCCGCTACTCCCCTCGGCGAGGCTTCGCATTCGGATTCTCCGAGCAGCTCTTCGCTCTCAGAAACCAGTACTACCGCTCCAGACGCCGCCGCGCTGCACGCAAGTTCGAGGTCTACATGCGCAAACAGAACCGCGAAGTCCACTTCGACGCCGACGGCCGCTACGTAGAACCCGACGACACCCCGAAACCGCACAACGGTAACGACTCCAACAAGTGGATGAATTAACCCCGCCACCACTCGCACTGCCCAACTGAGCGTACCCCCAGCGCAACCTCCGCACCATCAGCGTTTCGCGCCTTGCTCTGCTTTCCCTTGCGTCCTTAGCGCAACCTCTGCGCCATTCGCGCTTGATTGTTTGCCTTGCCTTGCCTTGTCCTTGCCTTCCTCAGGGCAACTCCCCCAACTTCGCTTCGTCTGTGTTCGTCTTTCCTCGGAAACGCATCCCCAAAGCTTCCACTCCCCTCTAACCACCCATGCAGACCCGCAGACTAGGCAACACCAACATCCAGATCGCTCCACTGATGCTCGGTGGAAACGTCTTCGGCTGGACCATCGACGCTGAAACCAGCTTCTCCATCCTCGACGCCTTCGTCGACCACGGCTTCAACTTCATCGACACCGCCGACGTCTATTCCGCCTGGAAGCCCGGCAATCACGGGGGCGAGTCCGAGACCATCCTCGGCCAGTGGTTCGCCCGCTCCGGCAAGCGCGAGAAGATCGTCCTCGCTACGAAGGTCGGGATGGACCTTGGCGAAGGCAAAAAAGGCCTCTCCCGCAAGTACATCATCGAGGCCGTAGAAGCCTCGCTCATCCGCCTGCAGACCGACCACATCGAGCTCTATCAGTCGCACACCGACGACCAGGAAACTCCACTCGAAGAGACTCTAGAGGCCTACCGCGCCCTTATTGAACAGGGAAAAGTCCAGGTCATAGGAGCCTCCAACTACAAGGCGGACCGCCTCGTCGAAGCCGATAACCTCTCCAGACGCGAGAACCTGCCCGTCTACCAGACCCTCCAGCCGGAGTACAACCTCTACGACCGCCAGGACTTCGAGCAGAACCTCCAGCCCGTCGCCCAGGAACTCAACCTCGGCGTCATCCCCTACTTCTCACTCGCCAGCGGCTTCCTTACCGGCAAGTACAAAACCAAAGCCGACACCGAAGGCAAGAATCGCGCATCCCGTGTATCCCGCTACTTCGACGACCGTGGCATGAAGATCCTCAAAGCACTTGACCAAGTCGCCGCTGAAACCGGCGCAAAACAGGCCACCCTCTCGCTCGCCTGGCTCCTCGCCCAGCCCACAATCCTGGCTCCCATCGCCTCGGCCACCAGCGTTGAACAGCTGCAAACCCTCGTAGCCGCCCCCAACCTCAACCTCACACCTGATCAGATCAAGAAGCTAACCGAAGCCAGCGCCTACTAATCAAACGATCAAAACGGACCCAAGGAGATAACAGGAATAGAAGACGATAAGAAAAAGGGGAGCCGCCATCCGATCTTATCGTTCCGGTCATTGTCTCTAGTAGTGCCGCAGTCTTCCGATCCCACCCACATTCAGCCGATACACCACGCCCACCGTGATCGACTTCGCATACACTGCTCCCGATGGCGTCACCGGGCTCAGATAACGCTGGAACTGAAAGTCGGCCTTCAATCCTAGCCGCCCTACGGGAAAGTAGTTCACACCTCCACCTGGCGAGATCACGCTCGACGAGCTCTGCACGTAATAGAGGATTCCCGCCGGATCCAGATACGGCGGGTGAAAGTCAATCTGCCCGCGGCCACCCAGAATATCCCCATACGGCTGCAGGTTCCCGAAGTTCTTCGAAATCACAATCCCACCCAGGATATTCTTTTCGCCGGCTACGCTCCCGCTGTTCACCGGGTAGGTCCCGCGCAGCTCAATCGACGGATGCACTCCGAAATACGAACGCAAGGTCATATCCGCGCCCGCCGTGATGGCCAGATTTCGCGAGTCTCCCAGCCCCGTATATGCGCCCGAGACCCCGCCAAACCCCGAAAATTGCACCGCGGCAGTTGCCGTAGAAGTCGCCTGACCCTGCGCCTCTCTCGCCGCGCCCGCCAGAATCAGCAGCCCAGCGGCCGCAAAACCGATCAAATTTCGCAAACACGTCCCCCGATTTCGTGGAATCACTCTTTACTTTGACGTGCTCTACGGGCTCGCGGCACTTCAAGGGTCGCCAAGTCCTCATCTTAATCGCGTCCCTTACGATCTCACCATCGTTCGCAGACTCAATTCCCGCATCTGCTGATCGCTCACCGGCGTCGGCGCATCCACCATCAGGTCGATCGCCTTCGCCGTCTTCGGGAATGCGATCACCTCCCGCAGACTCGATGCGCCCGCCAAAATCATGACGATCCGGTCCAGGCCAAGCGCAATTCCACCGTGCGGCGGGGTACCGTACTCCAGCGCATCCAGGAAGAACCCGAAGCGCGCCTTCTGCTCCGCCTCATCCATCCCCAGCGAGCGGAAGATTTCCGCCTGCACATCCTTGCGATGGATACGGATCGAACCCGACCCAAGCTCCGTCCCGTTCAGCACAATGTCATATGCGAGCGCACGCACAGCGCCCTTGTCGTTCGTCAGTCGGCCCGCCTTGATATCCTCTTCATGCGGAGAGGTAAACGGATGATGCGCCGCCTGCCACACCTTCGCTTCCTCGTCCCACTCATACATCGGGAAGTCGGTCACCCAGCAGAACTTGTAGTCGCCCGCCGTGCCCGTCTGCTTAAACAAGCCATGCTTGTCGGCAAACTTCTTAGCCAGTTCCAGCCGCAGCCCGCCAACTTTCTTGTAGATCCACTGCGGATCATAATTCCAACTCGCAGGCGTTCCCAACTTCGGCGTGATCACCACCACAAGGTCGGAGGCATCCGGTGAAGCATTGAAAATCTTCCCCTCGATCGTCCCCGCCAGGGGAGCAAACGCCTCGTTGGTCTTCAACCGCGCAACATCCAGAAAATCCAGACCGCAATCGCCGAAAAACTTGCGAATCTCATCAACCAGCCCGCGCTTCTGCGTCCCACTCATCGTCCCAACACTCGGGATGACAAACCCAAGCACAGGCAGCCCGGTCTCAATCTTCAAAGCCCCTCGAAGCTCTAGCGTCAGCTCCGCCGTCAGGTCCACCATCGCAGGCAGCCGCATATCCGGCTTATCGATCCCATAATTTCGAATCGCCTCGTCGTAAGTCATATGCACAAACGGCGGCTCAAGCTCAATGCCCGCTGTCTTGAACGCAGCCTTCAGGAACCCCTCAACCGTCTTGAAGATCAGCTCCTGCTGCGGAAACGTCATCTCCAGGTCGATTTGCGTGAACTCCGGCTGCCGGTCCGCACGCAAATCCTCGTCGCGGAAGCAGCGCGCAATCTGGAAATACTTATCGAACCCGGACACCATCAGAATCTGCTTGAAGATCTGCGGAGACTGCGGCAACGCGTAGAAGCTCCCCGCGTGTACCCGGCTCGGCACCAGGTAATCCCGCGCACCCTCCGGCGTGGATCGCGTCATAAACGGCGTTTCGATCTCCAGAAACCCCTCGTCCGACAAGTAATTCCGAATCGCTCGCGCAACCTCGTGTCGAACCCGGAAGTTCTTCTGCATCTCCACCCGCCGCAGGTCCAGGTACCGGTACTTCAGCCTTACCTCTTCGTTTGCAATTGCATCCTCGGCCGGCGAGAACGGTGGAGTCTTTGCATCATTCAAAAGCAGAAGCTCGGTCGCGACAACTTCCATCTCGCCCGTAGCCATGTTCGGGTTCTCAAGCCCTGCCTCGCGCCGTCTTACCGTACCCGTCGCAGCCACAACATACTCGGGCCGCGCCGCCTCGCCCTTGGCATGTGCCTCCGCCGCAAGCTCTTTGTCGAGCACAACCTGCACCAGTCCCGTACGATCCCGCACGTCCAGAAAGATCAGGTTGCCATGGTCCCGCCGCCGGTTCACCCAGCCCATCACCACAACGTTCGCGCCGGCATCCGCCGCACGCAGCTCACCGCACATCTGCGTGCGTTGCAAAGTTCCTAAAAAGTCGAGGGTCACAATGTCCTCTATTGTACGAACATAATCCGCCCCTCAACACGCGAAGCGTTCAAAACCCCACGAAGTGGCGGTCGCCCGCAGTAAAGGCAACGTTGCTTTTGGTCCTACACCCGCATCGAAAAGCAGATGAAGTCGGCCCCCGCACCCGATCCCTCCCCCATCTCCGACCCCGTAGCCAGCGCCAAGGCCGCCGGCCTCCGCTATGTCACCGACCAGAAGCCCGGCATTCACCGCCTCAAACACGGCAAAGCCTTCCGCTACGTCGATGCCGACAACAAGTCCGTCAAAGAGACAGAAACGCTCGCCCGCATCAAGTCCCTCGTTATCCCGCCCGCCTGGCAGGATGTCTGGATTTGCGACGATCCCAACGGACACCTCCAGGCCACTGGCCGCGACGCCCGGGGACGCAAGCAGTCGCGTTACCACCCCCACTGGCGCCAGGTCCGCGACGAAACCAAGTACGAGCGAATGATCCTCTTTGGTGACGCCCTCCCCATCATCCGCCGCCAGGTCGACCACGACCTTACCCGCCTGGGCTTGCCCCGAGAAAAAGTGCTCGCCACCATCGTCCGCCTCATGGAAACCACCAGCATCCGCGTCGGCAATGTCGAGTACGCACGCGAAAACGGCTCATACGGCCTCACCACCATGCGTAATCGCCACGTAGCCGTCCACGGCACCACGGTGACGTTCGACTTCAAGGGAAAATCCGGAGTCCATCACACCGTCGACGTCCAGAACAAGCGCCTCGCCCGCATCGTCCAGCAATGCCACGATCTACCCGGCTACGAGCTCTTCCAGTTCGTCGACCACGACGGTAACCGCCACAGCATCCACGCCGAAGATGTGAATGACTACCTCAACCAGATCACCGGTCAGCATTTCACCGCCAAGGACTTTCGTACCTGGGCCGGAACCGTCCTGACCGCTATGCTCCTGCGCGAGTGCGAGCCTTACGAGACCCAGACCCAGGCGAAGAAGAACGTCATCCAGGCCATCAAAACCGTTGCCGCACGCCTCGGAAACACGCCTTCCGTCTGCCGCAAATGCTATATCCACCCTGCGGTGCTCGAGCATTACTTCTCAGGCGCGATGCTCGAAGCGATCGAGACCGAGGTAGCCGAACAGGTAGACCGCCAGTTGCAGGACCTTCGCGACGAAGAGCTGCAGTTGCTCAGACTGCTTGCACATAAGATAGCTGCCTGAAGACGCCGTTCGCGGGCGGCGGTCACTTCGTGACTTACATCTGCTTCGCGCGGTCTTCCCGTTGGTCAGTATTTAGATCTCGTGTCCGACCATGGGGAGGACCACGCGAAGCCCATTACCGCACGAAGTGCCGCCCGCCCGGCGTAAGGGCGCCTTTATGCTGTAAGCATGCCCGAGCTCCCCGACATCGAGGCCTACCTCTTCGCCCTGCGCGAGCGCATCCTCGACCAGACTCTCCTTGCCGTCCGCCTCGGCAGCCCCTTCCTTCTCCGCACCGTAGACCCGTCGCTCGCCTCCGCCACCCACCAGAAAGTCACCAGACTCCGTCGTATCGGCAAACGTATCGCTATCGGTCTCGAAAACGGTGTCTGGATCGTCCTCCACCTCATGATCGCTGGCCGCCTTCACTGGCAGCCACCCAACGCAAAGCTGGTCGCCCGTCGCACCCTTGCCGCCTTCGACTTCAACACGGGACCCTCACTCTCACCGAGGCCGGCTCCAAACGCCGCGCCTCCCTGCACGTTGTCACCGACCCCGACACTCTCGACCCCGGCGGTCTAGATATCTTCAACGCCACACCCGAGGCGTTCCAGGCTAGACTCGCCGCCGAGAACCGCACCCTCAAGCGTGCCCTCACCGACCCCCGAATCCTCTCCGGCATCGGCAACGCCTACTCGGACGAGATTCTCCACGCCGCCGAGCTCTCCCCCATCGCCATGACCGGCAAACTCACGCCAGCCGAATGGCAGAAGCTCTACCACGCCACCATCGCGACGCTCGAACTCTGGCGTGACCGCCTCCTCACCGAAGCAGCCTCGCATTTTCCCGAAAAAGTCAGCGCCTTCCGCCCCGGAATGGTTGCCCACGGCAAGTTCGGCCAGCCCTGTCCGCGCTGTGGCAAGCCGATCCAGCGCATCCGCTACGCCGACAATGAAACAGACTACTGCGCCGAATGCCAGACCGGCGGCAAGCTTCTCGCCGACCGAAGCCTGAGCCGCCTTCTCGGCAACGACTTTCCCCGCACCCTCGACGAACTCGAAACCCTCAAACGCAAATAGCCTTCAGGCGAGCGAAGCCCAACACTCCACAAAGTGGTCGCCGCCCGCGACTAGGGCTCCGTTGCGTTTGCCTTGAGTTTTTCCGCAAGTTCCGCACGCGAAACCTTCACCTGCTCCCCGCTCGCGAAATCCTTCACGGTATAAATCCCACTCGCCACCTCATCCTCACCCAGCAGCACCACCTTCCGCGCCACCTTATCAGCCGCCTCAAAGCTCTTCTTCAGCCGGAAGCTCCCGTCCCCCACCTCAACCGAAAGCCCACCACGCCGCAATTCACGGGCCAGCGCCAGCGCAGCAGCATTCTGCGCGACGCCAAGCGGTGCGATATATGCATCGAGTTTCTTCGCCGCAGCCTCACCCGCCTGCGCCTCCAGCGTCAGTATCAGCCGGTCTTCGCCAATCGCAAACCCGATTCCCGGGGCCTTCGGGCCACCCAGCATCTCGCTCAACCCGTCGTACCGGCCGCCGCCCAGCAGCGCATTCTGGGTCCCCAGCCCGGATCCATCCGGGACCGTAAACTCGAACGTTGTCCGCGTGTAGTAGTCCAGCCCACGCACCAGCCGAGGCTCAACCACATAAGCCATCCCACACGCGTCCAGCGCCGCTCTCACCTGCGCAAAATGCTCCGTCGACGCTTCGTCCAGATATTCCGCAATCTTCGGCAGCGCATCGATCGTCGCCTGGTCCTCCGGCACCTTGCAGTCCAATACCCGCAGAGGATTCGTCTCCGCGCGCCGCTGACAGTCCTCGCACATGGTCGCCTTTACCGGCTGGAGCGCAGCCTTCAGCGCCGCTACATATCTCGGCCGGTCCGTCGAAGATCCGACCGAATTCAGCGCCAGCCGCCAGCCCCTAACACCCAATTCATCCAGCAGCGACCCCAGCATCTCCAGCACCTCGGCATCGCGAACCGCGCTCTCCGACCCCGAGCTTTGCGGCCCGATCACCTCCGCGCCAATCTGCCAAAACTGCCGATAGCGTCCACGCTGCGGCCGTTCCCGCCGGAACTGCGGCCCTATGTAGAACAACTTCTGCAGCTGTCCTCTATCACTAAGCTTGTGCTCGATATAAGCACGTACCACACCGGCCGTGTTCTCCGGCCGCATCGTCAAGTGCTGAGCCTTCTCGCTCGCCGCCCGCGCCCGGTCCTCCCACGTATACATCTCCTTCGAGACCACGTCGGTCTCCTCGCCCACCCCGCGCACAAACAACTCCGTCGCCTCGAACACAGGCGTCCGAATCTCGCCAAACCCGTACCGCGCAAACACCGCCCGGGCTGTCGCCTCCACCCGGTTCCACAACTCCGTACTGGGCGGCAGCAGGTCCCGCGTGCCGCGAATAGCCTTCACAATCGACATAGTCTACAGTCTACCGAAGCCGGCAACAGCACACCCCAAAGACCAGAAGCGTCGTGGGCTACATGCTCGGGTTGTGCCTCATCTTCTTCACCGCCCCCTGCGACGAACCCACCTTCACACGCATCCCATCACGAGATGAAAGGACTCCCCATGCTCAACACCTTCAAGATCTTCACAGCATCCACTGCCCTCGCTTTTTCCCTTGGCGCAGGTGCGCAGCAGACGACCCCCACCGAGCAGACCACGACTCCGACAACTAACGGCGCCGCCAATACGATCACCACCACCTCGACCACACCCATGACCAAGGCCGAGATGAAGGCGCAGCGCAAGCAGCAGAAGCACGCCGAAAATGCCGCAAAGGCCAATGCCAAGGCACAGAAGGACCAGTCCAACGCTCTCAAGCAGCAAAACAAAGCCACTGACGAACAGGAAAAGATCCAAAAGCAATAAAACAGACTTACCGGAGAGCGCCTAAACCTCTCCGGCCGTCTCTAAAAGATAGATAGCCGTGTAGTCCAAGTAATTCCTGGCATATTTCACAATCAACTCCCGGTCCGCCTCCCCAAGCTCCCGCCTGATCTTTCCCGGTACACCCGTCACAAGGCTCCGAGGAGGAATGACCATGCCCTCAGGAATCACTGCCCCGGCAGCAATGATCGACCCGGTGCCGATTCGGGAATTGTTGAGGATCGTTGCACCGATCCCCACCAGTACTTCATCCTCGAGCACGCACCCGTGCACCGTGGCATTGTGGCCGATTGTCACCATCTCACCGACATGCACCGGGTAAAGATGCCGCATTCCATGTAAAACGGCACAATCCTGCACATTTGAGCCTGCTCCGATCCGAATCGAGTTCACGTCACCCCGAATGACCGCATTCATCCAGACGCTCGCCCGTTCGCCCAGCACTACATCTCCGATAACTTGTGCGCTCACATCAACATAGCAACTCGCCGGCACTGTCGGCCGGACTCCCCGATAGCTCCGAATCATGCCAAAATGATACTCCGCCTCGAAATCGTTACTCCATGCAACAGCTTTTGTGCACGGCGGTGAATCAAATGCGAGTAGGATCATCGCACACCTGAAAAGAAAGCAACTTTCCCGTAAGTGATTGACGGACTAGCGTATTCTTTAAAGGAAGCCCTACCGGCCCGATTGCGAGGTGTATTTCAGTGGCAGAGATTCGTGTTCAAGAAGGTGAACCTCTCGAGAACGCTCTGCGCCGTTTCAAGCGCAAAGTGCAGACCGAAGACATCATCAAAGAGGTAAAGCGTCACTCCTTCTACCTGAAGCCAGGCGAGAAGAAGCGCGTGAAGGAAGCGCTCGCCCGTAAGCGCAACCGTAAGAAGGTGCGCAAAGAGCAGGACTAGTCTCAAGACGCTCATCAGACGCCGTTGCGGAATGTAGCAAGCGCCCGAGCGGAAAACTGGATCGGCTCCTGAGTAGCCGGTCCAGTGAACTAAACAATGCAGCAGAAGTACTTACTTTGTTAAGCTTGCTTTACTCTTACCGAGACATGACCGGGCCCACGCAAAAACAGCAAGCGAATAAGAAAGCTTGACCGCTCCTTGGGATCCGCTCTCCCCCGGCCTTCGAGTGATCACCCTTTCCCGAACCAGGGAGAAGTGATATGGAACCTCAATTCGTCGACCGCATCCTCATCTGCTCCGATTGTCATGGGGAATTTATCTTCACCGCAGGGGAACAACTGTTCTTCTACGATAAACAGTTCAAGAATGATCCCAAGCGCTGCAAACCATGTAAGAGCCGGCGTTCCGGCCTCTCAGCGGCAGCCAGCGGTATCACCGGCCCAGCCGCTGCCGGACTCTCCCGCACGGAGACCCGGACTGAGTGCTCCGAGTGTGGTATCCAGACCACCGTTCCCTTTAAACCGACTCAAGGCCGTCCCGTGCTCTGCCGGCAGTGCTTCCAGGTGAAGACGAAGGCTGCCGCCAAGGCCGCGGAAAGTGGGGTCGAACCCACGCAGGCAGAGACAGCAAACGCGCTCACCACGGCTTCAGTGAACCCGGATGGGTCCAGTCTCTCGCCCGACGCGGCTCTCGTCGCCGCCGCCTCGATGGCCGCAGCCTCCGCGCATTCTTCCGTTGCCAGTGCAGCGGACCTGGCTTCGATCGCAGCCCCGCAAGCGGCTTTACCTCATATGATCAAGGTGCCCGTGGAACTCGTCGCAGTCTCTCAGCCTTCCGAGGCCCACACCAGCATCGACGTTTCTGAGGCTTGATCTAGCTCCAGCAATCTGTACCCGCGAGACGCCATCCGCCTCGCGGGCTTATGCTTGCTTGCATGAATACCTGCTCCACCCTCGATTTCCCGCACCCCGCCGCCCGGCCAGATGATCAGGATCTTGTCCGTGGACAGTTCCGCCTCGGCGCCTTCGAAATCACTCTCTGCACCGACGGAACCTACCTGCTCGACGGCGGGGCCATGTTCGGTGTCGTGCCAAAATCCCTCTGGCAGAAGCGCACACCTGCCGACGAGAACAACAACATCCTGCTCGGCCTCAACACGGCCATCGTCCGCACTGGTCAAGCCGTTGTTCTGATCGAAACCGGCATCGGCAACAAGCAGCCTTCAAAGATGCAGCAGATCCACCAGAATCAGGCCCTGCTTCCCGTTTCACTGGCCGCCGCAGGCATACGCCCCGAAGATATTACCCACGTCATCAACACCCATCTCCACTTCGACCACTGCGGCTGGAACACCACGCTCCTCCCCGACGGGACCGTCATCCCCACCTTCCCGAACGCCCGTTACTTCGCACACCGGGGCGAGGCCGAACACGGCCGTCTTCAGCTTGACCGCGACCGAGTCAGCTATCTTTCGCCCAACTACGACCCGCTTATAGCCTCCGGACAGATGACCCTGCTCGATAACGAGATCATCCGCCGCGAACCAGAGATCGTTCCCGGCATCGCCCTAGAGCTCTTTCCAGGCCACACCGCCAGCATGATGGGCGTGCACATCCATTCCGACAACCAGCACGCCTGCTTCATCGGCGACCTCTGTCCCACCGCCCACCACATCGAGCCCACTTGGGTGATGGGCTACGATCTCGACCCCGTCACCTGCATCGAAGAGCGTAAGCGCTTTCTCGCCTGCGCAATCCCGCGCAACTGGATCGTGCTCTTCCCGCACGATCACCACACCCCGGCCGCCACCATTAGCCTCAATGAAAAAGGCAAACCCATCGCAACGGCTTACAAAGCGCAAAGACGTCCTGCGCGGACAGCAGTCACTTCGTGACTTCCACAGGCTTTGCATGGTCCTCAGCACCCAAAGTCTCATCGCGACCCCCGGAAGGCCAAGCGACGCGGCCTTACGTCACGAAGTGACCGCCGCCCGCGTAGGGCGCTTCTAATCCCTTTTACTATGCGAACCTACCTTTACAAACTCACCTCCGACCGCGGCGGCGCACCCTGTGCAACTCCCCCCGCCCCCGGCGAGCCACCGCTGCTCAGTTTGGCTATCTGCAAGCCGGCAATACGCCGCACGGCCCAACCCGGAGACCGCATCCTCGGTATTAGCAGCCACTCCCTCGCCAACGCCGAAGGCTATCCTCTCTGCGCGGTCATCTACGCAGCCATCGTTCAAGAGGGCATCGACGCCCGCGACTACTTCCTTCCCGCCGGCCCCTTCACCACGCGCCCTGACTGCATCTACGAATTTCATCAGCAAAACGGAACCGCCGCCCACACCGGCCGCTCCAACCTTCACCGAAGCGAAGCCAACTTGATCAAAGACCTCGGCCGCTATCCCTTCTACCGCAACGGCCGCGTCCTGCTTTCTAAAGATTTTCGGTACTTCGGTCCGAACGCCTCTCGCATCCCTGCACGTCTGCACCTGCTCTACGCTGCTGCAGAATCACTTGGCCAGGGACACCGCGTCTACACCGAGAAGGATCCCGAATCCCGCGAAGCTGATGCCCTCTTCCGTCGACTTTGGAAGCTTCCCACCCATCACACCCCGGAAACAGTCGACTCCGACGCCTACGATCACTGATGCCCTTCAGCCATTCCCCGCTTCTATCGACCAAAAACGTTCTGATGCCCGGTTCCACAAGACAAACACTTGTTCTCGCACCCTTCGGCCCTAACGCAAACAAGATCGGTTCTTCCTCCAACCCTTGCTCAATGCAGAGCTTCCTCATGTGTGCGCGGAGCGATGACAACGAGGTCCACACGGCGATTGGCGCGACGTCCAGCTGGCGTGCTGTTGTCCGCAACGGGCCGGTAAGGTCCATAACCTCCAATCGATACGCGCGTCGGCGGAAAGCCGGCCTCGTCGATCAGCAGCTTCAGTACGCTTGTCGCGCGTGCAGTCGAGAGCTCCCAGTTAGAAGCAAAGACCGCCGTATGGATCGGCTGATCATCGGAGTGCCCTTCGACACGAAGATCAAAGCCATGTCGCGTAAGAATACGCGCAGTCTGCTTCAGTTTCTCTGCCGCCCCTGGTAGAAGGTTCGCTTCCCCTGAATTGAAGAATCCAAGTTCACGGAGGCTGATGATGAGCCCGTCAGGAGTTTGCTGCATAACGATCTCCTGTTTTTGGATTGCATCACCCAGCACACCTCTGAGCTCAGTGGCCAGCGTCCCCGTATCGACCGGTGGCGCCGTAGGTGGCGCAGCTTCTAACTGGATCCCTCTCGGCGTCGTACCAGCTCCGGGTGTCGGCGTTCCCATGCCCAGCGTTTCGAAACCTGAGTGGATCGCTGTCGAAACGGACGTGAGAGTCTGCTTGTTTTTCCATGACGTTGCAAAGAGAACGATGAACACAGCCAGTAGCAGCGTGACAAAGTCCGCGTACGAGAGCAGCCAGCGTTCATGCGATGGCGATGCATGCACCTTTCGTGCTCTGCGGCGCTCTCTCATTGAGCCGCCATCTCCGGAGCAGCCGCTGCCTGCGACACCGGTGCAGGTTCAGTACGCTCGAACTCAAGGCGCTGCCGCAACGTGCTCGCCGTCGCACCTTCCTGCATCATGACGACCGCATCGAGTGTCAGACAACGAAGCGACTGCCTCTGACGCATGTGAAGGCGCAGCTTACCCGCGAGGGGTAGGAAACAAAGGTTTGCGAAGCCGATTCCATACAAGGTAGACACGAACGCGACGGCGATTCCCTTCCCAATCTCCGGAACGTTATCCATGCGCTGCATAACCTGGATCAGACCAAGTACAGCACCCACGATGCCAAGAGTAGGCGCGAAGCCACCGGCCGCTTCAAGCACCTGCACAATCTCGTCCTCTTCGTCCTCAAGCACATCAAGATCGGCATTCAGGGTGTCACGCATTTCGTGCGCGGGTACTCCATCCACCGCAAGCGTGAGCGCTTTACGCAGGAAGTCGTCTTCGATCTGGCCAAGATTGGCATCGAGGGTGAGAATGCCTTGCCGACGCACCTTGGTACAAATACTGGTTATCTCGTCGATCCTGTCCTGACGAATTGGCTCAGGGTTTGAGATTCGAAGCAAGACCTGACGGGCCGCCTCAAGGACCGTTGCCAGAGGAAACTGAATAAGGATAGCGCCTAGCGTGCCAACAAGGACAATAACCGCTGCTGTCGGCTGCAGTATCTGACGAAAGCTCCCTCCGTCAAGAACAATCCCGCCCACTACTCCCGAGATAGCGAGGAAAACGCCGAGCGCCGTCCCCCCATTCATCTGCCTTTTATTCATATAGGACATCTACCCGATCACTCTAGTGCACGTCACTTGCCAAAAGAGTGCACGTCTCATCCTTCGTTTTGGCGCCCTAAGTGCCTATTCCATTGGCGTCTCTCTAAGAATCGCAAATGGCAGCTTGGCGAGGTCAAGGGATGAGTAAACGATGAGAACTCATGGGCAATATTCGAGTAATTATTTTTGCGAGGAACACTGAACGCAAATTGATCGGGTGTCGATAGATGTCCTGCAGCAAGATGGCCTGCTACAAGTGAGCGACGCTCAGTAGTGGCAAATGAATCTGGAAGTCAAAACTAAAAGGAGCAACACAAATGTCACTCAGCATCCTCAATAACATCTCCGCTCTGCAGGCGACCAACCAGCTTGCGATTACCTCCGCCGCCGCAAACAAGAGCCTCCAGCAGCTTTCCTCGGGTTCGCGCATCAACTCCGGTGCTGACGATGCCGCAGGATTGGCCATCTCAGACGGTCTGAATGCCAACGTTGCGGCTCTCAATCAGTCTTCGCTGAACGCAACAAACGCAGTGGGTGCTTTGCAGACCGCAGACGGCGCGCTCGCACAGGTCACCTCACTTCTCAACCGCTCGGTGACACTTGCGACCGAAGCTTCGAGCACGGGTCTTAGCACTGCGCAGTCTACCGCGATCAACACAGAATTCCAGGCGCTTCTGACGCAGATCGGTAACATCGGGGCTTCCACGAACTTCAACGGCAGCGCGGTGTTCGGTTCGACGGTTTCGGCTTTCACCTCCGACGGTACGTCGAACGGCACGGTACCTATTGGCGCGGCGGTTGCAGCCTTGACGACGTCGAGCCTTGGACTCAGCACTTCTACCCTGTCGAGCTCGGCAAGTGCCCAGACTGCCCTTACTGCCATCACTGGTGCGATTGCAACGGTTTCGGCTCAGCGCGGTACCCTTGGCGCGACAGTTGAACAGTTGCAGGCCGCCTCGACGGTTGCGACCAACGAGAGCCAGAACCTGGTAAGCGCGTCGAGCAACATCACGTCGGCTGACATCAGTTCCGTGGTTGCAAACGACACCAAGTACAGCATCCTGCAACAGACGGGCATCTCGGCCCTCCAGCAGGCTAACCAGCAGGCTCAGACCGTTCTGAAGCTGCTGCAGTAGAAAGCGGTAGCGGGTGGCCGCATGGTGCGGCTGCCCGCTTTTTAGCAGCATAGAAGCAAATGGTGGAGTCTTGCGGCGTCTGCTGATTCACGGCGAGTAAAGAAGGAGAACGAATCGGATGAGTTCAACCAGCACCACGCTAAACTCCGTACTCTCTGCGCTAGGTGGTTCGACGGGCATCGATGTGACTTCAGCGGTGAATGCCATTCTTACTGCGAAGCGAGCTCCCGAGCAGGCCTGGCAGGCGCAACAGGCCACGTTGACCAACCAGACTACAGCGCTCAACAAGATCACAAGCGAGTCTTCCACGCTGGCCGACGCACTGAGTGCGCTGCAAAGTTCAAGCGGGGCGTTGAGCTCATCGAGCGCCACCAGCTCAAACTCCGCCGTACTTACAGCGACAGCGGCCTCAGGCACACCGGCCAGCAATCACTTGGTTGTGGTTAACAGTCTTGCCTCGACGGGATCGTGGTACTCCGCTGCACAGACGAGCAGTTCGGCGGCACTGCCAAGCGGCAGCTTCGATATCACTGTGGGCTCTACGACGACAACGATCCAA
Organism: Lichenicola sp.; assembly: GCA_964658635.1. GTDB lineage: Bacteria > Acidobacteriota > Terriglobia > Terriglobales > Acidobacteriaceae > Edaphobacter. The sequence continues at coordinate 37,173 of CAZZZP010000017.1, read as the reverse complement.
GTGGGGAGCGGCGTAAATACTCTTGACCAACTCGCAGCCTCGATCAACAGCCAGGCGCTGGGCGTTACGGCGAATGTTGTGACGGACAGCAGCGGGGCACGTCTCTCGCTGCTCTCGACGACCTCCGGGGCGGCCGGGGACTTCTCGATCGCGAACGGCACCAGTCTTGCCTTCACTCGCGCTAACACCGGGACGAATGCTTCGCTTACCGTGGACGGTGTCCCGATCAGCAGCTCGTCGAACACGGTAACGGGTGCGCTTGCGGGTGTGACTCTGAACCTCACAGGTGCCGCGCCCGGCTCTGAAATTTCAGTTGCTGTTTCGCCGGATACTACGTCGATCACGAATGCCGTGAGCACATTTGTAAGTGCCTACAACACTCTCATCAGCGACGTAAACTCGCAATTTGCGTATAACTCGGCAACACACACTGCGGGAGTCCTGCAAACGGACAGCGCGGTGCAGGGGCTCCAGACTGCTCTACTGAATTCGACCAATTACAGCTCCGGCAGCGGCGCCTATCAGACCTTGAACTCACTTGGAATCTCGACCAACAGCGATGGTACTTTGAGCCTGAACACGGCAACGCTGACGAGTGCAGTGCAGCAGAACAGTGCAGCGGTGAACACCTTCTTCCAGGGGGCCGCCCTGAACGGTTTTGCCGCTTCTCTGACCAGCTCGCTTACGACTTACACCGACCCTACGCAAGGCGCCTTTACCGTGGATCTGCAGAGCATGAGTGCGGAGTACAAAGATCTCACTGATCAAACGAACCAGCTTGAGCTATATCTTTCCGCGCAGCAGACACTGCTTACGGCACGATACAACGCGGCGGACATTGCGATCCAGCAATTGCCGCAAAAGATTAAACAGATGCAGGCGCTTCTCAACCCAAACTCCACCTCGAGCACTAACTAATGAGCTACGCAAATTATCAGACGGCATCTTTGACGTATCGGCGCGCGGCAACTCAGCACGCGTCTGTCGTGGGCCTCGTAATCGCCCTGCATGACACCCTGATCGGCAATCTTCGACGGGCAGCCGAAGCGATGGAACAGAATGATATCCAGATTCGCTGCGATCAGCTCGTGCATGGCTTCAAAGTTCTACAGCAGCTCGAATCGATGCTGGACATGCAAGGTGGTGGAGAGACTGCGGTTCGCGTGCAGCACTTCTACAATCACGTACGCGGACAGATGCTTAAAGCACAGTTCAAGCTTTCTTCGGCGATACTGCAGGATCAAATCCGGATAGTGGCTGACGTTCGCGAAGCGTGGCAGACGCTTGATAGTTCCGCGGTAAATGGACGCAGCGTCGAGACGCCGACCCTGTCTGTCGCCCAGATGCAGCAAGAGTATGCCGGATCCAACGAGCAGCGACTTCCCTTCTCCTGCTGTGGATAGTGACAGGTAAATGCTGTGATGCAGGCGGAGACTTCGGTCTCCGCCTTTCTACCTTTGAGCTAAGGAACTTCAGTTACGCGAGTTCTTGACCTGCTAAAGGCGTCATGGAGTTGAGCCACTGAAGCACTTCACCAGACAAGCGCGAGATCGCAGGCGCGCCAAAGCAAAGAGCCAACCGGGTGTGGTTGGCTCTTTGCTTGCTCCGTCTTCCGAAGTTACTTTAAGTAGTTGAGCAGGCTGTTCTGCAGGACTTTGGCGGCGGCCGCAAACATGGCGGAGTTGTTCGTCTCCGCCTGGGTCAGGTTTTCAGCTGCGGTGGCGGCATCGATCCCGACGAGCGAAGACTCCCGTGACGTGAGGGTAACTTTCTCCTGAGACAGGTAAGTCTCCTGTGCATTGAGCTGGTTGATCGTGTTGCCGTAGACAACGTGCTGCTGGGTGACGTAGTTGAGGGCGTTTGTGATACCCGTCGTCGCTGTTCCGATGGCTGCGCTGTTGCCACTGCTGAGAGCGGTTGCGAGTGTACTCAAGGCTCCGAGAACGCTGGCGTTGGCATTGGTGAAGAGCGTATTCCCTGGAATGTTCGCCTGCACGCTGAGCGACGTCCCCACCTTAATCTGGTTGATTCCGCTGTTGCCGTTATACGTGTAGCCGGTCGGAGAGGCCGGGTCCGCGGTGAAAGCAGCTTTGCCGCTCACCGTGCCACCGAAGAGTGACATGCCCTGAAAACTTGTGTTCGCAAGAGAGACTACATTCGCCAGGAGGCCCTGAACTTCGGTAGCGATGGACTGCCGGTCAGATGCGGAAGACGTACTATTGGCACCTTCGGTCCCCAGCGTGACGGCTCGGTTCAGCAGGGATACAACGGAACTAACGACGGAGTCCGCATTTTGCGCCTGGGCTAGTGCGGAGTCGATGTTAGTGCTGTACTGATCAAGGTTCGCTGCCTGTGTCTGGAGCTGGCTATTCATCGCCGAGGCGGCTGGATTGTCCGAGGGTGCGTTCACTTTGAGACCAGTCGAAACCTGCTGAAGAGCGGTCTGCAGATTCGAGTTGCTCTGCTGGATATCATTGATGACGGCGGCATTGAGGCTGGGATTAACTCGCATGGATGGCCTTAGTTGATCATGTTTATTGTTGTGTCAAAGAGAGTCTGAATGGTACTGACGACCTTCGCCGCAGCCTGGTAGGCCTGCTGAAAGCGGATCAGGTTTGTCGATTCTTCGTCGATAGAAACACCTGACACGGAGGCCTGCTGATTGTTCAGTGCCGTGAGGCTGAGGCTGATAGCACTTTGCTGGGCGGTCGCGTTCGCGGTCAACTTGCCGACCTGGTAAATCAGATTGGATGAGAGGACGGTGGCACTCTGTCCGGACGGCAACGCGGAGTTCTGCAGGTTTGTCAGGTTGCCAAGATTTCCATTGCTGCCGGAGGAACCATCTGAACTCGCGGCGAGGGCAGTTGCGTCGGTGGTCACAAGCTGAATGTTGGCTGCCGAACCGCTGACCGTGGAGGGGATGCTAAAGAGCGCCGCACCAGGCTTGCCACTCTGGTCGAAGCCCTGGGTCTGCGCTTGGTTGAATGCCGTGGCAAACTGACTCGCGAGCGAATCAAGAGAGCTGGTAAGTGACGGTATCGTGGTGTCGCGAACTGTGAGAGTTCCACCAAGGTCTCCACCCGAGATACTGGCCGTAATGTTGGTCCCACTTGCATCGAGGATCTGCTGGTGACCGTCGGAGCCTGAAGAAGTGTTGAGGGCGTAGCTCTGATTGCCAAGCACGAGCGGCGTTCCGTTCCCGGTCGTGATGGAGTCACCTTCGCTGGTATGAGTTACGGATAGATTTGTAAGTGTGGCGAGTTGGGTTTCTACCTGATTGAGCTGGTCGCCGATCGTGCCGGTGTTCTGTCCGGCTGCCTGCTGGGCGACCAGCTGCTGGTTAAGACTTGCAGCTTCCGAGCTGAGTTGATTGATCTGCTGAATATCCGTCTTTACGTTGGTATCGAGATCGCTGCTAGGACCGCTGAGGCCGGTCGACAGAGTATGGAACTGGTCGACCAATGTTTGTGCACTTGAGATCGCGGTCTGACGCGTCGCCGGGTCAGCCGGATTCGCAGAGAGCGCCGAAAGGCTGGTGAAGAAGCCCGACATCGAAGACGCGAGGCTTGAACCTGTGCTGGGAAACAGGGTCTGGATCTCATTGAGCGCATTGACCTGAGCGTTGACGCTGCCCTGTTGTGAGGTTTGTTGCTGAATGCGCCGCGTAAGCAACTCATCGCGTACAGACGTCACCCCCTGCACTGTGGTGCCGTTACCGATGTTGATGTTTCCTTCTTGCGTCGGTGCGGCCTCCGAGAGAGTGACCGTCTCGCGACTGTAGCCCGCTGTATTCGAGTTTGCGATGTTGTTGTTCGTGACCTGGAGTTGCATCTCCTGGGCAAGGAGCGATTGAGTCGCAGTAGACAGAATTCCGGTGAGGCTCGACATAAGAGGGGCGCTCCTTCAGATTTTGCAGGACCACGTGCTGACGCTGGATTGCCTTGCGACCATTGGGTCCGGGCCTGCATACGTGCGGAAGAGACCGGCGAACAGCTTCAGGGTGTCGCCAGAGTGCTCGAGCAATGCAGAGTACCGACGGTTGAGGGCGCCTAAAGCTAACGCAGCCTCCTGAATCCGATCCTCAAGCTCTGCATCGGCCGGCCGCGAGGCCTCAGCGGAGACGGGCATACGGCTACTGGACTTCTGAGGGAGGGCACCGATCGTCGCACAGATGAGCCGCTGGCGATGAACACTCATCTCAAACTCAGGCAACTGCCTGGAGACAATGGCGTCCATGGCAATGCTGAGCTCGCCACTCAGTACCTCAATATGTTCAAGATACTCTTCGGCTTCGCGTTGAGAGAGCTTGTTGGCAAACATGTCTTATCCGATCGTGAACCTTCCGGCTGAATGGCCTCTAGAACTCAGAAGTAGACAAGGCCGAAGCAATCTTGGTGGCGTCAAGCTTATATTGCGAAGAACTCACGGCCTGCTTCAGTGCTGCAACTTTTTCAGCTCGGGAAGCTGATCCTTGAAGCGCCGCTTTGGTCAGGGTGTTCACCGAATCTGCACCCGACGAGAGCGTCGTCTTGTCCTCTATCCCCCCCGTCTTCGGGCTGGTCGTTTGCTTTGCCGCGGCTGCGCCGGACAGGCTAGAGCTACTAATTTGCGTCGAGTCGTTGGCTGCTGCTCCGTAAAGTTCGAGTCTCACAACACACCTCCCTTTTGAACTGAAACCCTATCGGCATCGAGAAGAGATCTGTTCAGGCTAGATGTGGAAATTTCTCATTTTCTTCTAAGCTTCATCCTTCTGTTTACTTTGAGTCTCGCCTGACGGTGCAGCGGCCTTTTCAGCGCCGTGAAGATGCTTCGTGATCATCTTCGCAATTCCGATCCCCCCGGACGCTGTGAGCGAACCGGCGAGTGCCTGCATGGCGATACCCTGAAATTGGTCCTTGCTTGAATCGTCGTCGCCCTCTCCGTCTCCGCCGGGCACCTTGGCAAAGCTTTGCTCCGCCTGTTGCAGCCAGCTTCCCAGAAGAATCGACTCGAAGTCCTTACCCGCCTTCGCGATCTTGGCGTCTTCCTTTGAAGCGGGACCCTGAGTTGCACCCCGACGGGTCCTTGCAATCAATTCGTCTGCTTTGGTATCGACTGCCACGGCTTGGTTGGATTGAGCACTGAGGCCCACGTCAAATGCCATTTAGATCACCTCCAGGTCGGCCTGAAGACCGCCGGATGATTTGATCGCCTGCAGGATAGCGACGATGTCGTGTGAGGTGGCGCCGATCGCATGCAGACCACGGATGAGATCATCCACATTGGCGCCGTTTTCCAGCCGGATGGATTGGGCTGGCAAGTCCTTTACAGCCACCTGCGTGTTTGCGACAGGCTGCGTCGTGCCCCCTTGGCTGAACGGAAGAGGTTGTGATACAGCGTAGGTCGTCTCAACCTCGATGCTGAGACTACCATGCAATACGGAGACGGGAGACAGCGTGACATTGCCACCCATGACGATCGTCCCGGTGCGCTCGTTCACGATGACCTTCGCTGGAGCGTGAAACTTGATCGACAGTCCCTGAACGCGCGAGATCAGCATCGGCACGGAGGAGATTCCGGTGCTTGCTACATCGATGCGAACCGTCCGGTTATCCAGCGGCGTGGCGACCGCCTGGTTGAAGTCCTTGTTGATAGTGTCGGTCATGTCGCGCACAGCGGTGAAGTCTGGATTGCGCAGAATAAACGAAACCGTCTGAAAGTGACTGAGGTCGACCTGCGCCTCCCGCTCGATGATTGCGCCTTCGGGAATCCGGCCTACCGTGGGATGGTTGACCGAACGAACGTTGCCGAGGGCACCTTCGGAATATCCACCAAGTGCCATTGGTCCTTGGGCCTCAGCATAAACCTGTCCATCCGGACCTCGAAGGGACGCCATGAGGAGCACGCCTCCCTCTAGGCTCTTCGCATCGCCTGCTGAAGACACCGTAACGTCAAGCTTCATGCCGGGACGCGAAAACGCCGGAAGAGTCGCTGTGACGAACACGGCAGCCACGTTCTTTACAACTACCTGCGCGGGTGAGATCTGTACGCCCATGCGCTTCATGGCGTTTGCAAGAGTCTGCACAGTGAAATAGGTCTGCTGGCGATCGCCCGTCCCACGAAGCCCCACAACGAGACCATAGCCAACGAGTTGGTTCTCTCGAACCCCTTCCACATCAGTAATGTCACGCAAACTAACAAGGCGATCAGTATTGCTCGCGAAGGACGCCGGGGTAGACATCGCAACCATCAGGCTGAAGGAAACCGCACGGCGCATCATAAAAGCAAAGCTCATCTTGAAATTGATCATAGGATTAGAATCCGAAGAGCCAGAGAACGGCTTTGGTCAGTGGGTTGGGCGGACGGACGCTGTCGGAGATGATGCCTTTACCCTTCATCTCAATTTCAAGATTGCTGAGTGCAGCTGAAGGAATGGTGTTAGCAGAAGAGATGTCGCCAGGGCGAACAATACCACGAATGATCAGGTCTTCATGCTGGTTGTTCATCGCGATCTGCCGTTCTGCTTCAATAACCATATTTCCGTTAGCCAGAACTGCAATAATCTGACCTGTCAGACTCGTGGAGAACGTTGTGTTCGAAGAAGTCTGACCCTGTCCCTTGAGTGCGGTGGCAGAGTTGGCCGTGAGCAGCGGATTTGTTCCGTGTGTAGCGATGCCACCGACGATCCCCGAGATTCCCGACGTCGTAGAAAAGGTTCGCTGGCTGTTGAGGTTGCCGCTCTGGGCAGCCGTTGTCTGGACTGAGACCTGAACGATGATCGTGTCGTTCACGTTGCGCGCCCGATAGTCCGACGAGAGATCGCCAAGCGCATTGGCCGCCGACCACAGACTGCCGGTGGTACGTGCGTCGGGCGGTGGCATGTACTGCTCATGAAGACGAGCGAGGTAGTCAGCTCGAAGCTCTTGCGGAGACTTCTTTGCCGGCTTCGGAATACCTGCAGCATGTAGCGTCACAGTGAGAACCACCAGACAGATCAAGCAACGAGTGATAGAGGCCCGCGTCATCCTTAAAGGCTTCCTTTCAAAAGAGTGGGATTGACAATTTCAGCGACATAAGATTGCTTACGGTCTTTTGTGGTGACACGAATCTTCTTTCCAGCTTCGCCGCTCTCAAGACAGATGACCTGAAGCTTGATGTGTATGCGGCCCTGCTCAAGCTCAAGCACTACCGGCGTTCCCACCCGAAGCGTTGGTCTTGTAGTCGAGGCAATGACGGTCTTCAAGCTGTCTGCCACGGCAACGGATTCTATCGTCGTCGGCCCCGTGGCCACGACAAGAAAGGGTAAGCACTCCGCCGTGCTGCTGCACGCCACACGCAAACGAGCCTCGTGTGGGTTCACCATTGAAACAGTCTGAATTCTAAGTTGCGGGCTTGCCACGCCGCTTGTAACTACCGCTGCCAACTTGACGGCGAGGCCATCGACGGGAAAGCCCTGCTCGGCGATTGCACCGGTCACTTGTGATGCGGTAATGTCAAAACGAGTCTTCGACATCTGACATGACGCGGTGCAGCAGGCGAGTAAGAAAGTGCTTCCTACTGCGCCTGCTAAAATGTTTCGTAACTTTTTCAAGAGCGCATACAAAGTCATGGCTATCCCCTACTGCGAGAGTTGATTGAGTTGCTGAAGCATCTCATCCGCAGCCTTCACGACACGAGAGTTGGATTCATAGGAACGCTGCGCCACGATCATCTGCACGAACTGGTCGACGACGCTGACATTCGACTGCTCGAGCATTCCCTGCTGGATCGTCCCGATTCCCTCTGACCCGCCAGGCGTGCCGATGATGGGATCGCCAGATGCCGTGGTGGCAAGATAGATATTGTTGCCGACGCTGTTCAGTCCACCCGGGTTCACGAAGAGCGCCATCTGAATACTGCCGACCTGAGAAGCCTGGGTCTGACCCGGCTGGACCACGGTGACTGTACCATCGCTGCCAATATTGATGTTGGTCGCATCGGGCGGAATGGTGACCGCCGGCTGAAGGGCGTTCCCATCGGACGTCACCACATTGCCCTGCGCGTCCATGTGGAACGATCCCGAGCGAGTATACCCAGTCTGTCCGTTCGGCAGCAGAACTTGAAAGAAACCGCCGCCTGAGATCGCCAGGTCAAGTGGATTATTTGTTGTGTTGAAGTCGCCCTGGGTCTGTATGGTTTCCGTCGTCATCGGCCTCACTCCAAGACCAACCTGAAGACCGGACGCGTTCGTCGTCTGCTGCGTGGACGCCGACCCAGGCATCACGGTGTTCTGATATAGCAGATCAGAAAAAGCAAGACGCCGCTGTTGAAAGCCTGTTGTGCTCGAGTTTGCAAGATTATTAGCGATGTTATCGAGATTCAGCTGCTGGGCGTTCATACCACTTGCTGCAGTGTAAAGTGCACGAAGCATAGAGAAGACCTTTCAAAATGTGATTCAGTTAGAAGAGTTAGCTGACGCGCGGTAGTTCTTGCGCCGCAGTCTTATCAATTTCGGAATCGATCATGCTGAGTGCGTGACGGATACCCTCAGTCGCGCGCTGTGCGTTGATCAACTCGATCACGCTGCTCACGGGGTTGACGTTCGAGCCTTCAAGCATGCCCTGGCGTACCGATGAACTGGGTGAATCAACAACATCTTTCTGTGGTGCCGTGTAATAGGTTGCACCCATACTCTGCGGATCCGCTGCAGCGGTAAACTCAACAACCTTCAGCTTGCCTGCAATGGCCCCGTCAGCAGAAATCGTACCGTCCGCGCTGATCGTGATAGCGCTGCCATGGGGAAGCGTAATGGGACCATTGACTCCAAGTACAGGATCTCCGGACGAGGTCGTCAGGACGCCTTTCGGTGAGACCTGCAGCGATCCGTTCCGGGTGTAGGCAGTTCCTTGAGAGGTCTGCACAGCCAGGAAACCAGGACCATCGATACCGAGGTCAAGCTCTCCGTTTGTGCGTTCCAACTGGCCAGGTGAAAGGTCGAGCCGCGAACCCCCAATCTGACCGTAACTGTTCGTGTCCTCGTTGAGCATCGAGTTGTACCGCTGACCATGGCCTGCTAACACTGAACCGAAGGTGCTGTGACGACCGCGAAAACCACCTGTGCTGCTATTTGCAAGATTGTTGGCGATCGTGTCGAGTGCGTCGGTTCGCGCCATCAGTGCTGTGCAAGCTGCGTAAAGACCGCTATCCATGAAAAAACCTCACGAACAGGAAGTTTGCAACATGAGGGCCAAACAGCGAAGAGTGTCGTGGCTACTAAGTGTTAGACCAGAGCACGATTCCTGCTTTTTTCCTGCGCTTGAGGGTCACAATCAGTCGCGGATAAGGACGGGGTCACAGCCACTCTCATCAGACCGCTAAACATTAGCTTCAGAAGGCTTGTATTAGAACAAGTCAGAACAACGCCAGCCTCGAACCTCAAGCAGCAGGCGCATCTGCAAGGTGGGCAAGCTCCTGCGCGGTTTGCAGGATATCACTCCAGTGACTCGATGAGCTCATCTGCTGCGCTTCACTGAAAGCCGCCATTACATAGGTCGGCAGGTGCCAATAGTCAGCGAGCATCATGCCCGTCGCGTGGCTCTCACCCGTCGAATCCAAGCCTTGATTCCAGCCAAGTAGACGTGGAAAACAGCCCAGTCGATAAAGAAGCCCCACGATGTAAGCCTCTTCAGGAAGAACACCTTCAATGTGACGAGCCAGTTCACGGGCGCACTGAGCAACACTGCGGCATCGCTGCCATTCCGAGACAAGGGGCCCGTTGTGCAGAACACCCGATGCACATACCGCGGAGTACCAGCGCTGCGTGCTGAGACTGACAATGCAGTCCTCAATGCGGGTTGGACGATTCTCCGCGCTCGGATACTCCTCGCCGATGATGCGAAACAGCTCAAGAGTCGCGCCAACGTCAGAAAGAATAACTTGTGAAACAGCTTTCAGGTCAATCGAGGAATCCTGGAGTAGAAGCTCAAGCTGCAGACGTGTAGCAATCATCGTCGGTATCCGCGGAAGCGGGTCCCCAACTGCCAGATCGGCATAAGCAGTCGAACCCGCAGGAATCAGTGTTGTCACGGCCGCCGGAACTTTCAGATCATCATGCATGCGAAACTGCCCTCTTCCTTCAACAGACCTTCAGTGAATCTGATTTCGAAGTCCTTCGTTCAACGCGCCCGTCACACACGTTTACATTGCGATCCAATATCGGCAGGTCGGGTCAGCTTGTTCATCAGGTTCTCAAGTTGCTGACACCTGAGGAGATAGGTGGATAAACCATGTTCGGCCCATCGCCAACGTTCGCAACTCTTCTCCGCACACCTTGGGTGCCTGGGGTCACTTTCATCACGGGACCATGTGATGCAGCACTTGGGTAATGCGCATCCCGTAATTTCCGTCGATGATCACCGCTTCTCCTCGGGCAACAACCCGCCCGTCAAGTATCAACTCGACCGGCTCGTCTACCTGGCGGTCGAGTTCCACGACCGACCCGCTCGTTAGATCGAGCACCTCCCGCAAGGGGAGTTGCCGTTGACCAAACCGAAGCGTGACATTCAGCTCTACATCCATGACAAGATCAAGGTTTGCCGCGGCCGAGGAGTCTGCAACGGATGGATAACTCAAGGCAGTTGCAGCTGCTCCGCGTAGGGTACCGATGAGTGCCGGGTCGAAAAAGAGATGCATGGCAAGACGTACATCCTCTTCCGTTGACGTCAAGACAAGCTCAAGAACGTTTTCGGTGGGAAGCGCGGCGCCAGCCTTCGGCTCGACTGTGACCTTCACCTGTCCGTACTGGCTCAACGCCGAGATAAGTAGTCCGCACACCGGCTGCAGGCAATCACCAAGCGCAGCGAGTCTCGCCTCATCGCCGCTCACCGCAGTCAGACTAGAAATACCAAGCGTGACTATTTCAGATTTTCGCAACACGAGGTAAACGTTGCCCTCAAGCCCCCCACTCAGATGAAAACGAAGGCACGCAGCATCGGACGCCGTGGGATGGGGATTGAACGGCTCTTCGGCAATCGCGATCTGGCATGGAGAAGAGGCGACAACGCTGATAACTTCCGCTAACGTCGAGCAGAAGTGGAGCCCTACAGCACGGTCCGGACGAGGGGTTTCAAAGGCCTGCATGGGGTTGATCATCTCCTTGAGGTGTGGCAACGTGTGCAGCGGTGACGGGTGCAAACAGCTGCATCGCTTTGTTCTGCCCCTGGCGAACCGGGAGCGCGTCGAAAAACATGTTTCCTTCAAGCGTCAGCTTGCCAGGACCCGCGACCGGGGCGGAGAGCATAAGAATGCTTCCTTCCTGGATCCCAGCAAGTGCCCGTACCGATACCCTCATGTTCGGCAGCTCGCCTGACAAATTGAACGGACACTCAAGCATGCGCTTGGCGAGGCTCAACATGGGCTGGTACGCTGAGCCGCCCCGGTTGCTGGTATTGTCAGCACGAATGTTGCGCACCAAAGAGCCGGCAAGGGAGGCCTGAAGAAAGACATAGAGGAAGCCCGTCATGCCCGCAACGCTGACATCGAATTGAATACAAATCACTTTATCGGTTGGCGGAAATACCCGATGCGCCAGGTTGGGCTTGACGCACCTTCCTGGAACAAGAGAATAGCCGATCGGTTGCCAGACACGCTCAATCTGCTGGGCGATCAGTTGGCCGACTCCCTCCATGATCTCTTCATCAATCTCCGTAAGTTCACGGTTGGCGCCAAGTTTCGTGCCGGAGCCCCCCAGAAGCAGGTCGATCACCGTGAACATCAGCGCATGGTCCATGTCGAGCAGGATGTTGCTTCCGGCAGGCTTTGTGGCACACGGCAGCATATAGCCACCAGTTATACACTTCATCTTGAACTCGTCCATGCTCAGTTGTTCCAGCTGCGCAAGCCGAACTTCAAGACCGACCCCGAGGTAGACGTCGAGCGAGTTCGTAAGGTTTCGCGCTAGAGTCTCATGCAGATGGGTCAGGGTGCGGGCACTCTCGTTAGAAAGCCGGCCCGCTGAGCGAAAATTGCAGGGCAAGACCGTTGCATTCGGTGAGATGGCAGGAACCTGCTTCTTGCCTTCGATCTGCTTCAACTCGCCCTCCTCATCTGCTTGCGAACCTGCGGGGCGGTTGACTGAGGTTGAAGAGTGTTCTTCAACTTCGCAAGCACGGCGGTGTGAATCTGCGAGACCCGCGAGACCGCAAGCCCTACAACCTCAGCAACCTCTTTCATGGTGAGCTCCTCGTGATAGTAGAGCGAAAGTATGAGTTGCTCGCGTTCGGAGAGTTGACCGATCGCGTCCACTAGCTTTGTCCTTGACTCCGCTTTGCAATACATCTCAAAAGGATTCTCCCAGGAACTCGGCGCTGACTCGATCAGATCGAGCGTCGATTCGCCATCCCCGCCAACAGCAGTCTGCTGGCCGACAACGTAAAGTCCGTTCAGTTCTGACTGAACTTCATTTAAGGATGAGACACTGATCTTCAACTCAGCCGCTATCTCTTCCTTTGCTGGGTGACGACCCAGAAGTCCTTCAAGCTTCTGAGTCGCGTCTGCTATCTCGCGGGCCTTGCGACGGATGCCCCGCGAGCCCCAGTCCAGTGCCCGCAAGCTATCGAGAATGGCACCCTTGATGCGGAATTTTGCGAATGTCTTGAACTGCGCGTTCTTGCCGTGATCAAACGTGCGATAGGCTTCAAGAAGTCCAATGACTCCCGCATGAACTAGATCTTCTAGCTCAACCTGCTGGGGCAGTCTTTCATAGATCCTTGACGCAATAAAATGAACCTGCGGCAGCTCCTGCATGATGAGGGCATTCCTCTCGTCAAACTCGCCGACTCCCTCTGCATACATCCTGTAAACCGTGTGTGCTGTTGCCATGCACTTCTCCTGATATGTCCTTGCAACCTAAATCAATTAGCGAACAACTCCAACGGATTGCACCAAGGTTGTAGGTGGAATCTCGCTGGGCGAGATCACTACAATTCTTGGAAGAAAGGGCTCAAGCAATCTCCGCAGGTAAAAGCGGCCTGGAGAAGAGCAAAGTAGAACGGGCGGCGCTTCAGACACCTGATCACCGAAAGAGGCACGCAGACTATCCAGCACGCGGCGTGCCACAGAAATCTGCAGCCCTGTGGAAGAAAGCTGCCCGGTCTGCATGTTCGCAGCGCGGCTGCACTCTTCTTCAATCGCACTGTCTAGCGTAACGACGCGAAGTTCTCCGCGATTGTCCAGAAGTGGACGGATTAACCCGCGTCCGAGCGCTTGTCGAGAGGCTTCAACGAGTGCGACAGGGTTCTTATTAATCGCGGCCGTATCGACAAGCGCCTCTAGTATCGTCCCGATATCACGAATGGAGACCTGCTCACGCAGTAGCTGTTGAAGTACTCGCTGCACCTCTCCTAAACTCATCAACTTAGGCACAAGATCCTCAACAAGTCTTGGATGAGAATCACTAAGACGATCGATGAGCCGCTTGGTCTCATGACGAGTAAGCAATTCGTGCGCATTGCGCTTGATGATCTCAGCCAGGTGAGCGGCTAGCACTGAAGTGGAATCGACAACGGCGTAACCCAGTGAGATCGCCTGAGCCTGAAGCTCAGGACTGATCCACTTCGCAGGGACATCGAAAGCAGGCTCGCGTGTAGCTTCACCCGGAAGATTTGGCGGACCGATGTCTGAACTGATCGCAAGCATCATACCGCGGCGAATTTCCCAGCGCGCAATCTCGACACCGCGCAGATGAACCACGTATTCCCCTTCTCGCAGAGAAAGGTTGTCGGTGATGTGGATCGAAGGCACGAGGAAGCCAAGTTGTTGAGCGAGGTTCTTACGAAGCGCCTTGACGCGGGCGAGCAACTGCCCACCCTGCTTTGCATCAACCAAAGGAACAAGTCCAATGCCGACCTCAAGCATAAGCTCATCGAGCTTAAGGACCGACTCCATCGCCTCACCGCCAGACGGAAGCATCGCACCCTTCGCCACAGCCGCGTTAGCAGGCGCTGCGGTCAGATCTGCATCTTCAGCAACGCGCTCATCTTTGATCTTGTAAGCGGCATACATCAGGCCCGCGCCGACACTGAAGAAGGCGACTTTAGGTAGACCGGGCATGAGGCCCAATGCGGCCAGAACGCCCCCACCAATCCAAAGCAGTCGTGGGCTGCTGAGAATCTGGTTCCTTACGTTCACCCCGAGGGAATCCTTGGAGGCGGCACGTGTGACCACAATACCTCCAGCCACTGAAACCAACAGTGACGGCAAAATCGACACAAGACCGTCACCCACAGTAAGTATGGTGTACGTCTTCAGAGCTTCTTGAAAAGGAATTCCCTGCTGGAAGACACCAATGAGAAACCCGGCGATAATGTTGATCGCCATGATAAGAATGGTGGCGAGTGAGTCGCGCTGCGAAAAGCGCGCTGCGCCATCCATCGCTCCACAGAATTCCGATTCTTTGGAGACGTTCTCTCGACGCTTGCGAGCCTGCTGCTCGGTTATCATGCCGGCGTTCAGATCGGCATCTATGGCCATCTGCTTCCCAGGCATGGCGTCGAGGGTGAAGCGAGCGGTGACTTCGGCCGTGCGAACCGCTCCGTGGCTAATTACCAGGTACTGGATCGCGATGAGTGCCAAAAAAATGACAAATCCAACGACATAGTTTCCGCCAACGACGAACTGTCCGAAAGCTTCGATCACATGGCCCGCTGCCGACGGTCCTTCGTTTCCGTGCAACAGAATCCGGCGTGTGCTTGCAAGGTCAAGCGAGAGCCGCAGCATGGTCAGCAAAAGCAAAAGACTCGGAAAGACGGAGAATTCCACCGGCTTCAAAATCTGCACTGCCGTCAGCAGCACCAGCACCGAAGCCGTTATGCTCACCGTCAGCATCAGATCGAGCAAAAAACTCGGCAATGGGACAAGCATGACGAACACCATGGAAACCGCAGCCATCGGTACGACCCACTCACCAGAGGCGGACAGTGCTTTCAGCAGACCCTTGTTCTTTGTTGCAACGGGGGGATTCATCGTGTGACCAGGTCTCCGGAGGCGTTACGGTTACGGCGCATGGCTTCTTTCTGTCTGACTTCAGCCTGTGCGCGGAATACGATGACGAGGATGTCTGCAACTGCCTGATATAGCGCGGAAGGAATGTTTTCTCCAACTTCGACGGTCTTGTAGAGTGCTTGAGCCAGCGGCTTGTTCTCGAGCAGCATGATGCCGTTCTCAATACCAAGCGCCTTGATCTGCTGCGCAAGTAGATTCATGCCCTTGGCTACGACTTGCGGCGCATCCATGTCAGGCGTGTACCGCAGAGCTACCGCGTAGTGTGTGGGATTTGTCACAATGACGGTTGCAGTAGCGGCTGCTGCAAGTGTCTGCTTGCGGCGCATGCGGCGCTGCAGGCGACGAATCCTTGACTTGATCAGCGGATTTCCGTCGTTCTGTTTGGATTCTTCGCGAACCTCTTCCCGGGTCATCTTCATGTCGCCCTCCATCTTCATCCAGGTGAGACCGTAGTCGACCCCGGACCAGGCGACGAGGACGAGTCCGCCCTTCCACGCAAAGTTGAAGATCATGCCGCCGATGCTGGCCGCAAGCCCACGCAGTCCGAGCGAAGAAGCATGCACAAGCACCATCCAGTTCGCCTCGATGCAACTGACGCCAATCCATGCAATGGCGGCAAATGGCAACAGTGACTTCAGCAGGTTGCTGAGTCCCGCCAGCGAGAAGATCTGCCCAAACTTGCTTGCCGGGTTGAACCGCTCCGGCTTCAATTGCAAAGCCTCCGGCGCTATATTGAATCCGCCCTGAGCCAGTCCAGCGGCCACCGAAAGAGCCATGGCACACAGCAGCACAGGTACGATCCAGCGAAAGACTTCAACCGAGCTCCAGAAAAGAATAGGTCCATTGCTTTCAAAATCACCCGTTGCAGCGGCATTTAGAACATTGCTATAAAACCCCGCCCAGTGACTGACCGCACCCTGCGCCATCATGCAGAGCGCGCTCACCGCGCCGACGATGGCAAGGATGCTCGGCAGTTCTTTCGACCGTGCCACCTGCCCCTGCTCCCGTGCTTTCTCACGTCGTTTTGGGGTCGCTTGTTCTGTTTTGCTCGAGTCTGCCATAGCCGCCTAACGCGCAAGATGAAGAAGTCGATCGGCATAGCCCATCGAATTCGTAAAAAGTGTTCGGAACATATCGGGCCAATACTTAAGAGTGGTAAAAAGCAGCGCGATGCCGAGGAGGCTCTTGATTGAAGGACCGAGCACCATCAGTGGCAGCTGCGGTGAGGCCTTACCAAGCAGTCCGAGAATGATGTCTGTCAGAAGTGTGGCTGAAAACACGGGGGCCGCGATCTGGATGCCGATCGAGAGGATCGCAGAACCCATCGAGATAAGGGTCATCATGAAAGGCAGCGAGAGTTGCGCTGAGCCTGGCGGCAGATAAGCGAAACTGTTGCCGATTGCGCGTATCAACCAGAGGTGAACATCAAGCCGTAGAAAAATGAGCATCGCAATCGACTGATGAAACATGGCAACGACAGTCGTATCAACCTGCGTGTTCGGGTCTAGGATATTGACCAGCGAATAGCCCATCTGGATACTGAGGATACCGCCAGCCATCTGTACCGCTTCGAAGACAACAGAGGTCGCGATACCTATCGCCACACCAATAAGCATTTCGCGAAAGACGAGCATTGGCCACTGCGTTACCGGCAGTGAAGGCCAACTGCGAGAGATCATGGGGTACATCACAAACGTCAGTGTCAGAACGACAACCGCCTTGATCCGTGCCGGTATGACGGAGCTTCCCAGAAAAGGAGCGAAGAGCATCAGCCCTGTCAGCCGCACACCAATGGCCAGCAGAGCCTGCATCACGTCTGCGAAAGGGATCACCACTACTCGAGCACCTTATGAAAATCTGACAAGAGCAATGCCGTATAGGTGCTGAGGTGACGAAACATCCAGGGCATCAGGATGAAGAGTGTGGCGCCGGTCGCAAGCAGGCGAGGAACCGTGGACAGGGTCTGATCCTGCAGCGAAGTAAGCACCTGGACCACGTTCACGACAAGGCTGACCGCGATCGCCACAATCAAAACAGGCGCCGTCAGGATGATCACCTCTTCAAGCATCATGCGTCCCAGCGCTACAACCGAATCTGGTCCCATTATTGAAAGCTCCTCATCAGAGATCCGATCAGCAAATGCCAGCCGTCCACCATAAGGAAGAGCAGCAGCTTCAAAGGAGTTGAGATAACAACAGGTGGCAACTGCATCATGCCAACTGATGTGGTAATCGATGCGACCACCATGTCGACAACCAGAAATGGAAGAAAGAGAACGGTACCGATCTGAAATCCAGCTTTGAGTTCGGACAGAATGTAAGAGGGCAGAAGCACGCGGAAAGAGAGATCCTGCACATTACGCGGACGCGGTTCTTTCGCAAGTTCAAGAAACAGCGCCGCATCCTTGTCTCGCACGTAATGTGCCATGAACTGGCGCATAGGCGTGCCCGCACGTTCAAGTGCCTGCAGCGGAGTAATGCTGCCCGCTTGGAGTGGAACGACAGCAGTGTCGTAGATGGTCGCGCCCACCGGCTGCATGAGGAAGAACGTCATGATCATCGACAAGCCGATCAGCGTCTGGTTCGACGGAGTGGTCTGCAGCCCAAGAGCCTGGCGCAGAAAGTGAAACACGATTAACAGGCGCGCAAACGGCGTTATGCAAAGCAGCAATGACGGGATCAGCGTAAGAAAGGTGAGCAGGACCACGATAGTCCAGGGAGCGGAGCCGCTTCCCAGACCGGAGATTTGAAGTCCGTTCGCGTTTGCCGTAGCTGCGGGCGCCTGCAACATGAAAGCTGCAATCACCGTGTCACCTCTGGTTGGCATAGCGCCTGGTTCTCACCCTGAGGAGTGACCTTGTCAAGACATGCGAGCAGCTGAACACTTGTAGCCGATCCGCCGATAAGGAACTGCGCCCCGTCGACCTGGAGAATCGACACAAATCGCTTATCGCCCAGCGAGATCGTCTCTGCCACGCGGAGTCTGCGAGACGTCAATTGCATCGCACGCTTACGTTCAACCCAGCGCCAGGCCATGCGGATCTTTGCGATCGCATCAAGAATCAGAGCCGACTGGGGAATTGCACGCGGGCTTGCGGTTGCTCCAAAGCGGCCAAGCTCCGCGTTCAGTGCTTCAGAATCAGTCGTCAGTTTATTATCCGTTCTCACAACGGCCTGCCAGGCGGTCATACAAGATCCGTTATGCGCGCAGCGAGACGTTCGCCCACGACCTCGAATTCAGTCCATGCCATCAGGATGCCATTGACCTGTAGAGGAATGTCCGTGCTCTGATGGCACGCAGTCTGGACCAGAGACCCTGCCTCCAGCTTCAGCAGATAACCTACCGTGAACCCCACGACCGGCACCTCAAGTGCCAGTGTGCATGGGAGCCAGGGGAGCACATCACCAGGGCTCATGTCCTTCCGCGCAGCGTGTATCGCTGCGGTAGCCGAGACAGTCTGCAACTCGGCAGGATGTGAAATAGCTGTAGACAAGGAAGGCCCCTTTTCACCAGAAATTCGGCGGTCAATCCCTACAACTTTCAGGTAACAGCAACTAACGCTATCACCCTTAGAAACAGGGAGTTACACGAGTTATTGCAACTCGTCTGCCAAACTTGGATAAAGGGGAATGATGGCTTCAAATGAGGTTGCTAATGCGTCTCTTGACCGGGAGTAAGTGTCTTATTGGCGATGACTTAGAGGCATCCGCATGAATCTTCAAAGAAGCTGCTGCCACTGTAGAACGCGGCAGCAGCAGCTTCTCATCAGAAGCTCATTTTCCCTCTACAAGCCATTACGCAGTCATCATTTGGATTGTGGCCTGGGAGATCTGCGAGAGGGTCGTTACAGTCTTGGCATTAGCCTGGTAGGCCTGCTGCGCGACAATCATCTTTGCAAACTCAGCAGCGACATCTACATTCGACGCTTCTACCGAGCCGCCAGTGATCACACCGCGCCCGCCAGTGCCGGCAACACCAACCTGCGCGAGACCTGAGCCTGCGGTCACCTCATAGTTGTTGTTCCCGGTGCGTAGCAGACCCTGCGTGTTCGCGAAGTTCGCAACTGCGACCTGGCCGAGAGCCATCGACTGTCCGTTCGAATAGGTGCCCTCAATCCGGCCGTCAGTCTGAACCGCGTAGCTATTCAAGACGCCGCTCGCATGCCCATCCTGCGTTGTGGCCGTCGTGGTGCTCGCAAGATTCGTCTGTGTGATCGTCGGTGTCCCCGTCTTGTCGACCAACTTCCATGAAAGGTTCATCGAGGCCGCGCCATCAGCAAGAGTCGGTATGCTGATCTGCTGATCTGCTGTCGGCGAAGTGAGATTTCCCGCACTATCAAAGTTCAGAGTTCCTTTGGCAAGCTGGCTCGAAGAAGCGCCGGTATCAGCCGTTGGAACATCAACCGAATAATTCCACGAATTCCCCGTACCCTTGGTGAAAGTGACACTCAAAGCGTGCGAGGATCCGAGCGAATCATAGACCGGGGTCGTGCTTGAGAACGTCGTACCAGTGGCAGCACTTGCATTAAGATTCGATGTCAGCGAAAACGTGGTAGATGCGGTTGCCGGAATAACTGAGCCAAGCCCTATTTGCAGTGGCTGAAGCGGAGCCGAAGTAGAGACTACACCATTAACCGCGGGGTAACCCATGACAAGCTCGCCATTCGGAGTGGTCAGTTGCCCCGATGCATTCGCCGTGAAGTCGCCGGCACGCGTGTACTCGTTGCTGCCGTTGGTCCCTTGGGTAACGAAAAACCCATTCCCCGACAGAGCCATGTTCGAGGAAATGTTTGTTGCACTCGTAGCACCATCCGAAAAGTCGGACGATGTCTGCGCCGCCTTCACGCCGAGTCCGGTCTGTACCGGATCGTTCGTCCCGTTATTCAGGCTGCTCTGCGCAAAAATATCACTGAATGAAACGTTCTGATCTTTAAAGCCGACGGTGCTGAGATTGGCAAGGTTGTTGGAGACCGACTGAAGCTGCTGCTGACTCGCGATAAGACCTGAGAGAGGAACACCGAAAAATGACATTACTTGCCTCCGAATGGAATATTGAGTGAAGAAAGGTTTAAGGTCGAATTGGGGTCATTGGCAGCTGTCAGTGCCGCCGAAGTCTGGGCTTGTTTGGAAACACTGTTCAGCAGGTCGGACTGCTGTGCCACCAGCGCCGCCGAACTCGTCTTCGGCGTACCTCCGGATGTCGCGGTGCCGCTTGTGGAACTCCCCGCCAGCACCTGGTTGATGCTGATTAGCTGATCAAGCTGGTTCAACGAGATCATCTGACCAACCATCGCAGTCGAGTCCATCGGAGCGCTGGGATCCTGGTTTTGAAGTTCCTTCACCAACAAATTCAAAAACGTTGTACCAGTCGTGGTGCTGGAAAGTCCTCCACCGGTGCTGGTCGTAGTCGTGGCAGCAGCGCTCGCACTGGCTTTCGCATTTGTGACTGGCGCGCTCATCATGCTGAATGGTGTCATCGCAGATGCTGCATTGAGTTGAGATACAGACATAATGCCTCCTGAAATTGCTTTTAGATACGAATGTCCAGCCGCATACTTCCAGCGGCGGGCAATACTGTTGAAACGGCAGCAGCGGACATCGTGCCTGCAGCGCGAGACGCGCTTGCTCCGAAGACCCTGCCAGCTCTCTGCGAATTCTGCTGCTCGGCTTGTTCCTGTGTATGACTGCCAGTTGCACCACCACCATCGCGTACTTCCACCCTGGCCTGCACACCGTACGCACTGCCGAGTTTCTCTTCAATCGCCGAGATGTGTACAGCAAGCGCCCGGCTCAGTTCAGGGTGCTCAGTGGAAATCTGCGCGGAGATCGCTTGATGATTAAGTGACGTGTTGATCGAGATGTTGCCGAACTCAACAGAATGCATACCGAGCTTCATCTCTGACTGATGAATGGACTGCACCAACTGGGCGCTGCTTAACCCATTCAGCGGCTTCGCATCGGGCTGACCGTGCGTTGCAGTCGGCATCGGCATACCCGTTGTCGAATGCTTGCCCTCGACGTTCTTATCGCTTATAGCGGCCGAGCTTTGATTGGCAAGCGTGGGTGTGGGGGCGTCTGTCCCTCCAGAAGCTTCGGTGTGGGCCGTCGAATGCGGGGCTCCAGCATCGACCCCCTCTACCATCTTTGCGGCAAAGGAAACGCTTGCCGTTTTCTTGTCGCTTGACTGGGTCTGATCGGAGTCATTGGCTGCCTCTGACTTGACCTTGCCGTGAGCTTCAGTTGCCGCGAATGTACGGTTCTTACCAGCAGAGACTGTCATGCGCGATGATGCGGACTTGGCCGTAGGGTTGGCCACCAAAGCCTTATCGTAGGAACCCGATAACACCGGTTTTACGTCTGCATCTTTTGCCTGCTGAACCGGTTGTAGCACCGATGCCAATGCAGCATCATTCATCTGCGTCGGCTTGACGGCCACGGCTTGATCTTTCGTCATTGCCCCGGTGTCCTGCAGAGCACCAGCTTTGGGAGCGGCAGCCTCTGAGCCTGTTTCTCCGGCCACCGCGGCTGGCTTTGAAATGTCATTCACGCCAACGAGTTTCCCTGCATTTACCCTCGCCTCTGGGGTGCTCGAATCAGAAGACTTTGCCGCAGCCTGCATCGTTTTAAAATTGGCTGCTTGAGAGCCCTCTCCGTCCGTTGCAGGCACCACACTGCCTGGAGCGGCTTCAAATCCCGGCAGCATTCCATTCAGACTTACACCTGCTTGACTGAGTGCCGATGATTCCAGTGTAGAAGACGGCTTGCCACTGCTAATGTTCGTAGCAGAAGGAGCTGTCTCCTTGGGCGACATGTCTAAAGAGATGAAGGACTGAGTGGAGATTCCGACAAAAGGAGCATCCGGCAACGGAATCTGGATTGCCGGGGTGAGAGGTACGCTTACCACCTCGGCCTTCACCGCTTCAGCCGGCCGGCGTTGCTCTGGTCTGTCCTCAGGGCTTCGAACTGTCGGCTTCTGACTAGACGCAGTGACTGCAGTACTGCTTGGCGCAAGTCGGCCCTCTTTCTGCAGAGTTGAAGACTGAAGAAACTTGCTGAAGCTTGCAGACGAGGCCATCGGTGAGCTTTGCTTCACCGCCGCACCCAGCACCGCGCCTTCGAGTTTTGCAGAGACATTCACGACTTAGCTAAAAGCACTTTCATTGCCAAACTGGATTGAACTACAACTCAGCGTTTTAGGGGAATATTCAGGCTTTTTCGCGCTTGAAATACTCTTGGGCCCCTGCTAAGTCCTACCTGCACCCGGCAACCGGGCAAGCATTGCCGGTTACACCCGGCAACTGTTGCCTAGCCGGGCAGACGACGCGAGGAGAAGTTATCATCCATCGTCATCTGCTCACGGCGAGCGCGATCATAAAGAAATTCTTCATGTTGATCTTCTTTGATGCCGGCCAGTAGTTCTTTATTGCGGTAAGCAAGTTCGTACACCTTCATCTGCTGAAGACGCAGCACCTCCAGCTTCGCGAGCTGATCCTGCACCGTCTGTTGCATGGCCTCGAGCGAGCTCACATGCGTATAGGACGAAACAATCTCCGCTGCAGAGCTGGACTGCTGCAAATTGATCTCTCGTCGACTGATCTCACGCTCACGACGGCCTTTCAGGTCATCAAGGGTTTGATTTGTCTGCGCGATCTGTCCTTGAATCTGGCCAATCAGTCGCTCCTCGCGGTCGGCCGCGATCTCCTTCAGTCGCAATAGCGTGGAAAGTGAAAACTTGAAGGCCATCGTTAGCTCGCCAATCCAAGAAGGCTTTGGGTGACTGCGGCAAACTGCGGGGTCTCCGCTGAGTCCTGCTGCAGAAATTGGTTGATCGATGGCACCACTTCGACGGCACGATCCAGCACCGGGTCATAGCCCTTGGTGTAAGCGCCAATTCGAAGAAGATCTTCCGATCGCGCGTGGGAAGCTAGCAGGACCCGGAGCGCCCGGCTCTTGGCCATGTGATCGCCACTTGTGATGGAAGGCATCAGCCGGCTCAGACTATCTAGAATTGAGATAGGAGGATAATGATTTCTCAATGCCAGATTTCGGTCGAGAATAATGTGTCCGTCAAGCAGAGACCGCACCGTATCGACAACTGGATCCTGCTGATCATCGCCCTCCATCAACACGGTGTAGTAGGCAGTGATACTACCGGTATTAAAGTTTCCAGCACGTTCAACTAGGCGAGCGAGTGTGTTAAGTACAGAAGGGGTGTAACCCTTTGTGGTCGGGGGCTCACCCGCAGCAAGCCCAATCTCTCGCTGAGCCATCGCAAATCGTGTTAAGGAATCCACAACCAGCAGAACATTCTTGCCAGCAGATGCAAAGTACTCTGCAATCGCAGTCGCCGAAAGAGCCGCGCGCATCTTCAGCAGCGGAGACTGGTCGGATGTAGACACAACCAGCACTGCCCGCTTGCGTCCTTCTTCGCCGAGGACTTCAAGAAACTCTTGAACCTCTCTGCCGCGTTCGCCAATCAAAGCCATGACCGTCAGATCTGCTTCGGTCCCTCGTGCCATCATCCCAAGCAACGTACTCTTGCCCACTCCGCTCCCGCCGAAGATCCCCAGACGCTGGCCGCGGCCACATGTCACGAAGGCGTCAAGTGCCCGAACCCCACAACCAAGCGGATGTCGAATCGGCTGGCGATCAAGCGGCAGAGGCGCAGACCCATCCACCACCATCGACCGCCTCGCAGTATAAGCACCAAGTGAGTCGAGTGGCGCGCCCGTACCGTCAATCACTCTCCCAAGAAGTTCGGGGCCCACGCGGATCGATGGCCGCATACCGGTGGCGATAATCTTGTCTCCATATCGCACACCGCGTGGCAGCTGTAATGTCATGGTGAGCATCACCGGGCCACGAAAGCCCACGATCTCGCCACTGTACTGCGTGCCATCCGAGGTGATGATCGTGCACCCATCACCCACAGAACAAAATGGTCCCTCAGACTCGACAAGGTTACCCACAACCTGAAGAACGCGCCCGCTCCAACGCAGAGTGCTCGTCGTTTCAAGTTGATCGAAATAGGGCGCGAGCGGTGTCGGCATCAGGCCTGCGGTTTCTGCGCGAGAAGGTCAAAGAAGCCCTGTTCCACTTCCTTCAACTGCGCGTCGAGGCTGAAGTTAGCCGAGCCAAGCTCAGTTTCAAGAATGCAGTCGCCGCGTTCCAGATCACCATCCTCTGCCACCGTGAGCACAATCGGAAGCGCCAAAGCCTGGAAGTGCGCACGCCACTTCTGAGCCTCTTCGGGCCGCACGCGAACCGAAGCGGAAGACCCATCCTTGACCTGGCCAAGACCGATCTGAACGATTGCAGCAATCAGCATCGGGTCCACCTGGGCTTCGCGGTGGATGATCTTACCGGCGATCGCGAGCGCAAGCTGCACGACCTCAGTTTCTACACGAGCAAAGTATTGCTTCCGCGTCTGCTCAAATGCCAGCAAGGCTTCTGAAATCTTTGCAGTCTCGCGCGCTGACCTGAGCTCAAACTCTTGACGAAGTCTAGTCTCCGCCTCGGCATAGCCCGCCGCATGCTCTGCCAGCAACCGCTGCCGCACCATCTCTTCACGATTTCTCGCATCGGACTCAACGGAGTCATCATGACGAATCGTGACCACAGGTGCATGATTGCTGCTGACCAGCGTTCGATATTGAAAGCTCGCCACTGCTGTCGAGGCATGGCCCGCGTGTGTTCTTCTAGACGACATACTCATCCCCTCCTTCACTCTTTAAAACGATCTTGCCTTCCATCTCCAGTTTGCGTGCCGCAGCCACAACTTCCATCTGAGCTTTCGCTACATCCTTGCTTCGCACAGGGCCAAGCAGCTCAGCCTCTTCCTTCATCATCTCGATCGCTCGAGAAGACATCGTCGAATAGAAATGATTGCGGATAGTCTCGGTAGCACCCTTCAGTGCCAATGTGAGAGACTTTTTGTCGACTGCCCCGGAAACAACGCGAAGCTGCACTTCGGACACTCCAAGAAAGTCTTCGAACGTAAACATAAGATCGCGGATGCTTACCGCAAGCGATGCCTCATCTTTCTCGATCGCCTCCAATATCTCGCCCGAAGTTGTAGCATCGATGTTGTTCATCAGATCGGCTACATTTTGAAAACCGGAGTACGTCTTCTTCTTCTGCTCTCCTACAGAGCGAAGTCGGCGATTCAGCACAATCGCAACCTTCTCAGCCATCGCCGGCGAGAACTGGCGCAGATTCGCAAGCCGCCTCACCGATTCCGCACGGACCAGATGCGGCAGACACATCAGCAAAGCAGATGCTTGCTTCGTTTCAAGATGCCCCAGAATAAGCGCAATCGTTTGCGGATGCTCCCCCTCAAGAAACCGCGCAAGTTGCTTCGCCTCGATACGCTGCAGAGACTCCACCCGCGAAGAGTTCACCTCCTGCGACCGAACCAGCCGCTGAACCATCGTCTGGGCTCCATGTTCTCCAAACGCCCTCACGAGCAGACGGGTTGCGACCTCGTGCCCACCTTGGGCGATCTGGTCCTGAGCTTGACTCAGCTGCTCATATTCCTGCAGCACCCTGAATGAAAGCTCCTTTGAGACACTTCCAAGACGAGAGATCTCGTGCGTAAGACCTTGCAGATCTTCCTCTGACAAATGATGGAATATGGCTGCGGCTGCCTCTTCGCCAAGCAGAGTTACCAGAATTGCAGCCTTGCGGATGCCAGGAATATCTTGAAGATCGACATCGCCGTTCATCGTGCCTCCTCACGCAGCCACGCCTGAACAAGGCGTGCGCTGTTGGCTGGCTCCACTTTTACCTGGGCTATCAACTGCTCTTTCAGAGCATTCGTCCGGCCCGTATCATTGGGTGCAGGAGTAGGGAGCGACTTGGCCGATGCTGGCTGTGGAAGAGCGGGTTGAGGCTGAACCAGGGCTTCGCCCATAAGAACCTTCTTCTGTACAGGACGGATCATCAGCAGATAAGCCAGAACAAACAGAACCAGCAGCATCGCATAGCGCACGATTGTTGAATTGTCAGCCATACCCTTGCGTGCGCGATCGATCACAGAAGGCGCTGGAGCATCGATTTCCTCAGGTCGCGAGAAGGCCATGTTCTGGACCGAGATGACGTCACCACGCGTCTGATCGATACCGATTGCGCTCGCTGCCAAAACCTCAATCTGCTTCAACTCCGCTGGTGAGTGGTGAGCACGTGTTTCGCTCCATTTACCATTCGTGCCTTGGTGTCGTGTCACCACGTCATCTACCAGAACCGCCGCAGTGATACGGCGAATGCGGCCGGCTGGAAGCAGGGAGTGGCGCGTCGTCTTGTTCACACCATAAGTAGCATTCTCTGTCTTTGAAGTCTGACTGCTCCCATCATCAGAAGGTGTCGGAACGTTGGGCTGGCTACTCGGAACATTGCTGCTCGTCCCTGCTACACCGCCCACCCCGGCATCGGCTCCGGTATGTTCATCCGACCGTTGCACACTCAATGGCACACTGACCGCCGGATCATATTTCTCTTCATTCTCTTCCGTTGTCCCGGGCTCATATTCCACGTTCACGCTCGCCCGCAAATGGTCTGCTCCCACGACTGGACCAAGCGTAGCTACAAGACGCTGATTCATCTCCCGCTCGACCCCATCATCGCCGGCACCACTGTCTGCGTCGCCCAGGGCCTTGTTCGAATCGGCGTCAATGATGGACACATCCGTCGGCTTGAGGCCTTCTACGGCACCAGAGACCAGGCGCTGGATCGATCGAGTCTCTTCATGCGTAAGACCACCAGTACCCAGCTTCAGTGTCACAGATGCTTTGGCGCTGCGCTCACGGTCCAGGAACACCGAATCCGTTGCCATCACAAGATGCACACGCGCACTCTTTACACCGCCAAGTGTCACGATAGTGCGCTCCAACTCGCCCTCAAGCGCGCGTTGATAGTTCACCTTCTCATCAAACTCGGTCTGACCCCAGGAAACCTTATCGAAGATTTCAAAGCCCATGCGGCCACTGTGGGTGGTCTGGGAGCCCGCCACGTCAAGCCTCGCTGCGTCCACCTGGTCGGCCGGTACGCTGATGCTCTTGCCGTCGGGACTCAGTTGAAACGGAATCTTCTTGGCGGTCAGTTCTGTTGAGATTGCCTGCGCATCCGCAGCTTCAAGCCCACTCATCAGTGGCTTGTAATCCGGTGTCGCCATCAGGTTTGCAAAAAATGCGATGAGTGCCAAGGTCGCTACAGCACCCACGCCGAGAAAGATGCGCTGATTGCTGGTCCTGGTGCTCCAAAACTGCTTTGCCTGGCCCGCTAATTGATTCATGTCCGCCATAGAACCCTGGTTGGTACTCCCGCTTGGTGACTAAGCTAGAACTGCATCTTCTCAATATCCTGATAGGCAGTGACGATCTTGTTACGCACCTGCATCATCAACTGAAAAGCAACGTCGGCCTTCTCCACCGAGATCATCACCTTGCTCATGTCTGCATTGCCCCCCTGCAACAGGCTCGACACCTGGGTCTCCGCGCTTCCTTGCAGGTTGGACACTTGGCTGATGGCGCTCTTGAGCACATCCCCAAAACCACCGCTGCTTCCCGCAGGCTGCATTCCACCTGAGGAGAGAGGGTCGATGCCAGTTGGAAAAGCAGTAAGTGGCCCACCGATCGGAATATTCATTCTTTGTCCCTTCTGAAGGTTTCTTAGCTCTTCAGTATGTCAATTGATTGTTGAATCATCTGCTTCGCCGCAGTCACAGCAGAAGCGTTAAGTTGATAGGCCCTGGTCGCTCCCATGAGGTCAACCATCTCCTGCACAGGGTTAATGTTGGGATAAGCCACGAAACCTTCCTTATTCGCATCGGGATGCCCAGGTTCATAACGCATGACAGGCTCAGCTTTGTCGCTGATCACCTGCGAGACTCGTACCGAGCCAGCACTCCTGTTCGTGGATAGGTGAGTGCCGGCAAGGGCGAGGTGAAAGGACGACTCTCCTGAAGAAGAGAAGACGACCTCTTTCCGCTGGAACGGACCGCCAGCTTTTGTATGGGTAGTCTCCGCGTTCGCCATATTGGTCGCGATAATCTCGGAGCGCTGGCGCTCGGCGGAGAGTGCCGAGCCACTGATGTTAAGCATGTCAAACGGACCCATAACTAGTTGCCTCCATTGATGGCGCTGAGCAGTTCGTGGAACTTGGCCTTGATCAGTTGCGTACCCATCGAGTACTGTAGCTGTGTTCTCGCCAGCAGCAGGCTTTCGCGGTCGAGATCCACGTTGTTTCCATCCGGCCGTTCCAGCAATCCATGAACTTTACTGACCGCCGGTGTCAGCTGACCTTGTCCATCGATATCGCTTACCTGCGACAGGGCTTGCCGAAAGTCGATGTCCTTGGTCCGATAGCCAGGCGTATCCACGTTGGCCATGTTAGAGGAGATCAGCTGTTCGCGATCCCCGGTCACTTCGAGAAACCGCTCAAGCGATGTCGGGAGAAGAGGGGAAGAGGGCATCTATGCGTACCTCCGGGGCGGCAGTCCATATTCACGAATACGATTACGCATGGTGCGAACACTGATGCCCAGCATCTCGGCCGCCAAAGTGCGATTCCCTTCCGTCTTGGCCAGGGTGCTCTCAAGATGGGCCCTTTCGAGTTGCCGGATCGGGATCACAGGTGCTCCTACGCTAACCGCAGGGGATGCTGGCGACACCGGAACACTACGCGGCTTGAACTCCTGATCGAAACAGCTCTCGTCCAGAACTACACCCGGATGCAGGGAGCACACGCGACGCATGAAGTTACTCAACTCACGCACATTTCCTGGCCAGCTTTCTGCCCTCAGGCGTTCAATAAAGCCGGCGCTCAGTTCCTGAACGCGGGTTTGAGCTTTGGCTGCAAACTTCTCAGCAAAGAAGCGAGCGAGCAGCTCAACATCCCCCATGCGCTCACGCAACGGCGGCAGGCTCAACGGGATCACATTCAAGCGATAGTACAGATCACTGCGGAACTTTCCTTCATCCACCATCGAAGCAAGGTCCACGTTCGTCGTCGCAATAACCCGAATATTCACCTTGATCGAACGCGTCTCTCCGAGCCGTTCAAACTCACGCTCCTGTAAAGCGCGAAGCAGCTTTGGCTGCAGATTCAGCGGCATCTCGCCAATCTCATCGAGCAGCAGAGTGCCTCCATTCGCTAGTTCAAACTTGCCCGCCTTGGCATTGGTAGCACCCGTAAATGCGCCACGTGCATGCCCGAATAACTCGCTCTCCAGCAGATGTTCCGGGACGGCAGCACAGTTCACGGCAACAAACGCCTTCGCACTACGGTCGCTTGAATCATGAATGAACCGTGCAAGCAGTTCTTTGCCGGTGCCGCTCTCTGCCTCTACTAGAACATCAGCGTCGGTGCTTGCAGCCGTCCGGGCCCGCTCAAGCGCACGTAACAACTGCGGAGCACGACCAACAATCGCGCTTGCTTCCGTGCCTTGTGCAATTGCCTTCGCTTTCATGGGCGCGAGCACGCGAGTCGCAGCCTCCTCCAACTGCTCAAACGAGATCGGCTTCGTCAGATAGTCGAACGCGCCGCCCCGCATCGCCTGAACCGCATCCGGCACATTCCCAAATGCTGTCAACAGGATCACGGCGGTCTCCGGAGATACCTTGCGTGCATATCGCATGACATCTAGTCCGTCACCATCTCCCATGCGCATGTCACTCACCACCAGCGCAAACTTCTGCTTCTCCAGCCACCGGGTTGCCTCATCGACCCCGCCCGCCGTCTCAACATCCCAGCCACTGCTGGCAAAGCTGAGGCGAAGTGCCGTGCGGATGCCAGCTTCGTCATCCACGATCAACACCGAAGATTTCTTCTCCAAGATCATAGGGTTGGTATCTCCACGACAAAAGTTGTTCCGGAGTCTCGCTGGCTCGTAACTGAAATGGTGCCTTGATGCTGCTTTACGATTTGGCTGCAGACCGCGAGACCCAGCCCGGAACTGTTGCCGGTAGCGCTGTAGCCCACGCTAAAGATATGGTCGATGTGCTCCGGAGCGATCCCGGTGCCACTATCGCTGAACGAGACCTTTGCAAAGCCCGGTCGCGCTTCTGCGCTCGCGACTTCTACTGATACAAACCCGCCCTTCGGTGTGTGACGAATCGCGTTACACACCACATTCAGAACCAGTTGCTGCATCGCACTGCTATTTCCCATGACCTGCAATCCATCACCAGACTCGCGAAAGCGCAATGCCACTCCTGCTTCATCTGCAATGGGCCGCGTAAACTCAACACTGCTACGAAGGAGCATGTTCAGATTCAGAGGGTTCATCACTGGGAAGCCATTCCCGTGAATACTCAGCACGTTATTCACTGTCCCCGCCAGAGACCGTATGCCCGCCCGCAGATGCGAGATACACTCCGCTACGTCGTCGCCACCAGCCGCGATCAGGCCAGCGAACAACTCCAGGCTGGTCAGTGGATTTCTAATCTCATGAGCAAGGATTGTTGCCACCTCGGACAAAGCCGTCGCCTTGCGTGCACGCTCCCGTTCCATCTCGGCCTGCTTGTGCGCAGTCACGTCGCGCACGATGAGGATGATCTGCTCTCCCGACTTTTCCGTTTGAGCATCGTCACAAAGAGAGAGGGAGCGCTTGTTTACCGAGAGCCAATGCTTCACTCCACCTGCGGTCTGACAGAACTCCTGCTCGCCATCGATCATTGCGTGGCGGTCCAGGAAGCCCGTAAAGTCGATCCCCGAAGCAGAGGATATCGAACTGAGTCGATCAATCGCTTCCTCACCAAGATCAAGAAGACGGCGCCCTTCAGGATTAATCATCGTGACCGCACCATCCGCCTCAACCACCAGAACACCGCACGGCATGCTGCTGACAATCTGCTTGAGCGCGCCATGTACCCGCTCGTTCTCAGCCAGGCTTTGCTTCAATTCTGAATTGCGCGACGCCAGCTCGCTGCTCAGATAGGCAACTTCCAGCTGGAGCTTCTCATAGGAAGCTTCAAGGCTCGCCGATGCCGAGATAAACTCCGTAAAAGCATCGGCCAACAGATACATCTCTGCGGTCGAGACCTGGCCTTCAGGCTTTATTGGTTTCAGATGAGAGAGTGTGCGCATCTGCCAGGAGTAGAAGCACGATGCCTGCCAACACCACTCAGAGCATGATGCACTTTTGTGTTATTTCCCGCGCCGTTCCGGCCAGAATACTCGCCCGCTCAAGAACATTTCTCAACTCCCGCACGTTGCCCGGCCAGTGATGCGTATACAAAACCTGGATAGCTTCCGGTGTAAGCAGGACCCCCGGTGCGAAGCGTGCTGCGAAAGCGTGTGCCAGCAGCGTGATATCCCCACCGCGCTCACGAAGGGGAGGAAGTCGAAGCGGAAAAACATTAAGCCGAAAATACAAATCCTCTCGAAACTGTTTCGCCTTCACCAATTCTTCCAGCGGCGCGTTCGTCGCGGTTACCACTCTCACATCCACGCGCAGATTATCATTGCTTCCCAGTCTCTGAACCTCACCCTGTTCGACAAAGCGAAGTATCTTCCCTTGCAAAGGAAGCGGCATCTCCCCTATCTCGTCAAGAAATAGGGTGCCGCCATGCGCCGCGTGGATCCTGCCAATACGCGACTGCATGGCCCCCGTAAACGCACCTTTGGCATAGCCGAATAGTTCAGCTTCTAAAAGAGCCTCAGGAATCGCAGCGCAATTTACAACTACAAAAGGAGCTTGATGGCGCGGACTCAGCTTGTGAACAGCCTGCGCAATGAGCTCTTTACCGGTCCCGCTCTCACCGGTGATCAGCACAGTCGTATCCCTCTGCGCCACCATCTGCGTCAGATTGTAGGTGTGCTGCATTGGCGCGCATTCCCCAATGATGCCGGGCAATCGCAACGTCGTGCTGCTGGTCTGCCTGTACTCGCCCTGAGCAACTATCGGTCGCGGTTCAGACACCTTGCTGCTCTGGTGCAATAAATCTGTAAGTCTTGCTCCGAACGGGCTGGGAGCCGCACCGATCGGCTGAATGCGACCGGACAACATATCGACTGTAAGAATCTCTACATTCGGAAAGCTATGTCTCACCATCCCGCAAAGCTCGGCCGGAAGTAAGTCGGGCAGGGCCGGATCCAGCAGCATTACCTCTGTCTCGCGATGCGAATAGAGGAGCTCTAAAGCTTCCGCACCACTTCTGGCCTCTCGCAATCGCCACTTGAGCGGCGCCAGACGGCCCTGTAATTGGTTCAAAAAGCTTGAGTCGACGCTTACAAGAAGTACGTCGACAGATTGGCCTTCAACACCGGAACTGGGGAGAACGCTGAAGTGACTGATGCGACAACCCGCGTTATTAGGCTTTGGTGCTCCCGGATAGATCTCTCACTGACCTTTGAGTTAGCACGATGTATGAGTCTCAGGAAGTGATCTCAGCAGCAAATCAGAAACACACAAATTTCAATATCTCAGCTTCCACAAAAGAGGTGCCGGCAACAATACTAGACTTG
This sequence comes from Lichenicola sp., assembly GCA_964658635.1. GTDB lineage: Bacteria > Acidobacteriota > Terriglobia > Terriglobales > Acidobacteriaceae > Edaphobacter. Next base: position 4,693 of record CAZZZP010000017.1, on the reverse strand, counting down.
CGGTTGGAAAATGTAGCCCATGCCTCGAACCGTACGAATAAGCTTTTCGTCATACTCTCCGTCAAGCTTATCCCGCAGATACTTGATGTACACGTCGACAATGTTCGTGTTCGTCTCTACCGACATATTCCACACTGCCTGGGATAACTGAGCGCGCGATAAAGTCTTCCCCGCATTCTGCACAAGATACTCAAGGAGAGCGAACTCCCGCGGAGTAAGGTCGATCATACGCCCGTCGCGTTCAACGCGACATTGCTCGCGGTCCAGAAGAAGCTTGCCTGCACGGGATGCAGGCTTTGGAACCGACCCGGAGGAACGCCGCCGCAATGCCCGCACCCGCGCCATCAGCTCAAGCAGCGAAAAGGGCTTCTGAAGATAATCATCGGCGCCGTGGTCGAGGGCAGACACCAGACCATCCACTCCATTGCGGCCGCTCAGAACCAGGATCGCCACATCCGGGTAGCGCGTCCTCAGATCACCCAGCACGGAAAGACCCTTACAGTCGGGTAGGTCCAGGTCAAGGATCAGCAGATTGGTCGCCCGCCTCCCAAGCAGGGAATAAGCACCTGCCAGACCGGGAGCCACTTCAACGTCCAGCGAGTCAGCCTTCAGTCCCGTGGCGAGAAGGCGAGCGAGTGAGTCACTGCCTTCGAGAATCACAACGTGAAAGACTGGCGCTGCAGAGTTGCTCTCGAGAGCCATCGGCCGCTCAGGCATCCCACCCACCATCGGGACAAACTGGCTCAGAATCCCGAATTGCTCAATCATCGTTGACTGCATTACCTGGGCCCCTTTGGTTTGCTAGTAACCTTATATCAGCCGTGGGTAACGAAGTGAAGACGTGACGAGTGGTACTTATGTGGCATCCAAACCAGCGGTGTTCCTGCTAGACTTGCCTCACTCTTGGCCTGTTTTCCTCCCTCTTATGACCGTAATCCGCAACTTCCTCTATCGTTTTCCCCGGCTCCGTACCAATTGCCCGATGGACCTCATCTTCGGGGATCAAGTCATCCTTGGCACATGCCATAGCCTCAGTGAGTCCGGCCTCCGCGGTACCGTCTCTGCAAAGGTTGCCGTCGGAACCGAATGCATCCTCTCCCTCTACAGGCTGGATCAAACCCTCCAAATCTCTTCCGTTGTCGAATCCGCCCGCGGTTTCGTCATACGAGTCCGCTTCGGGGCGATTACGGATACCGAAGGGCTCACAGTGACAGAATTCATCAGGCTTCTCGCAAAACCCGCCAGCCCCCAGCGCCCCCGCTAGACCCCGTCACTTGTGCCCGAACATCCCGCTCACCTTCTGCATCAGCCCCGTTGGCACCTTCGCCGCAGCCGCCGTCTCGGCTGTCGCAGCCGCCTTGGGTTCCGCGACCTCCGCGCTCTTCATCGGCACATCAGCAACCTTCCGTGCAGCCGGCTTCGGCATATTCTGGACCACAAGCGAGACTCGCCGGTTCGCAGGGTCAAGCGGTCTCTCGGGTACGTGAAGCTGCTGATCGGCAAATCCTCGCACCTGTGACACCTGGTCGGCGCGGATCCCGTCAGCCTGCATCTCTCGCCGCGCTACATTCGCACGATCCGTCGACAGTTCCCAGTTGCCATACACAGCCTCCTTCACATACGCCTGGGCATCGGTATGACCTTCTATCGAAATGTGATTCGGCAGCCCCTTGAGCTGCGAGGCAAGCAACTTCAGTATTTCCTCCAGCGCGGGCGTCGGCTGGGCGCTACCGGTCTCAAAAAACGTACCCTTCTGGTCTTCAATCAACTCGATCCGCAACCCTTCATCCGTGATCGTGATCTCAATCTGCTTTTTCAGGTTGTTCAAGGCCTTGATCTCCTCGATCGCCCTCAGAAGCTGGTTCTTCAGAGCCACCATCTCTTGTTTATCAGTTACCTCTTTCGGCGCAGGTTTGTTCTCGCTGCCCTTCTTGGTGGAAACTCCCTTCGGATCGTTGAAGTATCCGGCAATCTCCTCCTGCGTCTGCTTGGACGTAGAGCTCATCAGCCAAAGCACGATAAAAAGAGCCATCATCGCAGTGACGAAATCGGCATACGCCACCTTCCAGGCGCCACCGTGGTGACCCCCATGGCCGCCCTTCTTCTTGATGACAATAATCGGCTGCAAGTCTTCCACATCGCCCCCTTATTCAGCTCCACAATTGAGACAGGCAAACAGCTTACGCGGGTACCGCCGCGCTCTTGGTACGGCACGCTTTCTCCAGCTCCTGGAAGCTCGGGCGAAGGTGCGCGGGAATCGCGCGCCGCGCCATCTCCACCGCAAGTATGGGGCTCGTGCCCTTGATGAACGCGAGCATCACTACTCGAAGAATATGGTAGTAAGCATGCTCCGCTTCGTTGATCTTGCCCATCACAGAGCTGATCGGACCGAGCACCCCATAGCACATAAGAATGCCCAGGAACGTCCCTACCAGGGCGGCGGCCACCTTATGGCCAATCTCTTCCGGAGGTCCCCCCAGCGCGCCCATCGTAATCACGATACCAAGCACCGCGGCCACAATACCAAGTCCGGGTAAAGCATCTGCAACCGTGTTCAGAGCACTTGTCGGCTGACCCGCGCTGTGATGATGCACCTCCATATCAAGCTCCATCATCTGGTCCACATCGAACGGAAGCACACCACCCGTGATCGCCATCCGCATGGTGTCGCACACAAAATCTCGAACGTGATGATCCTTCATAAACTTCGGATACTGAGAAAAGATCGGGCTCTTATCTGCGCCTTCAATATCACTTTCAATCGCGACCAGACCGTCTTTACGCGCCTTCGAGAACAGATCGAACATCATCTTCAAGGTCTCGAGATACCTCTGCTTGGTAAAAGGAGAGCCCCCGATCACGCCTACAAGGCTCGATCCGAGGCCCTTCAAAATGTGCATGGGATTCGCGGCCAGCAATGTGCCAAATGCCGCTCCGCCAATGGTCACCAGTTCAGCCGGCTGAATCAGAACGCCAAGCTGACCTTTCTCCATCAGGAACCCACCAATCACCGCACCAAATACTACAAGTATTCCAACAATCGAAATCATCCTTGCTGTCTCCCATCGCCGGCCTGAGGTCCACCCAGGCAGCGGACCTTCTATCGTCACTTGGACCCCATCGGTTCAGTCGCATCACAAAATGAAAAACTTCCATCAAGCTGCTGAAACTAACACTGACATCTGTCGATAGACGACACGCACTTCCAAGCACACCTCAGAAGCCTTTCGACTGCGGTCGCTAAAGTGCTTCTACCCCGGCACCATGACAACCGCAGATCAGATAGAGGGATTTCAGCCCCAACTACAGCCGTGAAAGGCAATGATGAACACCTACGACGATTATCCGAATACACAGACGGGTGAGTCATTTGCAATTGTGAGCATCGGACTCGAACTCGCAAAAGCCTTCAATGATCTGCTCGGGGTCTTTTTCTCTGAAAGCATCCTCGACATCTGCGTCATGCGCCTGCGTTCCGCCTTGCGCGACCGCGACGTCATCCTGCACGCGAACAAGGACGGGTTCAGTGTCCTGCTCTGCCCTTTGCGCTCCCCCGCAGAGGCACGTGCCGTTGCCAGCCGCCTGATCGATGTACTGCAAAGCCCCCTCCGGGTCGAAGGCCACACAACACACTTCACAGCCTGCGCCGGAATCGTCCTTGCGCCTCAGTACGGGACAGACATCGACATCCTGCTTCGTCGTGCCGGCATCGCAATGCGCGCCGCCCGCCACGCCAAAACGGATCCCATTTATCTTTACGAAAATACAATGGAAGCCCGTATGTTGGCCGTCCACTCCCTCCTGGGGGACCTGCACCACGCCATGTCGCTTCACCAGCTTGAGGTCCACTACCAGCCGCAGATCACGTTGAAAGATCACAGGCTCGTCGGCTTCGAAGCCTTGTTACGCTGGAAGCATCCACGCATGGGTTGGGTCTCGCCGGCAGAATTCATTCCCCTTGCTGAAGAAAGCGGTATGATCAACGCGATCGGCAGCTGGGTGCTCGATGTCGCGTGTCGCCAGTCCACCGAGCTCCCACACGACCTCGTCATTGCCGTCAACGCTTCGCCCATGCAGCTCACCGGGGGCTCCCTGCTTGAGTCCGTCACGCGCGCCCTCGCCAAGGCCTCCCTACCGCCAACTCGTCTTGCAATCGAGATCACCGAAGGGGTTGTCCTCAGCGATTCGAAGATCGTGAAGACTACGTTGCGTACCCTCAATTCCATGGGCGTCAAGCTCGCCATGGACGACTTCGGAACAGGCTACTCATCGCTCGGACAGCTTGCAAAATTTCCCTTCGACACCATCAAGATCGACCGCTCCCTGGTCGGAAGAGACGTCAAGCAGAGAGCCATCGTACGCGCTATCGCCATGCTCGGCAGAGAACTCGGAATCTCTACCCTCGCCGAAGGCATTGAGACCGAAGAAGCTCTTGCAAACGCCAATCTCGATGGTTGCACTTCAGCCCAGGGCTACTTGTTCGGCAAGGCGGTTCCTGCCGACCGCGTACAGGACGTCGTCACCGCGTTCTCCACAAAGACGACCCAAGGATTCTTTGGTGCGCTTGGCAAAGCTGGATAAATTGCCCACAAGACGAACGGCCCACCGCGCGCTTCATCAACCTCGATAAATCGCGTTCTCTAGGAGCTTGTTGAAGAAGGTTGCGTTTGCGGAGATATCTTGGGTTTCGAGT
>CAZZZP010000016.1:0-65936 GCA_964658635.1 Lichenicola sp. | reverse complement strand
GGGGAGCAACAGATAGGCTCACTCTACGAATACCGCGCCAGTCCTCGACCCTACCGACCAGTTACGCCAGCCTGGTATCGCAACTCACCACGCTTGAGTCGCAGTACAACATGCTGAAGAACAACATCACGCACTTTTCCGCGAAGCAACTGTGGCAGACCGAACTCCATGCTCTTGAGAACGTGAACGTAGCCAGCATGTTCGGCGAAACTGCCGGCATCAAGATTGCGCTGAACTCTAACAACCCGAGTGCATCGCTGACCGGCTGGCAGACGGCCACGGTTCCGATGAACAGCAATGCCAGCACCTACCTTGCTGGGCAGCAACTCGGCAGTTCCCGGATGTCACAGCTCGCCATGATCGAAACGTCCGACGGCGTATCGCCCGACTGCCTCACGGCTATGGGTCAGTACCGTTCGGGCAGGACAACGAACCTTACGGCCAACAGCTCGCTGATGTCCAGCCAGTTCGACAACAGCGATGCGACCAACGCGGAGGTCCAGCAGCTCAATCTCCTGAACGCCGCAGAAGGCCAGCGGATGTCGGAGATGCAGTCCCAGGGCAGCTTGCAGGTCTGCCTTGCTGGACAGATGACCGTCGCCAACATGGAACGCCGCAACGCGGCTGCGGAGGACATGAACACGGCAGCATTCGTTCAGCAGCAGCGCTCCACGAACGATGTGAGCGCCGCGAATGAAGGTAGTACCTGGACGACCTACCTTCCCTAATCCAACCACAACCCACGATTGAGAGAGCGATATGGCATCCATTCTTGTGTTAGCGCAGGCCCTTCCTTCCGCCAGCTCCGGCGTCGATTGGCTGTATCAGTTCACCAACAATCTGACGAACCTCACCACTCAGAACGGCGGTGCGCTGACGCAGCTCGGTCTTACCGAGCTAAGCTGTATCGCTCTCTTTACTTTGGTCAGCATGTCGATCAACTGGAGCACCACCGGTATGAGCTTCCGGCTCCATCAAGATCATGTCCATGTGGGCGACCTTACCAATTTTCTGCTGAAACTCATCATTTGCTGTCTTCTTGAAAACTATTGGGTGAACCCATTCCCCGGTGCGAGCTTCGGCATCAATCACTTCTTTTCCTACATTGCCCAGGCAATGGTCGCGGCCTTCGATCAGAGCTCGCTCAACAATTTGCTCCAGCTCCTCAAGGCCGCTGGCGACAACACCGCCATGCCGTCTTTCACTGCACCACTTCAGATCCTCTGTTACGTCGTCGTGCAGCTCATGCTTGGTTTGGCTTCGGCCATTCTGTTTGTCATCAATTGCAGTTCCTTCATTTTGTACGGCGTGACTGCTCTCTTCGGTCCGGTGTTTATCCCCCTTCTCATGACCAAGAATTTCCGCGCCAAGTTCTTTCACTTCCTTGATGTGCTCATCAGCTTCGCCATGATTCGCGCCGTTGCCGCTGCATTTATCTTCGTCTGGGCGGGGTTCATGAACGGGTTTATTCAGCAGACGTTCAACGGCAACTATTCGATGGAGATGTGGATGGCGAACCTCATCCCGTGCTTGATGGTGTTTGTGGCGTTCATCATCAACATGCTCTTCATCCCCAGCATGACGCAGGCGATCTTTGGCGGCGCCGCTGGACTCACGTCCGCAGCGACGCAAACAGCTGCAGGTGTAGCCGCGTTAGTGGCGAAAGCAGGTGCTTGATATGTGGAATTTCCTACTCGCGTTTTTCTCCGCACGAGCCGTAGGCAGGTCAAGTGTCCTTCGGCTTTTGCTGGCGCTCTTTTTATTCGGAGCACTGATTGCCGCGCTGATTTATACGGCTGTCGTGTTCCATGCGGTAACCGAAAGGAGCCATCCGAGCCATGTCCACCCACACTCTTCCAATTGATACGTCTCTCACACCGAAACAGGCTGCACTTGCCGACGAGATCGGCAATGAGGTCTACTCCTCCCATTACTCCGAACGGAAGGCGTACCGCCTCATCATCGGATGCGGAACAGTTCTGTTACTCGGTTCGATGGGGCTGAATCTTTCTCTGGCCAGCCGCCCCATTGCCAACCGATATATCCGCATCGACGAGATGGGTCGTGCCCAGGCGATTCAATACAGCGATCTCAACTACAGCCCGCGCGAGGGTGAGGTGCGTACATACCTGACTGATTGGGCCAACTATCGCTACACCATCAGTCGCGACACCATCGCCAAGAAGTATCCGCTGAACTATTACTTCTTGTCGGGCAATCTATCCTCGCAACTCATGACGGACGACAACGCCAATCACCTCGTCTCGCAAGTTATCAGCGGTCAGATCGAGCAGAGCGATGTCGAAGTCAAGAACGTCACGATCACGTCCATGTCACAGGAGGTGGTGCAGGGCGTCACGATGGCGCGTGGGACGGCGCTTGTAGCGATCGACAAGCTCTACTCTCCGCGCAACTCGCACGAACCGCGCGTGGAGCATTGGGGAATCAGCGTGACCTACTACCTGAACCCTAAACAGGTCAGCGATCAGGCCCGCATCTTCCCGCAGTTCGAGACGATCAATCCGCTTGGATTGACCATCACAGAGTTCCACGAGAACCGGCTCTCCGTAGATCCGATTGCACCCGGAGCAACTACCGCGTCGCCGGCTGTACCGGCGACGCCACCCGCAGGAGCATCGCGGTGAGCTACCAACTGATATTGCCGTTCTTCCCGGAAGAGCTGCGTGAGCTTCTGCTAGACCCGTCCATCTCTGACCTGATGATTAATGGAACCACGGGTGTCTACGCAGATCGTGGAGGGGTCGTTCAGCATATCCCGCTGACGACCCCGTACACGAACGACCGGCTGCAGGCGGCGATTGAGCGCGTCGCACGGCTCCTGGGACAAGACCTCACGAGCCAGAATCCGATCCTGAATACGCGCCTTCCCGATGGCTCCCGTGTCGCCGTCGTCGGCGCTCCATCCTCCATTCATGGGCCTACGCTGACCATCCGCAAATTCAACCGCTGGTACACCAGCGATGAATTGATCGCTTCAGGCAGCTTACCGGTGCATGTCCGGGATACGGTTGTCGAGCTTGTTAACGCGAAAAAGAACGGCATCATCAGCGGCGGAACCGGTTCGGGGAAGACAACTTTGATGAAGTCGCTGCTCGATCATGTACCCCACCATGAGCGCCTCATTGTTATTGAACAACCGGCGGAGTTGAAGATTGCCCATCCCAATGCGGTTCGTTGGGAGGCAGTGGAGGCCATTCCTGGCCAAGTCGCCGTCACTGCTAGCCAGCTATTGGCCGCCGCTCTTCGGCATCGGCCCGACCGCATCGTCATGGGTGAAATCCGTGATGAGTGCGGCTATGACCTCTTGCAAGCCATGAACACCGGCCACGGCGGAACGCTTTCGACCATCCACGCAAAGTCAGCGTGGGACGCTCTCAATCGGCTATCCGACTTGGCTCTCAGTGCCAGACCGAATCTGAATCATGGTTTCGTGCGGTCAGAGACCGCAGAAGCAATCGACTTCGTTCTCTACTGCGAGCGAAATGCCGCAGGCCGCCGCCGCGTGCGCGAGCTGATCTTGGTCACCGGATACGCCCATGCCGAGCAAGCATTCCAGGCGGAAGAAATCTACCGCGCTCCGGCCGAGGCCGACTAACGCCCGGCCATGAGGTGAAGGATGACAACCGGATTCGTTGCAGACGGTCTTCTTACTGGGCATCGGGTGTCGAGACCTTCGACGGAAAGATATGCTCTTGTGCGTGAAGACCGCAGCCTGAATCGCAGTGCCAACGGTGGTGCTTTGCCGTTCGTCTTTCCAGCGTTCGTGGCAAGAAGAAAGAAGTCGCATTGCCGGGATACGGCATCGTCAGGAACCCCTTCAAGCGCTCTGTCTCTGAGGCGTATCTCTCCACATCAATTCCTCGTCATGCTCGGTCACTGCTTCGGGGCCAAACCGGCGCCCTGCGGCTCGGCGTCGTTCTGCTTCGATTGCAGCGCCCCTGCGGGGTCTCGGTTCCTCCCAAAACAAGTTTGTAAACGCTGCCAAGAACGCCGCACAAACTTCTTCCGGGCCCCACCAAGAAAGCACTCCTTGGCACTTGGGAGCCGGGCCCACTCGCTGGCTTTGCCAAGGGTGACCCGAGCAGGAACGGGAATTCAAAACGGAGACACGACCATGAACAAGAACAGAGCAGAACTGATGGGATTCCTCGGAGCCGATGCCGAAGTTCGCACCGGCAAGAACGACAGCAACTTCACTACCTTCTCCCTAGCCACGTCGGAACGCTACAAGGACAAAGAGAGCGGCGAGTACAAGCAGATCACCGAGTGGCACCGCTGCATCGTCTTCGGCAAGTTCGGCGAGTTTGCCGCCACGCTCAAGAAGGGCGAGCACATCTACCTCGAAGGCAAAATTCGCCACTACGAGTACACGCCCAAGAAGGCCAAGAAGCCGGTCCGTACCGACAGCATCCAGGTTCTCACCATCCTCAAACTTGACCGGGCCGAGAAGGCGGCCCAAGAGGATCTGGACAACGAGCCGGAGCCGTCAGATGACATCCCGTTCTAGGGCCTGGCATCACGCGCGGGAAGGCCCGGTGGGAGCCGGGCTTTCCTCACGCTAAAGGCCTGCAACATTCCATCGCATCGAGGTATTCGCCATGAGCCAAACTGCTACAGACTTTCTTACCCGTTGCTTCGCGCCGGGGGAGACCATTGCTCTCCTGCTGCGCAGTGGGAGCGCCAACCGCCCCGCGCAGCGGATCGTTCGACTGGAACAGGCGCTTGCACCCACCTACCTTCGTTGGCTCGCTCACGAAAATCACGCTGGTGCCAACGTCTATGTAGCCGCCAATCCGCTCCGCTCCGGCAGCCGCCGCCGCACCAAAGAGTGCATTGCATCCGTCCGTCACCTGTATATAGATATCGACTTCGATGGGGATGCCAGTCTCGCCGCGCTTGGGGCATCAGAGGTTGTCCCTTCTCCGACCGTGGTCCTCGCCACATCCCCAGGCAAGTATCAGGCGCTTTGGCGTGTTGACGGTTTTGACTTCGAGCATCAGGAAACCACGCTGAAGCAGCTCTCCATCGTCTTTGGCGGCGACCGCGCTTGCACGGACTGCAACCGGGTACTCCGCATTCCCGGATTCTTGAATCAGAAGTATTCGCCGGCACACGTCGTCACCGTTGAATATCTATCCGATTCCGTCTGGAATCCTGGCGACTTTCATCTCGACAATGCCGCGCTCCCGCCGCGCGGAATCGCACGGCCAATGCAGCCCGGAAAGCACACACATTCCGAGCAGGACTGGGTTTGGGTTCTTGACGAACTGGCCCACGGCAAGGATGCGGTGAAGCTCACGCATACGCTGGCTTCCCGCCGCGCCGACAAACCCAATCCTCTCTATTACGCCCAGCGCACCGTGGACATGGCTTCAGCCCGTCTCTGGCTGCTCGAAGGCGCACCCATTGACGACGTGATCACGATGCTCGAATTACGCCGTCGCTCCGAGATTCCCGCCGCGCTTTGTTCCGCTCGTGCGCGAGAGATCGCGACGACGGCTAATCGCATGATTGCCCGCTCGAAGAGTGCCTGATTCATCAACCAAAGGAGAATGCAATGCCACTGCTAGAAATCACTCAAACCCGCCACGTCAACGCCTCCGTTCGGTTTACTGACGCAACCGCTCGCTTGGTCGATCAGTATGTGACCTTCCTTCGCTCCCATGGACAGCCTCGTGCAACTGCCTATGACGTTATCGAGCAGGGTGTCGGCTACACCTTCAACAAGGATCGCGAGTTTCAAGAGTATTTGAAAACCCCACAGGCGGCCAATGTCACGCAAACCCTGCGAGTTCGTAAAGCACCCATTTCGGATGCCGTTGAGCAGGCCAGCAAAAAGCCTGCTGTGGCGACGCAGCCCGCAGTACAAACTCCGCCTGTAGCGGCAGGATCGAAAGCATGATCCTCCATCCAATTCCGGGGCAGTTCCACAACGGCGCTGCGCGCCGGAAGAACGTAGACAATCCATCCCTGAAAGGGTTGCGTTGGCAACCAATTTGGTTCCAACGGGAAACATGCAGAAAACAAGCGGCTTGCCGCCGAGGCCAGATTCGGGCGGTTCCATTGGGAACCGCCTCCGAAACTGGCCTCAGAAGGATCAGCGATGCTTTCACAGAACTCTGAAATCGAAAGCCCCCTCCAGCGGCTCAGGGGACGGGAGACCCGCACCCAGAGCATCGCCACGCGGTTTACCCGCACTGAAGAAAGAGCGTTATTGCGGGTTGCCGCAAGCTGCGGAAAGAACCTCCGCGAATGGGCGCGGGAAATCCTGTTGGATGCCGCGAACGGACAGCAACACGGCGAAGGCGCGGCGTTGTTTGCCGAAGTGCAAGCCCTGCGTCTTCTGCTCATCAACACCCTTGAGCCGTTGCTGCGCGGCGAAAAGATGACGCCGGAGCAGTTCAAGGAAATGCTCCGGTACGTGAAAACCAACAAGCGCAAAGCGGCTGCAGACATGCTCGCCAGCTATGCGGAAGGGACAACAGAACAGCCATGACCGACACACAATGGGGCCGCAAAGAAACCATCGTCCGCCCGCCTCACTACCCCGTCTACAGCTCTGGAGCCTTGTTCGTTGCGCTCCTCGTGACCATCCTCTGCGTCTATCTCCATCTCGCTTTTGTCATGACGCCTCTACAACGCTATTACCTGTCCAGCTATGCGGAAACGGGTTTCCTTGGCACCATGCGCCAGAGTAGCGAGTACCAGCTTGTTACGGTAGCCGACCGCCAGCGCCACACCCGGCCTGTCACGGAAGCCGATGTGCAACCCGGTTCTACGCCGCAGCTAATCGGCAAGCCGATCCCCTTGGCGCTCTCCCCGGCGGCCCACGCCTCCGGCGTGGTCTTTTTATATCGGGGACCGAAAGTTGCCTACATGAACCGCCCTCTTCATGACTACCTTCGCCGCTTCGTTTATGACGATGCTTCTCTCTTTGCCATCTTCCGCATACCGCTGTGGTCAGGGCTCGCCGTGTTTCTTCTCCAGCTTCCGTTCGCCGTCCGCAAAGACGTTCGACGGCTCAAAGAACTGAAGTATGGACGGCTGCTAAAAGGCCCCGTCCTGGTCTCTCCAACCGGCTTCAATAAGGCCGTCAAGGGCGATGGCATCGGGTTCAAAACCACCGAGTCCAAAGAGCTCATGCGCATCCCCCTACGCGCCGAAGGGCAGCACATCGAGATCATGGGCGACACAGGCGCAGGAAAGTCCCGGCTGGTCATGCAACTCCTTGTGCAGATCAAAGAGCGCGGCCATTCTGCCATCGTGTATGACCCGGCCTGCGAGTTCGTGCAGCGGTTCTATGATGCCAGCCGGGGTGATATCATTCTCAATCCGCTCGATGCACGCTGCCCCTACTGGGGTCCGTCCGAGGAACTGCGTCGTCGTGCCGAGGCCAGGGCCATTGCGGCGTCCTTGTATCAACCGACAACGGATAAGAAGGGAGAGTTTTTCACTGAAACACCGCAAAAAATCTTTGCTCATCTGCTGACCTTCGGCCCAACGCCACAGGAGTTAGTGGAGTGGATGGCGAACCCCGACGAGATCGATCGCCGCGTTCAGAACACGGAGATGGCGATGATGATTGCGAAGGGCGCGCAGCAGCAGCGCAACGGCGTCCTCGCCTCCCTTGGCTTAATCGCGGACAGCTTGCGAATGCTCCCACGGAAAGAGAAAGCAACGAGCCATTGGACCGCGACCGAATGGTCGGAGCATCGCAAGGGATGGATCTTCATTACGTCCAAACCGAGCGAGCGGGAGGCACTGCGTCCGCTGCATAGTCTGTGGATCGACCTGCTTGTCCTGCGTCTTCTAAATGAGCCGAAAGAGAGCCAGCATCCGGTGTGGTTCGTGCTGGACGAGCTGGCAAGTTTGCAGCGTCTGCCACAACTCCACACTGCCATCACCGAGAACAGAAAGGCAAAGAACCCCCTTATCCTTGGCTTCCAAGGTAAGGCGCAGCTTGAGATGATCTACGGGCATCTGGCCGAGGTGATGCTGTCGCAACCGGCCACCAAGATATTCCTGAAAATCACGGAACCCAAGGCTGCCGAGTGGGTGTCGAACGCCATTGGCAAAGTTGAGATTGAGCGGCTGCGGGAGACGCATTCCACCGGCCTACGCGCTGGCAACAACTTCAGCGTGGAGCGCCAGGTCGAGCCGTTGGTGCTGGACTCGGAAATCTCTGGGCTCCCTGACAGGCACGCATTCCTAAAGCTGGGAAACACGGTAGCCAGATTCTCCTTTGCCTACCACGACATCCCCGCCACCCAGCCCGCGTTCGTGCCGCGTCCGCTTGACGACGACGACCTCACGTTCGACCCAAAGACGCTCTCGAAAAAGCCCACACAACCCGATGCGATCGAAGAATCCGGAGAATCCGTACAGGCCGGATTCTCCCTCGGTGACTAGGCCATGCTGCAAATTTCCAAGGCGCTTTCGGCCTCTAAATTACAGGACTACCACAAGCGCGAATTCACGTCGCCTGACCAGAACTACTGGAGTCAGGGACAGCAGGTGCAGGGCCAGTGGCAAGGAAAGCTTGCGGAGAAGTTTGGCCTGTCCGGTGCGGTGGGCGCGGAGGAGTTTCAACGTCTCTCTGAAGGGCAACATCCGTATACTGCCGAACAGCTTGTCATGCACCGGCAGTCCTTTGAGTACGCAAACGCCGATGGCAAGACCGTTAACTCCGTACAACATCGCGCAGGTTGGGATGCTACCTTTTCGCCGCCAAAGTCGGTGTCGCTGACCGCTCTAGTAGGCGGCGATGAACGAATACGAACAGCGCACTCCGAGGCCGTGACGATCGCGTTAACGGAGTTGGAACGCTACACGCAAGCACGGCTTGGCGGAAACCACCCAGCCGAAACCACCGGGCAGTTCGTCGTTGCTAAATTCGAGCACGACACTGCCCGTCCAGTTGACGGCTATGCCGCGCCGCAGCTCCACACCCACGCTGTCATCTTCAATGTCACCCAGCGCGAGAACGGGCAAACCCGAGCGCTCCAAGAGCACGGCTACTTCGATTCTCAGCAGTTCGCCACTGCTGTATATCAATCAGAACTGACGTATCGACTTCGGAATCTTGGCTATGAAATCGAAGCCGGTAGAAGCGGAGCGCCTGAGATCAAGGGATACACATTGGAGTATCTCGACGCCTCTAGCGCACGCCGCGATCAGATACGCGAGCGCATGGAAAAGCACGGCCTCCACGGATATGAAGCGGCGGATATCGCGGCGCACGCCAGCCGCAGCGAAAAACTCATGCAGACGCCCGCCGAGGTGCTTGCCGCCCATCGGCAGCTTGCCGCGGAGTACGGTAACCAGCCCGATCAAGTTGTGGCTGAGGCCCAGGAGCGAGCGCGCACGCATACCGCCGAACGCACTCCCGAAACTGCGCAGAAAGTCGCCCGCGAAGCGGTCACCTTTGCCCGCGAGCGCAGCTTCGAGCGCGAAGCCGTCACCGATGAACGCGACCTCTTTCGCGACGCCCTGCGCCGCGGAATGAGTGAAGTCACCTATGCCGAAGTTCGGGCCAGCTTCGAGTCGCGCATTGCCTCCGGCGAGTTCGAGCTTGTCCCCGGACAGAAACACGAGACCGGGCGGCAGTTCACCACCGCAGAGACGATACGCACCGAGAAAGAAATTCTGCGCCGGATGCAGCAAGGCCACGGACGTGCCGAACAGATCATGTCTATCCAGGCCGCTGTCGCCCACACAGAAAAGCAGCAGCATTTGAACGCCGGACAGCGGGCCGCCACTGAAGAGATTTTGACCTCGCGCGATGTGGTGCAAGGGCTGGAGGGGCGGGCCGGTGTAGGCAAAACGACCCTTTTGAAATCGGTCCGCCAAGCAGCAGAACAGCGCGGGTATGTCGTCGAAGGCTTCGCCCCGACCTCCCGCGCCGCGAACCAGCTCCGCGATGCCGGGATCTCCGCCGATACCTTACAGGGCTTCCTGGTTCGCGCCCGCCAGCCGAACCCCGACCGCCATCTGTACATGGTCGATGAATCCAGTCTCGCCAGCACCAAACAGGTGCGAGACTTCCTCGCGAAGCTGGAATCCGGCGACCGTGTGTTGCTTATTGGAGATACCCGACAGCATCAGGGGGTCGAAGCTGGCAAGCCGTTCGAGCAGTTGGTGAATGCCGGGATGAGGACGGCACAGCTTGACCAGATCGTCCGCCAACGAGAGGCCCCCGATCTATTGAAGGCCGTCGAGCATTTGTCGCGTGGCGAAATCGCCGAGGGGGTGGCGCTCCTGGAACAGCAGGGCCGCGTTACCGAGATTGCGGACCCGCAACAGCGCATCGCGTCGATTGCGCGGAGCTACGCCGCCAGCCCGGAAAACACCATCGTTGTTTCCCCCGATAATGCCTCGCGCCGTCAGATCAATCAGGCGGTGCGTTCCGAATTGCAGGCTCTTGGCAAAGTCGCCTCGGAGGACCACGCGGTGCGCGTACTCGCCCCCCGTTCGGACATGACCGGTGCCGATAGGACCTGGGCTGCTCGCTACGCCGTAGATGACGTTCTCTACTATCCGCGTGGCAGCCAAGACATCGGAATCGAGAGACAAAGCTATACGAAGGTTGTCGCTACCCAGCCCAAAGACAACCTGCTGACCGTTCAGAAAGAAGACGGAGCCACCGTCACCTACAACCCCGCGCGGCTCTATGGCGTGAATGTCTACCGCGAATTGGAGCGGGAGTTTGCGGTTGGCGATCGTTTGGGATTCACCGCGCCGTCTAAAGAGTTAGGCGTTGCTAACCGCGACCTTGGCACGGTTCAACAGATCGACAAAGACGGCCAGCTCCTCGTGAAGATGGACAACGGGAAATCCGTCATGTTCAACACCCAGCAAATGCGGCACTTCGACCACGGCTATGCTGTCACCAGTCACAGCTCTCAAGGACTCACAGCGGAGCGGGTCTTGGTGAATATCGACACAAACGCCCACCCAGAGCTGATAAACCCTCGCTTCGCGTATGTTTCCATCTCGCGTGCCGCACAGGAAGCACAGATCTTTACCAATGCCGCTTCATCCCTAACGGCCAGCCTAAGTCAGGCGGTAACGAAGACCTCTGCCATCGAGATGATGCAGGGATTCTGAGTGCAGTCGTAAGGAGAATTTTGTCCCGATGCAACCTGCAATCGTAAACCTTTCCTGGTGCTCCCGTCGGTCTTCAGGTATTCGTCCGGTAGAGTCTTTGCTCCAGTTCATGCGCATCTGGGACGCCCAGGCCAACAAGCCGACTAATGACAGAATCGATCCGCTCCCGTATTGTCTCTTCGACAAAGGCGGTCGGCGAGTCTTCAAAGATCTTCCTCAGAACCAGCGATATTCTTTGCCCGACGCTCCATTCAATCCAAAATTTATTGTCTTGGGGAAAGCGTTCAAGCCATTTTTCGGCGCATCCCACAACGAAGCAAAGTTGCTCTCGACGCGGAGCGATTTCGAACAAGTTGAGGTACATCAAGGTTACGAAGGGAGATCGCCAACTCTCAATGAATTTCTCCAGCAACGGCAGGAACGGGTCGATGCTCGCAACCAGACCGGACGGCACATAGCATTTTGAAGGCTGGAATGGGTTGTAGGTGTTGAAGCAAAGCGTTGCAAGAATGTCGGTCATATCCGTAGTCACCGACGTTTCGGCTCTGTCGTGATTCCATAAAAACAGTCTCGTCGTCTTAATGCGCTCCAAGGCATAGGTCCGGATAGTAAGCAACTGCGATACCGAAAGCATATGATCGTCGAAATGCACGACATCGGCGCTTCGTATGAATGTCGAGAGACAGCTCATGAGAGGCTCCTCGGGAAGATCGTTGAAGAGAGTTTCAAGATACTCCCAAAGGGCTGTAGCTTCCCGGTGTCCCAGACATCTCGGCAGCAGCTCCCAAAAGACGCTGTTCCATTCAGATGGACCTCGATCAAAGCGTTCCGTCTTGTCTTCTCCCTTTCCATTCGCGAGCAGGGTCCACTCGACATACGTTGTGGCGATGTCCATCATCCAGGAAGGTGCCTCAACCCCTCGAAAGAATTGTTTGTGCTGACCCAGCCAAAGTGCGGCCAAATGATAGTTCACACGCTCCTGTACCTCATCAGCGTTGGCGATCGCAGTGGCATCGGGCGGTTTCCGCCCGATGCCGCGGCGTCTCGGCGTTGCGCGCTTGGTCGGGAATTTGGGCCAGGCCGGTTCGGGGCCTTGTCCTCGCAACCAGACAAGCTCTGTGTCAATCCGCGCACTGATCCGCGCATCGAAGGCAACTCGATGCGCCAATTTCTCTTCTTCAGAGTCATTCCACGATTCGACGGCGAGAACAGATGCCTCGAAGGCACAACGCATGATGCAAGGAAGCCACCGTACATTGAGCCGAAACAATAATGCGAGGATTGCTCGATAGCCGTGTGGAGGAGCATAGCTTGCAGAGGCCACGAATCGGAGCAGCCGCGCGTCGTCATCCTGTTGCCGCGAACGCTCCAGCAGGAAGCTTTGTCCTACGAAGGCTATTGCCTGGGGATTGAATCTGAGGCCCTCACGTTGAGAGAAGACAGGATCGATTCTGCCCTCGTAGGCTCTGTCAAAGATGCTGCGTACCCAGGCCCCCTCTTTCTCCAGCAGCTCGGCAGAACCGTTACGCGCCATCAGAGTGGCGACGCTGACAACAGCCTCCAACATCGTTAAATAGTTGCCGTCCCAATCAAAGTCAGGTTTTGAATCTAACGCGCCTTCGTGCTTCTTCGCCCAATCGAGAGATAGGGTCAAGAATTCCTCTGCGGTTTCAGGAGTCACGTAAAGCTCATTGAGGATCGCCGTTCTGAGCGAATGTTCTTCTAAGCGAGGAGCAGCCTCTTTTTGGATTGGCTCCATCTGCTGCCGTTCGCCCTGTGGAGCTTGGTATTCGAACTTTCCCGTGGGATTTCCATTCTCGTCCTTTAGCTCGTTCCAATTCGAGCGGTTGAGGACATTCAGGGCGTGTATGGCCATCATTCTCGGATCACCGAGATCCGAATCCTTTGCTGGCCGCCCCAGTCGCCCGCTCGCAACGGCGAGAGTGTTTTCCAGGATTGGTCGATATTCTTGGTTATGGAAGGTGTAAGGTGCAAGCAAATCATAAAGACTTGCCCTGCGCGATGCTCGCCGCTTCAGGTCTTGCGTCGATACCAGCCCCACCGGCTCCGTTTGGATGTCTTTGAGGCCGAACAAGTCGGGAAATTCGAAATTGTCATGCCCGGGACGTGTGCGATCGAGGCAGAGCAATTCAGGACAGCCAACAAACGGGATTGCTGCGCTTACGGAAGCGGGCCAGTGAGAGATAAGAATATCTGTCACCACCAAGAGAAGGGCGCTTGATCGTTCGCCACTTTGGAGAGGTCCTGAAACATCCGTAATAACGGTCTTGATATCTTCCCCGTCCTCGATTCTGCGATGAGCCCACGCTTCGAGCGCCATCAAAGCTGAGACAACAAGCCCTGATGAGCTGCCATAATCCCGCGACCATGTGTAAAACTCCGCCCATTTGTATGATTCGGACTGTCCACCGCGATACACGACGATGGCGTTTGTATCCTCTTTGTCGCCACGGTAAAAACTGATCTCATGCAGCAGAATTCCGCGAACTAACCGTAGTCCCTCGGACGGCGCGTGAATGAGCAGGTCAAGAAATGGACCTTGAGAGGGACTCGAAGGAGTGAACTTGACGTCAATGAACTCGAAGGGACGATCCGGCAGATGATCGCCACCCCTCCTTCGCCGTGGTTCCTTCTTTGGGATCAATGTCTCCAGTGCAAAATCTGCGAACTCTTTCGGCGCCGCTTGGGACAAAGTCCCTTTGGTCTTCAGTACGTCGATGCGTATCTCATCGCGATGCTCCCGGCCGGCAAACGACAGGAGATACCTGACCGCTAGCTCTGGTGTCTGCTTGCAGAAGAAGAGAAAAGTCGTTCTACATTCGTCCTCGACAATCTTTATTTCCGCTTGGCTCAGCTTGCCATCGAAAATATGGTTTCTGAATCCATAGGGATCAGCGTCGTGCTCTGCCTCAATCAAGAGCAACCAATCGAGGAGCAATGGAAGCAGGCGGGGTGTCAGCCAGTCGCTTCCAACCACTCCCATGATGTAGGTAGAGAACAATTTGACGACGTCTGGAATGGCAGGTACAGGAAGATAGGACACAATATTCGTCAACCAGACGATCAAACTGCCGACAGAACGACTCCGCGGGACTTTCCAGCCGTCGGGGATCTTCCCCAGCGTGATGCCTGCATCCTTCAAACGTTGCGAGCCCGACTCGAACTCGACCGCTAACACATAGCGGATCAACTCTCTCAGGAGACTGCCATCGTTCTCCAGCAATGCGAGGGACACACTGACCAGAGTGCGAACGGAGTCTTCCGCGCGGACGACAGCCAAAACGACAGATCTCCGCCAGGTTTCGTGCGATGTGGCCAATGATCCGATGAGCTCCTTCCACCGGGAAATCCCTTCTGGCTCCTCCAGCGCCATGCGCGCTGCTAATTCCGCTCCGCGCATTTGATCGGGGTATGCTCGCACCGAAAGATCAGGGACCGATTGAAATCCTCTCTCCTCATACAGGAGATTCGCAATCGCCCATTCTCGAAGAACATCGTGGCGAAAGGTTATGCGGTCTCTGCCGAACTCCCGCAGGGTTCCGCTACGCAAAAGCGCATCAATAATGCCGGATGCTTCAGCGGAGCTGTCGAATGATTCCGAGGAGAACAGAAAGTGTCTCGCGAGCTTGACGAGGACGCGTGCGCGTTCGCGGAGCTCAGAATCCACATGGCCGTCAGCGGTTTCCCACCATTGCCTCGCCATCTGTGTTTCGGTGGCAGGCCACGGGTCATCTACGTTCCGAGCGGAAAGCCGGGAAAGACGGAAAAGATTCCTTACTATTTTCTTGGCCGGATGGGTATCCGAGAGCAACGACCTTAGCTTCGGAGCTGCGAGTCGCAGTTCATCGAGCTCGCTCTCGTCGAGTTCACTCAGTTGCATCGTCACGGTAGGTCCAAACCGCGTCAACGCCTCTCGTGGTATCCACGTCGGCTCGACTTGCCCAAAGTCCGTCCGAGCCGTTGCGACGACACGCATCGTCGGATGCCGCGCCGCAAAGACCAACAGATCCTTGATCGTCTCTTGTTCTGTCGGGCTATAGAAATCAAGGTTATCTACAAAAAGAATGCCCGCCCCACTCAGCGAAAGTTCGTTCATCAAATCGCGTCCATCGCCGTCGTAGGCAATCGTTGTCTTGAGGGACAACCAACCACGTTCTGTAACCCGATTCGGTGTGAAGACGAGAAAGCGCGCCTCAGTCTCTAGGCTTGCTGCAAGGCCATGGAGAAGACCGGATTTGCCAACGCCGGCGTCCCCTCTAATCTCTACATAGCGGCTTTGGTCCAACGCTTCGCGAATCGCATCCATTCGTGATTCGCGTTCGAGCGTGATCCCGCCAACGGTATTGTCAAATCCTGCGATAGCTCGCTCTGACTCCTCAAACAAAGCCTCCATCGCATAGACGTTTGATCGACTTCCTGCCAAGCGAAAAGACGGTTGCAATTCTTCCACGAGTTCAGCGCGGGTCCGGCTACCGCCCACCGAAGCCATGTCGAAAGCCAACGTAGTCAGACGAGACCAGAGGTTCTCAGCGTCGCGCGCATCACTGCCGCTCAGTGCTCGAAGGCATCGCTCGCGCATCAACTCATTCGTTGCGGACGCTTCCGAATCGAAGTCGGATTGCAGGATTTGAGTCCGCCTGAGGATTCTCCAGACCGTCTCATCATGGTTCGCAAAACCGGCCTCGAACAGATTTGCGCTGAAGATAGCGACGAAGTTACGCATCGTATCATTCGCCGCACCCGGCCGCTCCAGCCTGCTGCGGAAGGCAACAGCATCTTCGAGGTTCCTGGCCCACTTCAAAACATCCTGATAGAAAGGCTCTTTACTTTGGCGCGTACGACCAATCGCGATCCCAAACCCATGCTGGCTCTCACCCGGACCTTCCCCAGAAACAGCCGCTCCGATCTGTCGAACCACATCCTTGAATTCGTTGTCTGACGCGGTGAAGGTGAGAGTCCGTTTCACCTGGATTTCAATACTCGCGGTCACTCCCTCTCGGCTGACTCCATGGACCACAATGTCGTCAAGGGGAAAGCCCTCTTCTGCTCGTTGCAGGCGGACACTTTCCATGCGGCATCCCGGTAGTCCCCGAGCTTCCACCTCAAGCAGCATCGAGAGGAGGTAGCTCGCCCCTACCTTGGCCTCGAAGACCGGACCTGCCCCGCCGCTGGATGCTGGGTTTGTCATAGAAAATGGCTCTGACCTAAAACTTGTTCACTCCGCGCAGTATTGGTATCGTGCTGCAGACTCCGGCATAATTTCCCATTGTTTCATATTCGCCTTGTATTCGCCCGTGTCGCCCGCCACTATTTTCGCTAGAAAACTGCAGGCAATCTCCCTCCGGGTTGCTATAGCCACTGCCTTGCGACGATCTTCCAGCGCGCCACGCGCAGTCCGTCCTCCTTCAGGCAGCCACGGTCTCTGTTTTCCTGACCTGCGGCTTTCCCCGTCCGCCGTTCGAGAGCATCGCGCTCCCGCGGTGTCAGCGATTCCCACCAGCGCGGGTCTGCGAAGGTATTCTCGAAATGCTCAAAGGTCATTCTGATCAAGGCATCGGCAACGTCATCGTTCGAGAATCGATCCAAGCTCTGCATCAAGCGAATGCAGCTCTTGCCAGGCCAATCCGAACAAACGGAAAGATCCCGCGATCATCGGGCATACCCTTAGCATCCAGCCCATACACATGACCATCCACCGCCAGCCGGGACAAGGAGACTGACCTCTGGAGCGAGTGTGCCTTGACAATGCGGCCTGTACACGTTGCCGGGGACGCGTCGGGATGGCTGCAATACGACGTGTCCATCAATTTGCGCACCCGCTTCAGAATCGTCCACCTAGACTCCGGCTGCATCTCGTGCCGATGCTTGTGACACTTTCCGTACGGCACTTGCGACCTGCACCAACACGGATCCTCGTCGCCCGGAGGGTCCGGCGGGAGTTCGAGCGTCTTGATCTTTGTGCCAGGAATGTAGCCCATATCTCTATCTTAGATTTCTTCTTCTCGCGGCGGAGTCATGCTCCTCGCTTGCCTTCATCAGCTTCGCGTATTCAGTCACTTCTCAGAGAGCCGTTCCCGGAGTCAGATTCTCCGCATTTTTTCCTGCCGTTTAGCGACAATAGACAACATGACGCAAGAGCAGATCGTCGTCGAGGTCGCCCGAGATATCTGTGCCAACTTCCTGAACGAACACCGGTCGACAAGCCGGCATGACCTCATGGTGCGCTTTGAGATCACCAACCTGCTCTCCGAGATGGAGACTCGTGGACTGTGCATCCGGTCACCGCTCGATCAAGAGCAATACCTGCCATGCTCGGGTTCTTTCGCGGTGCTGCCGTCCGAGGACGAGTTTTATCTCCAAGCAGAAGTGGCGTTTACGTCCACTGCCCGCATCTTGCGGCATCTCTTCCGGACGGAAGGCAAAGGTGTCTCGTATACGCCGGATGTCCTATTGGAAAAGGCCGCGACACTGAGAGAGCCGTTGGACGGGGAAGGCATCGTACTGGGTCTGTATCTGGCGCAGGACTTCGGGATACTCTCGCCCCCGAAGTTGTCCGAAGACCGACTGCGTGTCGAAAGTTGCTGTGTCGGAGAGCATGTCATCGATCTCAAGGAGCCGGGGCGAGACTGGGCACAACGCGCCCGCTTCGCACGCGAAGCTATCCCGAAGTCCATGATGGTGCCCTTCGAAATGTTGCAGTCGGTTGGATACGACGACGAGTTTCTGGACGAGTATTCCGACGAGGACAGCGGGCACGACTTCTGGATGCTGCTGCATCCGAGTATCGTGCCCGAAGCACGAAGACGATTCCGAGCCAGATTCTATGCCGAAGCCGTTCTCGCCGCGCTCAAAGTCATCACCCTCCAGATCAAGAGCCGGACCGGTCTAAACCTGGATGGGGCGCCATTGATGACGAAAGCCTTCAACCCAAACCAGCCCTATTTAATCTTCGCCGCCGGCGACACCGAGACCGGAATGTCGATGCAGCAGGGATACCTGCAAATCTTCGCCGGGACGATGATGGCCGTTCGCAATCCGAAGGCCCACGGCTTCGTCGAAATCGATGCGGCGCGGTGCATCCACTTCCTCTTTCTGGCGTCGCTTCTGGCGCACAAGCTGGATGAAGCGCAGAATGCGCCCGTCTCCTCAGAGCCTGTATAGAAGACGCCCGTCTCCCCACCCTCGGCAGTGGCGCAGCCTCACGGCTGCGCTTCTTTGCCTGACCACCCGACGGGCTTGCATTGAAAAGTCTGTTTCTCCACAGGTGCGGTGGCGATGCGGTGTGTCGCACGGCGCGATCTGTTCGAATAGAAGTAGGAATTGAGGAAAACCGCATGACAACGTTGGTTGCTGACTTTCGCGCGGATTTGCAGGCCATGGCCCGGCAGCATCTGACGGCGGATTGGGGCACAGCGGTCGCGGCCATCTCCGACGACGATGTGCTCACTGCATATTTCGATGCGCTGCGCCGCCGACCGGCGATGCTGCCACGGAAGATATGGATCGCCGATGATTTCACCTATCCGCCGGAGTATCAAGCTGGATGGGAACAGTTGCAGAAGAAGGTGGCGGACGGCGAAGATTTGCGGCCGCATCTGAGCAAAGGCCACGCGAGGCTGGGCACGCTGGACGGTCTCCTCAATGAGTGGAACGTACATCATCTGCATCTGGGTACCGCGCCTTCTTCACGCGATCCGGCTCTGGTCGAGCGCAGCGGGCCGGTCCTCTTCGCCCGCATCACAGACGACGACTTCTATGCCATCAATGTCTACACGCACGGTGACTGGGAACAAACCAGCGTTCTCGAAAGCCTGCATCGCAACTGGCCGGAGACGATCAAGAGTTACCGCATTCGTGGGATTCAGGGTGAGCCGCTGACCGAAGAGCAGCGCCGGAACCTTCGCAAAGTGAATATGCAGACGGCTACGACTACGGCGGATGGCACGGTATACATGGCGATTGGTGGCGGCGTCGCCAGCTCTGGAACTTCTGCCGAGGCGGTTCGGCGGGCGGATATGTTGTGGTCGGACGCTGAGCAGCTGCAGATCTCCGTCCAGGAACAGTTAGAGAAGTTCTTGCCGGCCCTTGAGGCCGGCGGTTATGGCGGGCAAGACGAGCTCAAAGCCACTCTTGTGGCCATCACTCCCGAGGCCTTCCAGGTGGTCTTTCCGGAATATGGCGTGCTCGCCAATGTGAAGTTGAAAGGCGGTTGGGTTCACAGGCGGTCGTCATAGCGCCCGGCCCGGCCCACCTTGAGGGAGGAACGATGAAGCAAACCATCCGCGCGGTCGCCGAGCAGAAGGAGCGCACGGGCATCTTTGATGGATTCGGGTTTGTTGGTTGGGAGTATGAGAAGGGATGGCTCGTCAGTCTCTCTTCGTTAGGCGACGAGTCGTCGCGCCTCCTCTGGGTTGACGGCACCTTTGCCGCGCCTCGTTTTTCGGAGGTGGCTCCAAGTTCATTGAACGGCTTGGGCCTGACGGAAGTGAACGCGCAGCCGATCGACGTCACGCCTGAAGTGAAGGAAGCGGCGCTGGCGATGATCTGGGAGTGGGAAGTCTGGGAGCCCATTACCATGGCTGGAACATGCGCCATCGATTCCTTGGTGCGGATGCTGGACTTGCCCCAGGAAACTTTGCTTGCTTGGTTCCGAACTGCTGGCCGCAATCCCAGCGTGCCCGAGGAGATCATACTCACTCTCGAAGAGAACGGTTACACCGTGGACGTCGCGGGCCCGGAAGGCTTTGGTAAGTTTCACGAGAACCATCGCCTGGTGGCCATGTATCGCAAGGACGATCCGACGAACGGCCATGTGATTCTTATCTACGCCTTCGACAAAGGCGTCTTTGACGCCGCCGGTGTGTTCAAGGAGGTCAGCCACATTTTGTGGTCAGATCGGTTCGGATATAACCGTGGGTTCGTGTGGCGGATTCAGAAGCGCTAACGTGTCGCTATAATGAGCGGCATCAAGTATGGCGATCTTTGGAAAAATAACGGCCCCCATCTACGGGATGGTCGGGTATCTGCAATTCACGGTAGAGACAGACGGAGACGACGAAGGTTTCCTCTACCGGTTCGCGTCCGAACGACATAAGCGGCTGGAAGACGAGATCCGGGCGCAGGTCGGAGAGACACTCGGCACAGACTTCGAGGTCCTGAATGTCCGCCTGAACCGCGGAAGCGTTGAGATTCTGGTCGTGCTCGGTGTTGTGGGCACGTTTTTTATGGGGTTCTCCCGTTACGAGAGCTTTGTAAAGAGCGTGAATCTCCTCACCCAGCAGCTAAAGCGCGTATTCGATCAATTCTTTCAGGGAGCCTCGCCCGGGCCGCCGGGCATTCCGATCACCGTCACCGGTTCATGGCAACCCAGCGCGACGGTGATCGCAGCCAATCAATTTTTGAGTTCGGCGTCCGGATGGAGCAGCGCCGACTTCATCTTGGCCTATTTGGTCAGCAGCCATGCTGCCTTGTTGATCGTCATGCTGTGGCTTGTCATTCGTCATTTGCGGTGACAGGCTTAGGTTTTGTCAGCCATCAATTCGCCTTCGCACGCAAGACTTAGCCAGCGGAGTTTGCTACGCATGCGTCGCGACGATTGCGAGCGAATCATCGAATGGCAGGATTCTGAATGCTCGTGTTTGGATTGCCAATTAGGCATAACGATCATCCTGGCTATGATCGGCGTACGGTTGAACTCGTATTCCACGATGTTCGTAGTTGGGCCTTAGCTGCTTGAGGAATCCATCCGTCAACATTTCAGAGGTGACATAGGCCAGGTCTTGGTCCGACAGTCCAAATAATTCAGCTACGATGGCATCCAACTTCAGCTGAGCTTCCTCGAATGCCTCCGCTTCATTCTTCTCCTGCACCAGGCGTATCGCCGTGACCACTTCTCCGAGTTCTGCTGGAATCTGGATTGCTCCAAGAAGCTCAACATTCAGGACAATGTCTTCGCCTTCGATGAGGCGGTCCAATTGGTAAGCGACATACCGACGAAGGTCATCATTAGGAATTTTGATACGGAAGAATAACTCGTTGCTCTCCAAGTACTCTCCCACTTCATGGATAGAGGTCACGTTTGCTCCCGCACCCGCGCCTGTAAGATCGGCGCCAGCCACAATGAGATCGTTTTCCGCAAAAAGTTCGAAGAGAGTCTTCTTCTCCGCTCCGGCGATCAAGTAATCGACATGTCGATGAGCATTCGCAAGATTCTTATCGCTCGTCAAGAGTTGTTCTCCAGCTTGCTTCAGCCTTAAGATGTCCTCCGGTTCGCGTTTGTAGGGAATGGGTATTAAAACAAGATTCCTTTTCACCCAGGTCGTAAAAAGATCTTCAATGATGCTCGTACGCAGTACCTTTGCTGCGAACCACTGTGGGATACGAGACAACAAATAAATGTGCAATGGAAAATCTTCGCTGAGCTGCACTAGCTGAGCCGTATTTTGAAAAACCACAGCCTCCGGAGCTGGGCAGGCAGAGGGAAGCTGAGAGACATTCCGGATTGCGTATAACTTGGAATGGTCAAACAAATGCCGATAGGCATAGAGCCGCAAAGAGTCTACCTTTGAGGTTTTTACGTTCCAATTGCCCATCGGCTCTCCAAGGATTCCCGATGGAAAGATGTTTTGACCTTTGTAGATTGGAATACCAGTCTCGGCCAAAGCTTCGCTGCCGCCCAACTTGATTCCGTATGCAAGCATTAGGTACGGCTCCCAATCTGACGCCTTGCTATTTTCTGGAGTCTCCCGCACTGCGTTTGCTTGGGCCGTTCCTACAAGACGTTGTCCTCGCTGTTTGTAGACGACCGCTACGATGCTTCCGAGCCGAGGCGCAGCTGCCAGCTTCTTCAGCACGCTTGTGTCTGAGGCCGATACCTTAGGGAGTATCGCGGGCGTAGCTTCGGTCGTGACATCCGTCATCCAAAGCTGACTGTCCGCCAACGGCGGCAAGTATGCATTCTCTGAGAGGTCCCGTCTCGGCACAATAGAACGCGACGCAGACGAAAAATCAATCGTATCGGATGAAGTCACATAAGATGTCATCGAGAGAGTCGTCATCGTGACGGAATCGTCTGCCGATCCGGGACTATTTTCCAAGACGAAGATGATCGTAGGTCGCTTTATACCCCTGAATGTTTTTTTCCGCAACGCTTCCATATCGACGATTTCAAGAAGTTTGAACTCGTTCATTACCCCCCTCAATGCGCTCGCGTAGGAGGCCTCCAAAACTCCCATAGGAACGATGAAGGCGATTCGGCCATTTGGTTTGACCCAACCCCGCATCGCGCGATACAAGAACGGGATGTAGAGATCGAACTGTCCGTGAGCAACCTCGTCGTATGCCTCTAAAGTTTGTGCATCTAGCGTCGAACGATGTGGCCGCACATAAGGAGGGTTACCGATGACGATGTCGTATGTCCCTTGAACGACTTGACGAAAACGGCGCGAGACTCGCGCAACTCTTTTTCGACGCTGCTCGGTAGAGACTGTAAGGAATTGCAATCCAGCTTGAGCCGCTTTTGTATTGGCGCCACCGATCAACGGGACACCTAGCGTATCAAGCGAAGAATGACCACCTTGCACTTGAATTGCAGGAACGAGAAGAGACGCCAGTTCTCGAATTTCTGCAGGAGTCTTTCCGGCAAAAAGGTCCATGTTGTGCCAGAGAAGCTGAATCTGAGCTAGGGAGACAGAAAAAGAGCTAATGTCTAATCCGAATAGCCTTCGTAGCGTCTTGGTCACAGTCTGTTCCGTGAGCATTCCAGCGGAGCGTAATCGCGACACATCCTGGTTAAGGGCTTCAACCAAGAACGTGCCTGTCCCACATGCAGGATCAAGCACGGTTTTGGTTGAATTGTACTCACACTTCTCCAGCATGTACCGCGCTATTTCGGGACGAGTAAAGACTTCACCTAATGCGCGTCGCTTTCCGACCTCAAGGTAATGATCGTAGACACCCGAGAGGATGTCTCCGTGTATCTCCTTGAAGTTCCATCTCGAAAGGAGATACATCGCGTGCAAGAGAGCGTCACTGACTTGTGTATCGTTGGATTCGAGAATCCAATCGAGGATGTTCTGATCAAACAGAGTGCGGTAGAGCTCAGCAGACTGCTTGTACGTCTCCTTCAGGAGAGCCTGCATCGGCTTAGAGTAGTAATCAGCATAGCGGACAAAAACCTCCACTCCACCGTTGCTGATGTAGCGCTTGAGGAAGCCGTGATCTTCTGAGAATCGGATCATCAGCATCCGTGACATAACCAGCGAAGCTGTCTCATAAATGAAGGATTCGACAGCCTTGCCGCTATCCGTAAACTTGTTTTTCGTTTTCCGCGGCTTCAGAAGAGAAATGTCAGACGCCATCCCCATTCGCGCCGCATATTCCCCGAGAAGATGCATTTCGATACGAAGCGCATAGAGATATCGATCGATTTCTATTGCAAAACGATCGTGCGCCTCGGGATATATTGAGATATCCTCCGCTGAAAGGGTGGCGGCAACGTTCTCGTCCGCAATATTCGCAAACTCAATGGGAAAACCTAGCGAGTCCCAATCAAACACCGCCGCGCCCCAATCCTTCTCCATGGCGCTTACCAACGACTTCGCGACGGTCAAGTCCGGAATCACTTTCGTTTCCACGAGCTTAGCTACAGCAGAGCCAAGGATGCCGGCAATATCTCGAATCGTTTCGGTGAACTGGTGTTTCCCCAGTTCGGCAATCGATTGATAAGCAAAGGCCGTCTTCCCCTCACGGAATTCAACGAGCTGTTGCTCTAGGGCGACACGATCGGGTCGCAGAACTCCGAAGCACTTGAGGAATTCGTTTTCTTCCGTCAGTGTGTCCCAGTCAAATATCTCGGGTGTATCAGACTGAGGCGTCTCCCATTTGTAGACGCGTTCCTGGTCAAGGAGATAAAACCATCGGGTTCCCGCCGTTACGTACTTCTTTTTCTCGGCGTGTATGTCTTTCCAACTGCCATTCAGTTCCGATCCACGCTTGACCTCAACAACCGCATAAGCATGATCTGGCGTCTTGATAGGTTTCCCATGGATTGTGCTGAAAACAGTCAGATCCGGAATGTCTCGACCGCCAACCATCGCAGAGTCTACGACTACCTGATCTGGTCTCAAACCAATTCCGAATGAAACGTTAACCATCAGATCACGGATTATCGGGTAGAGATTGCGCTCGCCAGAGGAGTCAGCCTGCAGCTGTTGAATTTTTTTGGCTAGCGCTTTCTCGGATTTCGTCGGTTTCATCGTTGGCATTGAACCTTGAGTGTAAAGACCCTGATCGATGCAAAGCAAACCCTAGATGGATGTAGCGGTTGCGTTTCCGTTTGCACTGGCAGTACCGAGGCGTGGACCGTACAGCAACCACGTTCTCAAGGCAATGAGTCAAAGAGATCGTGAGTTCGCACGGAGAGCGCGGCGGCGAGTTTCACGATGTTCTCCAGCGCCACATTGCGTTCGCCCCGTTCGACACCGCCTACATAGTTCCGATGAAGACCGGCTCGCTCCGCGAGTTCTTCTTGGGAGTACCCGCGCTCCTCGCGCAACGCGCGTATGGCTTTTCCGAAGAGCGACTTAGGGGAAGCTTTGGGCACTCCCTAATGCTTGGTCGTTGACCACTATGAGTCTACACACGATGAGTGTGATATTCTTCGGTGCATCCAGGCGCTAACGCCCTGTGCTAAGTTGTTTTCGATTGGCTGCGGAGGGTGCCGATGATCGAATGTAAAGACCTTGCCGGGAAAGTCGTCCGGGCGGTCACTTTGTTTGAAGACGGTAGAGATGGCCCCGAGATTTCCATCGACTTCGAGGATGGCTCAAACTTCAATGCATGCTTTGGCGTTAGGACAAGTCTCGAAGCCAAGTTGACGCTTGATGAGGGTGGGCAGCCTCAAGTGCTTAAGAACTACACCTCGTTGGCCAATCCTATCTAGCTATTCGCGGATTGGTTCCCGCAGCGGCGCCAGCCTTTCCTCGACCATCTCCAGAATTGTTAGCCTGCGTAGTACCCGCGTTGGCAGCCCGATGCGCCATACCATTCCTCTGTCTGAGAATGTCGGCAATCGGCCAACCGGTGCCTCGCCCAGTGGAATCAACGCGCCTATCTCCCCAAATAGGCTGACCAGCAGCGTCGGCACCTCGTCGTCCATGATGACCAGAGTGTGATGGTCTTCCTTCGCGATCATGTTCAATGCACCTTGCACGGGCTCTGTCTCGGGCCAGATGTGTCCGTAGGGAGTCACCTCCTCCATCGTCTCGGCATTCATATTCTTCCGCAACCGATCGCCGGTCGCGGACCGGCTGAAGGACTCTCCGAGATGGAAGTGTCCCATCGCAAGAGCCAGTTTCCCGAAGAAACAAGCGAATTCCAGATAGTCGTGTTGGGTTGTTTTCAGCACCGACGGATTCAAGATCGTCTTCGTCCGTTCCGCTAAAATCCGGTCGAGGTCTTCTAACCGTAGCGGTGTACCGTCTTCCAGGTTCACGGTCTTTCCGAGAGCCATCTGCTTTCGCAGTTTCCCCTCCAAAATCTGCCGTGCCTGTGCAGGATCTCCGGAGACCGCCCAATGCTCGGTTCCATCACCGTTCGGGGTCTTGATGACGCTGGGCTTCCCAATCTTCAGTTCTTTCGTATCACCAGAGATGATGTACGAGATCGGAACTTCTTTGCCGCCGATCCAACCGATTCCTCCGAGGTCGAGCGTCGGAGCATTGCCTTTGTTGCTTTCAAGACCCAAGAAGAATCGTTTGGCCCGCACCACATAGGAGGACATAAACGGTGCGTCCACGGTCGAGCCGAGTTCGTTGTTGGACCTGTCGCAGGTCAGAATCGTAAGGCTATCGCTGCCACCGATGCCGTAAGGCACGATGTGTTCGATGGAACGGATCGTCGTCGCGTCGTCGTGATCGATTCCGCAATATGGACAGTACATCGGTCGTTCCTCACTCTTTCGCAAGACACCTACTTCGTTAAAGGATAGTCGCTTAGTTTTCTGCAGGGAGGAGTTCCACTCCTCCCTGTCTCCAGCCGCATGCGCGTCTTCCGCCACCCTCCTTAGCGGGCCGTTCCTTCCCGCAACGCCCTCCCCGATAGGTTTGCGTGCTACGCACGCTGAATAAGGAAGGCAGGCCTCTCTAGGGGGCGCTGCCCCCCGCGCTCTGCAAGGCCATTCGCCCTCCGGGTTTTGGCTCCCCCACGCTGCGCGCGGTCCCCCCAAAAAGCTCCGCTCGAAGGCCTTTCCGTTTGCTACCCCCGCGTTCGCCACTTAGGCGTCCGGCATGTCCCATGCCGCCGCTTTGCGAGCGGACAAGCAAAAGCAACAGCAACCGCGAGGGGAGTAATAACCATGAGGAAAGCAAACACCAGCAACAGGCCAACTATCTATCAGACCGTTACCGACCGCATCATTTCCAGCCTCAAAGCCGGGGTGATTCCGTGGGAGAAGCCGTGGAACACACCGCGATTTACGGGCGGCCCCTTCCCGCGCAACTTCTATACGGGCAAACCTTACCGGGGTATCAACATCCTCTTGCTTTGGTCGAGCGACTTCAGCTCTCCATTCTGGCTCACCTTCAAACAGGCGCAGGAGCTGAAAGGCAACGTCCGCAAAGGCGAACGCGGAACGCCCATCGTCTTTTTCAAGCAGCTTCCCCACGCTGCGAAGGACGACACAAAGGCGGATGAAGACGAGCACACCCCCTTCGTTCTCTGCCATTACACCGTCTTCAACGTCGAGCAGTGCGACGGCCTCAGTCTGCCGGAGATCGCGCAGCCCACCAACGCGCCAGAAGTTGATGAAGACGAAACCTGCGAAGCCATCGTGACCGGATGGGAGAGCCGCCCCGCTCTCCATCTGACCAGCGCCACCGAGTGCCGCGCCTGCTATCGACCCCGCACCGACTCCGTACACATGCCCGCACGTTCCCGCTTTGTGGATGCAGCCCACTACTACAGCACCCTCTTTCATGAGTTAGTCCACAGCACAGGCCACGAAAGCCGCCTGAACCGCACCTTTGGCGACCACTTCGGGGATGAGCTTTACAGCAAAGAAGAGTTAGTCGCCGAGATGGGCGCGGCCTTCCTCTGCGCTGTCGCTGGCATTGCCAACGAACACACCGACCGCAACACCACCGCCTACATCCAGAACTGGATTTCCAAACTGGAAGAGGATAACCGCCTCATCGTCCATGCCGCTGCGAACGCACAACGAGCCGCCGATTGCATCCTCGGAGAGACCTTCGAGGAAAAGACCGATAACGCCGACCGCGCCAACGACGAAGCACTCGCGGAGGTTGCGGCATGAAAACCATTCTCGACATTCTGCAAAGGGCCGGAGGGTGGCACCACGGCCTACATCTTCACATCGAAAACCCGCCTTATATGGCGTTGGTCATCGAGGCCACTGACGAGTCCGGCCCATGCGGGCTTCCCGCCCTCTCTGTCTGTCACTACGGAGAACAGAACGGCGATGCCATGCGCGACCCCGAAATGTGCTTCGAGCTTGGCTTTGCCGGGGGCGCACACCTCAACCCCTTCTATTGGCGCAACGATTACGCGGGCATCGAGCAGTGGAGCCGGTTCATTCGCGACGCTCATTACTGCTACCACACCCAGCTACACGCCGAGCATGAACGCTTCGCCAAGCTGTGGGACAAGAACCTGCGACAGCAGGGCTTCGCAGATGCCTTCGAGCGGCAGCGAAAGCAACACGCCTAAACCAAGTTTCCCGCCTACGAAGCGGTGACAGGGCAGCGTGTCCGCTTCACAACCCCAACCACCAACCACCATCCACAGCCCAAGGAGCGCATCATGCAGAACAGCAGCGAATTCCAATACATCGCCATCGACCAGCTTTTTGAATCCAAGACCAACCCACGCAAGACGTTCGACCAGATGAAGCTGGAAGAACTGGCCGAGTCTATCCGGTCAGGCGGACTTATCCAGCCCATCGTCGTGCGTCCCAAAGAAAACGCCTTCGAGATCGTTGCAGGTGCGAGGCGCTTCCGTGCGGGACAGCTTGCCGAACAGTTCTCACTCCCCGCCCGCATCAAGGAACTCACGGATGCCCAGGCGCTTGAGTGGCAGCTTGTCGAGAACTCGCAGCGTGAAGACATACACCCCTACGAAGAGGCCCAAGGCTTTCAGAGCTTGCTTGACCTTCCGGGCTACGAAGTTGCCTCGTTGGTCGAGAAGTCCGGCAAGAGTGCCAGCCACATCTATGCGAGGCTGAGTCTGTTGCAGCTTATCCCCGCAGTAGCAGAGGCATTCCAGCAAGAGCGCATCACCGCCAGCCATGCAGCGTTGATTGCGCGTCTACCGCAGGAGCATCAGGCCGATGCGTTCGACAACTGCTGGCGCAAGGACTGGCAGGACAAGGAAGCTCACCTACTTCCGGCCAAGCACCTCAGCGCGTGGATTCAGACCAATCTTTATTTGAACCTTGCCGACGCTCCGTTCGACCGGGAAGACCCAAGCCTGAACCCAACTGCCGGAGCCTGCGTCACCTGCCCACGGCGCAGCGGCTTCAATACCAGTCTGTTTGCCGACGTGCAGGGTGACCAGTGCCTTGACGCGCCATGCTTCCAAGCGAAGGTGACGGCGCAGATCGACCGCGAGATTGCGGCGCGGCCTGAGTTGGTCACCATCGAAACGGCATGGAGAGCGCCGAAGGAGCAGCACCCCGGAGCCTTGCAAAAACACCAGTACCGCGAACTCGACATCCCCGACAACCCGGACGCCGAGCCGCCATGCAGTCACACCAAATCTGCCCTCATTGTGTTCGGCAAACATTCCGGACGCACACTCACTGTCTGCGTTGAATCGGATTGCCCGGTACACAACCCGCGGGAAGCTGCCCGCGTTGCCGCCGACCCGCCGCCCATCATGGCACCCGCCGCCGCACAGGAGACGGAGGAAGAGGCAGCACAGCGCGAGGCCGAGCACGAGGAGCGGGTGGCCGAGTACAGAGCCGAACAGGAGCGCAAAGAGGAGGAGCGCAAAGCCGAGTACGAGCGTCAACAGAAGGAGTACGAAGCCGAACAAGCCCGCCGCGAAAAACACCGCAAGGCACGTCTAGCCACCTTCGACCGCATCCTCGAACAGGCTCCCGCTGTGTTCACTGCAACGCAACTCCGCTTGTTTCTGCGATTGGTGGTCTACCTCGACCCGTACAGCTTCCTTGAGGAAGTCGCCAGCCACTTCGCCGGAGACGATGAAAATCACGAACAGACCGAGCAGGAGATCGTACTGGCTGCGCTTGGCAACACCGCAGACGAAAAGCTAACCAGCTTTGCCCTGCGTCTTGCGTTGACCGACCATCTGGGATTGCCCCGCGACACCGACCCCGACCTGCTTTCCGAAGCCGAGGCAGCATTCGCTCCACGCCCATCCAAGCAATCGAAATCCAAGATAGCCAGCAAGTCTAGAGAAGCTCCCGCAATCGTCAAATCAGCCGAGAAAAAGCCTTTCTCCAAAAAGCAGAAAGCCGCCTAACCTTATCTACTCTGGCCCCGAATTCTTCCGGGGCCATTTCGCCTCTCCAAATGCTAACAATCGCGGCAGGGAGAAACCGCTTTAGTTTCTCCCTGCACCCTCATACCCTCTTCCCGGCCCCCTCGCTGGCTCCGCGGGTGGAGACGTTGCGAGGCTATTATGAAAATCAACGATGTACAGTGTCTTCGCTTTTAGACCACCCAATGTTTTAGTGTCGCGAGTCATTCACATCATTGCGGGAACGACGATCCGTACCTTCATATCGCGGCAGGTCTTTAACTCGCCCAGTTTTCAAGACGAGGTGAAGAAGAAAGCCGACTGGGCCGAAGGGGAATGTCATGACCAGGCAGGGGATTGTCCACCAAAACGAGATTCCAGATCGTTGCGCATCGCGGACCTGCCAGGCTCCTACGAAAAGATCATCTGCTAGAAAGTGTAACCAGCCGCCGTCACGAGCCATGGATCTTTAAAGAGTTGCTGGACCGCTGCCACCGAATCGACTCCGCATTGATGGCCTGCCCAATGGGTTGCTATAACGATGGCATAGCCCACCGCAATTAAACCCGGGATGATGTACTTGCAGAGCATCGTCGATACAAATCGAAGCCGACCAGCAAAAAATCAGTGCAAGCTAGCCAACGATAGCGAGTTGATTCCCGATGCGAAAAACAAGATCCGGTGTCATGCACTCTTCTCCAAACCGACCCTAGGCATCTACTCTCATCGCCACTTCATCGTCGATCTTAGCCAAGCAGAGGCTGGCCGGCCATCGCCTGACGGAACAGTAGCCAGACTGCCACGGTATACAGTGCTGTTCCGGCGAAGACCATGCCGACTTGTAGACACTCGTCCAGAGGCATTCGACTCAACAGATATCCCAGCAGCGGAAAGGCTTGCACCGCATGTAGCGCGAAGAAGTGCGCCACTCGGAGATCGCCATGCTTTCGGCTCCAGTTCAGCAACGGCAATCCTTGCAGACCATCAGCGGCGCCGACGGTATGACCAGTGTGCGTAATCATCACCACACCTTCCACGCTGCCAGCAAGGAACATCACCAAACCCAACCTAACCCCCCAGACGACAGCGATCGGCCAGCGTGGTCGATCGATAAAGACCAGTCCGAGTGTTAACGCAACAGCCACAGTAGCGATCACTGCCATCAGCCCCATGGACATAAACAGCCTCGCGTCCAGGGGAGTCGTATAGTTCATGTGGGAACGTACCCCGCGCAGCGCTTGCAGTGAAATCACGCAGTTTTCAAGCGTAAGTGCCACGGCAATGCTGCCGCCGATCCACCACCGCGCAGTTTCGAAACGCGGCAACCCGCTCAAAAAAGCGGCCAACGTGACCAGCAACATGAGAACGGACAGATCGAACTTCAGCGGCTTGATCCATGGGTTGATCCCGAGAATCTCGCGAGTGTCAAAAGGCATGGCGAATAGTGCGAGCACCGCCAGCCCGAACTGGAGCCAGACCCCAGCGGCCAAAATCGGGTTCTCTACCAGCCAGCTTCGTAACGTCATGAACATACTTCCGCCTTGACTCCGGCACCTGAAGATGACTTCCTTGCCCGAGCTCGCAGGTGAATTCAGTCCGTGTCGGACACTCTACAGCCCACGATAGATCAATTGATCCGAACGATCTACGCTGTATCGTTCAAAATATCTTTTTGATCGTTCGAGTGTGACCCTAGCTGGGATGGCGTCTTCCATTGTCTTCGTATCTCCTAAGGCAATCTAATCGTTTGGAGAGCCTGTCCTACTATCCACCCCCCAGCATTCATATGATCCCCATCGTTCGGTCAGCATGGACTAGTGTCGGGAGAATGCTGTAGATGGGGTTGGGTTTGAACTCGCTTCGCTTTCCTTGAGGTCCATGCGTTCAATTAGACAGTTCGCGATGGTATAAACGTGCCACACCTCACTGTCAGAAAGGACATCGCCCACAAGGCTTTTCACGAGCTGATGAACTTTGACGTCGGTAATCCCGTATTCCTGGTCGATTACCTCAAGTGGTTCCACGTGAGGATCAAACTCTTGCCACTGACGGGTCCAGTAGGCTCGAATCTCTTCTTTTCCGACGACACGCCCGCCTTCTGATGCCTTGGGCCAGCTAACGTTCTCAGTCATGAGTGCAAGGGCGCTGTCTATATCCCGATGATTGAAGGCAGAATACGCTTGAGCTATTAGTGTCTGTGTGTTTGCCATGAATCCTCCTGAATTCATATGTGTACGTCGTAAAAAGATGCTTGAAGTGATCTGGAAGCCTCTAACACGGGAGGATTCTCTACCTGCCCACGCGGCGGCTGGTTAAGTCGGCGGGAGAGCATCCGCATCTAGCGAACGAGTTCATCAAGATCACGCTGGGGAACAACTCATAAAGAGCATTAGCGGGATCTCGTCACGTGCACATCAACGGCATCCGTGGCACTTCGCCTTTCTTGGTGATGATTGTTTCGCGCGTCCTCACCAAAGATGAACTCTCTTTCCCGGGTCGATATAGAGCTTGTCGCTTGGCTCAATGTGGAAAGCGGAGTACCACGCGTCGCTATTGCGGATCTCACCGTTCACGCGCACCTCGCCGGGTGGATGCGGGTCACTCAACAAATCTTGACGGAGCGCGTCGGCGCGAATTTTACCCGCCCATACTTGAGCACAGCTGAGAAAGAACCGCTGGTCTCCTGTAAAACCGTCTAGTAGAGGAGCAGGGACGTTTCCGAGTAGGGAATGGTAGGCATCCAGCGCCAGCGCCACGCCCCCCGTGTCCGCAAGATCCTCACCTAACGTAGCTTCACCATTGACATGCAGGCCGGGCAATGGCTCGAAAGATGAGTACTGTTTTGCAATCTCCTGTGCCTGGGAGTTGAACCTCCTGGCGTCTTCCGGAGTCCACCAGTCGCGCAGGCGGCCAGAACTGTCCGTCTTGCGGCCTTGGTCATCGAAACCGTGTGTGAGTTCATGTCCAATCACCACACCGATAGCACCATAGTTGACCGCAGGATCCGCCTTCGGGTCGAAGAATGGGGGTTGAAGGTTGGCTGCCGGGAATGTGATCCGATTGAGAGAGCTGTTGTACTCGGAACCCATCGACTGGGGTGGGAGACCCCAAGCCTGACGGTCAACCGGCCGGTGCAGAAGTTTCAGGTCTTCGCGGTGTTGCCACATCCGCCCACGCTCAACATCCCCATACAGATCTGTCGGCGACACAGCAAATGCAAAGCTCTTCCAATGATCGGGATAACCAATGCCCACACTCATGACGTCAAGCTTCTTCAAAGCTTCCTGTCTTGCAGGGGCTGACAACCACGTTGCTTCTTCAATGCGTTGATGCATCGCATGTTTCAGTCTCGCGACCATGTCAAGCATCTGCTGTTTCGAATCTTCGCTAAAGTAGTGCTCGACATAGATGCGCCCTACTGCCTCTTCAAGGGTTGAGTTTTCTATCGAGATTGCCCGCTTCCATCGAGGCGCAAGCTGTTGCTGACCGGCAAGGACTTTCCTTCTGAACTGGAAGTGCGCTTCTACGAATCGCTCAGGTAACAGTGGCGCGGCTTGGTCGACGACGCGAAAAGCCTCCCAGGCCTTTAGGGTATCAAGCGGTGTTTGAGCAAACACCTCAGCAAGCTTGGGGACCGCGGACAACTCGTCTACGATGAATCGGTTCTCGCCCCCAACGCCGGCACCGGCAAGGAACTCATCGACTGCAAAGCCTCCCATTAGTGCTTTCAGCTCCGTTTTGCTGCGAATGTTGTACGTTTTATCAGGATCACGACGTTCTTCATCCGTCCAGCTCTCCTGAGCTATGCGTGATTCGAACGCAAGAATGGCAGCGGCTTGTTCTTTAGGCTTAGGCCAAGAGATGAGGCTTAACATCTGCTCTATATAGGATTGATATTGAAGTCTGGTCCCAGCCAATTCCGGCGCAACGTAGTAGTTGCGATCGGGCAGGCCCAACCCCGATTGATGAATATTGATCGCGTACTGGCTAGTATCTTTGTCATCAGGAGAGATGTGGATATCGTATATCGCTGCGCCAAACCGGCCGAGAGACCGTCCCATCAGAAAGCTCATTTCTTTCTTAGATCGAACGCTGCGAATGCGCTCTAAATCTGGTTGCAACGGTCTAACGCTCTTGGTCTCGATCAGTTTGTCATCCATGTAAGCCCGGTACAGTGCCGCGACCTTCTGTTCGGAAGAGGATAGCCCTGGTTGGAATACCTCTTCCTTGATCAGATCGGCAATCTGCAACTGATGACGTGCGGCCATCACCTCAAGTACGCCCTCGTCTACTCGGTCCGGCGGAATCACCAGGGACTTCACATAGTCGCCTTCTGCATAGAGAAAGAAGTTGTCACCGGGTCTAATGGTTTTATCTATACTGCCCAATGCAAGGCCCCAAGGTCCGAGATACGCACCGTCTGCTTTGATAGGCAGAGATGTTGGAGCAGTCACAGATTGGGCGAAGGCGGATACTGCAAGCACACTGGCTGCAATCATCAGGGACGTATTCTTCTTTAGCATTGAGGCTCCGTTGTCTTCTAGTGCGATATCCTCGCCCGAAATGTTCTTTACGAAAACCCGATCAGTGACTGGGTGGTTCCAATTGAATAGCGCCGATCGTCCCTGCCTTTAGAGGGGAAAGCGATCGCTTATTTCCCTATCTCTCCTTCACATACACAAGATAGGGACCGGGGTGTGAGTGTCGTCCGACCCAAGTGAGATCAATCCATGCAGTGGCATCATCGACGAGCATCATTCTTCCACCACCATCTACTCGGCCATTGCGATACACCGTATAGCAAAGCCCCCATTTGCCATCCCGCTTGACTGACAGTGACAGTCCCGTCGTTGGTTCATTTCGGTGGATGATCATTGGCTGGCCACCGATGCGGCCTCGTACGACCTCGCCGAGTAATGGAATCTCCCAAACGATTCGCTCATTCGCTGTGATCGTGAAACGGTAGGCTTCGGGGGCGCCTTGTTTGGCTACGCCGCTGCTCCTGGCCACATCTAGGTGCCACGTTCCATCCCACGCGCTCTGACCTCTCGCGACAGCACTGAAACTGAGCCATGCGAATACGGAGATGATGAAAACATACAGACGAGGGCCGGAAATCATGTGTTTGGGAATCCTTTCGTTGGTTTTTGAGCTAAAGGATGTAGTCGGGCGGTAAGACGATTGTCGACCGAGTTAAGTGAATTCGGAGGACGAAAGTTCTGTCATGGAACGACCTCTGTTACTGGAGTTCTACGGCTGATTGGTGGTCCCAAGTAGAAGCTCGAATTGGTGAAATCGAGAGTAGCGCTCTCGAATGAGTCCAAGAGATCGCACCCGATGTTCCCTTCATAGCGATTGGAAGGGTCTTGCGTTGGGTCGACTTGAACAGGAATGTGATGTAGTGTCGCTTCACGGCCCCCAATGGTCATTTCAGCATCGTCGATGTACTCAACGGGAGACGTGACTGTGCCACCAACTGCGCTACCTTGTAAGGTGCTTGCTGAGCGATGGTCCGCGAAATCCATTGGAAAGTCGCGATAATAGGTGGAATACAGAACAGTTTCGTTCGACCCAGAATCCAATTGGAACACTCGTTGTTGCTCGTGGACCTTGGCGAGGACCAGAACGTTTAGTTTGTCCATATAAAGCGGGGACGATTGGCCGGCCTCCTCTAAATTCGGTCCAGCGAGAAAGTGTCGGTTTGCTGTAAAGCGGACTTTCCCGAGCGCTTGATAGATCGGATATCCGAGCAATGCGGGAATAACATAGCCGTGACCTTTGCGAGAAACTGTGAGATTCGCGTCAGGAACTACGAGCATCACGGTGTTTCTCACAGTAGCGCTCCCGATGTCGAGCCGGTCAAGTATCGCCACATGGATCTTGTTAGAAACTCCGCCGAAACCGGGCGTCGCCGCGGTCTTCTTAGAAAACTTCAGTCCAAGTTCTTTTGCAAAGCTTTCGGATACAACCGAGTGATCTGCACCTGTATCGAGAATCCAGTCGCGCGTGACCCCATGTACAGTTAGAACGACTCGATAGACACCGCTCGGTTCCCGAGAAATGGGGAGATCTACCAGGCGATGAGCGGAAATAGTCTGTTTCGGAGCCTTCTTGAGAAGGCTGAGCACTGAATCATCATTGCTGTCGTCCTGTCGGACTTCCGGACTTAGTTGATCTGAGTAGTCCCTTAACAGCCGGTCGTAATATCGACTTGCTTTGCCATACTCGAAGAGCTTGACGCTGTCGTCGGCAAGAGTTGCAAGCACCAACGCCAGACGCGAGCGTGTCAGGTCGTGTGCTGACGCGAGCGGGTTAAGCAACTGTACCGAATTCGGGACGTGGTTCATCTTGTTGTCGAGAACCCCTTGAAAGAGGTCGCGTTCCTCGCCTGCGGGCAAACATGCTACATCGGCAGCCATGTTGTCGTAACGAAGTTCGTTGAGATCGCGATCAATGCGCTTTGATGCGCACTGATCCGCGAAGAATGCAGCCGCGTGAGGGCACGCGACAATGCACCACAGAATACCAGCGAATAAGGCTGTGACCGACCGCGTTCTCTGCAACCACATGTTCATGCCTAGCTGCGGGTCGAGCGTTGGCTGCGCCACCAATCGAGGCTTAGAAATCCACCTCCCGCCGCAGAAAGGTAGAGCATCCCGAAGCAAAGAACGATAGGCAAGTTCCCACCGTTTAAAACTGGCCAATGACCTTTCGGCGCATGCCAAATGAAGTAAGCAAACGCCATTTCTCCTGACATCAGAAAACCCATCGGTCTGGTCAAGAAGCCGATAGTGAGACTCACTCCGCCGAGGAATTCGATGTATGCCGAAGCGAGAAGGAGATGGCTGAGAGGTGCTCCATGTGTCGCCGACTGCGGAAACGCGAAGAGCTTCATCATGCCGTACTGCAACATCACTCCCCCGAGGGAGATCCGGAAGATGCTCAATAGTAGAGGTGAGAGAGATTCCCACCAGTCGCACAGTCTGCGGATCATGTTTTTCCTTTCCTGAAACGTTGGACAATTTGCGGGCATACTGAGTCGATAGGCAGGGGATGCCATCTCCCCGTAGAACTTCTAAGCGGAAGTGGGCGGCTTCCAGGCGCCAATCTGGATAAGCATCCCGAACCAGTCCTCCAGATGCCATGTGTGTGAGATCCGGCCCTCTCGCAAATGATGAAATTCATGGAGGGCGATATCGACGCTCTGGAACGTCGGTGCAACGCCGAAGATGGCTCCCAGATGAGTTCCCACAATGCTTGCCCGAACTCCTGCTCTGGATGAAGATCCGACAATCTCATGGATAATGATCTTGAGATCTGGAAACGCACTCAGGAACATTGGCATCATCTGCTTTAGCCCATTGGGACCGGGGCCTTGGCCAGGCAATAAGGGGATATCTTGCCAGTCTTCCGTGCAGGCTTCATCCAGCAGATCAGGCTGCTTGTCTGTGAAAGCGCGATAAAGCGATTCGATCGCATGTATCTCTTGATGGGTAAGTGCATGGGTTGTGCTCATTGGCTGATCTCCCGTCTTGCTGAAACATAATAGTGGTGAATGTTCTAAGCGATGTTGTGCGTGAATCTATGCCTCGTCTAAGCTCTCGAATTCGTCCATCGTGCGGCTAAATAGGTTGAATAGTGTTCGATAGGGACCGGCCTGGGCTAAGTCGAGTCCGGCCGATTTCAAAACTTCATAGCCGTAGCCCGAGCCTCCAGCTTTCAATACCGACAAGTAGTTGTCTCGCTCTGCTGTCCCACCGGTCAGGATGGACTGGGAGAAGTAGACTGCAGCTGTGAGCGACGTGCAGTACTGAAACTGATAAAACGGCGAGAAAAACTGCTCGTTCTGCGCCCACCTTATTCCGTAGAGCGGGTCAATCGAGACAGCTGGGCCGTAGTAGCGAGTCATCAACTCCAGGTACGTCTTCGTGAAATCCGCACCGGAACAACCCGCTCCACTCTCAATCCGTTCGTGCACAATCGCCTCAAATTCGGCGGAAAGTGCGTTCTGAAAGAAGACGGTCGCGAAGACACGCATCTGCTGGTATAGATAGAACTTCCTCTCTGATTTAGATTTAGCAGTTCTGATCAGATATGAAACGAGAAGTTGTTCATTGCAGGTGGAACCGATCTCCTGGAGGAATACGGGTGCATAGTAGGTATCAAATGGTTGCGACTCTCGTGCAAGCGTGTTGTGCATGGCGTGTCCCCATTCATGTGCGAACAAGGTCAGGCTGTCGTATTTGTGGCCCAGATTCAGGAGCAAGTATGGATGCACGTCATATGCGCCCGCAGCGGTCATACTGCCATCCAGTTTGCCGGGGCGGGAAAGGCCGTCCATCCACTTGCTGGAAAACGCCTTCCTGAGTTGTACAACGTAGCTCTCGCCGAGGGGAGCCAGCGCATCGAGAGTGATGGTGAAAAGCTCTGGCAGAGAGAATTCTTGTTCTGTTGAGGCGAGAGGTCTTCCCATGTCGTAGAGATGCATCGGCTCTACTTTAGCGGCCTTGCTTTGCAGGGCGTAATAGCGATGGAGGACCGGGAGTGCTTCATTCGTTTCGGCAATCAAAGTGTGGTAGACAGACGCGGGTATATTGGGCTCAAAGAGTGCTTCATCCAGCGAGCCACTGAAGTGTCGCGCTTTTGCCTTGAAAGCATCTCCCTGTAGCGATGAGGCCAGGTTCGTCCCCAGGGTTTCTTGCAATGCGGCATATCGCGAGTAATAGCTGTCGTAGACAGTCTTCTGATCTTCGCGGCTCATAGCAGAAAGAGGTTTGTCTCCCGGATGATATGGCTTTCCATTAGCAAGCACGACAGGTAAAGCAGGTAGCTCCGTCCCTGTGAGAACGCGATCCACGTTGGAGGGTCCGGCCAGCGGAAGCTGCGCGGCTGCGAGAATGGCTTCTCCTTCTGCCGACAGCGTGTGAGAAGCCTGACGGAAGAGATCAGCCAGATGGAATCGAAAGGGAGCCAATGCAGGAGTTGTTGCGAGAAAGATATTGACTTTGTCGTGTCCCATCAACAGCACCGCGGGATCCATCCATGCGGTCGCCGCACTTAGATCGTCCTGGAGTGAGAGAGCCTGTCGCCGCCTCTCCTGTTTAACAGGGTCATTAAGATCTGCATCGGCGCTTAGCTGTGAATAGGTAAGCAATCGTTGCGTGGCACGAGATGCGTCAGATGCACCCTGATACGCCGCTGCGAGTGCTGTACCACTTGAGCCAAAGTTTGTCTTGAACTTCACAAGTGCGGGAAGTTCGTTCAGCAGGGCCAAGCGAGATTTTTCCCAATCGGCGGGATTGGCATAAAGAGGCGTGAGGTCCCAGGTGCTAGCATCGAACGTTGTCGTCGATAAAAGCGCAGAGGATTGCAGTGGATGCAGGAATGAAACTGATGCGACCGCACCGGCGGATAATAACATGTGACGTCTAGTGACCTGTTGC
Organism: Lichenicola sp.; assembly: GCA_964658635.1. GTDB lineage: Bacteria > Acidobacteriota > Terriglobia > Terriglobales > Acidobacteriaceae > Edaphobacter. The sequence goes on along the minus strand of CAZZZP010000016.1, from coordinate 26,847 downwards.
ATAGATTTCAATCCCGAGCCGAGGGGCGATGTTGTTGAGCGAATGTGAGCGATTGCAACTGAGAACTACCGTGGTTATGGCAGTCGGCTCATACTTGTGGTTTTGATTTATGTCGCGCTGGCTTTCCGGAAGCCAATTGAACGCCTTGCAGATCGCCGAGTCGAAGCTTTACGCCCCAGCCGTAATGCTGAGTATTGCCGGGTAGATTATCGTCAACAGCAATCGCAAGTTCATTGCGGCCTTTGTGCAATGGCAGAAGAAAAGATCCATTCTCTAGCCCGAGCCGACCATCCGGTGACTTGCTCGCCTGAGGGATCCCGTAAAGGTTCCTATCAGCGAACACAAGCTTCCCGTTACTAAAGACCCAGGCTTCACGAATCCACCCGATCAAGACGCGCTTCTGCTGCTCTCGATCAGAATCAATGGTGGCCTTTATCCAGACAAGCGAAATAGTTGAACCTGCGCGTGCGGACCCAACCTCTCGGGTAAGATTGACGAGGCCGTCCGGTTCCGAAGTCACCGAGCGCCACGCCGATGAATTCGAGGGCATGTCCGAGTAGCGCGGCGCGGCCCCAATGTCCGCGTTGAGCGATTTATCCATTGCTGTTGGTTCATTGCTAGCTGAAGAAACCTGCCAATTGCGCAGGAAGCGCCCGTCTTTGCAGTCGGCATCGCAGATCGCGTTGGGGGAAAGTCCGTCCGTCTTATTGGGGAAGACTGTGATGTTTGCCAGCGTGGCAGGACCATGAAAGTCAAGAACTCCTGTTGACAGTTCTCCTGCTAGCCGGCCGACAGAGAGTGTGGGCTTTGTCGCACCATTGATGAACACATTCATTCGCCGGCCAGAGACAACCAACTTCACATGGTTCCAACCGTCGGAACGGACAGGCGCAGCGCCCTGATATTGCGAATAGAGATCCCATTCATATCCGGCATGCGCAAGGGGCATGTACTGGATACAGTCATCTGAGGTCTCACAGCGAGGCTGCGGCCGGAAATAGAGTACCTCAGCGTTATGTTTATCTTGTTCGCGAAATTTGGGACCGACGATGCCGTGTCCGACGAGACCGATATCGAACTCGATTGTCCCATTCAGAAAGTTCACGCCGAGGGGTATCGCCGAGCCCGTCTTTATTTCCAGGACACCGCCGGGAAAGCCCTCTTGCGGCGTGAATGCGGTGTCCCCTGTGGTGCGCCAGGATTGAGGAGACATTTGGACGTGAAGCTCGTTTTCTGCTTGGGCTGTCCCGGCAGACAATACTGTCAACGAAAGGCAGAAGGCTAATCGGAAGAGGGCAGCTGCAGACATGTGTGGATCGTTCTTCAACCTCATAGGTACCTTCGTCATAAGGGGCCGCCGATGCTCCGTGTAAAGGAACGAAGGTCCCCGGCATAGGCCTCAGGTGCCTCCCATGCCGGGAAATGTCCTCCGTGCGGTTTCAGTGAATATTGCTGTATGTTGTAAAAGCGCTCCGCCCACTCTTTTGGTGCAATCACGAGATCCTTGGGCCACATACAGACAGCGGTTGGAATAGTGACTCTTTCCGTGGGTGAGAGGGGAGCTCGAAAGTGAACCGTGTCGTAGTAATACCGCATCGAGGATCCGATCGTCCCGGTTGCCCAATAGACCATGAGGTTGTCGATGAGTGTGTCTGGGGGAAACACTTGGAATAGATCATCGTTATGGTCGGTCCAGGAATGAAACTTGTCCACAATCCAGCTCGCGAGGCCGACCGGTGAGTCTGCCAGGGCAAACGCCAGAGTCTGAGGACGGGTGTAGTGGACATGCTCATACGCCCCCTCTGTTGATTCCCATTTGGCAGAGGTGCTTTGGTAGAAGACTTCAGCAGGTGTGAGCGGGCCTGAGATGGTGCTTGAGGGAGGATCGACGACGCTCGCGATGTGTATGCCCAGCACACTCTCTGGAAACTTGAGCGCAAGCCGCGTTGCAACGCCTGCTCCGATGTCGGTTCCGGAGGCAAAATAATGTGAGTAACCTAGCTCCTCGGTCATGAGGGAGTGGAAAAGATCTTCAGTGTTAACCTGATTTGGCTGCGTTGGTCGGTCGCTATAACCAAAACCTGGAAGCGTGGGGATGATGACATCGAAGGCTTCGGCTACGGAATCACCATAGGCGGCTGGATCGGCCAATTGAGTTGCCAGTTTCTTGTACTCGACAAAGCTGGATGGCCAACCGTTCATGAGCAGCAAGGGCGTTGGCTTCTTTCCAGATCCTTTCAAATGGATAAAACTGACGCCGAAGCCCTTTATGGAGACACGGGTGTGAGGCAGACTGTTCAATCTGTCCTCCGCTGCATCGAAGTTGTAGTCAGTCCGCCAGTAGTGGGCCAGGGTTTGGAGGAGGGATAGCTTCATTCCGTATTGCCAATCGCTCGTGACAGCGTCACTCCATCGCGCGCTCGCGAGGCGGTTCAGCAGATCTTCCCGAAGAGCGCCACCAAATTGGATACGGAACGCCCCGGACTTCTTCGTCAAATACCTTCTCCGATGAAGATCATTGTGCGATGCGAAATGCATCTCCGGTGTCTGACGAACCGCTCACCAGGCACCCGGTCGCGACATGATCCACATCCACCAAAATAAGGCATTCGTCCTGCACAAACCATGCTTGAGCGTTCGTGATATCTTCGCGATCGTTCGACGATAGTTGAGCCACGAAGATACGCGGAAAACGATTGGAGTTGTTTAGCAACTCCAAACTCGCTTGTTAATCGGCAATCAACTCTTTAACCTCTCCGCAGACTCCCCAGCCCTCATTTTGAGAGTGCCGCACGGGATCACGGTGGCGACCATATTGCCTTGGGGAACACCCCATAACCCTTTTGAAGGCCGTGCTGAAGGCACTCTCGGATTCATAGCCTAGAGACGGCGCGATGACTGAGATGGAATCGCCTGAATGGGCCAGCCTATCTCCGGCCAGCAGCATGCGCCATTGTGTCAGGTAATCCATAGGTGATTTCCCGACCGCTGCCTTGAACTTCACAGCGAAGCTAGTCCGCGACATGCCGGCGAGCTCCGCTAATGCTTCTAAGGTCCAGCGATGCGCGGGATCTTTGTGCATGGCAGTGATAGCCCGGCTCATCTGTGTATCAGCCATTGCAAACAGCCATCCGACGCCCCCATTTGCCCCTCCCAGCAGATGAAGTCGGAGCGACTGGACCAGTACCATGGTGGCGAGTTGTTGCGCGACGAGAGAGCCGCCTGGCTCCGGGTCGCGTAGTTCCTGCCACATCTGTGCTAGCGCCCAGCGTAGCTTTGCTTTTACTGACGTCTCCCGTATGTGGAGCACCGGAGGCAAAAGCTCCAGCAGGACGCCGGGATGATCGCCGTCTATGGTGAAAAGAGCGCAGACGCCGAAAGTCTCTCCGCCGCCGTTGTATGTGGTAGTGCTCCCCTCTCTCGTGCCGTTAAAAACTGTGAATGCATCAACCGGCGGGATAGCTAAATCGCTGGCCACTTGAAATGAACGCCCGTTCGGAAATAGCAGGCAGTCCCCGGTTTCAACGCGCATAGGTTCGGAAACACCCTCAACGGATAGCCAGCACTCACCGCGAACCACGGCATAAAATCTCACGCCCTCGAATCGAGGGAACTCGACGGACCAATTCCCACCAATGTCGAATGCGCCTGAAAGGTAGTGGCGGATTTTTACCAAAGACAGTACATCTGAAAGTGGATCCATGAAGCTCTCCTGAACGATTGCGAAGATAATACGAACTTTACAGCATTGATCATTCTTTCTCAAACTTCTAGCGTTGTTATTAGCCGTGAGGCCAAGCAGAGCGAATCAACCGCAAAACGGTTTGTCGCGGGCTGCATCACGCTTGAGGAGTTTCCGAATGCCCGCGAATACAGCAGCCTGGTTAGGGCAGAAACGCGCCAAACTTGAGGTCAAGTCAGCGCCCTACACTCCCCCGCGTGAGGACGAGATCGTCGTCAGGAATCATGCGGTCGCCATCAATCCCGCCGATTGGATAAAACAGTGCTCCGGCAACTTCCTGTTCTCCTGGATTAAATACCCATTTGTCCTTGGAACCGATCTGGCTGGAAAGGTAGTTCAGGTCGGGTCGGGCGTCACCCGCTTCAAAGTCGGGGATCGTGTCCTCGCAAACGCCGTCGGCATCGATAAAAGGCGGAACAATGCAGCGGAAGGTTCCTTTCAGGAATACACGGTCGTTCTGGCGCACATGGCCGCTCCCATTCCAGACAGTATGTCCTATGAGAGCGCCGCCGTACTCCCTCTGGGTCTGTCCACCGCGGCGTGTGGACTCTTTGAGAAAGACCAGTTAGCGCTTCAGTATCCATCGGACGTCCCGAGGCCAACCGGCAAAACCCTCCTGGTTTGGGGAGGCTCTTCAAGTGTAGGCAGCAACGCCATTCAACTCGCAATTGCCGCTGGCTATGAGGTGATTACGACGTGTTCCCCAAGAAATTTCGCCTACGTGAAGTTGCTCGGAGCGAGCCAGGTCTTCGATTACAGCAGCAAGACCGTTCGTGAAGATGTGATCAAGGCATTCCAAGGGAAGACGAGCGCTGGCGCATTTGCCGTCGGAAGTGGATCCGCTGACGCCTGCTTGGAAATCGTTCACGCCTGCAAGGGGAACAAGTTTGTCTCCATGGCCAGCTTCCCCATCTCCTTCCAGAGAATGGCAGCAGGCGCGAGCGTCGGCTCCGAGGTCATCCGGCAATTTCCCAAGCTCGTGTCGTTCAACATCGCCAGGGTATGGAAATCCCTTACGCGGCGCACACGCAGCAACTTCATCTTCGCCTCGACGCTTACGCACAACCAGGTCAGCAGAATCGTTTACGTCGACTTCCTGCCCAGAGCCTTAGCGGAAGGCAGATATGTCGCGGCTCCCGAACCCTTTGTCGTAGGTAAGGGTCTCGCTTTCATTCAAACCGGCTTCGATGTCCAGACAGTAGGTGTCTCGGCTCGAAAGGTAGTTGTTTCGCTGTGATTCTTGTGCCGGCTCATTGGAAGTCCGTCTCTTCATTGCCGAAAGATCGAGGATCACCTAAGGAGAAAATCATGTTTCGCTCACCCTTCCTCAGCCTCGCGCTTCTCCTCGGAAATTTGACTGCCGTTCCGATAGTTGCACAAACTGGACTACCAACAATTTCGAGTGACGCACAGAAAACGATTCTGACGGCATCCGTATCAGGCCTCCGCAACGATAAGGGACAGGTTCTCATTCAGCTCTGGAATGCGCCGGACGGCTTTCCGACAAAGGGTGAAAAGGGATACAAGCTGATCGCGATCGACGCAACTAAGGCGATCAATGGAACCGTCACCGTAGCCTTCGAAATTACTCCTGGAACTTACGCCGTCAGCACACTGCATGACGAGAACAGAAATAACAAAATGGATACGAACGCCTTGGGCATTCCGAAGGAGGGATACGGTGCGTCGAATAATGTCGTTACCCATTTCCACCCACCCTCTTTCGATCAAGCAAAATTCCTAGTCCCGGCTTCTGGCCAGAAGATATTGATCTCTATGCGCTACTAAACGAGTCTGTCATCCGGCCGCGTACTACGCCATTGATGAGCTAGCCGAGATCGCAACAAACGACGTTTTGATACGTGCGACGTGCTCTCTGCAGCATCTCGCCGGGAGAATTATGACCCCTTTCCCCATCGAATACCGTATTCTCCCCTACATCTTTGCATTTGGCTCGATCCTCACTGTTTCAAGCTTCGCGCAAACCATGACAAATTCTTCTGCCGAAGAGCAGACTCTAGCGTCCGTGAGTACGAAGTCCATCCCGGATACCACTGCTTTAACGGACGTTTCCAAAGCGGTGCCTGCACAAAATACCGGGTCAGACTCAAACAAAGTCGTTCACTCAGTAGGCTATGACTCTCCATCTTCTCAGGATAGGAGGAAGGCATTTCTGACTGACCTAATTGGGCTCGGTGCATTCATCGACCCTGCGTTTCAAGCAACCTTCGACGAATTCCACTCGTTGAAGGACGCATATCCGCAGGATGGTTACCCAGGATCCGGAGCACACCCGGGCCACGGCGAGGTTCCGGAATGGAGCGAGGGCTTTGATGGATACAGCAAGCGGTATGCTTCGCGCTTTGGCATGGGACTTTTGGGTACTGCAAGTCGATATGGAATCGGCGAACTTCTTCGCCAGGACGTCTCATACCATGCATGTCAGTGTAGGGGTGCGTTCCCGCGTGCATACCATGCGGTCACACAGTCCTTGATTGCGCATACGCGAAGTGGGCGGGCCGTCCCTTCTGTTGCTGCACTCGTTTCGCCTTACATTGCCGCCGAGGCTGCGACTGTAGCCTGGTATCCCGCTCGATACAACGCAAGCGACGCCCTCCGAACAAGCACTCCGCTCTACTTTGGGCTTCCGATCAAGAACCTCATCAACGAATTCAAACGGCATTAGAGCTGGCTGATCACTCCGAACTATTGCGTTCTCGCAGTCGGCGAGCGCTTCGGAGACTGGACGTCCAGGTCTGGTCGTAACCACATACGACGCGGTGCAGGAGGGTGCTTCATCCAGGATATTGCGGAGCGAGCGGCAAGGACTTCGGGAACAAGTCATTTCGAGTCTTCCTGGAACATGCCAACTCGTATCGCTTATCTGAGCGCCCAGGACTAGGCATATGAATTTACCGCCCGACAATCCGAGCAGAGACACGCAGTGGGAGAGCGTCCACATTTGCCCGCACTGCGGACACATCCTAAGACTAGAGGAAGTTGATCTGAGGACAATCACGACTGGGATCGTCGAGTGCCCCAAATGCCTCTGGGAGGGTCCTGTTGAAATCCAGGTGGCCGACCTCAATGGAGGGTTGTGATACGGCAGCTCTGAAGGAATGTTCTAGAGTTTCAGAGTCTGGACAAAATGAACTTCGGCAAATATGCTCACTCCCTTCCTGCGAAAAATCGGCTTTCGCTAACCGCTACGTTCAGGCGGTTTCTTTTATCGCAATCGGGAGTGCGCGTTGAACATCTTTCTTCGGCGGCAGGAGCTTTCGCATATAAGCGCGAACGAATTCGCTCAGAAGCTTTGAGTCGTCATCTGCTCGCGATACCAGGTACGTTTTCAGATTAAGGTCTGCTTCAGCCAGCGGCCGAACAGTGACGCCATTTCGGGATAACAGCAGTGCACCTGCCTTGACGACGAATGCCACACATTCTCCTCCCTCTACAAGGGGAAATGCCTCTTCCGGTGCCGTGATGTGTCGAACCTTTTTAGGAAGTGCGTTTCTCTGCTTCGCAAGGTGCATGATGCCGTCGTACAGCGGCGGGTGTAACCTCCGCTCAAACAGGATCCAGCAGGAATTAGTGAGAGAGTCGAGAATGACGGACGGAGATCCCGCAAGCTTGTCTTTCTTCGACATGGCGATGTAGAAGGGCGATTCTGCCACCATCACCTTGGTCAATAGCGGTGAATCCGGAGGTTCTGTCGCGATTGCCAAATCAATCGAGCCGTCGAGAACCTCGTCCACAAGTTCACAGGAAAACCGACTACTCAGTTCGATTTTCAATCGCGGATGCAGGGGCAGATGGATGGAGTGTAGCGTCGTGATCAAGAGCGGGTCGGTATATGGTGATCTGCCAACGTGTAAGAACGAGTCAGCCTCTTGCATGACGTCACGGGCTGCTTGGAAGGCCCTATTTGCATACATAATAGAGAGCTTGGCCTTTTCTAGGTAGGCCCTCCCCGCGTCGTTGATGGCAACCGTCTTCCGGTCCCTTTCAAAAAGTCGGAACCCAAGGATATCTTCCAATTCCTGGATGTTCTTCGTTAGCTGCGGCTGACTGATGCGCAACCTCTTTGCTGCCTTCGTGAAATGAAGCGTTTCGGCCAGTGCCATGACCGAGTCCATGAACTTAGTTTCGTTCTGGGTCATAATGCCACCCTTCAGTGCTGCTCAACTAGAGCGGTCACAACGCGACTGAAACATCGGGGCCCTTGGCCGCCTCTAGTCATACAAGCGTCGTCCGCAAGGTGCCGTTGAAGATTGGACACCGCGCGATGCCGAATGGGATGCCTGTGTTGTTTACCCGCTAATTCCCCCTGTGAATAACTGGTATCGAATTGTGAATTGGACACAAACGACGCGGTCGCGCAATCGTGAGGTAATCGGCCCAAGTTAAAGGGAGCCCTGCCGAATCGCGAGGTCAAAATGTTATCCACTGCCCCTCCAAAATCAGCCGCACCGATGTCCCGTTCTTCCTTCGAGCCCCTCTTAGACCTTCACGAGGCGGCGCTGGTTCTGGGAATGCACTGGAAGACCCTTGAGGGCAAAGCGCGCCAGCACGAAGTGCCGGCTTTCAAGGTTGGGAAACGGTGGAGGTTTCGGCTCAGTTCACTCAACAACTGGCTGGAGGACGGAATAGAATCGAATATAGCCGATCGGGCCGACGTGACTAGACAGGAGCAACATCCTTGAAATTCACCCGGCAACGCTATCAACGTGGCTATTTGCGGCGGGTGCCGCGAGCCAACAACAAGTCAGCTTGGGAGTATCGGTACGCAGATCCCCAAACCGGCAAGGAAAAGTCCATGTACTTCAGCACAGAACAGTTTCCAACGCAGACCGCGGTCGAGCGGCACTTGGAAACATTTGTGCTCAAACTCAACACTGACAACCCTACGTTAGCCGTCCTTGAACCCACGTTCGATGCGTTGTTGGATCGCTTCATTGAGGAAGAACGCCTGCTTGAAATCAAGAAGGTTCGACCCGGTGAATCTTGCGACAACGTAGGCGAGTTGAGCTTTTCGACAGCCAGTTCCTACCTCAGCGTCATCAAGCGAGTGCGTGCGAAGTGGGGAACCACTCGCATTACTCGTCTGAAGCCGATGAACGTCCAGGAGTGGTTACGAAATCTGGAAGCCGCGCCCAAAACCAAAGGTCACATCAAGGCCGTCATACATCGCCTGTATGAGAAAGCCATGCTGTGGGAGATGGTGGAGTGGCAACGCAATCCGATGGAATTTGTCGAAATTAAGGGCATCAGCAAACGCCGGAAACGACCGGTGATCCTCACCGTTGAGCAGTTCTTTTTGATCCTTCCGCTGATTCCGCAGCCGTACCGCATGATGACGCTACTCGCGCAATGCTCGGGTCTTCGCGTTGAGGAAGTCTTGGCTCTCGAAAAGCCGGACATCCACTTCGGGAAGCTCAGTATGCAAATTGTTCGAGCAGTCGTCCACGGTCGGCTGAAGCTGGTCAAGACGGAATACTCGGAGGACGAACTGCCTCTTGATCCGGACCTCGCCGCTATCCTGCTCGACTTCATTCGCGAAGCCGAGAGGGAGGCACTCGCCAAGTTGGGAGACGAGGGCGCCGGAATCATCGAGTCGGACCTGCTGTTTGTCAGCCCCATGACGGGGCGGCATTTCCACGCGTCGCCAATCGGCCAGGACTACATCCGTCCCGCTGGTTGCTGTCTCGTGGATTGCCCGAACTGTGGGGCCGTGGCAGGTGAGTGGTGCAAGACCGATTTTCCCGTTCCGAACGGGAAGCGCCTACCGCTGCACGATGAGCGGTGGGATGCAGCCGGCAAGTACGGCAGCATCGGTTGGCACACCTTCCGGCATACCTACCGGTCCTGGCTGGACGAAACAGGAGCACCGATGGGAGTGCAGCAGAAGCTTATGCGGCACGCCCAAATCTCGACCACGATGAACGTGTACGGCAACGCGCTGATGGAAGCAAAGCGCGAGGCAAACGCAGCAGTCGTTAACAGGATTTTGAGGAGCGCATGACCCATGAAGGTGAGCGTCCAAACGTGCGAAAACCCGGCGGAGCAAATTCTTCTGCTCTTACACCGGGTTATTCCGGGTTGGAAGTTTCGCTAAGTGGTTGCGGGGGTAGGATTTGAACCTACGACCTTTGGGTTATGAGCCCAACGAGCTACCGGGCTGCTCCACCCCGCAAATCAAATATAACGCTTCGATGAAAGAGATGCAAACAGCGCGGGCGCCCGCCTGACCAGTAACTCTCCACACCCAAGTACAAAAATGCGCTCGCGTCCACCAGAACTTTTTGCCGGAACATGAGTCTTGATCAATACAAGAAGTCAATCCGCAGTTTTGAGTCGTCTTCTTGGAGGATCGAAGAATGCAGCTAAGAGGCTTACGAAATACACCTTCGACGGGAACCGGGAGTTCGATGACGCAGCGCCTTCTAAGCTTTACCGCGCGTACCTTTCTGATTGCCGGCATGATCTCCATGGGGCAGTTTGCTCATGCACAGAACGGCGTCACAGATTCGCAGATTGAAGCCAACGTCCTCAAGGCTCTTGCCGGGGCGCCCGACCTGGCGAGCCAGGCAATCTCGACGAAAACCGTCTATGGTGTCGTCACTCTGAGCGGCACCGTGCAGACCGAAGCTATTCGCGTGGAAGCCGAAAACCTCGCGGCGAATGCGAACGGCGTCAAAAAGGTGGTGGACGAGATCCAGATCGGATCCTCGCCCGCCGGCCAGCCCACAATAACGACCCAGCCTGACAGCCAGCCACAGACGAACCCGTCGGCTACCGGAACCGGGTCGGGGATGGTACTGCAGTCCGACGGGACCTACGCGCCTGCTCCTGCTGACCAGGCCGGCTCGCCTTCCCCTGGCAGCGCACCCGCAACCGCCGCCGTCATGAATGATCCGGACAACGATCAGGCGCAGTATTCCCAACAGCCCGCTCCGTCTGCGAACGGCCAGCAGCAACCGAGCAGTCAGCCGCAGGGTGCTCCAGTCCCTTACGGGCAGACACCGGCCACACCACCCTACAACGCCGCCAACGGAGCTCAGCAGCAGTCAACTCCGCAAAATGGCTACCCACAGCCGCAACAGAACTATCCGCAGTCACAGCCAGGCTACCCGGCACAGAACCGCTACCCCACCTATTCTTCCAATCAGAACCAGGCCGCCAGCAGTCAGCCCTGGGGAGGCCAAATTGCCGGTCAGCCGGTCGCCATTCCTGCGGGAGCCCTCCTTCGGGTCCGCATCAATCGTGGCCTTGCCAGCGACAAGCTCAACGCCGGCGAAATCTTCGACGGCTTTGTGGCGAATGATGTCGTCGCCGGAGGCTTCGTCGCCATTCCGCGCGGTGCCAGCGTGCAGGGCAAGGTGATCGACGCACGCCCTTCCGGTGCCGTCTCCGGCCGCGGCGAGCTGTCGGTCCAGCTCACCTCCGTCACTCTCGGAGGAAAGATCTACCCGCTCGTCTCGGACACCTGGTCCCGCAGCGGGCCCGACAAGACCGGCCAAACCGTCGCCAACGCGGCCGGTTTCGGTGTTGCCGGCGCCTTGATCGGCGCAATCGCAGGCCGCGGCGCAGGTGCAGCCATTGGCGCCGGTGTTGGCGCAGCAGCCGGTGTGGGCGCTTCAGCCGCCTCTGGACGTGGGCAGGTCATTGTTCCGCCCGAGGGCATGCTTACCTTCCACCTGGCTCAGCCAGCCGAGGTCGCCACCGTATCCGAGCTGGAAATGCAACGGCTCGCCTATGGTGTCCCGTCCGGACAGCCACCGGTACGCCAGCCAATGTACGCCCGGCCTTACCCCGTCTACGGCTACCCACCACCGCCGCCACCCTACGGCTACCCCGCCTACTAGATCCTTCGTCCAACCAGAACCGCGACCCGGAGCGTTCGTGCTTCGGGTTTCTCTTTGCGGGCAAATGGATTTTTACAGGGTGCTGACGGTCTGATTTATACTCTAGCCTTGCCCGGTGAAGACTGGCGCGCCAGTTCGCGCGTCCTGTTATGACCGCCTTTATCGTGGCCAAGAGATAGATTCAGCCGGTAACCCGCCGCAACCGCTCTCGTCGAGCGTGGAACAAAATCAAGCGTGAAGTGAAGGTCGAACCCCCAGCATGATCCGTATCCTGCAGCAGAACAATCAAGCCGTCAAAGTCCTCTTCGCCATCATCATCGGTCTCGCGGTCGTCACCATGGTGATCACGCTTGTACCCGGCATCTTTGACAATGTGGGCGGCAATGGAGACCCCAACACCTACGCGACCGTGCACGAGCCCGGCCTCTTCGGCCGCTTCTTCGGCGAAAGCATCCCCGTCACCCAGGTTGAGGTCAACCAGGCCGCACAGCGGCAGCTGCAGCAGCAGCGCCTGCCTGCCTACTTCCTGCCCTTCATGACCAGCCGCGCCGCCCAGGCGCTCATCCAGCAGGACATCCTCAAGATCGAGGGCGATCGCCGCGGTCTCCAGGTCTCGGACGAAGACCTCCGCCGCGAGCTCCACCAGGGACAGCTCGGCCAGATCCTCTTTCCCGGCGGTAAGTACATCGGCGACGACGCCTACATGAACTTCGTCCAGAACCAGGTCGGCATGACCCGCAGCCAGTTCGAACTCCTCATCAAGAAGGAGATGGAGCAGAACCGCCTTCAGGCCATGATCACCGGCGGTGTCTCCGTCTCCGACAACGACGTGCGCGAGTCCTACCGGGTGTCCGGCACAAAGGTTAAGTTCGACTACGCCGTCATCTCGGCCGACGACCTCGCCAAGACCGTCAACCCGAGCGACTCCGACCTCCAGGCCTTCTTCAAATCGAACGGCGCCAAGTACGCCAACGCCATCCCCGAGACCCGCAAGCTCTCCTACATCTCCTTCGGTGTCGACCAGCTTCCCGGTGGACCGCCCAAGGTCACCGAAGCCGAGATCCAGGCCTACTACAACCAGCACCTCGCCGACTACCAGGTGAAGGAGCAGGTTCGCGCACGGCACATCCTTATCGCGGTTCCCGAAGGCGCTGACGCCAAGACCGACGCCGCAGCCAAGGCCAAGGCGACCGACCTGCTGAAGCAGATTCGTAGCGGAGCCGACTTTGCCGCACTCGCCAAAGCCAACTCGGATGACCCGGGCAGCAAGGCTACTGGCGGCGAACTCGGCTTCTTCACCAAGGGCAAGATGGTGCCCGCCTTCGAGCAGGCAGCCTTCGCGCTTCAGCCAGGCCAGACCTCCGACCTCGTCAAGACCTCCTTCGGCTATCACATCATCAACGTCGAAGAGAAGCAGACCGCACACACCAAGACCCTCGACGAAGTGAAGGGTGACATTCTGCCCGCGCTGCAGCAGCAGAAGGTCGGCTCGACCGAGCAGGCCTTCGCCAATCAGCTTGTGAACGAGGCCAAAAAGAATGGCCTCGAGAAGACTGCCGCAGCCCACAATCTGCATGTCATCACGACCGACTACATCCCCGCCAGCGGGGTCATCGCCGGCGTCTCGGATGGCGCCGCCATGCTGACCGGAGCCTTTTCGGCCGCCAAGGGTGCAGCACCCGCCTCCGCTTCAACCGGTGACGGTTACGCCGTCTACCAGGTCGACGACATCAAGGCGCCGCACGCTCCTACCTTCGACCAGTGGAAGGCCACAGTTCTTACCGACTACCGCGACCAGCAGGTCCCAGGCATGCTCACCGCCCAGCTCAACAAGCTCGACGCGCGCGCCAGGCAGCTCAACGATCTCCGTAAGGCTGCCGCCGAGATGAACATCCCGGTCAAGACCAGCGATCTCGTCGCAAAGGACGGTCAGGTTCCGGATGTTGGCGCCATGACCGGCCCCGCTAACGTCGCCTTCTCGTTGCCCAAGGGCGGCATCTCGGGTCCGATCAACACCGGACGCTCGGGTCTCGTGCTCGCCATCGACGACAAGCAGGAGCCCAGCACCGAGGACATTGCGAAGAACTTCGAGCCCACGCGCCAGCAGATGCTCGATACCCGTCGCGAAGAGGTCTTCCGCGTCTACCTCGGCACCCTGGCCGACAAATACAAGAAGGCCGGAGCCATCCGCATGAAGGCCCAGCCAGCCCAGGGTCTTCCGGTCGGGAGCTAGTCGCTTGTTATCTTTCAAAGCCCGCCTTAGCCTACTGGCTGGAGCGGGCTTTGTTGTCCTTGCATCTGAGTCATGAAGCAATTTTCGAGGAGAAGTAATGGTTGACGAGCGCGTTTCTGGAGTCCTGCTCCATGTGACTTCACTGCCTTCCTACGGTGGCGTCGGGGACTTCGGCCCGGCAGCCCGCGGCTTTGTGGACTTCCTTCACGCAGCGAAGCAGCGCGTCTGGCAGGTCCTGCCGCTCAGTCCCACAGGATATGGCAGCTCCCCCTATTCGGCGCTCTCGGCCTTCGCCGGAAACCCGCTCCTCATCTCGCTCGAAGTCCTCGCAGAACAGGGCTGGATCAGCTGGGACCGCATCCAGGGCCTCGCCGGACATGATGGCTCCGCCGACTTCGGACGCGCCGTGCGCGAGAAGCTTCCGCTGGTCGAAGAGGCCGCCGGAAACTTCCTCGATCGCGCCACCGACGAGCAGAGACTCAGCTTCCAGAAGTTCTGCAACGAGAACTCCTCCTGGCTCACCGATTACGCCATGTTCACCGTCTTGCGCCGCATGAACGAGTACGCCAGCTGGCATGAGTGGCCGGTCGAATACGCGCGTCGCAGCGGGGACGCTCTCGCCAGACTCATGAATGAGAAGGGCCGCGAACTCGCCGTCGAGCAGGCTGTCCAGTATTTCTTCTCGGAACAGTGGTGCACCCTCCGCGAATATTGCAAGACACGCGACATTCGCATCCTGGGCGACGTCGCCATCTTCGTCAACTACGATAGCGCCGACGTCTGGACCCACCCCGAGCTCTTCGAGCTCGACGAAGACCTCCGCCCCATCCGCGTCTCCGGCGTGCCGCCCGACTACTTCTCCGCCACCGGCCAGCGCTGGGGCAATCCACTCTACCGCTGGGACCGCCTGCGCGAACGCGGCTTCGACTGGTGGGTCGCCCGCATCCGCCGCGCCCTCGCGCTCTACGACATCATCCGGCTCGATCACTTCCGCGGCTTCGAAGCCTTCTGGTCCATCGCCGCCGAAGAGGAAACCGCCGTCAACGGCATCTGGATCAAGGCCCCAGGCCACGAGCTCTTCCAACGCCTCAAGGAAGTCCTCGGGGACCTGCCCTTCGTTGCCGAAGACCTCGGCGTCATCACCCGGGAGGTCGACGAACTCCGCGAGTTCTACAAGATGCCCGGCATGCGCATCCTGCAGTTTGGCTTCGCGGATCGCGGCAGCCACGTCTACCTGCCGCATCGCTACGTCACCAATACCGTCGCCTATACCGGCACCCATGACAACAACACCACCCTGGGCTGGTGGCAGGAGGATGTCGGCCAGCTCGAGCGCCACAACATCCAGCAATACCTCCAGACCGTCGAGCACGACGGCGACATCGTCTGGGCAATGATCCGCGCCGTCGCGCGCTCCGTCGCCAACTACGCCATCTTCCCCATGCAGGACATCCTCCACCTCCCCGGCTCCGCCCGTATGAACAAGCCCTCGGCCGGAGAAGGGAACTGGACCTGGCGCTACGACGCCGCCGCGCTCCACCCAGACTTCGCCATCAAGCTCGCCAAGCTGATGGAACTCACCGACCGCGACGGCTACGAGGAGCCCATCGAAGGCAAGGACGCCGGTAAGCCCACCGAGCACGCATCCCTTCGTGCAGAGCTCGGCACAGCGATATAAACCTCTGCCCACTCAGTGGGTTAGACTGGATGAACGCGGGCAGACGTTCCGCACTACAGATTGGGAGTAAGAATGCCTCTTTCCGGCGAAGCAATCCGCACCATGAACTACGTTGACGACATCTCCGTGACCCTGCGCCGCATCCTGACCACCCTCCCGTCGCTGACGGAAGAGGAGCGTCAGCGAATCGCCGAGTACATTCGCGTCTCCGAGCCAAACTACGAGACGGTTCTCAAGTCGATCGAAGTCAAGTAAACCAGGTCAACCGAATGACGATAGCGGTGATCGGCGCGGGACGGCTCGGCAGGGAATTTGCCCTCGCCTGCGTCCGGGCCGGACACCGAGTCGTGCTTGAAGACGTCATGCCCGACAAACTCCGCCAGGCCGGCGTTGAGTTTGCAGCCATCGGTTCGTCTGTCGATCTGGTCTCGACCGTGGAAGACGCCGTCACCGATGCCGACCTCGTCGTCGACTTCGTTCCCGATGAACTCGAATCCAAGCTCGAAATCTGGAGCATGATCGATCGCATGGCTCCCCCGCGCACTGTCATGTGCACGCCCAGCGAAAATCTCTCCATCACCGACCTCGCCTCCTGCACCTACCGCGCAGACCGCTGCGTCATGGTCCGGGGCGCCTTCACCCTGGGCGCGAAGCTCCGTATCCTCACCGCGCGCGGCACCTCGGAAGCCACCCGCACCGCGGCCTCCGGACTGTTTGCCGCGCTCGGCTTCCAGGTCGAGACCGAGCACGACCCCGACCTCCCCATGCTCCTCAAGAACATGAACGCCGCAGCAATTTCCTAACCCCCCGCCCTCCCGCCCGTCGAATCCATATCTGACGGAACAAAGACAGCGGACACTGCGTAGGAGCTTCTGTGCAAAGCTTTGGCGACATACTGCAGCAGGTGTTTGCTTCGATCTGGTCGAACCGCCTGCGTTCGTTCCTGACGATGTTCGGAATCGCATGGGGTGTGGCCTCGCTTCTGCTCCTCGTCGGGCTGGGCGAAGGTTTTCGCTCGGGCCAGCGGAAAAACCTCGCCAGTGTGGGCACAGACTTCATCTGGATGTGGGGCGGCACCATCCCCGCCGTCGGAAACCAGCACCAGGGCATGCGCCCCTATCAGCTCACGGTCGCCGACGCAGAAGCCATCCGTAACCGTGCCCCGCACGTCCGCAACTCGACCGCCATCCTCTCGCGCTCTGACCTCAAGCAGGTCAGCGAATTCTCGAGCGCCGGCGGCCCCGTCTGGGGCGTGCAGGATAACTTCCCCGAAATCGGCCACGTCGAGATCGCCGCCGGCCGCTACCTCGACGCCGACGACCTCCGCCTGCGCCGCCAGGTCGCCGTCCTCGGCCAGAAGAACCACGACCTGCTCTTCCAGGAGCGCGGCGCAGTCGGCTCCTTCATCACCATCAACGGCGCCCGCTTCGAGATCATCGGCGTCGCCAAAAAAGTCGGTCACGGCGACAACAATGGAGCCAACCAGCGCGTCTACATCCCGCTCAGCACCATGCTCGAACAGTTCCCGACAGTCGGCGAAAACATCGCGCAGAACGCCCTCGGCTCCATCCAGTACCAGCCCATCACCGACGAGCAGAGCGAGACCGCCAAGGCAGAGGTCCACAAACTCGTCGCCGCCAATCACGGCTTCGACCCATCCAACAAGGACGCCTTCGAGGAGTGGGACTCCATCAAATCCAACCAGATGGTCGGTATGATCTTCACCGCCATGGACGTCTTCCTCGGCGGCGTCGGCATCGTCACCCTTGGCCTCGGCGCAGTCGGCATCGTCAACATCATGCTCGTCACCGTCAGCGAGCGCACCAGGGAGATCGGCCTCCGCAAGGCACTCGGCGCCACGAATCGCAGCATCATGACCCAGTTCATGATCGAGGGCCTAGCCCTCACCGGCCTCAGCGGCCTGATCGGAATCTGCGGCGCCGCCGGCTTCATGTACATCCTCAACGCGGTCGTAGGCGACGCCATGCAGGGCTTCGATCCGCCCAAACTCGTCCCCTGGTCGGCCGCCGTAGCCGTTGGAACCCTGAGCCTCTGCGGCGTCCTCGCCGGCGTCTACCCCGCCCGCCAGGCCGCCCTGCTCGAACCCGTAGAAGCTCTACGCAAAGATTAGAACCGTTGACCGTTCTCCGTGGAGAACAAACGGTCAACCGTCAACGGAGGTTTCATGCTCAAGGACATCTTCGGCCAGGCCATCGAGGCCATGCAGCACAACGGCCGGCGCACGTTGATCACCATCATCGGCATGGCCTGGGGCATCGCCACCGTCGTCCTCCTGCTCGCCTACGGAGCCGGCTTCGGCCACGCCTGCGAGGCCATCTTCGCCCAGTTCGGCACCAACGAAATCGGCATCTTCCCCGGCACCACCAGTGAGCAGGCCGGCGGTGACAAGGCCGGCGTCAAGGTGCAGCTGAAGATGGACGACGTCGAACGCATCCAGCAAATGGTCCCCGGTGTCCTCCTCGTCGCGCCCACCGTCTCCAAGACCGTCGCCGTCTCGAACGACCTCCACCAGTTCAGCTGGAACGTCGATGGCATCACGCCTGAGCTCCAGACCATTCAGAAGAAGGACATCGCCGAAGGCCGCGCACTCAACGAGGGCGACGTTACCAGCCGCGCCCACATCTGCGTCCTTGGCAGCGAGGCCAGGACCAAGCTCTTCAGCGGCATGTACGCTCTCGGCCAGACCATCCACATCGCCGGCGTCAGCTTCGAAGTCGTCGGCGTCCAGAAAGCCAAGATGCAGGAGGGTGACGACGACATCAACCGCGGCGTCGTCGTCCCGTTCTCCACCATGAGCGACATCAAGGACACCAAGTACCTCGATGGCATATGGTTCAGCTACAACGGAGACTTCCAGAAGACCGAAGACGCCATGCGCAAGGTCATGGCCGCCTCCCACAACTTCCGCGTCTCCGACAAGCGCGCCATCTACGTCGCCAACATCATGGAGCAGCTCTCGCAGTTTCGCCTCATCTCGCTCTGCCTCTCCATCCTGCTCGCCTTCATCGGCACCCTCACCCTCGGCATCGCGGGCATTGGCCTGATGAACATCATGCTCGTCAGTGTCCAACAGCGCACCCGCGAGATCGGCGTGGAAAAGGCTCTCGGCGCACGCAAGCGCCACATCCTCCTCCAGTTCCTTTCGGAAGCTCTCGTCATCACCGGCCTCGGCGGCGGTCTCGGCATCGCCCTCGCCTACGGAGTCAGCGCCGCCGTCGGACGCATCCCGTTCTACTCCGCCATCGCTTCGAACGCCGCCGACGCCGACATCCAACTGCTCATCTCCTGGCAGAGCGTCGTCATCTCGGTCATCATCCTCGCCATCGTCGGCCTCATCAGCGGCATGATACCCGCCGTCCGCGCCTCGAACCTCGACCCCATCGAAGCTCTCCGCTACGAGTAGATCCTGCTCCCAAACACGACACCCGCGCATCCAACGCCCGAGGAGATTTCCACCATGGCGCGCGTATTCATCACAGGTTCGTCCGACGGTCTGGGCTTGATGGCCGGTCAGTTGTTGCTGGAGCAGGGGCACTCCGTAGTCCTCCACGCCCGCAGCGAGAAGCGCAAAGCGGAGACCCGCACCAGGGCACCAGGCGCCGAAGAGATCATCGTCGGCGACCTCTCCACCCTCGCCGCGATGAAGGATGTAGCCGAACAGGCCAACCGCCTCGGCCGCTTCGACGCCGTCATCCACAACGCAGCCGTAGGCTACCAGGAGCCAGACCGCATCGTGACAGCGGACAACCTGCCCGCGCTCCTCGCCGTCAATACGCTCGCCCCCTACGTCCTCACCGCGCTGATGAAGCGCCCCAGCCGCCTCGTCTACCTCAGCTCCGGCCTGCACAGGAACGGCGACGCCACGCTCAAGGACCTCACGTGGGAGAGCCGCCCATGGCGCGGCACGCAGGCCTACTCCGACTCCAAACTCCATGACGTCCTGCTCGCCTTTGCCTTCGCCCGCCTCTGGCCGGACGTACTCTCAAACGCGCTCGAGCCCGGCTGGGTGCCCACCAAGATGGGCGGTGCAAATGCGCCCGACGATCTCGACCAGGGCCATCGCACGCAGGTCTGGCTGGCCGCAAGTGACGACAAATCAGCCAACGTCACAAACGAGTACTTCTTCCACGAAAAGCTGCGTGAGCCGCTGGCAGCAGCCCGTGACGAAGCTACACAAGACAAGCTCATCGCGGAATGCGAACGCCTCACAGGCATCAAGGCGTCCTGACGCCGGGCACTTTATGCAGCCCTGGCCTTCTCGCTGCCCGGCAACAGAACCGCGTGCCGACCAGCGGAAAGGACCACGCGAAGCCTTTCTCAGTCACGAAGTGACCGCCGCCCGCGCAGGACGTACCTAGTTTTCCGCTCTGTCACGTGTATAAGGATGGGTCAGCAGCTGCCGCGCCTCGTTGATCGCTCCCTGAGTATTGTCGTTTGTCTGCACGGCCTGCCGGTACTCATTCACCGCGCGCTCCCGCTGCCCGGTC
The DNA here is from genome assembly GCA_964658635.1 of Lichenicola sp. Taxonomy (GTDB): domain Bacteria; phylum Acidobacteriota; class Terriglobia; order Terriglobales; family Acidobacteriaceae; genus Edaphobacter. Next base: position 6,821 of record CAZZZP010000016.1, on the reverse strand, counting down.
ACATCGTAGATCCGCCCCAGCTCAATATGTGACCACACCTCGGTCCACTTCGGATCGCCATCCCCGCGCAGCGTATCGCGGAAGCTGTTGGCCGCCGACTGATAATTCCGCTGCTGAAAGAAGATCTCGCCAATCCGGTAAGCTGCCAGCGAACTCGTCTTGTTCGCATCGAGCGCCTTCTGATACTCCGCCAGCGCACCCGTCAGATCGCCCTGCGCCACCAGCTGCTGACCGCGCAGCACGGCCACCTTCACCGCCAGGTCTGGCGTCGACTTCAGCAGCCAGCCCTGCGGATCGATCGTGATCCGTCGCGGCCGGCCAAACGTCTCCACCGAGTAGGACGAGTCGCTCCCCGAAACATCCACCCGCCGAATCTCCGTCCGCCCATCCGTCTCGATCCGCAGCTCCACAGGCATCCGGAACAGATCGAGATCCTGCGAGATAGCCCCTACCGTACGAAAGCCCTTGTTGTTCCCCAGCCGGTAAACCGTGTACTTGTCCACAAACGCCGGCGCCCCCGTCCCGTCGATCCATTGCGCGAAGAACGGTTCCAGTGAAAGCCCCGAGATCTTTTGCGCAATCTCTTCCACATCCCGGCTTCGCACGCCCTTGTCCGTGTAGTCCGACAGCAGGTTCCGGACAAACTTGTCGAACACCTCGTTGCCCATCTCCCAGCGAAGCATATGGAACACCATCGCGCCTTTTTCCAGCGTCTCTGACTGGAACTGAGGGCTGAACGGGTCAAGCCGCCCCAGCGTCGTCAGCGGCTCCGTGTCGTACGCCAGCGCGCCGGCCGAGACATCCCCCACAGCATTCTGGAACGACTGACGCCCGGCCGAATCCTCGAGATACATCAACTCCGCATAGCGCGACAGGCCATTCGTCACCCAGGCATCGTTCAGCGTGTACGGACTCATCTCGGACCCGAACCACTGGTGCGCCAGCGTATTCGAAAGCAGACGCGCCGAATTCGAATTGATCCGGTTGCCCGCGATCGCCGCCAGACCAGGTCCCCACGACGCCGACACCGCATCCTCCGGCAGCTCCACAATCTGCATCTGCGTCACCTCGGGCTGGCCGAAGTGCGTGCCCATAAACTCGAACGCGCTCGCAGCCGTATGCCCGAACCCCAGCGCACCCGACTTGTGCGCGTCCAGCGTATAGATCTGGAAGTTCTCCACCCGCTGCGCCGGCAGAAACTTGCCCGCAACGATCGTTCCCGGAAAGCCCGGCTTCGTCCAGTTGAAATCGAACTGCGTCAGGCTCCCCGCGGGCTTACCCTTGCCCACCGGCCCCGAGCCCACCACCGTTTCACCCGTCGGCACCTTGATGTGCATCTCGGCCGTAAAGCGATCCGTATAGAGCCCCGTAGGCGAGATCGGGAACCAGCGCCCGGGATACAGCAGAATCGAGATCGGATCGGCCACCGCGGCCAGCTTGATCCCTTCCACCGGACTCGTATCCGCATCCTTCAGCACGCCCGCGTAAGCAAACGTCCAGGTCGTGCTCGTACCCTTCGGAATAGGGTTGTTCAGCGTCACCCGCAGCGCATTCTGCGTCGTCAGCCGCTCGGCCGTGAGCGCCGTATTCTTCGCGTCGGTCAGCGAGGTCAGCGCGAGCCCGTTGTTCAGCTCAAACGTCGGGGTCGCAAGGTCTTCAATCGCCGTAAACGTGACCTGCGCAGTGGCCGTCAGCTTGTTGCCTGCAGGGTCAAGTTCGGCGTTGATCACGTAACCCGTCACCCGAAGCTGGGCGCGTGGTGGAGCGGCAAAAGCCGAGGCGGACACAAGCAGAACAGTCGCGGTGCTCAGGTGCTTCAAAAAGCGAGAAGACATGCGGAGGGTTCCTCTGCGAAACGGGATTCGTCATCAGATTAGACGCATAGGGGGCCTAAGGAGGATTGGATGCAGAGATCGCCAGGGAGCCGGGCGTTTTTATGGGACTGGATACAATGGTAGCCCCAAGCGCCGCAAGCACAACATCGCGAACCCGCTCAATCGATGTCCCACCCGTCGTCGTCAGGCGCGCCCGCACCTCGGCCAGATCCTCCAGCTGCCGCGCCCGCGCCGGAGTATCCGCAAGCAGCGATTCCAGCGTGCGCGAAAGCTCCTCCGGGTTGAACCGCTCCTGCAGCAGCTCGGGCACGACCCTCCGCCCCGCAATCAAATTCGCCATCGCAATCGGCAGATTCCCGTCACGATCCACATCCGCCGGAATCTCCGGCGGATACCACACCAGCGACTTCGCCAGCTTGAACGTAATCGCCGAGACCCGGTAAACCACCAGGAACGGATTCCCGATCAGCGCCGCCTGCACCGTCGCCGTCCCGCTCGCCACAATCGACGCCCGCGCGTGGTGCAGCGCCTCCCGCGCATCCGCCACCAGGTGGATATAGGGCAGCGGCACAAACGGATCGGTCCCCGGATAATGCGTAATCCAGCCCGCCACAAAGTCCGCAAGCCTTGCACGATCGATCGTCGACGCCACCGGCAGAATGTACTCCACCCGCCGCGGAAAGCGGCAAGCCATCTCCACCATCGTCGGCAGATTGGCCTCAATCTCGCGCCACCGGCTGCCCGGCAGCAGAGCCACCCAGGGATTCGCCGGATCCAGATTGTTGTGCGCCGCGTAAGCCTCGCGCGGAATCGTCGGCAGCGGCAGCTCGGCCAACGGATGCCCCACAAACTCAGCCGCCACCTGTCTATTTCGGTAGAATTCCGCTTCAAACGGAAAGATCACCAGCATCTTCGATACCCGCTGCTGCACCCAGCGCAGCCGACCGCGCTTCCACGCCCAAAGCTGCGGCGACACAAACCAGATCACCGGCACGCCCCGCTTGTGCAGCTCCCGCGCCAGCCGAAAGTTCACATCCGGGAAGTCGATCAGCACCGCAGCCTGCGGGCGCTGCTCCTCGATCGAACGGACAAGCTTCCGGTACTGCCCGTAGATATACGGCGCATGCCGGATCACCTCCGTGATACCCATGTGCGCAACATCTTCCGCCCGCACCACGCGCTGCAAGCCAGCCGACGCCATCTCCAGCCCGCCAAGGCCGGAGAAGCTGCACCCGGGAAGAACAGCCCGCAGGGCCTTGATGAGCTGCGCTCCGTAGTGGTCCCCCGAGGCCTCGCCGGCAGAGAAGAAAAGATGCGTCTTGGAAGCGGTGTCGATAAACACAGTCTAGATGGTTCCGCGACCCCAGTGTTGGTGCAAGCGGAACTCAGCTCGCACGCGTGCAGGCATTGAGAGCGCTCGTTCCGCCATCCACACAGAATCACCTCTTATCCGGATCCCTTCTCTTCTTCCCCCGCGCACGCATCCTGCAATGACAGCGCTCCAGGCAGGCCCTAGCAGACCAGCTCGGGCCCGTTCATCGCATCGGAAGCTCCTGCTCCCCTTCGTCTCGTCAGCAAACCCATCAGCAAAATGACGAGGAAGCCCACCAAACCCGGAAGACTCATGGGCACTACCCGGCCGTAGCCCGTCTCGCTGCTGAACAGCGCCACCAGAGCCGCAAGCGAAACCAACTCGTAAGAGGCATTCGTCCTCAACCAGACCGCTAACCCGCCAGCAACCATTTCCTCAGGAGCATGCCTTCTCAGCGACCGCGAAGTCGCGACCAGCCCGACAAAAAAGGCGTAAGCCAGAAATCGTCCCCAGTCATGCGCAATGATCCAAAGCGGAATATTGCAGATCAGAACAGCTCCAAGCACACGCACAAAGCGGCGCAGCGCATCGAGCGAAAGACAATTTGCCAGCCCGATCAGTCCACTGAAAAGAAGCACAGAAATCCGCAGGCACTTGAGCATGAAACGCAGCAGATTCGCCCGCGTTCCAAAGTCGAGCTGGATCTCCGTCCTAAGGAGCGAGCGAAAATCCGGAGTCGAAATAGGATCTATAAAACGAATATGCTCAGGCAGCATAATCACGCGATAAGTGAGCGTCGGATCTACCTGGGACCAGTGCACCGAAAGAACCATCAGACTTACAAACAAGACAACTGGCGCGACGAAATCTCCCCAACGAGGGCGATCCGACAGGAAGAAGGGAAGCGCCGGAGCCAGAAAAAATATCGAGGCTTCATGGATAAAAAAACACACCGCAACCACGGTCAGTCCAAGTATCAGCCGCAGAAGCGATGAGCTGATCGATCGGTAAGTCACAATCAAAACAAAAAAGAACAGCACAAAAGCTAATTGAAGCGTATCTCCGATAATCTCGAAAAAAATAGCCGTAAAAATGCTGAAGAAAAACGCGAAGGTAAACACACTCTGCCGCAGGGAAGGAGCCGCCTCAAGCCTGATAAAGCCTCGAACAGCGATCACCATCAGAACGACGATCGAGACCATAACGATGATGTTGATCGGAACGACACTGATGCCGTGGGGCGAGATCAGACGGCAAAGCGAGCCGATCAGTGCCCGCCTTCTAAACCCATCCTGGTAGTTCGCAGCATAAAATCCAACCCAGTACGGATCGATCAGCAGCGATCCACCCCTGATGTTGTTATGCAAGCCTGTGAACGCGCCCGCGACCATCCCGGAAACTGGAACAAGCCAGCGGAAAGGAGCGAATCTCGAATTCAGGGCTGCTTCTGACGCTGGGTTCTCAAGATGCGGCGCAGCCAAGTTTCACCCGTTCACAATATCGAAGATGCACTTCGCCCTCAGAATACATCACCCGGTTCGAGCTCAGGCCGAAAGCGCAACCGTCTCCTGATCCTGATACTGCAGCTGGTAAAGCTTGAAATAAAGTCCATGCTGCGCCAGCAATTGCTGGTGCGTGCCCTGTTCCCGCAGCTGCCCCTTGTGCATCACCAGGATCGTATCCGCAGACTGGATCGTCGACAGCCGGTGCGCGATCAGCACGCTCGTCCGGCCCGTAATCATCCGCGTCAGCGCAAGCCGAACCTTGTGCTCCGTATCCGTATCGACCGAGCTCGTCGCCTCGTCCAGAATCAGGATGCCCGGGTCATGCGCCAGCGCCCGCGCAAAGCTGATCAACTGCTTCTGCCCCGTCGAAAGCCCCGCGCCCCGCTCCCGTACAGGCTCGGCAAAGCCCAGCGGCAGGCTGCGGATAAACTCACCCACATTCACCTCCTCCGCAGCCTTCTCAATGCGCGCATCGGTAATCGACTTCGTCCCCAGCCGGATGTTATCCCCAATCGTGCCAGAGAACAGGAAAGGATCCTGCAGCACAACCCCAAACCGCCGCCGCAGTGAATTCAGATCCTGACGCCGCACATCGACACCATCCACCAGGATCTCGCCTGCCTGGATGTCATAGAACCGCATCATCAACCCCGTAATCGTCGTCTTGCCCGCTCCGGTATGACCCACAATCGCCGCCGTTTCGTTCGCTTGAATCGTGAACGAAACGCCCCGCAGAATCCACTCCACATCCGACAGTGTCGAGGGCAGGGAATCCGCACCGAGCGAGGCCAGACCTCTTGCCTGCTCGTCGGTCAGCGTCTGGTACGTAAACCACACGTTCCTGAACTCTATCGAACCGTACGCGGCACCCTTCGCAGACGGCGCTTCAACACGCTCCGGCGAAACGATATGCGGCGTCTGGTCCAGCAGCTTGAACACACGCTCCGCCGCGGCCATCGCCGCCTGCAGAATGTTGTACTTGTCCGAAAGCTCCATGATCGGCCGGAAAAAACGCTGCGCATACTGGATGAACGCGATCAGCACACCAAGCGTCACCGAACCGAAGATTCCTGGAGCCGCCCCCTCCGCATACGGCAGGTTATGCAGAATCGCCAGCCCACCGCGCCAAAGCACAAGCGCAATCGCAAACGAAGAAAGAAACTCGACCACCGGGTAGTAGAGCGCATAAGCGAAGATCGCGTCGGCCCACGCGACCTTGTTCTCCATGTTCACCGCAGAAAAGTCCGCATAAGCCCGCTTCTCACGATTGAACAGCTGCACCACGCTCATCCCGGAGACATACTCCTGGGTAAATGCATTGATCTTTGCCGTAGCCGCACGCTGAGCCCGGTAGCTGTTGCGCACCGCACGGCGAAAGATGCTCGTTGCCAACAGAATCAGCGGAATGACCGACAACGTCAGCAGTGCCACCGGCCAGTTCATCTGCAGCATGATCGCCACGATAAACAACAGCATGATCACGTTGCCAAAGATCTCGAGCACGCCCGACGTAAACATCTCGTTCAGCGCGTCGACATCCGACGTAACCCGCGTCACCAGCCGGCCCACCGGATTCTTGTCGAAGAAACCAACATCCTGCAACTGGATATGCCGGAAGATCTCCCGGCGAAGATCGAACATGATCTTCTGCCCCGTCCACTGCATCAGGTACGTCTGCACAAAGTCCAGGCCAAAGGAGATCGACAACGACGCCAGGTAAAGCAGCGCAAGCTCGGTGATGCCCGTCATCGGCTCAGGCGAGAGGTGCCGGCTCGCCCACGTCGCCGGCGCATGTGGCGTCATGTACGTATCGACCGCCACCTTCACCAGCAGCGGACCCGCAACATCGGTAAACGAACGCAACAGGATGCACGTAGCCGAAATCGCCGTCTGCAGCTTGTAAGGACGCAGATAGGTCAGCAAGCGCCGCATCAGCCGCGCGTCATAAACCTTCCCGACAAAGTCTTCCTCGGGGCCGCGCGACTCGGCCTTCTCTGCGGGCTTGCTCTCCGCCTTCTTGGCTTTTTCCTGTTTATCGCTCATGCAGTTGTATTCCGAGTTTAGATGCTCCCGCGCCAGGCCCGGGTTCGAAGATCTCCACGCCACCCTCAGGAGCACGCAACGGACTAACCCGGATCAAAGCGTTCAAAAACAATAAGTCACGACGGC
>CAZZZP010000015.1:0-67022 GCA_964658635.1 Lichenicola sp. | reverse complement strand
AACGGCGTCGATATCTGAACCTCCCTGTACACCCACAGCTAATCTGCTCTAGGCGGCTTCTGCGGTGCTGGTGAGGGAGAAAGCTTCGGCGAGCAGGGAGTAGCTCCGCAGGCGGGCGGCGTGGTCGTGGGTGATGGTATTGACGACGAGTTCGCCGATGTTGAGCTTGCCGGCCATGTCGAGGAGCGCAGAGCGGACCTTGTCGGGGGTGCCTACGAAGTAGCGTGGGAATTCGCCGGCATCGGGTGGTTGAGGGCCGAAGTGAAGCAGTTCCAAGGCGGCCTCTTCGGGGCTTGCGATGGGGCGGCGGTCGTTCTGGCGGATGCGGAGCTGGAGGAGGCGCACGGAGCGAGCGAGGCGGTCGGCTTCTTGCTGGGTGTCGGCGCAGATGACGCCGACGGCGGCCATGGCTTCGGGCGCGGAGCGGGCGGTGGGGCCGAGCTCGGGATTGATGCGGAAGTTGGCCTGATAGTGCTCGATGGCATGGCGTGTGGAGTCGCCGGAGAAGAAGTGGGCGAAGGCGTAGGGCAAGCCGAACTCGGCGGCTGCGGTGGCGCTCCACATGCTGGAGCCGAGGAGCCAGACGTCGGGGCCGCCAGGGGTGTCGGGTGCGACCTTGATGCGCGAGAAGGGATGTGCGGCGGGGAAGCGGTGGTTGAGGAAGGCGAGGAGTTCAGAGAGCTGTTCGGGGAAGTCATCGTGCTGGAGCGCGTTGGGCGGAGCGCCGCGGTAACGACGGAGGGCGGTGGCCTCGATGGGACCGCCGCCGGGTGCGCGGCCGATGCCGAGGTCGATGCGGCCGGGGTAAAGGGCGTGCAGGGTACGGAAGACTTCGGCGACCTTGAGCGGGGTGTAGTGCGGGAGCATGATGCCGCCGGAGCCGAGGCGGATGGTGGAGGTTACAGCTCCGACGGCGGTGAGGACGATCTCGGGTGCGGTGCAGGCGAGCGTTTCCATGGCGTGGTGCTCGGACATCCAGAAGCGGTGGTAGCCTTCGCGCTCGACGTGGCGGGCGAGCGAGATGGAGTTCTGGAGGGCCTCGCCGGGGTTCGAGCCGGTCGAGACGGGGGACTGATCGAGGACCGAAAGACGCAAAGTGCGGGACTGGCTCACGGGGATTGGATGAGCGGGAGGGCCGGAAGGACGCGGGATGTCCGAATCAGCCGGCGGTGGTGAGCTGTTGCTGGGCCTGCTTCCAGGTGGGGGAGAGGGAGCGGAGGCGGGTTACGGCTTCGGGAACGAGCTTGAGGGCCTGGTCGACTTCTTCGGGGGTGGTGAGGCGGGAGAGCGAGAAGCGGATGCTGGCGCGGGCGCGGGCGGGGCTGAGGCCCATGGCGGTGAGGACGTGGGAGGGCTCGGTGGCGCCGGACTGGCATGCGCTGCCGCCGGAGACGGAGAGGCCCTTGAGGTCGAGTGCGATGACGAGGGCTTCGGCTTCGACGTGGTCGAAGTAGAGGTTGGAGGTGTTGGGGGTGCGGTCGGTGCCTGCTCCGTTGACTCCGGCGGCGGGGATCTGGGCGAGGAGGGTTTGTTCGAAGCGATCGCGGAGCTCGGCGAGAGCTGCAGGGGAGTCTGAGCCCTGGTTGGGTTCGGGGAGGGCGACGGTTTCGGCTTCGAGCCAGGTCGCGGCGAGTTCTGCGGCTCGGCCGAGGGCTACGATGCCGGCTACGTTTTCGGTTCCCGCGCGGCGCTGACGTTCGTGGGTTCCGCCGTGGAAGAGGGGGGCGAGGCGGACGTGGCGGCGGACGTAGAGGATTCCGGTGCCCTGTGGGGCGTACATCTTGTGGCCGGAGATGCTGAGGAGGTCAACGTCGCGGAAGCAGCCGCTGGGATTCTTGATGGAGCAGCTGAGGTTGAGGTTGAGGTCGAGCTTGCCGGCGGCCTGGACGGCGTCGGTATGGAAGAGGGCGCCGTGCTCCTTGGCGATGTGTGCTAGCTGGGAGATGGGCTGGATGGTGCCGGTCTCGTTGTTGGCGAGCATGATGGATACGAGGCGGGTGCTGGGGCGGAGGGCGTCGAGGAGCGAGGCCGGGGTGATGAGGCCCTGCGGGGTGCAGGGGAGATAGGTGACCTCGATGCCGCGCTTTTCGAGCTCTTCTGCGGCGTGGAGGACGGCGTGGTGCTCGATCTGCGAGGTGATGAGGTGGTCGCCGGGGTGGAGGACGCCGAAGAGCGCGAGGTTGTCGCTCTCGGTGCCGCCGGAGGTGAAGACGATCTCGGAGGCGCGGCAGTGGAGGAGCTTCGCGATGGACTCTCGGGCTTGGTCGACGGCGGCGCGGGCGTGCTGGCCCTGCTGGTGGATGGAGCTGGCGTTGCCGAAGTGCTCGAGCAGGAAAGGGCGCATGGCTTCAAAGACGTCGGGGAGAAGCGGCGTCGTGGCGTTGGCGTCCATGTAGATGCGGCGCAGCATGTGTACAAGTTTACGCCTGTGGGCGGGATGGCTCTGCTAGGCTTGATCTCGTTTGCATGCAGGTTCCAGGAGGATGTGGAAGATGAAGTTGAAGCAGATGATGCTGTCCGCGGTACTGATGGGTGGGATGGGAGTTGGCGCTGTTGCACAGGGTCCGGTCACGCCGGCCAAGGCGCTGGACCCGATGCTGACGATGATTGAAGGCGAGTTCATGGGCGCGGCGAAGGCGATGCCGGCGGACAAGTATGACTTTTCGCCGAAGACGCTTGCGATTGCTTCGTCGAAGTTTGAGGATGTGCGCACATTTTCAGACCAGGTGAAGCATGTGGCCCAGGCGAACTACTACTTCTATGCGAGCATCAGCGGGCTGAAGCCGGATGTGGATGTGAAGGGGATTAGCGCGCTGAAGTCGAAGGACGAGATTGTGGATGCGGCGGCGAAGTCTTTTGCCTTCGGACACAAGGCGATCGCGACGATCACGGCTGAGAATGCGTGGCTGACGGTGAAGGATGTGGACGGACTGAATACGCGCGCCTCGATCGCTACGTTTGGCGTCGCGCATGGGTTCGATCACTATGGGCAGATGGTGGAATACCTGCGGATGAACGGGATTGTGCCGCCTGCCAGCGCGAAGTAAGTAAGAGATGCAAGGGCGAGGGCGTCCTGGCGCCGGACGGGTGTGACTCCGTACGGTGCTGGATGCTGCGCGTGGCTAGCGGCTGGCGATGTCTACATAGGGTGAGGGGTAGGCTGGGCCGGTGTAGTCGGCGCGCGGACGGATGAGGCGGTTGTCGTCATGCTGCTCGAGGACGTGGGCTGCCCAGCCGGAGATGCGTGAGATGGCGAAGATGGGCGTGAAGAGGTCGATGTCGATGCCGAGCGTGGTGTAGGTGCTGGCGGAGTAGAAGTCGACGTTGGCGTTGAGCTTCTTCTCGGCTTTGACGAAGTGCTCGATCTTCTGGGACATGTCGAACCACCTGGTGTTGCCGGCGGCTTTGCCGAGCTCTTCTGACATGCGGCGGAGGTGGGTCGCGCGGGGATCTTCGGTGTGGTAGACGCGGTGTCCGAAGCCGGAGATTTTCTGCTTGGTTGCGAACATGTTGCGGACGTGCTCGACGGGATCCTCGCCGGCTTCATCGATGGCGAAGAGGAGCTTCATGGTGGCCTCGTTGGCTCCGCCGTGTAGCGGTCCTTTGAGGGCACCGATGGCGCCGGTGATGGCGGAGTGCATGTCGGAGAGCGTGGCGGCGATGACGCGTGCGGCGAAGGTGCTTGCGTTGAGCTCGTGGTCGGCGTGGAGGATGAGCGCGATATCGAAGGCGCGGGTGGCGGTCTCGGAGGGCTTTTCGCCGTTGAGCATCCAGAGGAAGTTGCCGGCGTGCGAGAGGGTGGGGTCGGCCTCGACGATTGCCTTGCCTTTGCGGATGCGGTCGAAGAGGGCGACGATCATGCTGATCTGCGCGGTGAGGCGGAAGGACTTGCGGAGGTTGGCGGCATGGCTTCCGTCCTTCTCGTCGGCGTCATAGATGGAGAGCAGCGAGACGGCGGTGCGAAGGACTTCCATGGGTGTGGCGGAGGTGGGGACGGACCTGAGCAGGTCAAGGACGGCCGCGGGAAGGACGCGGGCTTCGGCGAGGCTGCTCGTGAAGGCTGCGAGCTCGGCGGAGGTGGGGAGCTTGCCATTCCAGAGGAGGTAGGTGACCTCCTCGAAGGTTGACTTGGCGGCGAGCTCGTGGATGTCGATGCCGCGATAGGAGAGGACGCCTGCGTCTCCGTCGATGTAGCAAATGGACGAGGTGGTGGCGACGATGCCTTCGAGCCCCTTGGGAGCGATTGCAGTGGACATGGGTGGCGGTCTCTCCGAGCGTGACTTCCTTCCGTACGAAGTACGAAGTACAACGGTTATAGCGTAGGCGAGAAACCGTTGTCACGATTATGGGACGGAGTGGCCGAATATCGGGCGTCTTTTCGAGACGGGCTTAGAAGCGGCCGGGGTGGAAGGGAGCGAGGTCGAGCTCGGGCTGGTCGCCGCAGAGGAGCTGGGCCATGACGCGTGCGGTGCCGGGTGCGAGCAGGATGCCGTTGCGGAAATGGCCATTGGCGAGGATGTATCGGGGCTGGCGGGGCGTGGCTCCGAGGATCGGGAGACCGTCTAGGGTGGCGGGACGGAGGCCGGACCAGGATTCGAGGAACTGGGCGTCGGCGAGTGCGGGCAGGAGCTCCACGGCGCGTGCGTTGAGGGCGAGGATGTCACCGGGGTGAACGCTCATGTCGAAGCCGACGTCTTCGATGGTGGCGCCGATGATGGCGCGGCCGGCGTTGGGGCCGTCGGTACGGGGGACGATGTAGATATCGTCGGTGCGGACGACGCAGGCGAGATCGAGGACGGTGGGGATGCGTACGGCGAGCATCTGTCCCTTTCTCGGAGAGACTGGCGCGGGGGTCCAGGAGCCCATGCAGTCGATGAGATAGCCGGCCTCGAGAGATTGGCCGGAGGTCTGGATGCGGACACCGTCGAGGCTTGCGGCGATGCGCTGGAGTGAAGTTTGTTCACGGAGGTCGATATGGGTGTGGCGGATGGCGTCGCGAAGTGCGGAGGCCAGTTGGCGTGGATCGACTGAGCGCTCATCGATGAGGTGGAAGGAGTGTGTGCCGGTATTGAGGCCGGGAACGATCTCCCGCGGGTTGAGGAGTGCGCCGCCGGAGGGGCCGGCTTCGAGAGCTGCGGTGGTCTGAAATGGGACGAGTGTCCCGGCGAGTGCGGCGATGCGGTCGAGGAACTCGGGGTAGAGGGTGGCGCTGAGTTTTGAAAGGGGAAGGAGTTGCGGCGGGTTCCTGGGATCGTTGACGGCGAGCATGCCTGCTGCGGCAGAAGTGGTCTGCTGGAGGGCGTTGCCTGCGTCGAGGACGACGACGGATGCGCCGCGGCGGTCGAGTTCGAGAGCGAGTGAGAGGCCGATGATGCCGGCGCCGGCGATGACAAAGTCGGTTGAAGCCACAGGAGTTATTTTAGTTCGGTTCGCAAGCGAGTATGTTGGGGAGGCGAACGAAACTACTGGGGCTGTGCAGGGTTAGTCGCCATAGGACGACGGAGGAACAGACACAGTGAGTGACGAGTACGCGGCGGATGTACGTGATGTCTCTGGCAAGTTGTTGATTGTGCTTGCGGTCGCTTTGCTGCTGGCGGTCGGTGCGTTGGTGTGGTGCTACGGATTGAGCAATCACCTGGCGGTTGCGGAGCGGAAGCTTGCGGCTGCAGAACAGAGGAACGATCAACTTGCGGCGAAGCAGGAAGCGCTGAGTGCGCGTCTGCGGGCAACGAGCGAGACTCTGGGGCAGAGTCTCGGCATGACGCAGAAGCAGGTTGAGTTGAAGACGCAGGCGCTGATGGCGGCGCAGGCGGCTGCGGTTCGTGCGCAGTCGGCACAGACGGCAAAGCTTGAGGAACAGCAGCAGGCGGCGGTAAAGCAGCTTGGCGCGGTGCAGACGGATGTGTCGGCAGTGAAGACAGATGTCGGTGGCGCGAAGGCGAGCATTGCGGAGACGCAGACGGATCTCAATCAGACGAAGGCGCAGTTGCAACGGACGATTGGAGATGCGGGTGTGATGAGCGGACTGATTGCGCGGACGCATGACGAGCTGGAGACGCTGAAGCACAAGGGCGATCGCAACTACTACGAGTTCACGTTGCAGAAGGGTGCGCAGCCGACGCTGCTTTCGACGATCAAGTTGCAGGCGAAGAAAGTGGATGACAAGCACGCGCGCTACACGCTGATGGTGAGCGCGGATGATCGCAACATCGAGAAGAAGGACAAGAGCCTTGATGAGCCGGTGCAGTTTTATACGGGCAAGGATCCGGTGCTCTACGAGATTGTGGTGAACAACATTGCGAAGAATGTGATCTCTGGCTACCTCTCGACGCCTAAGGGTGCGGTGCAGCCGATGGGGGCTCCGGCAAAATAGATGCGTGAGTTGTAGAGGATGTGACGCAAAGAGGGGACGCTCGATGGCGTCCCCTCTTTGCATTTCGGTGTTTTTTTGTCGCTTCGTTTGCCTGCGAAGCGGACGGCGTTGCGACTTCCGTTTTGCCTATTCTCCCTGGCTATACAAGCCATGCTGCGAGCAGCTAACGAAGGTATAGTTTCACCGTATTTGAGTGTCAAGAGAAAACTGCAAAGCGGCCTGAATATCTTTCGATTCGTGGGTCATGAAGCGATGGTCTAGTGAGGTTGAAAGCGCTTCGCGTAGTCTGCTGCGAGTGCGAAGAAGGGGACGAGAAAATCCTGGAGCGTGTGCGCGATGATGACTGCGCGAAGATCTCCTTTGAAGTGACGCACGACGAAGCCGTAGACGATGCCGAGTGCGGCGAGCGGCAGGATGGCGCCGAGGCCTTCGTAGAGATGGACGCAGCCGAAGATGGATCCGGCCAGTAGAACCGCGGCGATGGGGCGACCTGTCCATGCGGTGAACTGATCGATGAGGTAGCCGCGGAAGATGATCTCTTCGCAGACGCCCGCGGAGAGCGAGACAAAGAACCAGACGAGAAACTCAAGCGGCCGGTGTGGGAGCATGGCGAGGATGACGTCCTGGTTGCGTTGATGGAAGAGGGGCGTGAAGTAGAGGGCGCCACCGACGAGCGCGATCGACATGAGACCGATGATGTAGACGACGATGCCGAGGCCGGCTGTCTGCAGGTTCGAGTTGACGCGGCTGCGAAAGCTTTCGAGGAAGAAGACGCGGCGTTGGAAGATGCCTGCGATGACTGCGCCGAGCAGAAGCCATTCGAGGAGGATGCTCGACATATAACGGAGGACGTGGCTGCTGTTGCCGGCGATGGTCTGGGCATGCGAGTGGCCAAAAGCAGCGACGAGGAAGAGGATGACGAAGAGCGCGAGCGTGTGGGTCCAGTGCGCGATGGGCTTTGGTTGAGCGTGCGGCAGCGGAGGCGGGGGCGCGGGTGTCGCGTCGTAGGACATGAGACGTATACTACGGCGTTGCCGGGCATGCATGTGCACAGGCCTCGGCGGGAGAAGAAGAATGCAGGATGTGGTGATCGTAAGTGCAGTGCGGACAGCGGTAGGGAAGTTTCAGGGGTCCTTGTCGGAGTTGAGTGCGACGCAGCTAGGAGCAGTGGTCGTGCGTGAGGCGGTGCGGCGGGCGGGGGTGCCGGCGGCCGATGTATCGGAGTGCATTATGGGCTGCGTGCTGCCGGCTGGGCTCGGGCAGAATCCGGCGCGCCAGGCAGCGCTGGGTGGAGGGCTTGCAGACACGGTTGCAGCGCTGACGATCAACATGGTTTGCGGCAGCGGCCTGAAGGCAGTGGCGCTGGGTGCACAGGCGATCATGCTGGGCGATGCGGAGATTGTTGTGGCGGGCGGGATGGAGTCGATGTCGAACGCTCCTTACCTGCTGCCGGGTGCGAGGAAGGGATTTCGCATGGGCGACGCGAAGGCGGTGGACTCGATGGTGAAGGATGGGCTTTGGTGCGCGTGCGATGACCAGCACATGGGCATGACGGGTGAGCTGGTGGCGGACAAGCACAGCATCACGCGCGAGGAGCAGGATGCGTATGCGCTTGAGTCGCACCGGCGTGCTGCGGCGGCGCAGAGAGATGGAAAGTTTGTGGTGGAGATTGTGCCGGTTGAAGTCCCAGGAAAGAAGGGTGCGGTGACGGTATTCGATCGCGATGAGAGTGTACGTGAGGATGCTTCTGCGGAAGGGCTTGCGGCTTTGCGGCCGGCGTTCAAGAAGGAAGGCACGGTGACTGCCGGGAATGCTCCTGGGGTGAACGATGCGGCGGCTGCGTTGGTGTTGATGTCGGCTGCGAAGGCTGAGGCGATGGGATTGAAGCCGCTGGTGAGGATCAAGGCGCAGGCGATGAGCGGGGTTGCTCCGAAGTGGGTGATGCTGGCGCCGGTGCTAGGGGTTGAGAAGGTGCTTGAGAAAGCTGGCTGGAGCAAAGATGAGGTTGATCTTTATGAGTTGAACGAGGCGTTCAGCGTGCAGGCGCTGGGTGTGACGAAGGAGCTTGGGCTGGATCTTCAGAAGGTGAATGTGAATGGAGGCGCGGTTGCGATTGGACATCCGATCGGTGCGAGCGGGGCGCGTGTGCTGGTGACGCTGATCCATGAGTTGATGCGGAGCGAGAAGCGGAAGGGTGTTGCGGCGTTGTGTCTGGGGGGAGGGAATTCGGTGGCTTTGGCGGTGGAGCGAGGTTAGCCGCTAGAAGCGGAGGACGTTCAAGAGACCCAGCGCGCCCGGAATAAGGAATACCAAAGACGCAAGCGCAAGGAGGCTGATGTCCAAGACGCTTTCAACTGAGACCAGATCTGCTTCTATGAGTGCATGGATCAGGGCTACATCGCAGAAGAGCCCGGCGCCGAAAGAGAAAAGTGAGACGGTAGCGCAGCCGATCCTCTGCAACCATGTAAGACGCTCACCGTTTCTCAGCCAAGCGGTATCGAAAGTATTGGCTTGACGCCAGCTTCTTCGTATCGGGTCGACGTCGCTCGCCTGCTTTCTCATTTTATGGACTGTCATGGCTTGAGCTTCAGCACTCGATGATGTTGAGCGCGAGGCCGGCCTGGCTGGTCTCCTTGTAGCGGCTTTGCATGTCCATGCCGGTGCGGTACATGGTTTCGATGACCTGGTCGAGCGAGAGCTTGTGGCCTTCGGTCTCGTGCATGGCCATGCGGCATGCGTTTACGGCTTTGACGGCCCCCATGGCGTTTCGTTCGATGCATGGAATCTGGACGAGACCGCCGATGGGGTCGCAGGTCATGCCGAGGTTGTGTTCCATGGCGATCTCGGCTGCGTGCTCGACCTGTGCGTTGGTGCCGTTGAGGGCGGCGACGAGTCCGCCGGCGGCCATGGAGCAGGCTACGCCGACTTCACCCTGGCAGCCGACCTCGGCGCCCGAGATGGATGCGTTCTCTTTATAAAGGATGCCGATGGCTGCGGCGGTGAGGAAGAGGCGGATGAGTCCGTCTTCTTTTTGTTGGGGGGTGCAGTCGAGATCGATGAAGCGCATGTAGTAATGAGCGATGGCGGGGATGACGCCGGCTGCTCCGTTGGTGGGCGCGGTGACGACGCGGCCGCCGGCTGCGTTTTCTTCATTGACTGCGATGGCGAAGAGGGAGACCCAGTCGAGGGGCGCGAGAGGATCGCGTGGCTTGCCGGATTCGTCGAGGGTTCGGATGCGGTCGTGGAGGCGGCGGGCGCGGCGACGTACGTTGAGTCCGCCGGGGAGGATGCCTTCGGTGGCGATGCCACGCTCTATTGAAAGCTGCATGGCATGCCAGAGGGCAAGGATGCTGATTCTGATCTGTGCTTCGGGTGCGTGGTCTGAAGAGAGAGCCGCGCCGGGCCGCTGGATGGATGCTTGCGGATTTTGACGGTCGGCTTCGAGCAGGGCACACTCGTTGGCGAGGATGAGGTCGGCGATAGTGAGGTGATTGGAAGTGGCGAGGGTGAGGAGTTCTTCAGCGCTGCGAAAGGAGAAGGGGACCACGCGTGGTGAGATTGCTTTTTCCTGTGGGTTGCGTGCGAGCTCTTCAGCCGAGACGATGAAGCCTCCGCCGACTGAGTAAAAGGTCTTGCGGGAGAGCTGTGTGCCAGGCGCGTCGAAGGCAGTGAAGGTGACGCCGTTGGGGTGCGAGGTCTCGGGGGAAGAGCCCGGGGGAGTCATCTGGTCGCGATGGAAGAGGAGGTCTGTCTTCTCCGCGAAGTGGATCGGTTGTTTGCCCCCGAGCAAGAGAGTGCCCTCGGCTCGTATGGCTGCGATGAGGCCTTCGATGCTGGCGGGATCGATGGTGTCTGGCTGCTGGCCGGAGAGGCCGAGGAGGATGGCTCGATCTGTGCCGTGGCCGATGCCTGTGAGCGCGAGAGAGCCGTAGAGCTCGGCTTGAACGCGCGCCATGGAGGTTAGCTCGCCGAGTTCGTGGACGAAGCGGAAAGCTGCGCGCATCGGACCCACGGTGTGCGAACTGGACGGGCCTATGCCGATCTTGAAGAGTTCAAAGAGACTAGTGTTCATCGATGGCCCTGTCTTATGACTACCGGTTCATTGTAGGTGCTGCTCAGTGGGCTCTCCTGCTGCGAGGCCTGGTAGTGGTCGTGACGGGCATGGGACTGGCGGAGCTTTTGCTTGTGCTGATGAGGTAGGCTGCCGCGGCCGTGTAGCGGACGGGTGGCTTGGAGTCGTCGAAGAGTCTGGCGATGGCGACCGAGGCTTCGGGCTTGTGATAGCTGTCGAGAGCCTTGGCGGCGGCAGCGCGGACGGCGGGGTCCTTGTCGGCGAGGGCGGCTGTGAGCGCCTTGAGGATGGGTTCGGTCTTCTCCTCGGAGAGGGCTTCGATGGCGTTGACTCGGGCGGAGTCGCCGCCATTCTTACGTATGTACTCGTAGGCCGTGATGCCAAATCCGAAGGGGCCAAGGAGCATGCCCGAGGCCTGCAGGGCGCCGATCTTAGCGAGGGTTGCGGGCGAGTGGAGATCGCGGCTGATGGTGTGTTCGGTGCCATTGATGAGCGTGGCCGAGGCACGGCGTTCGCCATCGATGACGGCCATGAGAATGTCTTCGCCGGAGTGATCGTCCATCTTCCAAAGGGAGAGGGCTGCGGCGAAGGCGACTTGGGGTTCCTTGTCGTTGAGCAGGCGGCGCATGGCTGAGGTGATGGAAGGAGCTTTAGTCTGGCCGGCGGCGAGAACTGCCGCGGTGCGTACGTCGAGGTCGGGGTCGAGCATGCCGGCTTCGATGAGCTTCTGCGAGCGTGGATTGCTGTCGAGCAGACCAAGTGCGGCGAGAGCCTGGATGCGGGCGTCGGGGTGCTTTGTGTCGCCCGCGGCCGTAGCGAGGATCTGCCAGGCGGCGTCTTCAAGCTGCGCAGGGGTGCGGGGAGGGAGCGGATTTGCGCCGACCACTTCGGCATCGGGGTTGGTGGCTGGTTGAGCTGGGGTCGTCTGCTGTGGGGATGAGGGGTCAGTTGGAGTCTGCGCCTTACATGCCGGAGCTAAGATCGCTGAAGCGAGAATGAGAAGCAGCTTTGTAGCAAGAGAGTAGCGGCTGACAAGTGAAAGCATTGTCGTCCTTTAGTTGAAGCGAGGTCGTCCTGTGTATGTAGATGCTATACTCCGACTCACTCCGGCCCTATCGCAATATCAGGCGAACTCATGCTCTTCAAAGCTCTCAGCGCGGCCGTTTATGGCATTGACGCGCACATCATCGACGTCGAGATTGACTACTCTGGCGTTATCCAGGACAAGATGCAGTTCAGCACTGTCGGGCTGCCGGATGCAGCGGTGCGGGAGAGCCGCGATCGCGTTCTGTCCGCGATCCGCAACTCGGGATTCGATGTTCCTCCGACACGGATCACGATCAACCTTGCGCCGGCTGACCTGAAGAAGGAAGGGTCCGGGTTCGACTTGCCGATCGCGATCGGCATGCTGGGAGCGTATGGCGCGTTGCACATCAAGGACCTTTCAAACTACCTGCTGGTGGGTGAGCTGGGACTGGATGGGGCGCTTCGCTCGGTGCAGGGCATGCTGCCGATCGCGATTGCTGCCAAGGCTCGCGGGATTGAGAACCTGATCATTCCTGCGGGCAATGCACGCGAGGCCGCGGTGGTCGCCGGGGTAAAGGTTTATCCGGTGAAGAGTCTGCTGGAAGTGCGCGAGCTGCTGAATGCTGCTGCGCTGGGCACGATGACGCAGATGCCGCTGGTGGGCGCGGCGAGCGATCTACTGGAAGAGCTGCATCACTTTCCGCATGACTTCAAGGACGTCCGTGGGCAGCATGTGGCCAAGCGCGCGCTCGAGGTAGCGGCGGCAGGCGGGCACAACATCCTGATGATCGGGCCGCCGGGCTCGGGCAAGACGATGCTTGCGAAGCGGCTGCCGTCGATCCTGGCTCCGCTGAGCTTTGAGGAGGCGCTCGAGACGACGAAGATTCACTCTGTGGCCGGGGTGCTGAACGGGGAAGAGGGTCTGGTGACGCATCGGCCTTTCCGCTCGCCGCACCATACGATCTCGGATGCGGGACTGATTGGCGGGGGAGCGGTTCCGCGTCCGGGCGAGGTGTCGCTGGCGCATAACGGGTTGCTGTTCCTGGACGAGCTTCCGGAGTTTCCGCGCAATGTTCTGGAGGTGCTGCGGCAGCCTCTTGAAGATGGGCATGTGACGATCGCGCGGGCCGCGATGAGTTTGAGTTTTCCGGCCCGTTTCATGCTGGCCGCCGCGATGAATCCCTGTCCGTGCGGGTACTTCAACGACAAGAGCCGCGAATGCAGTTGCACGCCGCCGATGATTCAGCGTTATGTCTCGAAGGTGTCGGGGCCTCTGCTGGACCGGATCGACATCCATATCGAGGTCCCTGCGGTGCAGTATAAGGAGCTTCGCGGGGGCTCGGCGGCGGAGGGGTCGGCGGAGATACGGGCGCGGGTGATGGCGGCTCGGGAGCGGCAGCGTGCGCGCTTTCTGGCGGCTGCTGGCGCGGATGTCCGGACGCGGCCAACGGGCCGGAGTGCGTCACAGGTGGTGTATGCGAATGCGCAGATGACGACGCAGCAGGTTCGGATGTTCTGCGAGTTGTCGAGCGATGCGGAGCGGATCCTGGAGCGTGCGATGCAGCAGCAAGGCTTGAGCGCGCGAGCACATGACCGAATCTTGAAGGTCGCTCGTACGATTGCGGATGTTGCGGGTGCGGCCGATATTGAGGTCAGGCATATCGCCGAGGCGATTCAGTACCGGACGCTGGATCGGAGTTACTGGGCCTAGCCGGGTCCGTTCTCCCATTTAGGGACGCTTGCAGGTACAGTTCCCAGAATCCGTTTTTCTGTACCTTCGATTACCGCACAATTCCGAAAAAAGTATTGACTCTACCTACCCCACCCGCTAACTTGCATATGGGTCGCCTCTACGTTCTTGATTCCAGAAGGCAGAGCGTCCGGTAAATCGTTTGCCTTGGGTGTTCGATCTCAGGATCGGGAATTGGAAAGATTGGGTACTTTCAGGGCAGATTTTTGTAGATTTCGGTAAAAAGTTATTGCATTTAGGAGAAGTGATCATCGGACTGGCATCCTAAGACGATTTTCAGCGTCCAATGCGTATCACGTAAATCCACCAAGTCGTTACTTGCACGACCGATATGGTGGCTTGGTTGGCAGGTGAAGCCCAGCTTCAAATGCCAAGCCCAGGTTTTTGCTCCTGCGTTGTCGCTGCTTTCAGAGTTGGGCTCGCACGCGGGGGTTGCAGGGCAGCGGGGGCTTCAGGCTCCGTACGCTGAATGAAGAAATAAGGAGAACTCTATGCGCTCAGATCTGATTTTTGGAGCACTTACGCACGTCAACAACCGTTATCAGCTTTGTCAGCTTGCCGCCAAGGCGACTCGCAAGTTGCACAAGCCGAACACGCGTCTGCAGGACACGACCAACGAGGTTCTGGACCGTTTCAAGGACACCGTCCCGATGGATGGATCGCCTGAGCCGAAGGTCGAGAAGATCAGCTTTCAGGAGCAGCAGGAGCGCCGCGCGGCTTAGGCCCGCGGCAGTTCCGCTGCCGGAGCTGTTGCAAATCTGTTTCATTCCGCATTCGAGATCCGCTTTACAAGAACGCACTTCGCCGTAGTATGATTTGACGCAGCAATCTCCGCACAGCAGAAACTCCACGCACATCTGTTCGGCCTCCGCACGAATCCTGCTTTATCAGCAGCTCTCGCCTGAGTTCTATCAAGCCTGTTGTGATCCACCCTTCCTTTTTTCACCCCACTCCAAGAGAAAACCAGAACAATCCATGACCATCTCAGAACTAAAAGAACATAACATTGCCGAGTTGGGTAAACTCGCGCGCGGCCTTGATATTGGCGGCACCAGCGGCCTCCGCAAGCAGGACCTTATCTTCAAGATTTTGCAGGCGCAAAGTGAAAAGGAAGGGCATATCTTCGCGGAAGGCGTGCTCGAGATCCTTCCGGACGGCTATGGCTTCCTGCGCTCGCCCGATTACAACTATCTTCCTGGTCCGGATGATATTTATGTATCGCCTTCGCAGATACGCAAGTTCGACCTCAAGACGGGGGACACGATCTCGGGCAACGTGCGTTCGCCGCATGAGGGAGAGAAGTACTTTGCGCTGGTCAAGATCGAGGCGATCAATTTTGAATCGCCGGAAGAGACTCGCAACAAGGTTCTGTTCGACAACCTGACGCCTCTTTATGCGCAGGAGCGGGTGAAGATGGAGACGGTGCGCGAGCATATCTCTGGCCGCGTGATGGATCTGCTGACGCCGGTGGGCAAGGGCCAGCGCGGATTGATCGTGGCTCCCCCACGCACGGGTAAGACGATGCTGCTGCAATCGATTGCGAATTCGATTACGGCGAATCATCCAGAGGTGGTGCTGATTGTTCTGCTGATCGACGAGCGTCCGGAAGAAGTAACCGACATGCAGCGTTCGGTTCGCGGCGAGGTGATCAGCTCGACCTTCGATGAGCCGGCGGCGCGCCACGTGCAGGTCGCCGAGATGGTGATCGAGAAGGCCAAGCGGTTGGTGGAGCATAAGCGCGATGTGGTGATCCTGCTTGACTCGATTACGCGTCTGGCGCGAGCCTATAACACGATTGTGCCGCCTTCGGGCAAGGTTCTCTCGGGCGGTGTGGACTCGAATGCTCTCCAGCGTCCGAAGCGGTTCTTCGGTGCGGCGCGCAATATCGAAGAGGGTGGGTCCCTGACGATTATCGCGACGGCGCTGGTCGATACGGGTTCTCGTATGGACGAGGTCATCTTTGAAGAGTTCAAGGGTACGGGCAACATGGAAGTGATTCTGGACCGAAAGCTGGTTGATAAGCGCGTGTTCCCGGCGATCGACATTCAGCGCTCGGGTACACGTAAGGAAGAGCTGCTGATTCCGAAGGACGATCTGCAGCGGATCTGGATCCTGCGCAAGGTGCTGAACCCGCTTTCACCGACCGAGGCGATGGAGTTGCTGACGAGCCGGCTCGAGAAGACGCGGAACAATTCAGAGTTCCTGCACAGTATGAGCCAGAACTAAGCTCGAACTTAGCAGTCAAGTGGCCGCAGCGGATGAGTTTCCGCTGCGGCCGTTTTGCGTTTTATGGCGGGGATACCCAAGAGTGGTGCGGCGCATTTACGGGGCTGGGGAACTCGCTATTACGGGTGCGACGTGGGATGTAAAGGGCGGCGGCTTCGCGAACGTGACTCAGGGGCGAAGGCCCGGCTCGTCGGGGAGGGTAGCGAGCCGGTCATTTTCGAGCGCTAGAGCAGATTAGCTGTTGCTGTGGAGTGGAGGGATCGTGCAGAGCCGTTTTCCTTGGAAGAAAACGGCGTCGATATCTGAACCTCCCTGTACACCCACAGCTAATCTGCGCTAGTAGCCGTTTGAGAGAAGATAGTTTTCGGTGAGGTTCCAGGTACTGGCAGAGAGGGGGACTGCCTGACGCTCGGCGTACTTGGCCATGATGTCGACCTCTATATTGATTGGCGAACCGGGGAGCAGGGTGTGGATGGCGGTGGCGGCGTAGGTGTGGGGGATGACGGCGATGGTGACCACGTCTCCGACGAGCTTGGCCACGGTGAGCGAGATGCCGTCGACAGTGATGGAACCCTGCTGGGCTATGTAGCGGGTGAGATCACTGGGCACGCTGAAGCGCATGCGCCAGTCGGAGTGCTGTTCGTCGTCCAGGTTGATGGGCTCGAGCTCGAGCAGGGTACCTATTCCATCGACGTGACCCTGGACAACGTGGCCGCCCATGGGCGCTCCGGCGGGGGTTGGGAGTTCAAGGTTGATGACATCGCCGGGTGCGAGGCGGGTAAGTTTGGTGCGGCGAACGGTCTCCTGGGCGAGGTCGGCGGAGAACTGGGTGAGGGAGATGTCGAGCGCGGTGAGACAGACCCCGGAGACGGCGATGGAGTCGCCCACTCGCAGGCAGGGAGCGAGGGTTGGGGTGGATACCGTGATGCGGGTGGGGCCGGCGGGGTCTCGCGAGGGCGTGAGAGAGACGATGGTGCCGGTAGTTTCGATCAATCCGGTGAACATGATGTGAGCTTAGATGATCCGGCGGTTGGAAAGAAGCTGCTCGTCAGGCTGGTTCGTCGGACCAGGGATCATGGAGGCTTCCCGAGACGCGAACATCAGGGCCCATGAGTTCCTTCTGGATGTGTTTGAGGCTCTGCTCGAGGGCGAAGGGGCTGAGGCTGTCGGCTGCGAAGGGGACGGCTTTGGGGCCGAGTTCGGCTTCGGCGAAGTAGAGGATCACACGATCGACGAGGTTTTCGCGGAGGAAGGCTGCGTTGAGAGCTGAGCCGGTTTCAAGCAGGATGGAGAGGATGCGGGCTTCGTGCAGGTGCTGGAGGACAGCGGGGAGATCGAGCAGGCCGGGGGCGAGTGAGGGGATGCGGGTGATGCGGGCGCCGGCTTTGAGGAGGGGTTGTTCTGCAGCGGGATCGGCGGACTTGGAGCAGAAGATCCAGAGGTCGTCGCATAGAGGCTGGAGGAGGTTTGAGTCGAGCGGGATGCGGAGAGCGGAGTCGAGGATGACTCGCATGAGCGGTCGCCTGCGAGGGAGGCCGGTGCGGTCGGTGAGCTGAGGCGAGTCGGCGAGGACGGTGCCGATGCCGGTGAGGATGGCGTCGGAGGCGTGGCGCAGCTGTTGAACGTCGGCCCTGGCTGCTGGGCCGGTCAGGAAAAAGGGTGCGGTCGCTGTCCGGAGGGCGGGTAGCGGCGCGAGCTGGCCGTCGACGGAGAGCGCGGCTTTGAGGGTCACGAAGGGGCGTTGGTGCGTGATCGAGAAGGCGAAGGCGTCGTTGAGCGCGCGTGCGGGCTGTTGGAGTGTGCCGACGGTGGTCGCGATGCCGGCGGCGTTGAGTTTTGCGATGCCGCGTCCGCTGACCCGGGGGTTGGGATCGGTGGTAGCGATGACGCAGCGTGTGATTCCGGCGGCGATGAGCGCGTCGGCGCAGGGCCCGGTGCGGCCGTGATGGCTGCAGGGCTCGAGAGTGACGTAGGCGGTGGAGCCGGAGGTCACGTGACCGGCTGCTGCTGCCTGCTTGAGGGCCACGATTTCGGCATGGTCGAAGCGTTCGTAGAGGTGGGCTCCCTCGCCGATGATCTCGCCTGCCGGGTTGACGAGGACGGAGCCGACCTGGGGATTAGGGGAGGCGAGCGCGGTTGTGGCTCGGGCGAGGTCGAGGGCTCGGGCCATGAAGGCTTGGTCCTGTGCGGGGATAGGGATCACGCGCGCTCGAGGATGGGGCGGAGGCTGAAACAGACGGTAAGCAGGACGAACTGCGCGGCGAGGAGGCATTCGACCATTGCTGGAAGGCTGAAGGTGCCTTGGGAAGCGGCCCGGGGAGCCAGAGTGAGCATGGTGAGGAGGAGCGCGGCAAAGGCGAGGCCGGCAGCAAAGGTGGTTCGTGGAGGCTGCGCAGTCGCCTGAGGCTGCGGGAGTTTTTGCGCGCGGGCAGCCATACGTGCAGCGAATCCTGCGGAGGGGACGACGAAAGGTGGCGTCTCGAGCGCGCGGGTAAGACGTTCTGCGAGTTCGTCCTGCGGCTCGAATGGGTCGAAGTGGTTCATGTGGTTACCTTCTTGGATGCTAATGCAGAGGCTGCCAGCGCGGCGCGAAGCTTGCCGCGGGCGCGGTGGAGATGGGTGCGGACGGTGTTGACAGGAATGGCCAGGGTGTCTGCGATCTGCTCATAGGTGCGGTCTTCCTGATGGAAGAGAACCAGGACGGAGCGCTCTGCCAGCGAGAGTCGGGCGAGATGCTCCTCGACGAGTTCGGCAAATTCGTGCGCCTCGGCGAATGGCGGGGACACGCCGGACGGCGATGGTGCTGATCTCGACGGGGCTGGGGATTGGTCTTTTTGGGCTGGCGCTGACGGTAATTGTGCAGGAGCGGGATGTTCTTGTGGTCGCGGCTGCGGGGCTGATTCCAATGGTGATCGGGCTGGGTTTTCTGGCGGATTACAACCTGCAAAGGAGGGAGATCGTGGGGGCCGTGGCGCAGGATTAGATAGCCGGGCTCGATTCCTAGGCGGGTATGGCGCGACGCAGGAGCTTTCTAATTTTCTCTTTGAACAGATCCAGAGGAATGGCGATGAGGATGAGGAGAATGCAGATCGAAGTGGTGATGAGCACGTCACGCCAGAAAGCTCCGGGTCGATAGAGGTCAAACGTGGTGGCTAATACCATGAGGGGGTAGTGCATGAGATAGATGGCGAAGGTGCCATCTGCCAGGTGACGGAATCTGCGTGTCCAGGGGTTTTCGCGCGAGATGTGAATGAGGTCGCTGAAGAGAAGGAGTGCGAGCATCACGACAGCGGCGAGGCTCCCGGTGACGACGGCCATGAGGGTAGCCCTGAAGGGATCCTGATGGAGGAGATGGAGCGGGTTTGGCAGGAGAGCGAAGCGTTGTGCGGCGCGCAGGGGGCCGAGGAGGAGGGTGTCGGGTCCGAGGAAATAAAGTGAGAGTGCCGACAGCAGATAGACGCCAAAGAAAGCTCGCAGCGCGGTCGCGAGCCGTGTGAAGCGGATGAGTTGGAAGAGGTCGTAGAGCCAGCAGCCCAGCCACCAGATCGGCAGGAGGAAGGCTACCTGAGGCCCGGCGAGGGCGGCCCAGACCAGCATAGCGACGATACGCCTGGTTCCCCGCAGGTAGAAGAGGAGCCCGTAGGCGATGTAGTAGAGGCCCTCGTAGCTGAGCGACCAGAAAGGGCTGTCGCAGAAAGCGACGGTGTTGTGTCCCCAGCTCTGGCTGAGCAGGGTGAGGTTGAACAGGACGCGAACGAGCGGATGGTTGGAGAGGTCAGCGAAGTAGCGGGCAAAGTAGGCTGGAGCGATCCTGGCTGCAACGAAGGTGACAACAAGGGTAAGCAGCAGGGCGGGTATGGCAATCGAGTAGATTCTGGAAGCACGGTCGATGAAGAAGACGCGGAGGGTGTGCTCCCGCGAAAGCGTCACAAAGCGGATGACGAAGCCGGAGAGAACGAAGAAGACGGGGACAGCGATGTCGCCGAGAATCTGGTAGCTGTGGGTACCGGTATTGAATTCGGCGTGGCTGAAATGAGCGACGACGACGAGCAGGGCAGCGCCGAAGCGGACGATGTCGAGAAGAAAGGAAGCAGAGGGTGTGACCGGCCTCGGCTTCGTCTCGACGGGAGAACCGGCTTCGGGGTAGGGATCGACCGAATGTGTCAACATGCTCGGCATAGTCGGTCTGTGCTCCGGTTACGAGTTTGCCAGCTCTGTCGCTTCACCTCGATTATACGAGCAGGCGTCCTGACGGCTTGGGCGGGCTCAGGATGGTGCCTGCCGCGGGCAGGCGAACTTGCGAAAGTTGTACGCTTATAGCTTTTATCGAGGCGACTCATGGACAGGCAGCAGAGAGGCAGGACGAGCAGAGTTGGACACTGCACAGGCAGTTGAAGGGTTTCATGGGCAAAGCCGCGGACGTTAGGCGGCTGTGAGCTAGTCGACGAGGGATTCGATGAAGCTTTTGCTGTCGAAGGGGAGGATGTCTTCGATTTTTTCGCCGGTGCCGGCGTAGACGACGGGGAGGCCGAGCTCGGTTGCGATGGCGAGGACGATGCCGCCCTTGGCGGTGCCATCGAGCTTGGTGAGGACGATGCCGGTGACGCGTGCAGCCTCGGTGAAGAGACGGGCCTGGGTGAGGCCGTTCTGGCCGGTGGTTGCGTCCATGACGAGCAGCGTCTGGTGGGGCGCGCCGGGAATGAGCTTCTCTGCGGTGCGGCGCATCTTGTCGAGCTCTTTCATGAGGTCTGTCTTGGTGTGCAGGCGGCCGGCGGTGTCGACGATGAGAACGCTGGTGCCGCGGGCTTTGGCTGCGGAGCAGGCGTCGTAGAGCGCGGCCGAGGGGTCGCCACCCTGCTTGGTCTTGATGAGCTGGACGCCGGAGCGAGTGGCCCAGACTTCGAGCTGTTCGATGGCGGCGGCGCGGAAGGTATCTGCGGCGCAGAGCAGGACGGAGCGGTGCTGGGCGGTGAAATGTGCGGCGAGCTTGCCGGAGGTGGTGGTTTTTCCAGTCCCATTGACGCCCACCATCATGATGACTTCGGGAGGGCTATTGGGGTGGGAGATGGGACGGGCGACGGCGTCGAGGACGGCTTGAAGCTCCTGCTTGAGGAGGGTCTTGAGCTTGGCTCCGCCTTCGATACCAGCTATGAGTGCGCGTTGGCGCAGGCGTTCGAGCACGATGGCAGTGGTGGCGGAGCCGATGTCGGCGGCGAGCAGAATGGGTTCGAGCGACTGAAGGGTGGCTTCGTCGACCTCGCGGGTGAGTGCGATGACCTGGTTGATGGACTGCGAGAAATTCTCGCGGGTGCGAGTGACTGCCTGCCGCATGCGCGAGAAGAAACCGCCGCCTAAGTCTGCGGGCTGCTCGGCTGGGCTGCTTGCGGGCTGGGCGGCGGCTTCTTCGGCTTTTTGTTCCTCGAGGTCGGCTGGGGCCTCGTCGGCCGGGGAGTCCTTGAACGGGTTGCGTTTACCGAAGAATGAGAAGGCCATGCTTCGTTGAGTCTATCAACCCGGGCCCCGTGCCGCCGCTGCTAAACGGCGAAGGGCGGGTTGGCAGTGGGGTCCAGTGGCCGCACGAGCGAATTGGGTGTGGGGTTTGGCCCGTGGGGCACCAATTTCTGGCCGCGATCTTTCAGGACGAAGATAGCGATTGCCACGATGACGAGGATCGACACGGAGGCAAGGATCACGATGAGGAGGAAGTTTGGCCCTTTGGGATACTTCCGGTAGTCGGCTGTGGGATCGTTCGGGTTGCTTGCGCTCATGTTGCGATGAGATGCGGCGTAGAGCTTTGGCGTTCGAGGCAGGGGGTGCTATTCCTCGCGGCCGGGGCGGCCCATGAGGTCGCGGATGGCGTCTCGGGGGCTTTTGTCGTGGTGGAGGACGAGGTTCATCTGCTCGGCGATAGGCATTTCGACACCGTACCTGGCTGCGAGGCCGAGGGCTGCGGCGGTAGAACGGACGCCTTCGGCGACCTTGCCGTTCATGCTTGCGAGTATGTCGGGGAGGTTACGTCCTTTTCCGAGTTCGATGCCGACGGAGCGGTTGCGGCTGAGCGATCCGGTGCAGGTGAGGACGAGGTCGCCGACGCCCGCGAGCCCGGCGAGGGTCTGGCGACGGCCGCCGCAGGCTACCGAAAGCCTGGTGATCTCGGCGATGCCGCGTGTGATGAGTGCGGCCGAGGTATTGGATCCAAGTCCGAGGCCGTGAATGACGCCAGATGCGAGGGCGATGACGTTTTTGAGGGCTCCGCCAAGCTCGACGCCGGCTACGTCGTCATTGGTGTAAAGGCGGAGCGAGGACGAGGAGAAGTCGCGCTGGATGAGCTGGGCGACGACGGTGCTCGAGGAGGCGATGACGACCGCCGTTGGGAGGCCGGCGGCGACTTCCTGGGCAAAGGATGGGCCGCTGAGCACGCCGCATGGATTGTCGGTGATGGAGGCGATGACCTGGGTCATGCGGAGGTTCGAGCCCTCCTCGATGCCTTTGCTGGCGGAGAGCACGATCTGGTCGCGGGTGAGCAGCGGGGCGATGTGCTGGATGGTAGCGCGCAGATATTGGGAAGGGGTAACGGAGAGGATGACGTTGGTCTCGAAGATAGAGCCCGGAAGGTCGGAGGTGATCTGGACGTCGGCCGGGATGGTGTAGCCGGGGAGATAGGGCATGTTCTCGCCCGTCTCGGCGAGCTGTTCGGCGTGGCCGGGGGAGTGAGCCCAGAGGGTGACTTGGTGTCCGCCGCGGCGTGCGAGCGAGATGGCGAGGGCGGTGCCCCAGGCACCGGCTCCGAGGATGGTGATGCGGCTCATGCTGTGGCCTTGGTCGTGTTTTTAGATTGTTTGGCGCCGAAGCGGCTCTCGGTACCGGCGCGCAGACGGGCGATGTTGGCGCTGTGTTTGACGATGATCAGAAGCGGAATAAAGAGGAAGCCGAAGAGGACGATGGGGCTGGGGTGGCGGACGATCCAGAAGCCGAAGATGGGGAAGCTGGCAGCGGCGAGGATGGATGCGAGCGAGACGTAGCGGGTGGTGAAGACGATGGCGAGGAAGACGCCAAGGATGCAAAGGCTGGCGAGGGGCACAAGTGCGATAAAGACGCCGAGTGCGGTGGCTACTCCCTTGCCGCCGCGGAAGCGGAGCCAGATGGGAAAGATGTGGCCCAGGATGGCAGCGACGGCGGAGAGTACGGCGAGGTCGAAGGCCTGGTGGGCGCTGGCTCCCTGGTAGGTGTCACGCCACAGGCTGGAATGCGCGGCGGTGAGGTAGGCCAATTCGACAGCTGCGAAGCCTTTGCCGAGGTCGAGCAGGAGGGTCAGGATGCCGAGGCCTTTTGCGCCGGAGCGCGCGACGTTGGTGGCGCCGATGTTGCCGCTGCCGGTGGTGCGAATGTCCTGCTTGCGGAAGACACGGACGAGCAGGTAGCCGAACGGGATGGAGCCCAGCAGGTAGGCGATGGCCAGGGTGCGGAGCCAGAGGATGAGGAGCGGGGCATTCATTTGGTCTGGACTTGAGTTTAGCAAGTCCCGGCAGTCTGCTGAGAAGGACCGGTTTACAGCAGGTGCCGTCGGAGAAGTTCGAGAGCGTGCTGTGTCGCCCAGAAGCGGATGCGCTCGCGGTCGCCCATAAGACTGAGGGTTTTTACCTGGGTACCGTCGGGGTCGGCGAGGCCAATGAAGACGAGCCCGAGGGGCTTGCCGGTGTCGGCTCCAGTGCCGGGACCAGGGCCTGCGATGCCGGTGATGCTGATGCCGATGGAGGCTCCAGTTCGCTGCCGGATGCCTTCGGCGAGCAGGCGTGCGACGGGTTCGGAGACGGGGCCGTCGTGTTCGACGACCTCGTGCGGTACATCGGCGAAGACGGTTTTGAGGGAGTCGGAGTAGACGACGGCTCCGCCGAGGAAGTATCGCGAGCTGCCGGGCACGCCGGTGAGGCGTCCGGCGAGCAAGCCCCCGGTGCAGGACTCGGCTGCGGCGAGGGTGAGGTGGCGGAGGCCGAGCATGAGGAGGACGACCTCTTCGAGGCTTTCGCCGGAAGAGGAGAAGATGTCCTCGTCCATCTCGTGCTCGATGAGGGTGGAGAGCTCGTTGACACGGGCTTCGGCCTGCTCGCGGGTTGGTTTGGTGCATGCGAAGTGGAGCTGGATCTCGGCGGATCCGGCGAGGATCGTGGTCTCGATGTCGGGAAACTTCTTGTAGATGGGTGCGGTGCGGCTGTCGACCAGGGACTCGGGGACGAGGGCCATGCGGAGGAGCCGGCGGCCGAGGAAGCTGGGCGGCAGGGTGCGAGCGAGAATCGGCTTGACCTGGTCGGTGAACATGGGCTTGAGCTCACGCGGCGGGCCGGGCAGGAGGACGACGAGACGGCGCTTTGGAGTGAAGCCGATCTCGAAGGTGGTGTCGAGGAACTGGCCGGAGGCGCTTCCGTTGTGGTTGGGGATGAGCGTCGCGCCGCGGAGGATGTCGGCCTGCTTCTGATTGTTGGGCGGCATGGGGATGTTGCGCGCGGCGAAGCGCTGGCGCAGTCCTTCGAGGAGGGCGGCGTCCTGGTGGAGGGAGATGTCGAGTGCGGCGGCGGCAGCTTCGCGCGTGTTGTCGTCCTCGGTGGGGCCGAGGCCGCCCGAGAAGACGACGATGTCGGCGCGGGTGAGGGCTGTGCGGGCAGCGGAGGTGAGGTGGGCGAGTGAGTCGCCGACGATGGTCTTGAAGGCGACGACGATACCGAGGTCGTTCAGTCCTTCAGTCAGGAAGAGAGAGTTGGTGTCCTGCCGGTAGGGTGTGAGCATCTCCGAGCCGGCTGCGATGATTTCAGCGATCATGTCTTGGGTTAGGATGCGCTATTTTGTTTGTCGAGCCAAGGGGGAAGTGTTGTTTCGATTCAGGTTGACGGCTGGTTTGTAACCGCGCAAGCTCGTTACGCGGTGAAGTGGAGGCTTACGCGATGGATTCTGTGCAGATGGAGAAGATCAAGGCCGGGATGCGGGCGACGTGGATGGCAGGCGACTTTGGTGTGGTGGCGAAGACGATTGGACCGAGTGCCGAGGATTTTGTTCGTCGCGTGGGCGTGCCGCCGGGCTCAGAGGTGCTGGATGTGGCATGTGGGACGGGCAATGTGGCTCTGCCGCTGGCGCGTGCAGGACACCAGGTGACGGGGGTCGACATCGCGCCGAACCTGCTGGTGCAGGCGCGGGCTCGGGCAGAGATGGAGGGGGTCGCGATCAGGTTCGATGAGGGCGACGCTGAGAAGCTGCCATACGACGATGCTTCATTCGATGCGGTGTTTACGATGTTCGGAGCGATGTTTGCGCCGCGTCCGGAGCTGGTGGCGCGAGAGCTTGCGCGTGTGCTTCGGCCAGGTGGTCAGCTTGCCATGGCGAACTGGAATCCGACCAGCTTTACAGGGCGAATGTTCAGGGTGGGGGCAAACCATGTGCCTGGACCGCACGGTGTTCCGGCGCCTGTGCTGTGGGGCGATGAGGCGACTGTGAACGCGCGGCTTGAGCCTTACTTCGTCGAGATCGAGGCGGAGTTGATTCCGATTGTCTTCGATATGCCGGTGAGTCCGGCGGGCGCTGTAGGATTCTTTCGCACGAACTTCGGGCCGACGAAGATGGCGTTTGAACGGCTCGATGAAGCGGGAAAAGCGGCGTTGGCGGCTGACCTGGAAGCGCTTTGGAGCGAGGCGAATGTTGCGGATGATCCGGCGGAGCATACGCTGATCCGCAACGAATACCTGCAGGTGAGGGCACGCCGCGCTGAGGACTAAGTCAGGGCGACTTCGTAGACTGCGTCGCGGGTGGTGAGGGCCAGGCGTTGGCCGGAGAGCAGGCACAGACCGACAAGGTTGGGGCCGGAGACGAGCAGGGAGGTTTCGAGCGTGGGTGTGATGCGAATGACGCCGCGGTCGCCATGCAGCGAGGCGACGACGTAGAGGTTGTCGGCGGCGTCGAAGGCCATGCCCTGCGCACGCCCGAGTCCGCGGAAGAAGATGGAGGCGCTGCCGGAGGTGTCGACGGCGGTGATGACCTGGCTCGAGGAAGTGGTGGGGCCGGTGACGAAGAGGGTGCCCTTGCTGTCGAAGGCGAGGTGGTAAGCGGCGATCGAGGGCTCGAGGGTGCAGAAGACGAAGATGGTGCCCGGAAGTGGGCCGTCTTCGGCGTAGGCGATGGGGATTTTGAAGATGGTGCCGGAGCGGTCCCCGATGTAGAGATCGCCGGCGGGGTCAAAGGCGATTCCAGTGGCTACACCGAGGCCCTCGGCGAAGATCTGTGCGTCGCCGGTGACGTCGACGCGATAGACGGTGCCGTCGGCGCGGGAGCTGACGTAGAGGGCGCCGGGATCCTTGGCGGAGAAGGCAAGGCCGGTGGGATTGAGGATGTCGCGGACGAAAGGGCGCAGCTCGTGGATGACGCCTGCGGGTGCGGGGGAGATTTTGAAGATGGAGACGGCGGTCTGCTGCCCGCGTGAGCCCGAGAGAGTGGTGTAGACGTTGCCGAACTCGTCGGCGGCTGGGTTGGCGACGGGGTGGAGGTTCTCTGCCATGGCGATGGCGATTTCTACGCGCCTTGGGGTGGAGGATTCGCCTGGGCGGGTGACGACGAGGTCACCGGGGAGGGTACCCTCCGGGACCTTGAGTATGGCGTGGGTGGGGCTGGCGAGGGTGAGGAGCGCGGGGATGCCGCCGATCGTGGCAGCCGCGCCGGGACCGAGATCGGAGCCGTGGAGTTCGAGCTCGCCGCCCGGAAGCGCTGCCTGGGGCCGGATTGTAATTACTTGCGGCATGAGTTCAAGACTACAAGCAACAGCGTCCTAACGCCGGACGGACGATACATCGTACGGTATACCGCTTCGCTTGGCACTAGAGCAGATTAGCTGTTGCTGTGGAGTGGAGGGATCGTGCAGAGCCGTTTTCCTTGGAAGAAAACGGCGTCGATATCTGAACCTCCCTGTACACCCACAGCTAATCTGCACTAGGGGAGGAAGTGGAGGATAAGGTGGCCCACGGCAAGGGCCATGAGGCCGGCGGCTACGTCGTCGAACATGATTCCCGTGCCCTTGGGAAGGCGTTCGAGCTGGCGGACGGGCGGTGGTTTGAGGATGTCGAAGGCGCGAAAGAGGGTGAGCGCCATGATAGCGTGCGGCCAGTCGGCGGGGATGGCGATGAGCGCGAAGAGTTGGCCTGCGACTTCGTCGATGACGACGTGGCCGGGATCTTCACGGCCGGACTCACGTGCGACGACGGTGGCGGCGGGGATGCCGATGCGAATCACGACGAGCGCCGCGACGAGGGTGCCGATGATCTGGGGATGAGCTGCGGCGTGGGTGAAGTGGATGGTCGCAAACCAGAGCAGGACGGCGGCGACGGAGCCGTAGGTGCCTGGGCCGGGCCGCAGGAGACCGACGCCGAACCAGGTGGCGAGGGTCCAGGCCCAGAGGGTCTTCTTGGGGAGCGAGCGGATATCGATGGGGATCTGTCTAGCCATCGGACTCATTCGTCGAGCGCTTTTCGCGGTGCTGGAGGCCTTCGAGTTCGTCGAGGAGGTCGGGATCGTGGATGGGGGAGGAGATGACGTAACCGCCTGAGGCCCACTTGCCGAGATCGAGGATGCGGCAGCGATCGGAGCAGAAGGGGAAGTCGGGGTCGGAGGCGAGCACGACCTTGCGGCAGGTAGGGCAGAAGAGCGCTTTGGGTGCCATGACAGGACTATTTTAGATGACGTGTCTACGGCCTAGATTAGTCCAAGATCCTGGCGACTACGTCGTAGTCGTGGGACTCGGTGATTTCGGCGCGGTAGAAGGTTCCGGGGACGAGGGTCTCGTGAGGGCCGAAGTCGTTGATGAAGACCTTGCCGTCGATCTCGGGGGCGTGGAGCGAGGTGCGGCCCTCCCAGAGGAGGTCGGTTTCTTCTGACGGGCCTTCGACGAGGACGTCCGTGATGCGGCCGACCCACTCCTGCTTCTGGATGGTGCTGATCTTCTGCTGGAGGGCCATGAGGCGGCGGCGGCGGGCCTGGATGGTGCGGGCCGGAAGCTTGGTTTCGGCGGCGAGGTCGAAGGCCTTTGCGCCTTCTTCGTCCGAGTAGGTGAAGACGCCGAGCCAATCGATATTTGCCTCTTTGACGAAGCGCTCGAGCTGTTTGTAGTCCTGGTCGGACTCGCCGGGGAAGCCGACGATGAAGCTGGTCCGGATGACGATGCCGGGAACGATCTTGCGAGCTTTGGCGATAAGGTCGAGGAAGATCTGGGCGTTGCCCCCGCGCTTCATCGTCTTGAGGACGGAGGCGGAGGCGTGCTGCAGCGGCACGTCGAGGTATTTGGCGATGGTTTCGTGCTTTACCATGGTCTCGAGCAGGCGTGTGGAGACCTTGTTGGGATAGGTGTAGAGGAAGCGGAGCCACTTGAGACCGGGCAGGACGGCGAGCGCGTCGAGAAGCTGAGCGAGCCCTTCTTTGAGGCCTAGGTCCTCGCCGTAGCAAGTGGTGTCCTGGCCGATGAGGGTGATCTCGCGGACACCCTGGGCGATGAGGTTCTGGGCCTCGGCGATGATGGAGCCCATGCGGCGCGAGCGGAACTTGCCGCGCAGCTGGGGGATTATGCAGAAGCTGCAAGGGTGGTCGCAACCTTCGGCGATCTTGATGTAGGCGCTGGCTCGGGGAGTCGAGAGGATGCGCGGGGTCTCGTCCGAGTAGAGGTAGTTGGGGAGCGTGGCGGTGGCTCCGTCCCAGGCGTCGCGGGAGAAGCGGCCGGACTGCTCACGGGCGTCGCCTTCTGGGCGAGAGGTGGTGGTGCCGGTTTCGGCGAGGGATTCGGCGATCGAGAGCTGGGGTGCGATGTGGTCGGGTCTCGAGTGCTGGCTGACGGCTGACGGTGCGCGCGAGACGAGCTGCTGCGAGGGTACGTTCTGGTGCGATTCAAGCGCTACGGTGGTCTCATTGACAGGCGTGTTTTGGAGGAGTTCCAGATCCGGCTGGGTGTGGGCTTCGATGGACGGCTGGGCGAAGTCCTGAGGGAGGATCTGAAAGGGCGAATCGGACTTGGCGAAGCCCGCGGGTGAAAGGCCGGCTGCTGAGAGGATGGCTTCGAGTTCGCCGGTTCCGACGACAGCGTCGACCTCGGGGATATTTTTCTGGATCTCGTCCCGGTAGCGCTCGACGAGGCAGCCGGCGACGACGATGCGTGTGGCCTTGCCGCCGTGCTCGCGCTTGTGCTGGACCATCTCGAGTATGGTGTTGACGGACTCCTGCTTGGCGGAATCGATGAAGGAGCAGGTGTTGATGACGATGATTTCGGCGTCTTCGGCCTTCTGGGTGAGCTCGGCGCCGTTGTGATGGAGCAGCCCCATCATGACCTCGGAGTCGACGAGGTTTTTGGGGCAGCCAAGGGAGACGAAGCCTACTTTGGGCTTTGCCGGGGTGAAGACTGCGGGTTCCAGAAGGGCTTCAGACATGACTCTCCATTCTACCGCGGAAGGGCGAAGGCAAAGACTCCCTGGTCGCGGGCGGCGACTTCGTGGCGTGCTGGACCGCTTCGGTTGCTATTTCTTCGTCAGGGATTTGTAGAGCTCGATGGTCTGGTCGGCTATGGCGGTCCAGGAGAACTGGGCTTCGACGCGTTTGCGGCCGGCTTCACCGTACTGTCTGGCGCGTTCTGGGTCGGCGAGGAGGGCGGTGATGGGTTGGGCGAGGTCGCGTGCAAATTTGTCTTCGTCGATGGGGAAGGTGGTGACGGGGTCGGGCTCGAAGGGAACGAGGTGACCGGTTTCACCTTCCACGACGACCTCGAGGATGCCGCCGGTGGCGGAGGCGACGACGGGCGCCTTGCATGCCATGGCTTCGAGGTTGATGATGCCAAAGGGCTCGTAGACCGAGGGGCAGCAGAAGACGGCGCAGTGGGAGTAGAGCTGGATGGCTTCCTCCTTGGTGACCATCTGCTCGATCCAGACGACGTTGTGGCCGCGGCCGGTGGGATCGCCGGTGGCGATGGCGTGGCCGCCTTCTCCGTCCGAGACCTCGTGGGCTGCGGGCTTGCTGCCGGGGGTTTCCTTGCGCAGGGCTTCGACCTTGTCGCGCATCTCCTGGGCGATTTCGGGGGTGTCGGGCGCGCCGGCGCAGAGGACGACCTGGGTGCCTGCGGGCAGGTAGCGGACTGCGTCGACGAGGTGGGTGACGCCTTTCTGGCGGGTGATGCGGCCGACGAAGAGGACGTAGGGTTTGGCGGGATCGACGCCGTACTTGATGAGCGCGTCCTGGGATGGCGTGTACTGGTACTGGTCGAGGTCGATGCCGTTGTAGATGACGTGGATTCGTGCGGGGTCGACGTCGGGGTAGGCGCGGAGGATGTCGGCCTTGGTGCCATTTGAGACGGCGACGATGGCGTCGGCGTCGAGCATGGCTGTGCGCTCCATCCAGGAGGACATGGCGTAGCCGGAGCCGAGTTGCTCGGCCTTCCAGGCCCGCAGGGGCTCAAGCGAGTGGGTCGTGAGGACAAAGGGGATGTTGTAGAGCTTTTTGGCAAGGAAGCCGGCCATCGAGACGTACCACGTGTGGGTGTGGACGATGTCGATCTTGTCGAGCTCCTTCATGGTGGATAGATTGAGCGCGAGGGCATCGACAGCGGCTTTGAACTTGGCCTTGGTGTCGCCGGTGACGGAGGGCGGGGGAACGTCGCCTTTGACGTGCAGGTTGCCGTGCTCCTCCTGCTGGGTGCCCCAGCAATGGACCTCGACTTCGATCTTGCGTGCGAGTTCGCGGGCGAGGTATTCGACGTGGACGCCGGCTCCGCCGTAGACGTTGGGCGGGTACTCGCGGGTCATGAGGCCTACGCGCATCAGGGTATCTCCTTGGGCCGCGTGGAGTGAAAGCGGCGAACGAAGTTGATGTTAGCGGAGGCGTGTGTGTTTGTCTTGTCGAGAGGCCGGAGTGCGGGTTTGTGCCCTGTCGGTGAAGGGGACAAGGCTGTCAGAAGTGCTTGCGGAAGGCTATATTCAGTGCCATAGCTGTCGAATGCGATGCGCGTTATCGCTGGGCCCCAGGGATAGTCGAGAGGACCGATGAAAGCGATCGTGCAACACGTCTATGGATCACCTGACGTTCTCCGCCTGGAGGAGATCGAGCCTCCCGCGCCGGCGAGTGACGAGGTGCTGATCCGAGTGGTGGCTGCGTCGGTGAATCCTTATGACTGGCACCTCTTGCGTGGTTCTCCCTACCTGCTCCGGCTTCTAATCGGACTCCGCAAGCCACGCGAGATGCGGTTGGGCGCGGATCTTGCGGGTGAGGTGGTGGCGGTGGGGGACAGTGTGATCGACTTCCGGCCGGGCGATGCGGTATTTGGAACGTGCCGCGGCGCGTTTGCGGAGTTTGTCTGTGGCCCCGCTTCGCTGCTTGCCGAAAAGCTTACCTTCAAACCCGGGAATGTTTCTTTCGAGCAGGCTGCGGGTGCGGGGATTGCCGGAACGACGGCTTTAAAAGGGCTTCGCGACAAGGCTGGGCTTAGGGCTGGCCAATTGGTGCTGATCAATGGCGCTTCTGGTGGTGTGGGGACGTTTGCGGTGCAGATCGCGAAGAGCTTTGGTGCGTTTGTGACCGGAGTCTGCAGTACGCGGAACGTCGACATGGTCAGGGGACTTGGAGCAGATGAGGTGGTGGACTACATCCAGGAAGACGTTACCCAGAGCGGGCTACAGTTCGATGTGATCCTGGATTGCGTAGGCAATCACTCCATGTCGGAGTGGAAGCGAATCATGAAGCCGTCCGGGATCCATGTTGCGGCTGGTGGAAGTAGCGGGCGTTGGGGCATTTCAGCATTGGCGCAGACCGTGATCAAGGCGATCTTTAGCGGGACGAGTGGCAGGAGGTTTGCCGGGATGCTGACACAGATCAGAAAACGGGATCTCGACGACCTGGCAGAACTGCTCGCGTCAGGGAAGGTGAGAGTCGTTGTGGATCGCAGCTATCCACTCTCGGAGACAGCGGAAGCTTTGCGTTATGTGGAACGAGGGCATGCCAAGGGGAAAGTGGTTGTGACATTGCGTCGTGACTTTGAACTGGGTGGCCAAGTGGACGCCGCGCCCGCGCATGGGAGCTAGAATGCTGGCATGGAAGCCAACGAGATCTCAGAATTTACAAAGCAGATGAAGGAAGCGGGTCAAGGCGGCGAATCGCTTACCAAGATTTCACTTGCGATCTCGATTCTCGCGGTGCTGGTGGCGATGGTGACGGTACTTGGTCACAGGAGCCACACCGAGGCTGTACTGTCGCAGGCACGGGCCTCCGACATGTGGAATGAGTACCAGGCGAAGAAGAGCCGGTCGGCAGATCTATCGGCGTTTGCCGACCTGCTGACACTCCAGTCAGTAAGCAATGCGACCGCGGCTGCGGACAAGTTGAAGAGCTATGCGGCGCAGCAACAGAAGTGGTCCGGCGAGTTGAAGGAAGAGCAGGAGAAGGCGCTCGACTTCGAAGCGGACGTGCAGCATGCCGAACATCAGGCGACGAGGTACGATCTGGGCGAGGCCCTGCTGCAGATCTCGGTCGTGCTTTGCTCGGTGACGCTGTTTACGCGGCGCAAGCTCTACTTTTTTATCGGGCTTTTGATTGGCGGATTAGGGCTGATCTTTGCGGCGACAGGATTTTTGCTGGCTCACTAGCCGGGGGTATGCTGACGGGATGACGCGGCGCGGGACTAGTAGCTCGGGTGCAGTGGTGAAGGGTCTTGCGGCTGTGGGTGCGGGTGCGCTGGGGCTTTATACGGCGAAGGTTTTGCTGAACCTCTTCGGGCCGCAGCCCGGGTTTCGCATGCAGGAAGACCTGAAGGTGCCGCTCGATTCTGAAGAGTTTATCCAGTTTCTGAGCATCGTCACCGACGGAACGCGGCGCAGATCACGTGTGAGGCGGCTGCGAAATGGGGAGGAGTTTTATCCCGAAGCCCTGAGGGCGATTGCAGCGGCGAGGCATGCGATCAACCTGGAGTATTACGAGTTTCTTCCTGGCCGGGTGACGGGCGAGTATCTCGGTGCGCTGACGGAGCGGGCTCGGGCAGGTGTTGAGGTTCGCATCCTTGTCGACGCTGTGGGGAGTGCAGGTACTCCGGACCGCATGTTCGATGAGCTGCGTGCGGCAGGCGGACTGATGTGTTGGTATCACCCGATGCGCTGGGACACGTGGCCGAAGATGAACCAGCGCACGCATCGCAAGCTGCTGATCATCGATGGCCAGAGTGGATTTATGGGCGGTGCGGGGGTGGGCGACCAGTGGCTCTATGCGACCGCGAAAGAGCCCGCATGGAGGGATACGAACTTTTGCGTTGAAGGCGAGGCGGTTGCCGGGATGATCTCAGCATTCAGCGAGAACTGGCTCGAAGCGTCGGGTGAGATTCTGTCGGGCGCGAAGCAGTTCGGCTTTCGCACGATGCCGGAGGGTGCGGAGAGCTTTGTGGTCACGAGCACGCCGCGAAGTGGTGGAACGCAGGCGAGGATTCTCTTCCAGGCGCTGATCAAGAGTGCGCAGAAGACGATTCGAATTACGACGCCTTACTTTCTGCCGGACCCGAGTGCGCGCCGGGCGCTGGTCGAGGCGGTTGAGAAACGCGGGGTGAAGGTGCAGATCCTGACTGCGGGACCAAGGATTGATCACAAGTACATTCGTACGCTGAGCCGGCATGCGAGCCGACATCTGCTGGAGGCGGGGGCAGAGATATGGGAGTATCAGCCGGCGATGATCCACGCGAAGGTGCTTACCGTGGATGAGCAGTGGTGCGTGCTGGGATCGACGAACTTTGACCACCGCTCTTTTGCGCTGAACGACGAGGTGAATCTGGCGGTGCTTGACTCGGAGCTTGCGCGGGTGGTGGAGGAGGATTTCTTTGCCGACCTGAAGGTGAGCCGGCGGTTGACGCTGCAAACCATGCGGGAGCGGACGCTAATCGGGAAGATGGAGGAGGCGGTGGAGGAAGTACTTGAGCCGGAGAGTTAAAGGACTGGTTGTTTGATCTGTGTTGTTAGTTGAGAAGGGAGTGCCCCACGGTATTGGACCGTGGGGCTTCCGGCTCACGCGACGGAGTTTTTGGCGATGGTGGCTTTGTAGAACTGGGCGCTGAGTTTGGGTGTGCGCTTCTGGGTTTTGAAGTCGACGTAGACGATGCCGAAGCGCTTGCCGTAGCCGTCTGCCCACTCGTAGTTGTCGAGCAGCGACCAGCAGAAGTAGCCCTTGACGGGGACGCCTTCAGAGCAGGCGCGCTGGAGGTGGGTGAGGTAGTTGCGGATGAACATGGTGCGATCGGTGTCGAGGATCTGGCCGTCGGCGGTGAGCTGGTCGTCGGACGAGGCGCCGTTCTCGGTGATATAGAGAGCCTTCGGTTTCCAGATGGCGTTGACGTTGGTGGGGACCCAGTAGAGGGCCTCGGGGCCAACGTAGAGCCAGGGCGAGGCCATGCGCGGCGCGGTTGTGGGCTCCTTGACCATCTCGTAGCCTTGCTCGTTTGAGGCTGCGCGTACGTAGCTTGCGGGGTAGACGTTGAGGCCTACGAAGTCGACTGGTGAGCCGATCGCCTTCATCTCCTCGGGCGTGTAGGTGGGTGCGTCGGCACCGAGACGTTTGAGGTAGAGGTCGGTGTACCTGCCTTCCATGACCGCGGTGAGGAAGCGTGCGTTTTCCTCGCGCATAGCGGTGCGGCTGGCTTTGACATGCTCGGGCGAATCGAAGACAGGGGTGCAGGCGACTGCATTGTCGGCGAGCCCGACCTTGACACCCGCCTTGGCGTTGGCGCGGATCGCCTGGACGCCGAGACCGTGAGCGAGCACTGCGTGGTGGGCGACCTGGGCGTGCGCTTTGCGGCCCAGTTTGAGACCCGGGGCGTGGATGCCGTTGCCGTAGCCGAGGTCGACGAAGCTCTGCATTTCGTTAAGAGTCATGAAATGCTCGACCTTGTCGGAGAGATGCTTGGCGACGTAGCCGGCGTAATCTGCGAAGTTTACTGCGGTCTGGCGATTCTGCCAGCCACCCGCATCTTCAAGCGGCTGCGGCAGGTCCCAGTGATAGAGCGTGCAGTAGGGCGCGATGCCGGCTTCGAGAAGTGAGTCGACGAGGCGGTGGTAGAAGTCGAGACCCTTGGGGTTGACTGCGCCCTTTCCGGTGGGGAAGACGCGGGACCAGGCGATGGAGAAGCGGAAAGACTTGAGGCCCATGTCTTTCATGAGGGCGATGTCCTGCTTGTAGAGGTGGTAGAAGTCGTCCGCTACGTCGCCAGTGTCGCCGTTGGCGACCTTGCCGGGGGTGTGCGAGAAGGTGTCCCAGATGGTGGTGCCGCGGCCATCCTCCTTGGCTGCGCCTTCTACCTGGTAGGAGGCAGTGGCTGACCCCCAGAGGAATCCCTGGGGGAAGGTGCGGGCGCCGGATGTAGGAGGCGGGATGAGCAGAGCCTCGCCGGCGCCGGTTGCGGCAGAGGCGAGGCTGGGTATGGTGAATGCTGCGGCTGACGCACCGAATAGGCGTGCGAGGGTGCGGCGAGAGATCGAGATGCTCAAGGGTTCTCCTGGGTCTGCGTCAATCGGGTAGGTGGCAATCGATTGCACAGAGCGCGTCAAATTTCGACCAAACCGTTTTAGCACGGCGGAATGGCAAAAGGAAACGGCCCTTGAGAACTCGGGAAAAACTAAATGACTTTGAGTAGAAGGAGGATGAGCACGATGGTCAGGATGAGCGAGATTCCACCGCCTCCGTAGTAACCGAGGCCAGGACCCATGCGGAAACCGCCGAAACCGAAGAGGAGGATGAGGACGATGAGAAGAATAAGCATGGGGAGAAGTGCTCCGGGTGCAGAGATGGCGCGAAAGAGCAGCGTGCCAGGCGTATAGCGAGCCTGTCGGGGTTGGATGCGAGTTACAGCAGCACGATGGTTTGGTGATGAAAATAAAAGGCCGGGCGGGGCGTCAGAGGGTCAGGCCGAGCATGCGGATGATGGCAAGTGCGTTCGATTGCTGGTTGATGCCCGGCTTCAGGATGTAGTCAAAGGCGAGGGGATCTTCTGCGTCAGGGCTAGCCATATGAACATTCAGTCCATGAGCTTCGGCTGTGGCGAGCGAGGTGAGCGCGAGATCGTGGGTGGAGAGCGCGCCGATGGCTCCTTTGCGGAGCAGGCGGGCGAGCACGGCTGCGGCTGCGGTGCGGCGGTCGAGCGAGTTGGTGCCGGAGAAGATCTCGTCGACCAGGAAGAGGACGGGTGCGTCTTCGCTTGCTTTGACGATCGCGGCGAGCCGTTCGACTTCGGCGAGGAATTTTGATTTGCCCTCGGCGAGCGAGTCGGTCAGGGCGATAGACGCACCGACTATGAGTGGGGTGAGGCCTAAGAAGGCTGCGCGAACGGGCGCGCCGGCGTAGGCGAGCACGGCGGCTACACCGATGGACCGCATGAGGGTTGATTTGCCGGCCATGTTCGAGCCGCTGATGAGGAGGAAGTGATTTGTTGTTTGTTGTTTGTTGTTTGTTGCGGCTAAGTTGATGTCGTTGGCGACAGCGGCGGCGATCAGCGGATGGGCAAGATGTTTCGCTTCAAAGCTGGGCGGGGATGTCGTCGGAAGCAGTTGGGGCCAGGTGTAGTTTTCGTCGTCGGATGGGTGTTCGAAGGCGTAGGTGGCGAGGGCGTTGAGGGCCTCGAACTCGGCCCAGGCTTCGAGCCAGCGGCGCATTGCGGGTGCGTTGAGGCGCTTCCAGTTGGCGAGTGAGATGGCTGCCTGCGAGCCTCCCGCGGTGAAGAGCGAGAGCAGGAAATAAAGCGGCGAGGCTCGCTTCTGGATCACCAACAGAAGTGAATCGAGGCGCTTTAGCTGCTTGACGGCTCCGGCGGGCTCGGCGGCGATGCGCTGAAGCTCCAGCAGGCGAGGACTGTTGAAAGCCTGCGACTGCATGAGCTCGACACCTTCTGCGAAGAGGCGAGTCTGTGTCTTGAGCTTGGCGCTGCTCTCAAGCAGGGGTGAGACGCGATCGCGAATTCGCAGGGCAATGGCTGCCTGGATGACGAGCAACAGCAGAAGGTTGGGCAGGATGATTCCCCATGTGGTAACGCTGACGATTGCGAGGGCCAAGAGGACGATGTCGATCGCGGCTGTGAGCGCGAGGGCGTAACGGAAGAAGGGATGGAACGCGGGCGCGGGGTCGTCAAGCCACTTGTCGAAGAAGGTGGCGGAGAGCTGCTGCATGCTGGTCGCGCCGAGCAGGGTGATGTGTTCGCGAAGCTCTGTTCGAGGCAGCAACTCGCGGACTGCGTTCTGCCGGGCGACGGCTTCAGGTTGTGTTGTGGGCGCGAGGAGAAAACGTGCCAAGCCACGCTCTCCGATGCTTGTTCGCACAGTGCAGAGCAGCGCGAAGAGAGAGCGTGGGCCGGTGATGTCGAGGTCGTGGGCGTAAAGATGGTTTACGAGGAACGCGGCGGCGGGCTCCGTTCCGTCCCGGTCGCTGAAGGGCTTTGTGCCGTCGACTCGCGCAAGGCAGGTGTCGTAAAAGGTGAGCAGCCGCTTCAGGCGCTCCATGCGACCCTGCAGATAAAGCAGCATGACGGTCAGCGCGATGAAGGCCACGAAGCTGAGAGCCATGGGCCAGGCCGGCAGCTTGCTGTGCAGCGTTGCGCCGGTGAGGGCAAGAATGAGGACGATGGTGGCAACGATTGCGAAGAGCAGGCGCTTCTGGCTGGCCTGGAGAGAGGCGTGCTGAGCCTGGAGTCTTGCACGGAGTTTGGTGTATTGAGAAAGGACTTCGTCGTGGCTTCGCGGGCCCGTCTGTTGCGGGGAGCCCGCGGTGATCTGTTGCATGAG
The DNA here is from genome assembly GCA_964658635.1 of Lichenicola sp. Classification (GTDB taxonomy): domain Bacteria; phylum Acidobacteriota; class Terriglobia; order Terriglobales; family Acidobacteriaceae; genus Edaphobacter. The sequence goes on along the minus strand of CAZZZP010000015.1, from coordinate 29,778 downwards.
TTGGAGGACCTCTGGATGGATGATAGACTTTGTCTTGTGCCGGGTCCTACGCGACGTAATCCCGCCAACCCCGCCAGGTCCGGAAGGAAGCAACGGTAACGGGCTAGTACGGGCGCAGTGGGTCGCCCGGCCATTTGATTTCTGGCTGACTACTCTACGTTTGCCGCTCTAGGAAAGCCTCCCATGGTTGGGGGGCTTTCGTCGTTTGGATCAGAATCGAATAATGAAGAAGGGCAAACAGGGAATGGCGTTCAATGAATGATGGTTCAGTGGCGCAATCTTTTGTAGACTTGGTTTCGTTGCCATGAGGTGAAGGATTTGAGTCTGACGTTGAAGCCGCAGAGCCGTGTGCGGGCGAAGATCAGTGCAGTGGGCGCGTATGTTCCGCCGAAGTTGTTGACGAATCAGGATCTGGAACGGATGGTCGCAACGAACGATCAGTGGATTCAGGAACGGACCGGCATCCGCGAACGTCATATCGTCGAGAAGGGTGTCGCGACCAGCGACCTGGCGACTGAAGCGGCAAAGAAGTGTTTGGAGAATCGCGGGATCGATGCGAGCGAAGTGGAAGTCATCATCGTAGCGACGGTAACGCCGGATATGTTCTTTCCCGCGACGGCATGCCTGGTGCAGGACAAGCTGGGAATCAAAGGCGCGTGGGGGTTTGACCTGTCGGCAGCCTGTTCCGGTTTTCCCTATGCGCTGCAGGTTGGGGCAAAGTTGGTGGAGTCCGGCATGCACAAGAAGGTGCTGGTGATCGGGGCCGACGTGATGAGCTCGGTGATTGACTACACGGACCGGACGACGTGCGTGATTTTCGGTGATGGCGCGGGTGCGGTGCTGCTTGAGCCGTGCGAAGGCGACGAGGTCGGACTGATTGACTATTTGCATGAGATTGATGGATCGGGTGCGGTTTCGCTGAATATGCCGGGCGGCGGGTCGCTCAATCCAGCGACGGCGGAGACGGTTGCCTCCAAGATGCACTACGTTCACCAGGACGGTGGCGCGGTCTACAAGTTTGCCGTGCGCAAGATGTCGGAGGTCTCGGAAGCGCTGCTGACGCGAAACGGTGTGACCGGGAAGGATCTAAAGTGCTTTATTCCACACCAGGCGAACAAGCGCATCATCTTGTCGACTGCCGAGCGACTTGGGATGGTAGAGGAATCTGTTGTCATCAATATCGACCGTTATGGGAATACGACGGCCGCGACGATACCGATGGCGATGAACACTGCGTTTGAAGATGGGCGTTTACAGAAGGGCGATCTGGTTCTGCTGGCCAGCGTTGGGGCTGGCTTTACCGTGGGTGCGACGCTGTTGCAGTGGGAGTTCTGACCGAGCTGATGAAGCTTCCCGCGGATGGAGAGCGCCGCTTCACCGCGAGAGTGAACGATGCGAAAAGTAGTTGATCCAGCGGCAGGAGAGAGTAGACCTCGTCGGGACTCGCAGGCGCCGACGATTCGTCACAAAACTCTCGTGGGTTTCCTCTTATCGTGTTGTCTGGCTGCAGACGGAAAGACAAGCGTCTCCTGCCTATCGACGTGCTGAAAGCGCACACGGTGCTCAGGAGCCATATCGCAGCGTGGACGGCAGTCTCCGTGGTCATTCTGCCGTATGCCGGAATCGCCTCTAGCTCTGGCCGACTGTATTTGGTGTGCCCGCGATTGCGCTTACCACGGGATCTTACAAGCGTACATTGCTCCCAAGCCCGTGGCTTTTTGACCTACAGATTTATGTTGTAGCGGCTGTTTGCCGAACCGAGTGGCTGGTCTTCCAAAGCTGGTAAAAGGCAATACCTACGCTGATCAGAATGAAGCTCCAAAGGACCGTCAGGATGATAGTGCCGTACTTTGCGGTGAAGCGGAACCAAAGGTGCAGGACGGGCTTACCGTAGTGGATGCCGAGCAGGACCGCGATGGTGTGGCGAAGCAAGCGGCTGGCCGTGAAAGCGACCATGAATTTTCTAAGCGACATCTTCAGGGCGCCGGCGGCGAGCACGAACGGGCTGAGCGGCATGGGTGGGGGGAGCAGAGCTGGTAGCGCGACAGCGAGAACGGCGTGTGACTCCATCCAACGCGTAACGCGTTTGAAGATGCGAGGGGGGGTACGCTTCTCGATGAAGACCATGCCGCCGGACTGGCCGACCTTGTAGGAGAAGTAACCTCCAAGAGCGGAGCCGATGGAGGCGGATGCAATCAGCAGGATGGGCTCTGCGTGTTGCGCCGCGTAGAGCACTAACATGATGTCGGTGACGCCGGGAATGGGGAGCGGCACGAATGAAGAGTCTACGATGGAGACCAGGAAGAGTCCAAAGATCCCCAGGGACAGGAAGAAGTGAACGACGTGGCTGCCGTGCCCGGCGAGCGAGGCCAGAGCGGCGAAGGTAAGGAGCGGTCGCGAGGCATCCATACCGGGTGAGACGCAGAGGACGTGCACCAGGTTCAAGTTATTCCGCTGCTTTGTTGAGCCCGTGAGCACTCATGCTCAAGTGATGTCGAGAAAGGGAAGCGGATCGAGCGGGGGTAGTATGTTGTGCTCGGCGGCGAGCGTGCGGAAACGCCGGATGGCTTCGCGGCAGGGATCGTCGAGGAGATAGTGGATGTTCTCGGTGAGGTATGTCCGGATGGTGCCAGGCGAGAGCGCGATTCGCGAAGTCCACTCTTCGACGAGAGCTTCGATGTGGTGCTGGCCACGCCGGCGTGAGGTGTTGAGGTCGAGGAAGAGCTGTTCCCGCTCTCGCTGGGAGAGGAGCGCGTCGGCACGGACTGCCCAGACTGCTGCGACCCAGGGGAGGCCGGTGTGGGTATGCCAGAGGTTTGCGATATCGTGCCACTCAAGTTGGCCGGTCCGGGCTTCGATAGCGGTTCGCTGCTCGAGGGCGAGCAGGGCGGGGTCGCCGATCAGCAACGCTGCGTCGTGATATTCGAGCATGGCGACGGCATCGGCAGGCGCAGGAGAAAAGCTGGGCCGGGTGTCAAGAAAGTGGCGGAAGATGAGCTCGGTGTAGGCCACGGAGCTGCGTGAGGCGGTGTCAGCGGCTACGGTCTTCACCTCGGCCAGCGGCAGTTTTGAGATGAGCTGGATAGAGCGGACATGCCTGAGCGAGGCGATGGTGCAGCCCGGGACGATAAGCAGTTCGGGGGTGAGCGCGGCGATAGGAATGAGGCCCAGGTCTGCCTCTCCGGTGAGGAGCTGGCGTGCGCATTGCGAAGGCTGTGTGAGGTGGAGTTGGTATCGCTCGGCGAGAAGGGCGGCGCGGGGAGGGTGGTGGAAGTCCCACATGAGCGGTGCGGGGTTGAGAAAGTCGATTGCGGCTACGCGAAGAGGCACCTCCTTATTGTAGGGCTGCGGCTGGCGACCGTCAGCGCAGCATGTTCTGAGTTGTTCGTTGCCAGCTGGAGGCAGCAATGCCGAATTGGAACACCCCGCCTCAGAAACGAGGCGGTTCGCGGGTTAGATCACTGTTTGGGGTGTTAGGCTCACCAGCACACGAACGAGGGAGAGCGGATGACCGAGGAGCAGAGCCGCCTGGGGTGGCTGGGGCTGGTGCTTACGCCCGGGCTTGGACCGACGCGGATCCACCGTGCGGTCGAGCTTGCTGGTGGCGACGCGGCTACGGTGCTCGACATGCCGCTAACCGAGCTGGAGGGATTGCGGATTCCTGCGCAGTCGGCGCAATTTATTGCGGATGGGCGGGCGCGTGATGCGGCTGAGAAAGAAGCGAAAGTGATTCGTGACGCAGGGACCTGCTATCTGACGCCGCAGGATTCCGAATTTCCCACGCGACTGCTTGAGATTTACGATCCGCCCGCGGTGCTGTGGGTGCGGGGCAGCGTTGATCTGCTGGAGCGGCCGGGGATCGCGATTGTCGGGACGCGTGCGCCGTCTCCTTATGGTTCGGGAATGGCGGAGATGCTGGCGCGCGATCTTGCAAATCGGGGTCTGACGATTCTTTCTGGAATGGCGCGTGGCGTGGATACGGCTGCCCACAAGGGCGCGCTCGACGCAGGAGGAAAGACGGTAGCGGTCTGGGGCACTGGTCTTGATGTGATCTATCCAAAAGAAAACAAAAGACTTGCAGAACAAATCATAAGCTCGGGCGGAGCGATTGTGTCGGAGTTTTCGATGGGGACATTTCCTGCGCCGCAGAATTTTCCGATCCGGAATCGGACGCTGAGCGGGATGAGTGTGGGGGTGCTGGTGATTGAAGCGGCAGAGTACTCGGGGACGCGAATTACGGCGCGCTGTGCGATGGAACAGAATCGGGATGTGTACGCGGTTCCGGGGAATGTGACCAACAAGAATGCCTGGGGACCCAACACGCTGATCAAGCAGGGGGCCAAACTGACGGCCACGTGGGAGGATGTGTGGGAGGACCTGCCCTCCCATGTAAAGCTGCAACTTGAAGAAAATAATGGGGTTAGAGGCGAAGTTGAATCGAAGCTGGCGGGTGCGGCATCTCTCTTTCACGAGCCTGACGGGATGGGTGAGCATGAGCGGCTGGTCTTTGGACGGTTGCGGCATGACGAACCGATGCAGTTGGATGGGCTGATGGAAGTGCTTGAGAATGAGCTTGGTTCGGCTGAAATCTTCACCGCGTTGTTTGAGCTGGAGCTTGCCGGCCGGGTGAAATCGCTGCCCGGAAAGAACTATTTGCGCTGTTTTTAGGGTGCGTTTGCCCGTTTTCTGGGGTGCAGACGGGTGTGTTTTTGCCATTTTCAGAGTGCGTTTTCGTCCAGGAAACGAATGCCGGGTGAAAACGTCTACACGGTTCCGGGGATGCCCGGTTGAACTGCCGGGGGAGCCGCTCCGTAGATGGGGCATTGGCGCCCGCGCGGCAAGTCGTGTTAGGTTGCAGATGAAACACAGGGGAACCCGGAGAGCCGATTGCCACGGGTTTGGTGGAGCAGGGAAGAGAGAGTAAAGGACAACATGAGCAAATCATTAGTGATCGTCGAGTCGCCGGCGAAGGCAAAGACGATCAACAAGTATCTCGGATCGGATTACCAGGTGGAGGCCTCGATTGGCCACATTATGGATCTGCCGAAGAACGATATTGGCGTGGAGCTGAAGCGGCGGACGTTTGAGCCGACGCTGATCGTCTCGCCGGGCAAGGAGAAGATTGTCGAGCGCCTGCAGAAGCTGGCGGCGAAGGCGGACAGTGTGTTTCTGGCGCCTGACCCTGACCGCGAAGGCGAGGCGATTGCGGCGCACCTGTCGATGCAGTTGAAGCCGCTGCTGAAGAGCGGGGCGACGATCCAGCGCGTCACCTTTAATGAGATTACGCAGAAGGCCGTGAAGGCAGCCTTTCTGAACGCGCGGGATGTGAACGAGAACCTGGTGGATGCGCAGCAGACGAGGCGTGTGCTGGACCGGCTGGTGGGTTATCAGATCTCGCCTCTGCTTTGGGACAAGGTACGGCGCGGGCTGTCGGCGGGACGCGTGCAGACGGTGGCACTGCGGCTGATTGTGGAACGCGAGCGCGAGATCAACGCATTTGTGCCGGTGGAGTACTGGCTGGTGGGGGCGAAGTTGAAGCCGGCCAAGGGTGCGGAGTTTGTCGCGAAGTTTACGGGTGTGAACGGCGCGACGGCGCGGGTCTCGAGCGGACTGGATGCCGAGGGCAAAGAGCAGTTTCTGTCGGGCGCGTTGCCGGATGAAGAGGCCACGAACGAAGTAGTCGACCAGTTGAAGCGGGCTGCCTGGTCGGTTGTGAATGTCGAGCGCAAACAGCGCAAGCGGAATCCGACTGCACCTTATATTACGAGCAAGCTGCAGCAGGATGCGGCGGGGCGGCTGGGCTTCAATGTACGCCGGACGATGGGTGTGGCGCAGCGTCTGTATGAGGGCGTGGACCTGGGCAAAGAGGGTACGGTCGGCCTGATCACCTATATGCGTACCGACTCGACGCGTGTGTCCGCGGACGCGATCACCGAGGCTCGCGAGTATGTGGGCAAGAAGCATGGCGCGAATTATCTGCCTGAGAAGCCGATCGATTACAAGGGCAAGAACGATGCGCAGGACGCGCACGAGGCGATCCGGCCGACGCACGTGGAGTGGACTCCGGACTTCCTGCGCCAGTACCTGAGCGAGGAGCAGTACAAGCTTTACAAGCTGATCTGGCAGAAGTTCGTTTCGTCGCAGATGACGCCGGCGGTCTTCGACCAGACGACGATCTCGGTGGCTGCGAAGGCGGATGCGACGTATGACTTCCGCATCAGCGGGTCGATCCTGGTGTTCGACGGCTACCTTGCGGTCTGGGAGAATGCGTCCGAGGACGTAATTCTGCCGGATGTGAAGGCGGGCGAGAAGCTGGACATGCTGAGCGTCGATCCGGAACAGCGGTTCACGGAGCCGCCGCCGCGGTTCAACGAAGCGAGCCTGGTGAAGACGCTTGAGGAGAAGGGGATTGGGCGGCCTTCGACCTATGCGTCGATCATCAACACGATCCAGGATCGCGACTATGTGAAGAAGATTGGCAAGAACTTTGTGCCGACCGAGATTGGCATGGTGGTGACGGAGCTGCTGGTCAAGAATTTTCCTTACATCTTCGAGATGGGCTATACGGCGAAGCTCGAGAGCGAGCTGGACGCGGTCGAGGCCGGGCAGGAGCGCTGGACGGACCTGCTGAAGGGGTTCTACGGGCACCTGGAGCAGGAGCTGGCGACGGCGTCTGACACGATGGAGGATGTAAAGCGGCGCGAAGAGCCGACGACGGAGATCTGCGACAAGTGCGGGTCGCCGCTGGTGATGAAGTGGGGCAAGTTTGGCAGCTTCTACTCCTGCTCCGCGTTTACGAAGGAGAAGCCGGTGACGATTGCCGCGGGGCCGTGGAAGAAGGACTCGAAGGCGGTTCTGAAGAAGGTTCTGGGCAGCTTTCACTTTCCGATGATTGTGAAGGGTGTGACCTTCGACGAGACGAACTACGAGAAGGAAGTGGCGGATGCGAAGGCGTTCGCAAGCGCAGTTGCGGAGGCCCAGAAGAAGGGCAAGAAGGTGACTGCGGAGCCGGTGTCGTGCGACTTTACGAAGGAGAACTTTGCGGCCAAGCCGGATCTGAGTGCGCCGGGTGCGGATGAGGCTCCTGAGGAAGAGTTCTGCGATAACTGCGGGCGGCTGATGGTGCTGAAGAACGGGCCATGGGGTCCGTTTATGAGCTGCCCGGGCTACTCGGACGATCCGCCTTGCAAGACGATCCGCAAGCTGACGCAGAAGGTGCAGTCGAAGCCTCCGGTGACGCTGGACGAGCCTTGCCCGAAGTGCGGCAAGCCGCTGCTGCAGCGGGATGGCGCTTACGGCGAGTTTATTGCGTGCTCGGGCTATCCGAAGTGCAAGTATGTGAAGCAGGAGCTGCTGGATGTGTGCTGCCCCAAGGATGGCGGCGATATCGCGGTCCGCAAGACCAAGCGCGGCGACACGTTCTACGGGTGCGTGAATTATCCGAAGTGCGATTTCTCGTCGAACTTGAAGCTGGTGAACGAGACGTGTCCGAAGTGCCAGTCGGCTTATTTGCTGGAGTATGGAAATCGCGAGGGGACGTACCTGGTATGCCCGAACAATCGCGAGTTTCTGCCGAAGCGGCGGCCGAAGAAGGGTCAGCCTGCGGAGGTTCCGACGACGCCGGAGTGCACGTATGAGCGGCGGATCGGGCCACCGAAGGCGGTTGAGGTGGAAGGCGCTTCGGTGATTCCGGCGGCCGCGAATACTCGTCCGGTGGTGATGGCATAATTTCGGTAAGGTGGCGCTCATGTCGACGATTGCGGTTGAACCGAAGTTGATGACGATCGAGGAGTACCTGCATACGTCGTTCCGGCCTGATTGTGATTTTGTAGATGGGCACATTGAAGAGCGGAACGTGGGCGACTTACTGCATAGCCTCCAGGTGGAGGTAGCCTTCTGGTTCCGGTCCCGCCAGCAGGACTGGCAGGTCCGGACGATGACCGGGTTGCGAACCAGGGTGAGTGAGTCGCGTGTTCGGTTGCCGGATGTGACGGTGGCTTATGATGATGCCGCGATGGCCGACCAGGTGCGTTCGAGTGCTCCTCTGATTGCGATTGAGATTCTTTCACCCGAAGATCGACTGCCGCGGTTGCTGGCACGCGTAGAGGAATTTCGGCGGATGGGAACGCAGAATATCTGGGTGCTCGACCCGGAAGAGCGGGTTGCGTTTTCTTATGCCGAGGCTGGGTTGAAGCGGGTCGAGGCGTCGCGGATGGAAGTTGCGGATACGCCGATCTACAGGGACTTGGGCGTGGTGTTCGCGGGATTGAAGTAGGAGAAGCGCAAAAGCGCCCTGGGCCGGGGCACTTCGTGCTGTTCTCGAGATGCCCGGTACTGCGTATGCTGGAGGATTGGCGTAGCGGCTAGTACGAGATCGTCTGCTTTGTACGGGTATTGGTTACGGTGAAATGGCCGTCGGGGGCTGCGTTCAGGGTGAGGGCATTGCCGGAATCGCTGCCCTGTGGATTAGCGATGTATTTGGCGCCGGTGTTGAGCGGTTCGCCGCCTTCTTCAGAGTAGTGCAGCTGCCAGAGAGCTTCGAGGCCGGGGCTTGCCTTGATGTCTTTGAGGGTGGGGGAGGAGCCGCCCTTTTTGGCCCCATTATCCATGATGGCTACGCGGGGGTGAACGGCGTAGACGAGTGCGGGGCTTGAGCTCTGGTTCCAGCCGTGGTGCGAGACGATGAGGACGTCTACCTTGCCGAGGCGGTTGTTGGGGCACATGAGCGCGCGTTCCTTGTCCCAGGTGAGGTCGCCGAGGTCGAGGATTTTGAACTTGCCGAGAGTGATCTCGATGCCGAGGGAGCGGGAGTTTTCGGTCTGGTCGTCGGGGCGGATTTCGGATGCTGCACAGAAGGGGTTGGGCTGGCCGGCGCCTGGCAGCGGTCTGTCGATGGTATTGCCGTCGGCGGTGATGACCTGGGCGTTGATGCCGGTGATGGGGAGGCGATCGCCGGGCTTGGGGGTGATGTGCTTGTAGTTGCCGGTGGCGAGGACCTGCTGGTAGTCGGCGTAGTCCTTCTCGGTGATGCCGTGGTCGAACTCGCGGTTGGGACCGTGGTCGATGAAGGTGCCGACGGGGATCTTTGCGATGAGCTGGGGAACCCCGCCGGTGTGGTCTGCGTGGTAGTGGGTGAGCAGGACGAAGTCGATTTTGCTGAGGCCGGCGAGTCTGGCTGCGGCGGCGATGCGGTTGGCGTCTCGGCTCTCGTTGCCGGGCCAGCCGGTGTCGATGAGCAGGGACTGGCCTGTGGGGGTGACGAAGAGCGTGGCCTGGCCACCTTCGACGTCGATGAAGGTGGCTTTGAGGTGCTGGGCGTGGGCTGTGGCTGCTGCGAGGGTGAGGGCTAAAGCTAGAACTTTCATGACAAGACCTCAGAGACAAGTACGTCCTAACGCCGGGCACTTCGTGCCGTTTTCGAAATGCGCGGTACTGCGTACGCTGGGAGCTCGGCGTGGTTGGGGGTTATTCTTCGTCGCCTCGCAGTTTGGCGATGACGCCGAAGTCTTCGAGGGTGGTGGTGTCGCCGGTTACGGTGCCGGTGGTGGCGAGCTCGCGGAGGAGGCGGCGCATGATCTTGCCGGAGCGGGTCTTGGGCAGTTGCTGGGTGAAGCGTAGGTCGTCGGGGCGGGCGAGGGCGCCGATCTCCTTGGCGACCCACTGGCGGAGCTCCTGCTTGAGGTCTTCGGTGGGTTCGTGGCCCTCCTCGAGTGAGACGAAGGCGGCGATCGCCTGGCCTTTGAGGTCATCGGGCCGGCCTACGACGGCGGCTTCGGCTACCTTGGGATGGGCGACGAGTGCGGACTCGATTTCCATGGTGCCGAGGCGGTGGCCGGAGACGTTGATGACGTCGTCGACGCGGCCCATGAGCCAGTAGTATCCGTCCTCGTCGCAGCGCGCGCCGTCGCCGGTGAAGTAGGCGCCGGGGATGTCGGAGAAGTAGGCCTGCTGGTAGCGTTCGGGGTCGCCGTAGATGGTGCGAGCCATGGAGGGCCAGGGCTTTCGGATGATGAGCAGACCGCCCTTGCCGGCGGGGACGGGCTCGCCTTCCTTGGTGACGATTTCGGGGCTGATGCCGAAGAAGGGGCGGGTGGCGGAGCCGGGCTTGGTGGGGACGGCGCCGGGGATGGGCGCGATCATGATGGCTCCGGTTTCGGTCTGCCACCAGGTGTCGACGATGGGGCAGCGTTGTTTACCGATCTCGCGGTGATACCACATCCAGGACTCGGGGTTGATGGGCTCACCTACGGTGCCGAGGAGGCGGAGGGAGGCGAGGGAATGCTTGTGGACGTGGTGGTCTCCCCACTTGATGAAGGCGCGGATGGCGGTGGGTGCGGTGTAGAAGACGGTGACCTTGTGGTCGTCGACGATCTTCCAGAAGCGGTCATTTTCGGGGAAGTTAGGTGCGCCCTCGTACATGAGGATGGTGGCGCCGTTCTGGAGCGGGCCGTAGACGACGTAGGAGTGGCCGGTGACCCATCCGATGTCGGCGGTGCACCAGTAGATGTCGTCGTCGCGAAGGTCGAAGATGTATTTGCTGGTGAGGTAGGTCTGGACGGAGTAGCCGCCGGTGGTGTGGACGAGACCTTTGGGTTTGCCTGTGGTTCCGGAGGTATAGAGGATGTAGAGCGGGTCTTCGGAGTCCATGGGCTCGCAGGGGCAGGTGGGGTGTGCGGTGGCGAGGGCCTCGTCGAGCCAGAGGTCTCGGCCGGGCTGCATGGGGACGGGGTCGCCGCTGCGGCGGTGGACGAGGACGTGGCGGACGGAGGGGCAGGTGGTGAGGGCTTCGTCGACGATGGCCTTGAGCTTGACGTGGGTGCCGCGGCGGAAGCTGGTGTCCTGGGTGAGGACGGCGACGCATTTGGAGTCGTTGACGCGATCTGCGATGGCGTGTGCGGCGAAGCCACCGAAGACGACGGAGTGGATGGCTCCGATGCGTGCGCAGGCGAGGAGCGCGATGGCGAGCTCGGGACACATGCCCATGTAGATGGCGACGCGGTCGCCTTTGCGCACGCCGAGCGTGTGCTTGAGGACATTGGCGAAGCGCTGGACGCGGTCGTGGAGATCGGCGAAGGAGATGGTCTGGACTTCGCCGGGCTCACCTTCCCAGATGATGGCGGGCTTGCTGGCGCGGGCGTTGAGGGCGTGGCGATCGACCGCGTTGTGGCAGAGGTTGAGCTTGCCTCCGGTGAACCATTTGGCGGAGCCCATCTCGCCCTGGAGGACGGAGGTGAAGGGGGTGAACCAGTCGAGTTCGGCTGCGGCATTGGACCAGAACGCTTCGGGATTCTGAATACTTTGGGCGTAGAGGCTCTCGTAATCGCCGAGCGAGCCGATATGCGCCTTGGCGGCGAAGTTTGCGGGCGGTGGGAAGACACGATTTTCACGCAGCAGGGAGTTCATGTGCGTGGATTCTGCGGCGGCGTTGGGCACGAAGATCGAGTCCTCCAAAACATTTTGTAAGCGTTGGGTCAGGGTGTTAGCGGATCTGGTACTGAGAAAGGTATCTCATTGTTGTTGCAGCAGGCAATGTGCGAAGGTGCTTGTTGCACAGGTGAAGATGGGGTTATGGGGTCGGCTGTGCAAAGTGTGTTGAATCAGGTACAAAGGCCTGTCCCCTTCTATCGGAGTGAACAGAGCTTGAGAAAGACTTTTCCGGGGTTTTGAAAGATGCTTGCATTTCTTGATCGTGAACGATCTGTTGCGCCGGAGGGTTACAGCCGCTGGCTGGTGCCGCCCGCGGCGCTTGCCATTCATCTAGCCATTGGGCAGGTTTATGCGTTTTCTGTCTTCAAGACGCCGCTGATTCAGTATTTTGGGGCGTTCGTCAATCCGGCGAATATCAATAAGGATATCGGTTATATCTTTTCGGTTGCGATTGCGTTTCTTGGGATTTCGGCTGCTTTGTTCGGGGCTTGGCTGGAGAAGGCGGGGCCGCGGCGAGCGATGTTTTACGCGGCGATCTGTTTTGGGCTCGGCTTCATGATTGCGGCTGCGGGTGTGAGCGTGCATAGCCTGCCGCTGGTGTATCTGGGCTATGGCGTAGTGGGCGGCATTGGGCTTGGCCTGGGGTATATCTCGCCGGTGTCGACGCTGATCAAGTGGTTTCCGGACCGGCCGGGCCTGGCGACGGGACTTGCGATTATGGGTTTTGGCGGCGGCGCGATGGTTGGCAGCCCGCTGGGCACGCAGTTGATGGCCCATTTCAGGACAGCAGGCAAGCCTGCGATTGCGTCGACGTTTGTCACGATGGGGATCATCTATTTTGTGTTCATGATGTTTGGCGTGTTCACGATCCGGGTGCCGCGTGAAGGGTGGAAGCCTGCGGGCTGGAGCGGGACCAACAAGGCGAATGCGCTGATCACATCGCACAACGTGAATGTTTCAGGCGCGATGCGTACGCCGCAGTTCTACCTGCTCTGGGTGGTGCTGTTCTGTAACGTAACGGCGGGGATCGGGATTCTTGAGGATGCGAGTCCGATGATCCAGGACTTCTTCAAGGGTCATATTCTGGCTGCCGCGGCGGGTGGGTTTGTCGGGCTGCTGAGTATCTTCAACATGGCCGGGCGGTTCTTCTGGGCTTCGATGTCGGACTTCCTGGGGCGCAAGACGACGTACTTCATCTTCTTCACGCTGGGCGCGGTGCTGTTCTTCTTCCTGCCGCAGACGCGTGGGGATCATATGAACTCTGTGGGTCTGTTTGTGGGCCTGGCTGCATTGATTATCTCGATGTATGGCGGTGGATTCGCGACGATTCCGGCGTATTTGAAGGATCTCTTTGGCGGATATAACGTTTCGGCGATTCATGGCCGTTTGCTGACGGCGTGGTCTACGGCGGGCATTGTGGGGCCTCTGGTGGTGAACGGCATCCTGGATCACTATGTGGCGAACCACATGGCGAAGCAGGATGCATATCCGCGAATTCTGCATATTATGGCCGGACTGCTGGTAGTCGGGTTTGTGGCGAACCTGCTGGTCCGTCCGGTGGCTGAGAAGCACTGGATGAAGGAGCAGAACCTGGAGCCTGTGGGCTCGGGACATTAGCGGAAGAGGGCTGCGAGAGGTTTATGTTTCGCAGCCCTTCCCGATATGGAATTTTAAGAATAAGAGGGGGAGGGTATGGCAGATTCGACGATAAAGACATCTTCTCCGGCGCTGATTGCAGCGGCCTGGTTGATTGTTGTGGCTCCTACAGCGTGGGGACTCACGTATACGGTGCAGAATGCATTGAAGCTGTTCCGGTCCAATCCGCCGGCGAGTACAGCGCCTGCGAGCGCGGCTGTTCCCGCGGCGAAGTAACCTGTCGCTGATTATTTATTTGCTGGAGGAGGTTACCGTAGTAGAGTCTGGTCAAGCAGGCTGGAACAGGGCTGCTGCAAAGAAATCAGGTGTCCAGATGATTGACCTTCTGATCCTTACTCTTGCGTTGTCCGGTGTTGCGGGGAGCTGTATGGCGGTTCTGGGTGGGATGCGGCCTGAAGGTGGGCCGGTGCATGCCATGGCCGGGATGCGGCGGATCGGCAAAGCCGGTCGGCTGCCGATGAGCTGAGAAACTTTGGACTTTCCATCGAGTGCGTTGATCGGGTTTTTTCTTGGTTTTGCGTTCGGCGTGGGTTGTGCGCTGGCGGTGATGTATTCGATCTATATGGGCGGGTACCGTGCTGCGGTGCGGGAGGTCCATGCGGCGGAGCCGACGGAGCGGCTGAAGAAGGCGCTTGCGAAGCTGGATGAAGCCTTAGACAAGGGATAGGGCGACCGCTTGCGCGATGGCCCTATTTCACTGCGCGGTGGCTAAGCGCGAATCCTCTGGTGCCAGTTCCAGGCGCTGGCTACGATGTCGTCAAGGTCTGCGTGTTTTGGTTCCCAGCCGAGATCGCGTTTGATCGCTTCCGATCCGGCGACGAGAACGGCCGGGTCGCCGGGACGACGGTCGTGCAGTTCGACCTCGATGTGGCGTCCGGTGACGCGGGCGACGGAGTCGATGACCTGCTTGACGGTAAAGCCCTGTCCGTTGCCGATGTTGTAGATGAGTGGCGCGCGGTGGTCGAGTGCCTGGAGGGCGAGCAGGTGGGCGTGGGCGAGGTCTTCGACGTGGATGTAGTCGCGGACGCAGGTTCCGTCGGGTGTGGGGTAGTCGGAGCCGAAGATCTTGATGCTTTTACGTCGGCCAAGGGCTACGTCGAGGATAAGCGGGATGAGGTGCGATTCGGGCTCGTGGTCCTCACCGTAGCCTTCGATAGCACCTGCCACGTTGAAGTAGCGGAGGGCGGCGTAGCGGAGGCCGTGGGCACCGTTCATCCAGCGCATCATGTATTCGGAGAGGAGCTTGGATTCGCCGTAAGGGTTTGTGGGAGAGAGCTTTGCGTCTTCGAGGATGGGGGTCTTCTCGGGTTCGCCGTAGCATGCGGCGGTGGAGCTGAAGACGAGCTTGTTGTGGCCGGTTGCCAGCATGGCCTCGAGCAACGAAAGGGTTCCGGCGGTGTTGTTACGGAAGTAGAGCTCGGGTGCCTTCATGGATTCGCCCGCTTCTATAAGGGCGGCGAAGTGCATCACACCATCAAACTGTCCAGCGCGCAACGTGGATTGAAGCAGCGGACGGTCTGCGAGCGAACCTTCGACGAGGGTTGCTCCATGCGGAACGGCAGAGTGGCGGCTGTGACAGAAGTTGTCGAAGATGGTGACCTGGTGACCGAGTTGGAGGAGGACTCGGCTGACTGTACCACCGATGTACCCGGCTCCCCCTGTAATTAAGACCTTCATTCGTATCTCCCTTTTCTGCAGGCTAGCGAAGACTGTTTGGGAAGCGAGTGCAACGAAAGTGCCAATCGTCCTGCTCCGAAGTCTAACGGTTATGTCGTTTGTAAAGTGTTACTTTGGGTTTGCCGATGACGAATTAGACCTCGCCGGGCCTGCGACGGAGATTAGTTGAAGCTGTCCGGAAGTCCTTGCCGAGGTTGTTGATGTCTTTGCAATGACCAACTTGGCCAGCTTCATGTAGCCTTAGTAAGGCGCTCTTTTCGCCACCGCACCTGGAATTGAACATGAACGGGCGTAGGGGCGAGACTCGGATGACGGGAGTAACCCGTCTCTAATTCAAGAGAAAAGCCGCCTCGTGTGAGGCTGTCAGCAAAGGATTTTGGAATTATGGCGAAGCCTCTACGCAGTCTGAACCCGCAGCCGACTGATATGCAGTTTACGCATTTTGGTGTTCTCGATGCGGGTGGCCAGAGCAAGAGTTCTCTGTTCACCTCGGTAACAATTAACGTCGTGCTGGCGGTGATCGCGGTCATCCTTGGCGCGGCTGCGAAGAAGACGATGGACCAGCACAAGCTGGACAACGTTACCTTCGTGGCGACCAAGCCGCCGGAGCCTTTGCCGAAGCCGGTTCCAAAGATTGTGCCACCGAAGCCGCTTCCCAGGCCAGTGGTGCCGATTCCGGTTGAGCCGAAGATCGTGCTTCCGAAGGTGACTCCGGTCGAGGTGCCGAAGCCCATTCCTGTAGCTGCTCCGAAGCCCTTGCCGGTGGTCACGCCGGCGGCTCCGAAGGTGGTGATGGCGGCAGCAGCGCCGAAGCCGATGGATGTTCACCTGGGTCAGTCGGCCTCGGTGGTGAACCATGATATTCATCCTGCGGCGGTTGCCCTGGGATCTGCTTCGAACCCGATTGCGCCGTCGAACCGGCCTTCGACCTCGGCCGTGAATCTTGGACAGCGTGGACTGGCGGGGATGCCTGCGACGAATACGGGTGGCGGACCACCCTCGCAGGCGGTGAACCTGGGATCCGGACAGCCGAACGGAGGTGTCGGCGGATCGGGTTCGCGTGCGATTGCGGGGGTGAAGCTTGGAGTGACCGGCGGGACCCCGGGCGGAACGGGAAATGGAGTCGGGACGCGTCCTTCGCAGGTCTCGCTGGGGCAGGCACCTCCTCCACCGGCGGCTGTGGCGGCTTCGGTGAAGGCTGCTCCTGCGCGGCAGGGACCGCAGGTTCTGTATAAACCGAAGCCGGCTTATACGGCGGAAGCGACGGCGGCGAAGGTGGAGGGCGTGGTCTCTGTGCGCATTCATGTGGCTTCGTCGGGTGCGGTTTCAGTGATCGGCGTGACGAACGGATTGGGATATGGCTTGAACGAGTCGGCGATACGGGCGGTACAAGCGACTCGTTTCCGGCCGGCGCAGGATGCCAGCGGCAATCCCGTTGACTGGGAGGGCGTGGTGAACATCTCCTTCCAGATGGCGGGCTGAGAGCGAAGTCAAGCGGACGGTTGAGTCTTTGTTGCATCGAAGGCGAGATGAGGAATCAATCCGGCACCAGAGTGCGCATGCACGCCGGAGGTTAGAACTTGAGGAGTTGCACAAAATGATTGCAAGAACACGGACTGTAGCCGGACTCACGCTCGCCTTTCTCGTAGCCTCGGCGATGCCGAGCTACGGGGCTGGCATAGACCTCTTCAAGAAGAAGAAGGAAGTCGTTCAGGGCAAGAAGCTGACTCCGGGACAGAGCGCGCTGATCGATAAGGCGATCGTGCGCGAGCAGGCTGTGATCAAGGTGGTGAAGGAACGTGCCCCGCTGGTCGAGACGTACATCCAGAACATGAAGCCGGATGCAGTGATGCGGCAGGTTCCGGAGTCGGATGAGCACTTCCTGGGGCGCGTTGATTTTGGCCGCATCATCGGGGACAAGGAATATGAGGCGGGTCCGAAGGCGGGCGCGAAGCCGAGCAAGATGAGCTTCTTCAAGAACTCGACAGGATTCCTGGCGGGTCTGGGCGGATCGCTGCATCTGCAGTTTCACGAGTCGGGCTTTGTCCAGATGCTGCTGATGGATTCCAACAGCTTCGACAAGCAGCATTACAACTTCTATTTTGTGCGGAATGACTTCCTTGGGAATACGCCGACGTCGGTGTTCGATGTGACACCGATCGACGGCAAGAACTCGCATGGCCGGTTCTTCGGCCGCATCTGGGTGGAGACGAAGAACGGCAACGTGGTGCGGTTCAACGGAGACTTTGCGGGTTCGGACAAGGATTATGCAGAGTTCTTCCACTTCGACAGCTGGCGGACGAATGTGCAGCCGGACCTGTGGCTGCCGACGAGCTTCTACGTTGAGGAGAGCGATTCGAAGAGCCAGACGAGCACGCTGAAGTTCAAGGCGATCAATCACGTATGGGGCTACGTGCTGAAGGTTCCGACAGGCACAGCGACCGATTCTTCGATGGAAGTGGTGGGCGCGCAGGATGTGTCGAACGATGCGCAGGACCTGAGCCCGCTGGGTGCACAGCGCGCGTTTGCGAAGCAGGCTGAGGATAACGTTGTAGAACGGCTGTTCCAGGCCGGCCTCCTGGACGCGCCGAGCGAGTTTGACAAGACGCTTGAGGCTCTGGCGAACAACATCCTGGCTTATAACAACATTGCGGTGAGCAGCCCGATCCATGTGCGTACGCTGCTGACGGAGCCGTTGGAGTCTTTGGCGGTCGGAAACACGATCATCCTGTCGAAGAGCCTGATCGATACGACCGCAGTGGTGACGCAGGATGGGGCGCAGCAGATGGGCAACCTGAACGCTCTGCTTGCGTTCCAGCTGGCGCATATCATTACGGGGCACCGCCTGGACACGAAGTATGCGTTCAACGACCGGCTGCTGTTTCCGGATAACTCGGCGTTCAAGCGGATTCCGATGCACCACACGGATGCGGATAATCTGGAGGCGGCGAAGAAAGCGGTTGAGCTGCTGAATGCGAAGGAACTGGTGGACGGGCAGAAGTATTTTGGCCTGTATCTGCAGCAGCTGCAGGCTCGGGTGAAGGCATTGAAGTCGCTGAACGAGCCGATGATTGGCGACGGGCTGGTGAAGGGCGATAACGATACGTCGTTCTGGATGGCGGCGCTGATCCCGAAGGCCGAGAAGCTTGATGCGAAGAACCTGAAGCAGCAGGCTGCGGAGCCGCTTTCGGCGTTCCTGCGTTTCGATCCCTGGACCGACCAGGTGGTGACGATGCACACGTCGTATGAGCCGCTGTTGAGCGCGAGCGACAAGATGCCGTTCGAAGTTGCGCCGGTGTACATCAAGCTGTCGTACTACAAGGCCCCGAGCGATGCGCAGCCGGCCAATGGTGCGTCGACTGCACCGGCTGCGGGCACGGTGGCTGATCCGAATGCTTCCATTCCGGCGGTGGTTGACCCGAACGCTGCTCCCGCGCAACCGCAGGCGCAGCCAACGGCACCTCCGCAGCAGTAGTTGCTGGCAGGTTTGAGAGATGAGTGACTGCTAACCCGGCACCCGAAGAGACGGCACGCTGTGTGCTTGTTCCTCGGGTGTCAATGACTCGGGCCGTCAGGGGGCCAAGAGGAGAGTTGTCGATGAAGTTCTTTTATGCTGTGAGTGCCGTTGGCTTGTCTGTCTGCTTTGCTCCTTTGCTTCAAGCTCAGGCGAGCTATACGGCTACCCGCTCCGGGCATATCGAAGCGGGTGCAGGCTTGATGTATCTGAATAATGATTATGGGGTCAAGAATGATGAGGGCGCCTCTTTCTGGGGCGACGGGGACATCAGTCGGCACATCGGGGTAGAAGGCGAGATCCACCTTGGGACGTTGCGGAGTCCGTCGGATGTCGGGGAGAACAGCTATCTGATCGGCCCCCGTGTGTCGCTGCACCGCGGGCGCTTTACTCCTTATGCGAAGTTCATGGTGGGCCGGGGAACGATCGTCAACGATTTCTACAATACGTCGTCCAGTTACTGGCTGTATGCGCTTGGTGGGGGCGTGGATTACCGGTTTCATGGACGCTTCAGCTGGCGCGTGGCTGATTTCGAGATGCAACGGTGGCACGGCTTTGTGCCAAACGGATTGACGCCGTACGCGATCAGCACAGGTGTGATGTACAGGATTCGCTGAGTTGGGCTTGGAGTTGCCGCCTCAAGGGCCGAGTGATTTCTAAAATCTACTGAACGCTGGGAGCGGCGATGAGGATACGGTTCGTTAGCCTGGTTTGTCTTGGGCTCAGTCTTTCGGCTTTGCATGGTCAGGCTACGTCGACCGCGAGCCGACGCTTCGATGTGCAGGCCGGTGGGCAGTTTGTGTATGCAAAGTCGGACTACTATCCGCAGGCGTTTCTTGGCTATGGCGGGTACGCGACTGTGGATTTTACGCCTCACTTCGGGGGTGAGATCGACTACCGCCAGGTGAACTCACGCGTTGACAGCGCGTACGAGCGGACCTATGAGGTAGGAGGTCGATATCACCGGCGCTATGGGCGATTCTCGCCGTATGCGAAGGCGCTGTATGGACGGGGCGTGTTCAACTTCATCAACAGTGGTGTTGTGGTCGCGAACCTGGCGTATAACGAGTTTGTTTTCGGTGGCGGGGTGGATTACGAGCTGCTTTCGAGGGTCAATCTTCGAGCGGATTACGAGTTCCAGCACTGGATGAGCTTTCAGCCGAACGGGCTGACGCCGCAACTGATCTCGATTGGCGTTGCGTATCACTTTCCCGGAGAACTGGCAAAGGGCAGGCGCTTCCGGTAGAGGAAGGCGACTGCCCTTTGAAGTGTGTGGAGCGGAGGGTCTTTTTGTTTAGAAGTGGTATGCGAAGCCGACTGCGGGCATACTGATGACTTCGTAGGCGTTGGTATTGAAGGTGGGCGTGACGAAGGTTGGAGCTTTAAGGATGAGGCCGTGGTACTGTACGCGGAGGTCGAAGCTGGGGCTGAGCTCGTAGGCGACTCCGCCTCCGATCATTCCAGCGATTCGGGTGTTTGTCGAGGCACCCAGGTTGAAGGTGCCTTCCTGGATGGGGGTGAAGAAGACGCCGCCTACGCCGGCCTCGAGGAACGGGTTGAAGCGTTTGAAGGTAAGTCCGTAGACGTATCCGACGGTACCTTCCTGCTGGCGTGCGTGAACGGGGTTACGGGTCGGGAATCCTCCGTAGACGAAGTAGTCGGTGTTCTGGGCGAAGGAGTAGTTGGCTTCGAGCGCGCTGTGTGGCGTGAGCAGGTAGCGATAGCTGGCGAGCACCCCGGTGGTGAGGCTGGGAGTCTCGGTAATGGCATTGCCATGGACGGTGGGCCCGAGGAGTTCAAGTCCGCTGATGCTGATATCCTGCCGGCTCTCCTGTGCAGAAGCAGCGGCAACCGGAAGCAACAGCGCGCCCAACAAAATGGTCTTCTTCATTCTTTCCCAAGCCCTCTCAAGTTCACGCGATTCATCCCTTTTGACTCCTGAGTCTTCCATTGGTTATGGACGGAGGTGGCGAATTCGCTGAACCTAATTGTACCCGTTGGAGGGACGAAGGGGACTGGAACGGCTCAAAAACCGTGGTTGGGATGGCGCTTGTGTTGCGGATGCGCCGGCTGGATGGCGGCCGGCGCCTTGATGGGGTGCGAAGCTGCGAATCCTAGAGGCCCGGGGGCGGCGTCTGCTCCGCTCCCTGATGCTCCTGGCGGCGCTGCTCCATGTTGGAGCGCATCTCTTCGAATTTGGTCTTCTGCTCGGGGGTGAGGATGGCTTCGACCTTGGTCATCTCGGCCTGGTGGAGGGCCATCATCTGGCTGTGTTTGTCCTGCGGGGAGAGGGAGGTGTTCTGGCGGAGTGCCAACGCCTGCTGGCGGCCGTCATTCTGTATGGCTTTGACCTGGGTGACCTGGTCGGGAGAGAGGTTGAGGGCCTTGGTGAGGTGATCGATCTGGCGCTGCTGCATCTCGCCGCCGTCTCGCATGCCTGACGGGGGTGGGGCCTGCGTCTCATTCTGGGTGTTGCCTGGCTCCTGGGCGAAGAGCAGGGCGGGCGCGGCGGCGAAACAGGCAGCGAGCAGGATGCGCCGGGCTGCGGGGGCGAAGTTGCTGCGGGAAGAGTTGGACATCATGTGACTCGCTTTCAGAAGCTGCATCAGTTTTGAGCTCCGAGACCGTTCGTTTCGGTTCCGGGCGACTTGCTGCAGGTACAGACGGGATTTGCACGAAGAAGTTCCGGTCGGGGGCGAGAGGGGATCAGACGGGCTGGAAGCTGTAGGGTTCGCCATGGGCTTTGGCGTAGGCCTCTACGACTTTGAGGAAGGCAACAGCGGCGTGCGACAGATTGGCCTGCCGGCGATAGACGAGGCGGAGTTTGCGTTCGACCTGGAGCTCCTTGATGGCGACGCGGACGAGGGTTCCGGCGGCAATCTCCTGCCCGACGGTGAGGCCGGGCACGAGGGCGACGCCGTTGCCCATTTGGACGAAGCGCTTGATGGCGTCGAGGGACGGGAGTTCGACGCCCATGTTGAGGGGGGTTTTGTGCCGGCGGAAGGTCTGGATGACCTTGAGCCGCTGGGGCGACGAGATATTGTGCGCGACGAAGTTCTGCGAGCCGAGCTGCCGTATGGAGACCTCGCCGGCCTGGGCGAGAGGGTGCCGCGGGTTGACGATGAGTGTGAGCTCGTCGCGGAAGACGACGACGGACTGGACCTGGGGATCGTCGGGTTTGAAGGAGAGGACACCGATTTCGACCGAATGCATGAGGATTTCGTCGGGGATGCGGCTGGCGAGGGAGCGCTGGACGGCGACTTTGATGTGTGGGTTCTGGCGGCGGTACTCGTCGAGCAGGGGGAGGAGGTAGAGGCAGGTGTACTCGTTGGCGGCGAGGTTGAGGCGGCCGCGGTGGAGGGCGCGGAGGTCGGTCAGGGCACCGGTTGCCTCGGTGCGGAGGTTGAGGAGCTTGAGGGCGTAGTCGCGCAGGACCTCGCCGGCGTCGGTGAGGGAGCCGTCGCGGGAGGCGCGGTCGAAGAGGACTTCGCCAAGTTCGGATTCGAGTTTCGAGACGGCCTGGCTCACTGCGGGCTGGGTGCGATGCAGGCGGGCTGCGGCGCGGGAGAAGCTGCGTTCTTCGGCGACGGCGAGGAAGGTTTCGAGTTGGAAGAGGTCCATGCGTAGTTCCGTAGGTTTGAGCGAATCGAAAGGACTGTCTGGCGGGTTATGATTTCGTCTAGGCGGACGGGTGGATTGCGTTATTTGGCAAGTGCCGGTTCAATGATGTCGTTATTAGAATTGATGATATCCGTTCTGTCGTCTATAAGCGTTGGTTATGATGGTGTGGTCAGGGAGAATTCAGGATGGCTGTCGAATCTGCAGGAGTACCCGAGATTGTTTTCTTTGATACCACGCTGCGCGACGGGGAGCAAAGCCCTGGGTGCACGATGCATCACGAAGAGAAGCTGCGCATGGCACACCAGCTTGGAGAGCTTGGCGTGGATGTGCTGGAGGCCGGGTTTGCGATTGCCTCAGAGGGTGATCTGGCGTCGATCCGTGCGATTGCGCGCGAGGTTCGGGGCCCAAGAATCACGTCTTTGGCGCGTTGCAAGCGCGAGGATATCGAGGCGGCAGCAAGGGCAATTGAGTCGGCTAAGTCGAACCGGATCCATGTGTTTCTGGCGAGCTCGGATCTGCATCTGGAAGCAAAGCTGAGGATTACGCGGGAGCAGGCGCTGGAGCAGGTGGCTGAGTGTGTTGAGTTGGCCTGCGGGTATACCGATAATGTGGAGTTTTCGGCGGAGGATGCGACCCGTTCGAATCCTGACTTCCTGGTGAAGATGGTCCGTGTCGCGGTGAAGGCAGGTGCGACGACGATCAACCTTCCTGACACGGTGGGTTATACGACGCCGGATGAATACAAGGCCCTGTTCGAGCGGATGGAGCGTGAGATCGAAGGTGCGGAGAAGATTATCTTCTCGACGCATTGCCATAACGATCTTGGCATGGCGGTCGCGAATTCTCTGGCAGGCGTTGAAGGCGGTGCGCGCCAGATTGAGTGCACGATCAATGGGATAGGGGAACGTGCGGGCAATGCGGCGCTTGAGGAGATTGCGGCGGCGCTGGCCGTGCGAAGGGACAAGTTTCCATATCGCAATGGCATTCACATGAAGCAGCTGTATCCGACGAGCCGTTTGCTTGGGGAGTTGATCAGCTTTGGTTGCTCCCCGAACAAGGCGGTGGTGGGTGCGAATGCGTTTGCACATGAGAGCGGGATTCATCAGCATGGCGTGCTGGCGAATCCGTTGACCTACGAGATTATGACGCCTGAGAGCGTGGGGGTTCCTTCTACCAACCTGGTGCTGGGCAAGCACAGCGGTCGCCGACTGTTGGAGCAGAGGCTGCTGGAACTGGGCCATCCGTTGACGCGGGCGGAGCTTGACCAGGTGTATGAGCGATTCTCTGCCTTGGCGGATCGTAAGAAATCAATCTATGACCAGGACCTGATTGGGCTGCTGAAGGCGGACCAGAGTGCGGTTCCTGCGGAGGCCTGAAAGGACGCTATGAAGCTGAAGATTGCAGTACTCGCCGGCGACGGGATTGGCCCTGAGGTGACTCATGAGGCGATCGACATACTGCGTGCAGTCGCGGAGTTTGGCGGGCATGAGTTCGAGTTTGTCGATGGCCTGATTGGTGGTGTTGCGATTACGGAGACGGGTTCGCCGTTACCGCCTGCGACACTCGACATCTCACTTGATGCGGACGCGGTTTTGCTGGGTGCAGTGGGTGACAACAAGTTCGGTACGCTGCCTCCGGACAGGCGGCCCGAGGCTGGATTGCTGCAGATTCGACAGGCTCTTGGCGGGTTTGCGAATCTTCGTCCGTCGGTTGCGTATAAGGCGCTTGCGGCGAACTCGCCGTTGCGGCCCGAGGTGACGGAGGGTGCGGATATTCTGTTCGTGCGAGAGCTATTGGGTGGGCTCTACTTTGGTGCGCCGCGCTGGTGGGATAAGGCGTCGAGTGCGAATGGCGGCGGCGAAGCGATCAACACGATGCGCTACACGCGGGACGAGGTGGTTCGCGTGGCACGCGTGGCCTTTGAGCTTGCGGAGAAGCGGCGCAAGAAGGTGACGAGCGTGGACAAGGCGAATGTGCTGGAGGTTTCGCAGTTATGGCGGGCTACGGTGACGGAGATTGCAAAGGAGTATCCTGGCGTGACGCTCGAGCACCAGCTGGTGGATTCGATGGCGATGCATCTGATGAATACGCCGCGGAATTTCGATGTAGTGCTGACGGAAAACCTTTTCGGTGACATATTGTCGGACGAGGCTGCGGTGATTACGGGTTCGCTGGGCATGCTCCCCTCGGCGACCATCGGTGGAGCTGTGAATCTGTATGAGCCGGTGCATGGCTCGGCGCCCGATATTGCGGGGACGGGCAAGGCGAATCCGCTGGGCGCGATTCTGACGGCAGCGATGGTATTGCGGCATTCAGGGCATCTGGAGGCAGAAGCGGCGGCAGTTGAGAGCGCGGTGCAGCGTGTGCTTGCGGAGGGACATCGGACGGCTGACCTCGTTCGTCCGGATGCGAGTGGCAAGATGCAGTCTGTAGTGACGACGAAGCAGATGGGGCGCCTGGTGCAGCAAGCTTTGACCGAGGCTGCGGATCGCCGGCAGTCGATGCATGCGGTGTAGAGGATGAGCTTTTCGGCGAAGACGCGTTATCTACTTGTCACAGTGGCAATTACAGTTGCGTGCGTCATTCAGCTTACGCGCGGGTATCCGAAGATCATTGTGATCGTGGGTGGGCTGGCGTTCCTGGCGATGGGCAACCTGGTGGTGTACTTGTCAGGTGCGAAGGAACGTGCGATTCGCAAGCAACGCAAGCGTGACTTTTATGCGGGGAAGATATGAAGCCGATGAACAGAGCAAGCGCGTTGTTGCTGGCCGGCATGATGCTGGCCGGCGGGGCGTGCGCGCAGTTGATTCCGGAGCCGCCGCTGGTGCAGCACCAAGTGAAGCGCGACAAGAACAAGCAGAACGATCTTGAATGGATGTGGCAGTATGGGCCTCCTCCGGCGGGCGGACGGGAGCATGAACTGATCCAGGACCCGAACTTCGATGGCTTCCTGCACGAGTACTTCAATACGCCTCAGTCCTTCTGGGGGCCGCAGAATGGCGACCCGAAGGATCCGAGTCATAAGTCACTGTCGACGACGGTGTATGACTTTCTTGCCGTGCCAGGTGAGGTGATTGCAGACAATAACCGTTACATGACGGTCACCGGGTGTGTGTTTCATTTCTGCCCGTCGCGCGGACTTGTGTTTGCGGATCTTGATAGCAAGAATCCGCTGGTGGTGTTTGCGGCGATCAACTGGATCAAGGAGAGCCACACGCCGAACGAGCCGGATGCTGAGTACACGATGTGGATTTTTCCGAATCAGAGGACAGGGACGACGCAGTACCCGGACAATCTTCCGCCACCGCTGGTGCATTCGCTTGCGCGCTGGGCGGCAAAGCCGCTTGCGGGCTCCGGGATTGTGCAGAAGATTCGATATGCCATCCTGGTTGATCCGGATGGCACACCGCACCAGATCAACGTACCGACTGAGAACGTGAGATGACCATGACGAACGCACCAAAGACACTGTTTGAGAAGGTTTGGCAGCAGCATGTTGTTGCCGAGCCGAAGGGCGAACCAACGCTGATCTACATCGACCTGCACCTGGTGCATGAGGTGACGAGTCCGCAGGCATTTGATGGGTTGCGCATGGCCGGCCGCAAGCTTCGCAGGCCGGATCGTACGGTTGCGACGGTGGATCACAATGTGCCTACGTCGTCGGTTCAGGATCGGTTACATATTCTGGACCCTATCGCAGACAGGCAGATTGAGGCGCTCAGGAAGAACTGTGCGGAGTTTGGGGTTGAGTTGTATGACGTGCAGTCTCCGGAGCAGGGGATCGTGCATATTATCGGGCCGGAGCTTGGGCTGACGAAGCCGGGGATGACGATTGTGTGTGGGGACTCGCATACGAGCACGCATGGTGCGTTTGGCGCGTTGGCGTTCGGCATCGGGACGAGCGAGGTGGAGCATGTGATGGCGACGCAGACGCTGCCGCAGGACAAGCCGAAGACGTTTCGGATCTTGATCGAGGGCGAGCTGCCGGTGGGCGTGACGGCGAAAGATATTGTGCTGCACATCATCGGCGAGATCGGCACGGCGGGGGCCACGGGGTATGTTGTCGAATATGCCGGGTCAGCGATTCGTGCGCTCTCGATGGAAGGGCGGATGACGATCTGCAACATGAGTATTGAGGCGGGTGCGCGTGCCGGGATGATTGCACCTGATTCGGTTACGAGTGCGTACTTGAAGGGGAGGCGCTTTTCTCCTGCGGGTGCGGCCTGGGATGAGGCGGTTTCGCATTGGACGACTTTGGTGTCGGATGAGGGTGCTGTGTTTGATCGTGAACTGGTGATCGATGCAGCGAAGCTGACGCCGACTGTCACGTGGGGGACTTCACCGGGGATGGTGACGGGAATCGATTCCACGGTGCCGGTGCTGCCTGCGAATGCGAGTGAGGCCGATCAGAAGGGTTTCGAGCGGGCGCTTGAGTATATGGATCTGAAGCCCGGTACGCCGATGCAGGAGATCGCTGTGGACCGTGTGTTCATTGGGTCGTGTACAAATGCTCGGATTGAGGATCTGCGCGCAGCGGCGAAGCTGGTGCGTGGATACCAGGTGGCGACGACGGTGAAGGCGATGGTGGTGCCGGGATCTCAGCAGGTGAAGGCGCAGGCCGAGCGGGAGGGTCTGGACATGGTGTTCAAGACAGCTGGATTCGATTGGCGAGAGCCTGGTTGCAGTATGTGCCTGGGGATGAATCCGGACATTCTTGAGCCGGGAGAGCGATGTGCTTCGACTTCAAATCGTAACTTCGAGGGCCGGCAAGGGCGTGGCGGAAGGACTCACCTTGTAAGTCCCGTGATGGCGGCTGCCGCGGCGATCACGGGGCACTTGACGGATGTGCGGACGTGGCAGTTCAAGGAGGTCCAGTAGCCATGCAGCCCATCAATGAGTTGACCTCGATTGCGGTCCCGCTTGATATCTCGAATATCGACACTGACCAGATTATTCCGAAGCAGTTTTTGAAGCGCATTGAACGGACCGGGTATGGAGAGTTCCTGTTCTTCGATTGGCGGCGTATCCAGGAGGGGCCGATGGCGGGTGAGCCGGATAGGAGCTTTGTGCTGAACAGCCCGGCTTATAAAAGCGCGAAGATCCTGATTGCGGGCAAGAATTTTGGCTGTGGGAGCTCGCGTGAGCATGCTGCGTGGGCGCTGACGGATTTTGGTTTTCTTGCCGTGATTGCCCCGAGCTTCGCGGATATCTTCTTTTCGAATGCGGGCAAGAACGGGATGATCCTGGTGCGGTTGTCAGAGGCGGATGTGGATCTGCTGACGCGGCGCTCTATCGAGCGTCCTGAGCATACGATCACGATCAATCTGGAAGCGCAGACGGTGACTGATGATGAAGGCTTTGCGGGAATGTTTGAGATTGATCCGTTCCGCAAGTATTGTCTGCTGAACGGGCTCGATGACATCGGGCTTACGCTGCGGCATGCGGCTGAGCTGGACAAGTTTGAGCTGGCACATGATCGCGAGTTCTGGACGCTGCCGCGTGCAGTCAACGCATAAGAGAGTGAAAGAGGATCTACGTTGAGCAACGAACATAATCCGAAGAAGTATTCCATTCCCCTTACTGAAGGTCCTTCTCGTGCGGCTGCGCGCTCGTATTTGCGTGGTGTTGGTTTCAGCAAGGAAGATCTACATAAGCCGATTATTGGGGTGGCGAATACGTGGACCGAGATTGGCCCATGCAACTTTCACCTGCGTGATGTAGCGGCTGCGGTGAAGCAGGGCATACGGGATGCGGGTGGAACTCCGATGGAGTTTAATACGATCACGATTTCGGATGGGATCACGATGGGGACCGAGGGTATGAAGGCCTCCCTGATCTCGCGTGAGGTGATTGCGGATTCGATCGAGCTGGTTGCACGTGGGAATCTCTTCGACGGAATAGTCTGTATCGCCGGCTGTGACAAGAACATGCCGGGCACCATTATGGCGATGGCGCGACTGGATATTCCGGGGATGATGCTCTACGGCGGCAGCATCGCACCGGGACATCTGAAGCAGCCGGATGGGTCGAGCAAGGACATCACGATTCTGAACGTGTTTGAAGGCATGGGTTCGCACGCCGCGGGCAAGATCAATGACGATCAGCTTGAGGCATTGGAGGCGGCGGCCTGTCCAGGACCGGGCGCATGTGGCGGCCAGTTCACTGCGAACACGATGGCGATGGCGGGTGAGTTTCTGGGCATCTCGCCTATGCTGTTGACGGGTGTGCCGGCGATGGCTGCGGACAAGGCTGCGGCTTCACGTGCGGCGGGTCGCATGATTCTTGACTTGTGCAGAAGCGACATGCGTCCAAGCAAGATCATTACACGCAAGGCGCTTGAGAATGCGGTGGCTGCGGTGTGCGCCTCGGGTGGCTCGACCAACGCGGTGCTGCATCTGATTGCGATCGCGCGCGAGTTTGGAGTTCCGCTTGACATGCATGATTTCGATGAGATCTCCGAGCGGACCCCGTTCATCTGTGATCTTTCACCGGGTGGCAAGTATGTGGCGAAAGACTACCAGGATGCGGGTGGGTCTCGTCTGCTTGCGAAGCGGTTGAAGGAACGCGGACAGCTGCTCGACATGCCCACGGTGTCCGGGAAGACGATGTTTGAAGAGGCGGATGGGGCCGTGGAGACGCCTGGGCAGAAGGTGATTCGCGAGTGGGATGCACCGCTGAAGCCGACAGGCGGGTTGGTGATCATGAAGGGGAACCTGTCGCCGGAAGGGTCGGTGATCAAGGTTGCGGGCCATGAGCGGATCTTCCACCAGGGGCCGGCCCGGGTATTCGATTCAGAGGATACGTGTCATGCGGCGGTTGAGGCGGGAAAGATCAATCCGGGTGACGTGCTGGTGATCCGGTATGAAGGGCCGCGGGGCGGACCGGGGATGCGGGAGATGCTTGCGGTGACCGCGGCCGTGAAGGGAATTCCAGAGTTGTCGGAGACTGTAGCACTGATCACCGATGGACGCTTTTCGGGTGCGACTCGTGGGTTGATGTGCGGACACGTTGCGCCTGAGGCGTATCTTGGCGGACCGATTGCGCTGGTACGTGAAGGGGACAGGATCACGTTTGACATTCCGAATCGCGAGATGCGGCTTGAGGTTGCAGAAGATGAGATTGCGCGGCGCCGGGCTGAATGGAAGGCTCCTGAGCCGAGATACAAGCGCGGGGTTTTTGCGAAGTATGCAGCCAGCGTAAGCAGTGCGAGTGAAGGCGCGATTACGACGTAGCGGGATTTTGTGGGTTGCGGGAAGCAAAGGAGTATGCGATGAGTCATAACAATCAAGCACCGACACTGACTGGCGCCGAGATTCTCTGGGCGACGCTTGTAGGTGAGGGAGTCACGACGGTCTTCGGCTATCCCGGTGGCGCGATCCTGCCGATCTACGATGCGCTGCGCAAGTTCCCGATTCATCATGTCCTGGTAAGGCATGAGCAGGGTGCGTCGCATATGGCCGATGGGTACGCGCGTGCTTCGGGACAGGTCGGGGTGTGCATGGCGACCTCCGGGCCGGGTGCGACGAATCTGGTGACGGGCATCGCGACGGCCATGCTCGATTCGATTCCGATGGTTGCAATTACGGGACAGGTCTCCTCGAAGGTGCTGGGATCGGATGCGTTTCAAGAGGTTGATATCACGGGCATCACGCTGCCGATTACGAAGCATAACTTTCTGGTGACAAAGGCGGAGGAGATTGCGCCCACGGTGCGGCTTGCGTTCCAGATTGCGCGTAGCGGGCGGCCGGGTCCGGTGCTGGTCGATATCACCAAGGATGCACAGCAGGCGACGAGCATCTTTGATTTCGAGATGTCGAAGCCAAAGGCTGCAAGGCCGCACCCGATGCAGCCTGCGGGCGGCCCGGATGCGAGTATGGTTGAGG
>CAZZZP010000014.1:0-67093 GCA_964658635.1 Lichenicola sp. | reverse complement strand
ACGGCGTCGATATCTGAACCTCCCTGTACACCCACAGCTAATCTGCTCTAGTCAGCGATAGGGGCAGTGCCGGCAGTCGGAGTTGCAACAGTAGCCGCGTTTGAGGTGGTAAGCGGCGGTGAAGACGAGGTATGGGCCGTCGAAGTAGAAGTCTTCCGGGGCGAGTTCGGCGGGGTCACCGGCTTCGTGCTCGGGCTGTGGCGTGGATTCCGGCATGGTTAGAACAACGATAGCGTGGGTGGCGAGATCCGGGGTAGCGGTTCGCTGATTTCACTTTCAGGCTGTGAAGCGCGGGGGATCGGGTCTTCCTGAACGACAGCGCCGTTGCGGAAGGTGAGATAGCGTCCGGGGACCGCGGGGACGCGGGTGCCAGGGACGATGATGCCGACGAGGTTCATCGGGTCTGCTGCAGCGACGCGAAGGTCGGCGGCAGATGCAGAGTGTTTGGCTTCGCGGAGGCTGTCTACTGCTTCGGGCAAGGCGTACTGCTCTCCGCTGAAGCCTGAGACGAACCTGCCTCCGCGGATCTCTCCGCGTGCCTCGAGACGACGCAGGATGTTGAGCAGGTCGCGCCATTTGGGGGCGTTGGACTCTCGCTCGAGCAGGTCGCGAAAGAGGATGCCGTAGCGACAAAGAAGCATGCGTGCGGCCGACTCGTGGGCGGCGTCGGCTAGTCTGGCGGTGGCGATGGCTGCGGCCTGGCGCTCTGCGGGGGTTGGTTTGGACAGGAGCTGTAGGGGTCCTGCTTCGTCGCAAAGTAGCGACCAGCGGCCAGCCGTGGTGCGTGCGGCGGCACGTCGGTTGAGGCTGGCGGGGGCCTGGGCTGCGGCCTTGCGGCGAGGATCCATCATGCCGCGAAGCTGGTCGAAGCCGTCGGCGGAGGCGATGCCGGCGGTGGCGAGCTCCCAGAGGGCGTGCTGTGCCTGCTGCCGGGTGAAGGCGAGCAGGCGCTGGATGTCGTTCGAGAAGCATGCTCCGCGCTGGCGGAGGAGGTTGCGTACGGCGAGGGCATCGGCACTGATTGCCTTGAGCAGGATGGCCTCGTCGACACACTGGGCGGCGAGGGCGTGCGGAAGCCAGTCGGCGGATTCGCGGACGAAGAAGGTGATGGGGGCGGCATTGGTGGGGATGACGCGGCGTGGGGCACTTCCCTCTCCGACCTGCCAGGCTGGGTGCGGCGAGACGCGACCCCAGCCGACAGCTCCGGAGAGGCAAAGCGCGTCGAGCCACTGGGGATCGTAGTCGGCGATGCGTGAGGGGAGGAGGGTGCGTTCCCACTCGACCGCGGGAGCCTCGAAGCCTTCGAGTTTTGAGAGGACTTCGAGGAGACCTTCCTCACCCGCGAGCTGTGTCTGCGGGGCGAGGTGCTGCCAGCCAAGCAGCCAACGTATGTAGACCGCGGGGGGGACGGCTTCGACGCGCTTGCGGAGTGTGCCAAGGGTGAGGCGGTGGATGCGCTGGAGGATGCGCCGCTCGCACCATTCGATGTCGAGATCGGAGTCGTGGGGCGCGGCGTGCTCGAAGACTCCACGCAGGAGAAGACCCTGCATCTCCATGGCGAGGAAGGTCTTGAAGACTTCGGCTGGCGGCAGGCCAGTGGTCACGGCGAGGTCGCTGGCAGAGGTCGGCCCGAGGATCTGTAACCATCCTTGAACGCACTTCAGGAGAATGTCGGAGTTTGTATCGGATTCGGTTTCATTTACGGAAAAGAGCTGGTGGGCCGGTTCGATTCTCTCGGCGGCTACCCAGCAGGGCGTGCCGTTGAGGTCGATGGTCTGGACGCGGTGACTGCGTGTAAGGCGCTCGTAGAAGATGGGCCAGTTGGAGGCACGCTCGTCGTCGATGAAACGGAGCGGGAGGATGGTGAGCGAGAGCAGGAGGTCGTGGAGCTCGTGTTCATCGCGCAGATCGGGCCAGAGCTGGGCGCGGACGGTGTCGATGGCGGCCTGGTCGAGGCGGCCGGCGTCCTCTGCGGCACTGAGGGGAAGGCTGCGGTGGAGGGTAGTGGCGCGGGCCCGGCGTGCTTCCGCGCCAGCCTCGTCGAGGTAGGCGTAGGGCATGGCGTTGAGGAGCTCATGGGCGAAGAGCGAGGGGTTTGGGGTGTCGACGGCGAGGCAGCGGATGGCGCCGGATTCGATGCCGCGCAGGATTTCGATGAGGCCGTCGATGTCCATCGCCTCGGTGAGGACGTCCTTCATGACCTCGCGGACGAGAGGGTGGTCGGGGATCTGGATGTCGCCGACGATGGTCTCAAAGCATGCTGCGGCCTGGGGGAAGACGTTGGCCATGAGATCGTCGGAGCGGGTGCGCTGGATCTGCGGTGCGACTCGCTTGCCTTTCTGCATGCGGAGGAGCTGGAGGCTGCGGCCGGCGGCCCAGCGCCAGCGGTTTTTGAAGATGGGCGAGGTAATGGAGGCCTGTTCGAGGAGCTCCTGGGCGGTGTGCTCGGTGAGGAAGCGGAAGACGTCGGAGAGCGGGAAGCTGTGCTGCTCGGCGAGCGAGATGTTGATGCCGTTGTCCGTGGCGGCTGCCTGGAGTTCGAAGTTGAAGCCGCGGCAGAAACGCTTGCGCAGGGCGAGACCCCATGCCTTGTTGATGCGGCCGCCGAAGGGCGCGTGGAGGATGAGCTGCATGCCGCCGCCGTCATCGAAGAAGCGCTCGGCGATGATGGTGGTGGTGGTGGGGACGGCGCCGAGGACAGCTCTGCCGCCGACGACGTAGGCGATGAGTTGGAGCGCGGCGGATGCGCAGACGCCGCAGACTTCGCTTAGCCAGGTGAGGCAGGCTGCGACATCGGGCTGGGTTGGACGCACGGCATTGGGCGCGACGCGGGCGGTGCGTGAGGAGATCTCCTGGCGGAGCTCGGAGACTGCGCCCGAGAGGACGTCGGTGCGCTGGGGTGCCTCGCCTTCCCAGAACGGGATGCTGGGCGGGGCTCCGTGTGCGTCTTCGACGAGAACGCGGCCGACCGATTCGATCTTCTGGATGCGCCAGCTGTTGTTGCCGAGGAGCACGACGTCGCCGGGCGAGGAGTCGACGGCGAAGTGCTCGTCGAGGGTGGCGATCTGCACGCCTTCGGGCTGGAGGATGACGGAGAAGAGACTGGTGTCGGGGATGGCGCCGCCGTTCGAGATGGCGATCATGCGGGCGCCGCGGCGGGGATGCAGGTGCCCCTGGACCTGGTCGCGAAGGAGGTAGGCGCCGTAGCGGCCGCGGCCGGACTCGATGCCTTCGTGGAGCAAGGCGAGCAGCTCGTTGAAGTGCTCGCGGGTGATGTTGCGGTAAGGGTAGGCGCGGCGGAGGACGCGGAAGAGGGCGTCTTCGTGCCAGGGCTCGGCGCCGCAGGAGGCGACGATCTGCTGCATGAGGACATCGATGGGGGCGTCGGGGATCTCGAGGCGGTCGAGCTCGCCGGCGCGCATTTTTCGGATGAGGGCGGCCTGTTCGAGGAGGTCGTCGCGGGTGGTGGCGAAG
The DNA here is from genome assembly GCA_964658635.1 of Lichenicola sp. GTDB lineage: Bacteria > Acidobacteriota > Terriglobia > Terriglobales > Acidobacteriaceae > Edaphobacter. Next base: position 63,619 of record CAZZZP010000014.1, on the reverse strand, counting down.
AAGCGTCCCTTGGGGATGGCTCCGCGCCAGTGGCCGGCGCGGCCGACGCGCTGCATGGCGACGGCGACGGCGCGGGTGGTGTTGATCTGGCAGACGAGATCGACGCTGCCGATGTCGATGCCGAGCTCGAGCGAAGCGGTGGCGATGAGGATCTTGATCTCGCCGTTTTTGAGGCGCTGCTCGGCGTCGAGGCGCAGGGTGCGGGAGAGTGAGCCGTGGTGGCCTGCGACGTGCTCTGCGCCGAGGCGGTCGGAGAGCTCGAAGGCTATTTTTTCGACCAGGCGGCGGGTATTGACGAAGACGAGCGTGCTGCGGTGGTGCTCGGTGATGGCGGCGAGCTTGTCGAAGATCTCGGTCCACATGGGGATGGTGGCGATGGAGCCGAGTTCGTCGGAGGGGACCTCGATGGCGAGGTCGAGATGGCGGCGCTGGCCGACCTGGACGATCCTTGCGGGGGTGCGCGACGGGTCGCAGCCGGTGAGGAAGCTGGCGACGAGCTCGATGGGGTTCTGCGTGGCGGAGAGGCCGATGCGCTGCGGCGGGGTGCTGAGCCCGGTGAGCATACCGCCCGGGCAGAGGTGGTTTTCGCCGCAGACGAGGGCTTCGAGGCGCTCAAGCGACAAGGCGAGGTGGGCGCCGCGCTTGTCGTCGGCGACGGCGTGGATTTCGTCGACGATGACGGTGCGGACGCGTCGGAGGTGCTCGCGGGACTTCCCGGCGGTGAGCAGGATGTAGAGGGACTCAGGCGTGGTGACGAGGATGTGCGGCGGGTTGCGCAGCATGGCGGCACGGTCTTTGGTGGGCGTATCGCCGGTGCGGACGCCGGTGCGGATTTCGGTTGAAAGAAAGCCACGTTCGAGCGCGAGCTTTTGGATCTCGGCGAGAGGTCCGTCGAGATTCTTCTGGACGTCGTTTGAGAGTGCCTTGAGAGGTGAGACGTAGAGGACTTCGGTGCAGGGTGCGAGGGTGCCGGCGATGGCCTTACGCAGGAGCTGATCGATGCATACGAGGAAGGCGGCGAGTGTCTTTCCGCTGCCTGTGGGGGCGGAGATGAGGGTGGTCTCTCCGGCGAGGATGTGGGGCCAGCCGGCCTCCTGGGGCTCGGTCGGGGTGCCAAATTTCGCGGTGAACCACTCCTGCACGACGGGGTGGGCCCAGGCGAGCGAGGCGGCGATTGCGGGGGGTTCAGCGACCATGCTGGATTGTAGCCCGTTCGCCTGCTGTTCGCCTACTACATCTTCCCCGTGCCGATGTCGGCGCGTGCCGCTTCGGGGTTGGACTGGTCGAGGTACTGCTCGATGACGCGGTCAAGCGAGCCCTGGGCGTTGAGGATGAAGTCGATGGCGTCGCGTCCCGCGCCCTGGCCGCCGGGCAGTGGGGAGACCCAGTGAGCGGCTGCCTTGACCTGCGGGCGCGCGTTTGCGGTGGCGATGGCGAGTCCGCAGATACGCATGACGGGCAGGTCGACGATGTCGTCGCCGACGTAGGCGATCTGGTCGTGCGTGAGGCCGGTGCGGCGGATGACGTCGTCGACGGCCTGGGTTTTGAAGTGCTGTCCCTGGTAGACGAACTCGAGCTTGAGGTCGCGGGCGCGGATGGCGACGGTCTGCGACTGGCGTTTGGTGATAATGCCGGTGCGCACTCCGCCGAGGCGGGCGAGCGAGATGCCGAGACCGTCGTGGGCGTGGAAGCCTTTGACTTCGACGCCGGTGCCGTCCAATTTGGGAATCACGGTGATGTCTCCATTGGTGAGAACACCATCCACGTCGAAGAGCAGAACCTTTATGTTGCGTGCACGCGCCTGGGCATCCTCAAGAGTCATAGGTTGATCATAAACAGATTGAAGGAGAGGGACTGGTTTGCGGGCTCGCGTCACTTGGATTTTGGTTAGTTGCTTATTCGTCGTACCGATCGCGATGTCGACGGGCAACCATGCAAGCTCGCGGGTGGCTTTTATGGGAGACTCGCTCACGCAGGGTTGGAGTTTTCCGCGGGCAAACTTCGGTGTTTATGGGCAGACTACGGCGCAGATGCGGGCGCGCTTTCCCGGGCAAATTGACTCTGGTGGCTTCCTCAGGGTTGTGATCCTGGGTGGCACCAATGACACACTGCTGGGATTGGACCGGGAGGTGACCCTACAGAACCTCGGGATGATGGTCGACGAGGCACGGGCTCACGGCGTGGAACCCGTTCTCGCGGAGATCCCGCCCATCTATCGCGGCAATGGCGTCTACCTTCGGGCTGTTGAGGGGCTGGACGCTGGGATTGTAGAGCTTGGTCAGCGGAAACGCGTTCCTGTAGTCGACTACTTTTCCGCACTTACAGGTCAGCAACGCTCCTATAGCGATGGTGTTCACCTGCGGCGGAGAGGCTATTTGCGCATGGAATGGGCGTTGGTCAAGACGATAGACCCATTTTGAAAAAGGGTTGTTTACTTTGATGGTGCTGTTTTGAAGCCGGCCTGCTGAAGGTGCCCGGGGCTCAAGTAGCCTTTTGCTAAGCATACGGCGCAAGCCGCTGCAGAATCCCGCAAAGACAGGGTGGTGTATGGCAAGCGGCGCGACCTTACTTGTGTTTTTCCTGATGCTCTTTCTGCCCTGTGCGATGACTTTGACCGGTGACCGGGAAGAAGACGGCACGGATGCGGAGATGGATGAACGAGACTATGCTGATCCGTACGTGAGAGCGATCGATCTACGACTGCATCCGCCTGCCGCCATCCAGGCTGGAGCGGGCGTGCAGATGACGGTCGGTCGACAACGGATGGACATGCTGAAGATTCCGCCAGCGACTCCCGCATCTGCGATGCTTGGCGCTGGAGAAGAACGCCGGCGAATCGCTGTGCAGTCCCGGTATGCGAGAGGGCGCAAGCATGAACCGAGCGCTCCCGCGGCGCTGCCAGCGAGTGTTGCTGTAACCATTGCAGAGTCGGCATGGATGGAAGATGCACGGTCTGCTGCTGTGCCTCGGCAACGGCGTGATGACAGAGCGTTGCGGGACGGCGGAGAGGCGGTACATGCTCCTTACAAACGGCGGGCAAACCATGATCTTGTTCAGTTGGAGGTGCTCAGGGCGCGTGCGGTCGCGGTTCGCGCGCACGCCGAGGTGCTTGCAGCTATGGCGCGTTCCGCGCAGATGAAGGCGAATGCAGCGGCTGACGAGGCCACAGAAGCCGAACATGAGGTCTACGATCTGCATCGTTACATCAGGCGTGCAGCCTAAGTTGTAGGGAACCCGGGGGCATCAAAGATGGTTACCAATAGCTGTAGGCGTTAGGCCTCATTGACCTAACGTTCGGCCTGCAAACGCATCGAACAACACATGTGGCTTGCAAATGTTGAAGATGTCTGGGACCGGGTCCGCCCGATTGAAGAGGTACTTGGGACTGAGCTTTCGTTGCGTCTACTGGCGCGGACTCAAGAACTTCTTGGGGACGGCGCTTATTGGCGCGCAAACGCGCTCGCTTATACGTGGGACGGTATGCAATGTGACCCGCTCTCCGCGAAGGCCTATTACTTTAGCCTGGTGGGGGCGGCGGCCAAAGCACGGTGGGAGATGCGTGAACTGCTCGCCGAGGCTGAGATTCATCCATCGCACATGAAGCAGGTGATGGCTGCGCTTTCAGCGGTGGGTCGCGAACATCGGGGCGAGGGTGGATGGGCGTTTGCGAGTGCGGTGCTGGAAGGGATGCGGATTGCGCTTGAAGATTACCGTGACCAGCAGATGAAAGAGTTGAAACCTCGTCAGCACGCTGCTTGAGCCGACCTACCTTTGCTGTCCAGGCTCTGGGCATTCGAGTTCTTTAGAGGTAGTGCTCTCCCGCATGTAGCTTTGGCCGGTTTTTTGCGTTTTGTGCACTCTGGAGAAGAAGTCAATCCAGGAAGGTTGGATAAGGCTGTTTCGTACTTGGTGGCGCTGTCGCGGGATCACCGAGGTGGACCAGGGGACTTTGCCTCATATGGACGCACCGAGGTTGAACGGGCGACACGGTTTTGCGCTGGTGGCGGCAGGATCTGGTTCACCGTCTGGCTTATTCCGCAGGACCTCTGCGAGGTACCTTCCCCCTCCCGCAACTTTGATCTAAAGTATTCAAAACAGGAACTTTAATTCTGGACTTAGCCTGCCCCCAGGGCCAGGTGTTTTGCTCTTACCGGTGGGCGTGAGCAGGAGCTGCACGTGGTCGGGCATGACTACGAAGTCGTGGAGTTTATATTCGCCTGCGGCGCGGTAGTGCTGGATGGTTTTGAGGAAGAGTTCGGCGTTGCGAGGAAGCTGGCAAGTGCGCCTCCTCCCAGGATGCATGTGACTATGAAGCGGGGTGAATGAGACTATGGTTCCTGCAATGCAGCAGCCAGATGCTATCCAAGACGCGTACAAGCGAATGAGCCAATTCAAGTAGCCCAGGGGCACGATCTTTTTCGAACGCAACCGACAGACCTAGGGCGGCACTCGAAAAGGAGAAGATTGGTGTCTAAGGTATCGGATTGAGCTTGTTGATCAGCCCATGACTGAGCCGAGTGTTTGGGATTCAACTCTCTCGCTTCGGGAGATGGGACATACGGCACCTCAACATCGTCGGTCATCGCATCGGCTCAATGGTGCGGAGCATCGTTCCAGCAACTGGATGTTATCTCATGGCTTTCCCACTGAGATGATGTGAGAAAGCCACGAGCAGGAATGATTAGCTGCAGCCGCTGGTGCTTCCGCATGACATGCAACGGTAGCAGGAGCCGGAGCGGGTCATGATGGCTCCGCAGGTGGCGCAGGAGGGGCTGTCGCCCATGTCGTAGAGGTCCTTCATGGCGTCGGCTGCGTGGTAGATTCCGCGATCCTCGAAGGACAGGTTGTTTGTTGTTTGTTCTTTGTTGTTTGTGAGTCCGCTGCGGGCCTGGAGGTCGGGGGCTATGCCGCCCTGAGGGGCGGTGCGGTCGTAGAGGGAGTCCTCGTCGGGGAGCATGGTGGCGGGGGCGGGGATGGGTTCGGGGGCTGTGGCTGGGGCTGGGGCTGGCACCGCGTTTGAGAGGACGGTGTTGGCTGGGCTGTTGACGGTTCCCTGCACCGGGACGTTGTGGTGGGCGGCGAGGCCGGCGAAGAGGTCGAGCTGGGTTCCGGAGAGGAAGCGGAGCTGCATCCAGCGGAAGAGGTAGTCCATGATGGACTTGGCGTAGCCGATCTGCTCGTTGCCGGTCCAGCCGGAGGGCTCGAAGCGGGTGTGGGCGAACTTTTCGCAGAGCACCTTGAGGGGCACGCCGTGCTGCAGGGCGAGCGAGATGGCGGTCGCGAAGGAGTCCATGAGACCGGAGACGGTGGAGCCTTCCTTGGCCATGCGGATAAAGATCTCACCGGGCTGGCCGTTGGGGTAGAGGCCCACGGTGATGTAGCCCTCGTGGCCGCCGAGCGCGAACTTGTGGGTGACGGAGGCGCGCTCCGCGGGGAGACGGTGGCGGACGGCGCGGGGCGGGGCCTGCGAGTCGTGCGCGTCCGAGTTGACGAGCGCCTGGGCGGCGAGCGAGGCAAGCTGCGCGTTGAGCTGGGCGATGGTGGCCTGGTGCGCGGTGAGCGCCTGCGAGGCGGCGGCACGCTCGGCGGCGAGAGCCTCGTCGATCTCGAGCTGGGCTGCCTGCTGGTTCGACAGGACCTTGGCGTCGTCGGAGGCCTTCTTGTCGTCGGCATCCTTCTTCTTGTCCGCGTCGGAGGAGACGTTGAGGGGCTGGGTGCCCTTGGAGCCGTCGCGGTAGATGGCTACGGCCTTGATGCCGAGGCGCCAGGCTTCCATGTAGGCCTCGGCGACGTCGTCGACGGAGCACTCGTGGGGCAGGTTGACGGTTTTTGAGATGGCACCGGAGAGGAAGGGCTGGGTGGCGGCCATCATCTTGATGTGGCCCATGTAGGAGATGGAGCGGGTGCCCTTGGCGGGCTTGAAGGAGCAGTCGAAGCATGCGAGGTGCTCGGGCTTGATGCCGGGCGCGCCCTCGATGGTGCCGGTGGCGTCGATGTAGCTGACGATGGCGTTGACAGCGTCGTCCTTGTAGCCGAGCTTGATGAGGGCGGAGGGGACGGTGTTGTTGACGATCTTGATCATGCCGCCGCCGACGAGCTTCTTGTACTTGACGAGGGCGAGGTCGGGCTCGACGCCGGTGGTGTCGCAATCCATCATGAAGCCGATGGTGCCGGTGGGTGCGAGGACGGTGACCTGGGAGTTGCGGAAGCCGGAGTGCTCACCCTGGACGAGTGCGGCGTCCCAGGCCTCGGCCGAAGCCTGGATGAGCTGATCGAGCTGGGGCACGCTGAAGGGCTCGGCGGAGTGGCGGGACTTGCCGATCTTGTTGACCTCGGCGCGGTGCATGCGGATGACGTCGAGGAAGGGCTCGCGGTTGACGTAGAAGCCGGGGCAGGCTCCGCCGGTGATATCGGCAGCCTGGCAGAGGGGGGTGGCGGCGGCGAGGGGCGGGCAGGTGTCGCCGATGAGGGCGGACTGGTAGTAGGCGTCGCCGCAGAGGATGGCGGTAAGGGCTCCGGCGAAGTCGCGGCCGGCATCGGAATCGTAGGGCAGGCCGAAGGCCATCAGGAGCGCGCCGAGGTTGGCGTAGCCGAGGCCGAGGGGGCGATAGTCGTGCGAGTTCCTGGCGATCTGCTCGGTGGGATAGCCGGCGGAGTCGACGATGATCTCCATCGCGGTGGTGACGATGGCGATGGCGTGGCGGTAGGCGGGGATGTCGAACTGGCCGCCGGGCGAGACGAACTTGAGCAGGTTGAAGCTGGCCAGGTTGCAGGCCGAGTCGTCGAGGAACATGTACTCGCTGCAGGGGTTCGAGGCGTTGATGCGGGCGGTGTTCTTGCTGGTGTGCCACTTGTTGATGGTGGTGTCGTACTGCATGCCGGGGTCGCCGCAGGCCCATGTGTTTTGAGCGAGCCTGGTCATGAGCTCGCGCGCGGGGAAGGTGGCGACGGGCTTACGGTCCTTGACGGTGCGGGTGGAGAACTCGGCGTCCTTTTCAACGGCGGACATGAACTCGTCGGTGACGCGGACGGAGTTGTTGGCGTTCTGGAAGAAGATGGAGGAGTAGGCTTCGGAGTCGGGGCCGGAGCCGTCGTAGCCTGCGGCGATGAGCGAGAAGGCCTTGGCCTCTTCTTTGCTCTTGCACTCGATGAAGTCGATGATGTCGGGGTGGTCTACGTTGAGGACGACCATTTTGGCGGCGCGGCGGGTCTTGCCGCCGGACTTGATGACTCCGGCGAAGGCGTCGAAGCCGCGCATGAAGGAGAGGGGGCCTGAGGCGGTGCCGCCACCGGAGAGGGTTTCCATGGAGCCGCGGATGCTGGAGAGATTGGAGCCTGCGCCTGAACCCCACTTGAAGAGCATGCCCTCGGTCTTGGCGAGGGTGAGGATGGAGTCGAGCGAATCCTGGACGGAGTTGATGAAGCAGGCGCTGCACTGCGGCTTGGAGTAGCCGGTGGTGGAGAAGGTAACCTGGCGCTTCTCTGCGTCCCAATGCCAGTTCTGGGCGTCGGAGTTGGGTTCGAGGCGGTCGCAGCCGACGTTGAACCAGACGGGCGAGTTGAAGGCGACCTTCTGGTTGAGGAGGAGGTGGCAGAGCTCGGCGTAGAAGGTGGCGGCGGAGTCGTCGGAGGCGAAGTAGCCGGCCTCGATGCCCCAGTCGCGGATGGACTCGGCGACGCGGGTGATGAGCTGGCGGACGCCGGTCTCGCGCTCGGGGGTGCCGATGAGGCCGTGGAGGTATTTGGACGCGACGATGTTGGTCGCGGTCATGGACCAGTCTGCGGGCGATTCGACGTTCTTCTGCTCGAAGATGAGCTTGCCCTTCCAGTCCTGGATGACGGCGTCGCGGAGCTCCCACTGGACCTGGTCGTAGGGGCTGACGCCGGGTGTGGTGAAGTGCCGCTCGAACGAGAGACCAGGAGCGCCCGAGGCGTGGGTGCGGGTGGAGGCGGGGGCGTGCTGCTGGTAGGTTTCGTTCATACGAGGAGGCTCCTTGGTCGTGTTGGGGACGTGGCTTGGCGTCCGGGAAAGCGGTTTATTGAAGGTCTTCGGGGCCGTCTTTGATCCGACCCGGGGAGGTTACTTCTTGGCTCGGGCTATTCCCCGAATGGGGTGCAAGCCAAACGTTAGTGCCCTCTATGGGGTGTGTCAAGTATAAAGCATCTACATGTTGTGTTAGCTGTGTAGATACGGACGTAATCAGGGTTTTCGCAGCCGAGGCGAATCAGAATGGGGAAAAATGCTGTACAAGTTGTGCGATGGCGGCATCTGGAGCGGCTTTCGGGTTCGTGACGGGACGGAGAATCAGGTCCTGTGAAGACGGTACGTCGTGCGGCGTGGCAGGGCAAGCAGGCGGGCGCCCGCAGGCGGTGGATAAGTGGACGTTCTGGAGTCTTCGGGGTGCTCCACCGCGGGGCAAGGTGAGCTGCAAGGGCTAAGTGGGAGTGGTTTTGATGGAGGTGGCGTGAGTTCGGGCTTGAAAAACATCCCGGGGGAGAGGTCCTGCAAATGTCGGCTTTGCCCTCTCATCACGATGACAACGTGATGAGTGGGCGAGCCGAGGGTGCTGGGGGTTGTTATTCGTTGGGGCGGGGCGGATTGCGGGGCGGTGGTGCGAGGCTGGATGCGGGCCGCGTAGTTGTCCAGGATCAGCCCCTTGACGTCGACCTCGAAGCGGACCTTGCCGTTGCTGCTGGCGCCGACGAAGGTGATGGGTGCGCCGGCGCAGAGCTGGTAGTGGTGCTGGGGACTGGGGTCGCCGGTCTGGAAGGTGAGGGGGAGCGTGGTGACGGGGTCGAAGAGGTTGGGCAGGGTAAGGGGCTGGGAGAGACGGGTCTGCGCGGGCACGGCACCAGGAGTGGCGCAGGAGCCGTTGTTGAGCTTGGCGGAGGCGAAGTTTACCTCGGGGGCCTTGATGGCGTAGAAGCAGGTGGGGTCGGCGGCTTCGGCGTCTGCGGGTGCGAACTTGCAGTGGCCGTGGCCGGGGACGTCGAAGGCGGGGGTGTTGGCGTTCCAGATTTGCGGCTTGTCGAGCTTGAGGTGCTCGGTGGCGAGGATGAGGTGGACGTCCGCGGGTGAGTCCTTGATCTGGTTGTAGAGGTTGAGCGGGATGGGGATGGTGACGGCGGAGACGGGCTGGGCTCCAGTGATCTGCTGCTCCTGGTCGGGCTGGGTGAAGGAGGACTCCCAGTGAGTGCCGCCGGCGGAGATGGAGGCTGAGACGCCGCGGATGCGGTAGGCGGAGTCCTTGTCGGCGTTGGCGACGGAGAAGGGGATCTGGATGTGGGCTTCGTTGCGGAAGGTGACGAGGGTGCCGGGCGAGGGTGCCTGGGGGCGGAACTGCTGGGGGAAGTCGCCGAGGGTGGGATCGCCGGCGGCGGCTTTGGACGAAAAGGAGGCGCTTACGAAGGGTCCGGCAGGCAACAGGAGGGCGACGAGGACGGCGACGACCGGGGTAGCGATCAGGATGAGGCGTGAGACCTGGGTCCGCCGGGTGGCGTACTGGTAGACGATAGCCGCAGCCGAGAAGAGCAGGACGAGCCAGAGGATGACGGAGTTGAAGACGGGGGGCCGCATGCGCTCGAAGATGGCCCAGACGGCGACTCCGAAGGCGACGAGGATGTAGAGGATTCCGCCGATGACGGAGAGCAGGAGGCGGGTAAAGGTGGCGGTGACGGCGGCGATCGCCATGACGGGCAGGATGAAGATGGCGGAGATGAGCAACAGGTTCTGCAGCAGGCCAGGGAGAGCCGTGACGGGATGGAGTCCGACGTGCTTGAGCAGGAAGGCCTGCATGAGAAAGAAGGGCAGGTAGATGAAGGCGAGCAGGTAGAGCACCTTGGCGCCGAGCAGGCTGGCCCAGTGGTAGGGGCGCGAGGTCCAGAACTGGCGGTCTCCTACGAGCGACTCGTCGTGGATGAGGCGCGAGATGAGCACCATCCAGGAGATGGGCATCAGCAGGTGGATGAGGAACGAGACGAGCTGGACGATGGCCGCGTAGGGACTTCCCTGCCAGTTGCCGGGGACGAAGGCCGCGAAGGCGATGAAGAGGAGAACGACGACGAGGGTCTCGGGCCAGAGATGGATGAGGTCTTTGCGGAAGATGTGGAGGGGTTGTGGCGGACGAGGCATCGGATTTGGGTTCCTTCTCGGGTTAGAGCGAAGAGCAAGGGATGAAGACAGAGGGCGCGGAGGAAGTGCCGTGGAGGACACGGGGAGAGCCGGCTACTGAGTGAGGTCTACTGGCGCGCGGCCGGATTTGGCGAGGGCGAGGAAGATGGCGCGGAGCGGCATGGGCTGCGACTGGAGGTGCGGGAGCCCAGAGCCAGTCGAGAAGACCTGGGCGACCTGGGCGGGGATGTCCTCGGTGTCCGCGTGGATGTGGACGAAGCGGGCCGCGGTGAGGGTGGTCTCGAGCAGGAGCCAGGAGTCGGGCGGGTTGACTCCAGTGCGGGTCAGGTTGGCGGGCATCTGGCCGGGTGCGGGGGGCGGCAGGGTGACGGTGACCTCGCGGAAGCGGGCGTTGAGCGAGTGCATCTCCTCGGCGAAGAGGAGGTGGCCCTGGTGGAGAAAGCCGATGTGAGTGGCGAAGGATTCGACTTCGGCGAGGTCGTGGGACGAGATCAGGATGGTGGGGCGCAGGCCGGGTTTGGCGGCGAGGGCCTCGCTGGCGGCGAGTGAACGCGGCTGGACGCGGGACATGAGGGCTTCGATGAGTTCGTCGCGGACGAGGGGGTCGAGGCCGGAGAAGGGCTCGTCAAGCAGGATGAGTGAGGGCTCGAAGGCGAGGATGGAGGCGAGCGCCGCTTTCATGAGCATGCCGCGGGAAAGGTGCTTGAGCTTGCGGTCGAGGGGAAGCTCTAGTTGCTGGACGAGGGCGGCGTCGTCCCAGGTGGGGTAGAAGCCCTTAAGGTAGGCGAGGAACTGGCGGACGGTCATCCAGTCCGGCAATTCCTGATTTTCGCTGGCGTATCCGATGCGGGTAAAGTCTTCGCCGGTCAGCGAGAGGGTATTGCTGTCGAGGATGGTGGCTGAACCGGAGGAGGGCCGGATCATGTTCATCAGGAGCTTGATGAGAGTGGTCTTGCCGGCTCCGTTGTGGCCTACGAGGGCAAAGACTGCGCCGCGCGGGATCGTCAGCGTGAGCGGGTGGAGCGCAACGGTCTGGCCGTAGCCCTTGGCGAGTTCGTGTGTCTGTATGGCGGCTTCGAGAGTAGGTACAAAAGACATGTCTGCGGCTCCAAGGGTCCTTTCTTGAGGCTAGCAGACATGGGTTTATTGCGGGTTGGTGGTACTGGTCAACGGGTGTTGGTATTGAGCGAGAACTCACCACAGCGGTGGTTGGCCTGGGCCTGGGTGAGAGTGGGGGCACCCGCCGATGGACGGACGACCTGGCAGCAGTTGGAGCAGATGGATTCCTCGGACGAGCCGAGACGAGGGATGAAATCGCGAAGAGCGGGCATGGGTTCGGAGGCTCCGTTGGGATGGGCTCGAATCGAACACGAGCGCTGCGGTACTACATCCTTAGAGGGATTGACCTGCATTGACGTTGTCCTAAATCGGTTTCGTTACTGTCGTCTTCAGCCGGAGTTGTCTGAGTCGGAGCCTGAGCTGTGCGGTGGCTTCGCGGTGGCAGGTAACGCAGAGAGTGCGTATGTTGTCGAGGTCACATTGTCCTCCGCCTTCGGCGACGGGGAGGATGTGGTCGGCGTCCCAGAGCGAGCGGCGGCTGGTGATGGACTTCATGCCATAGAAGACGAGGCCGGCTTGCCGGGCTTTGCCGCGGGAGCGCTTGAGCGCGGCGTAGATGGCGACAGTGTCGGCGTGGCAGAGGGCGCAGACGCCGCGGTCGCGGGCGAAGACCTGGTCTCGGAGGAAGCCGGGGTCGGTACGGAGGCGCCACTGGGTGACACAGTAATCGGAACAGAAGGTGCGCCGGCGGCGGGCGAGGATTTCAAGCTCGCACCAGCGGCAGAGTGCGCGTCCCGCTTCGCCGCGCGGCAGGACGTGGGGCTGTACGCGGCCGCCGGGGAGGGTACGCGGAAGGATGCGGGCAGAAGCCATGAGAGGCTCAGGATAGCGGCTGGGGAAGCTGTGTAGAAGTGATTCCGGGTATACGGGTTGTCGATGGGATGAAGGTGAGTTGTGAAGATCGGGGAGGGCAGCCGAAACTTTTTTTCCTGGACGGGTTGCAGCTTAAAAGTCTCTGCCAGATGTGATCGTCGACCTTGACACCCTCCAGATGGTCGCATACAACGAACTTACCTGCCGCGCGCTTCAAGGCCCGCGGCAGGCTTTCCAGGGACATTTCCAAGTTGTTCTTTCGACTCGACGTGGCAGGAGGCGGCTGTGCAGGGTAGCTCCTGACTCCCGCTTCGTGCCGATGATTCTCCTACTCCTCAGCCTGATGACAGGAATCGCTCATGCGCACTCATTGCTCTAACTCGACTCGCTTCTTGGCAGCTTCTGCCTTGCTGCTTGGATGTGTAGTTTCACTTTCGACATCTTCGGCGGGAGTGCTGCACGCCCAGACGGGGAGCCCAACCGCATCTTCGGCGACGTCTTCGCAACTGGTGACGACACGGTTGACGCAGCCGATCGACGATAAGGCGCTGGTGCCATTGAAGGGCACGATGCACCCGCTGGCGATTGCGTCGAACGATCGGGGCGCCGTGGACAGCGGGATGCAGTTGGAGCGGGTCCAGATCCTGCTGAGCCGGAGCACAGCGCAGGAGACGGCGCTGAAGCAGGCGATTCGGGACATGCATACGCCGGGAACAGCGAGTTACCACAAGTGGCTGACGCCGGACGAATTCGGCAAGCTGTATGGGCCATCGGACGCTGATATCGCGACGCTTTCCAACTGGCTGGGGACGCATGGCTTTGCGGTGACGAAGGTGAACCCGGGCAGGATGACGCTTGAGATGACGGGTTCAGCGGCGCAGTTTCAGAGTGCATTCCATGCTTCGATTCACAAGTACAACGTGAACGGACAGATGCACTATGCGAACTCGGCGGAGCCCCAGATCCCGGCTGCGCTGGCGCCGGTGTTTGGCGGGTTTGCTTCGCTGAACAATTTCCCGCTGAAGAGCCAGTCCCAGAAGCTGGGGACGGCGACGTTCGACCCGGCGACGCATGCGACGAAGCCGAACTGGACAACCGGCAGCAGCACGGCGGGTTTGAGCTTTCCCCTGGCGCCGGGTGACTTCGCGGTGCAATACGATCTGAACCCGCTGTATACGGCGGGGGTGAAGGGTACCGGACAGACGATCGGGATCATCAACGAGACGAATATCGATCCGACGCTGGTAGCGCAGTACCGTACGCTTTTCGGGCTGCCGGCGAGCGCGGTGAATGTGATCATCGACGGCAATGATCCGGGCATCGACGGGATCAACAATCCGGGCGGGCCAAACGGAGCCTCGGGCGAGGCTTACCTGGATATTGAGATTGCCGGATCGGTGGCGCCGTCGGCGCAGATCGACCTGGTGATTGCTGGCGATACGGCACTTGCGAACGGGCTTGGCCTGGCGGCGGAACACGCGGTTTATGCAAACGTGGCTCCGGTGTTGAGCCTGAGCTTTGGCGGTTGCGAATCGAACCAGGGGACGTCGGGTAACGCGTTCTGGAGCCAGTTGTGGGAGCAGGCCGCGGCGCAGGGGCAGACGGTGATGGTTTCGACGGGCGACAGTGGATCCGCAGGCTGTGACAGCCCGAACTCGGAAGAGTATGCGGTTTCCGGGCAGGCGGTCAACGGTCTGGCGTCCACCCCTTATAACGTTGCGGTGGGCGGCACCGACTTCTACTACAGCGATTACGCGAACCCGGCCAGCGACAGCTATGCTTCTCTGAAGGCTTTGTGGAACCTGACGCCGAGCAATGCGACCCCGGTGACTTCGCTGATGAGCAAGGTGACCGAGCAGCCGTGGAACGACAGCCAGTTCGGGTTGAACTACAGCAACTACTACAACAATTCCGGCAATACCGCGACGTCGATTGCGGGTGCGGGCGGTGGTGCGAGTAACTGCGCGATCACATCGACAACCAGTACGACCGGGTGCGCCGGGTACGCGAAGCCTGCGTGGCAGACGGGAACGGGAGTGCCGGCCGATGGGGTGCGCGACATTCCGGACCTGTCGCTGTTTGCCGCCAATGGGGCGAACTTTACTTACTATCCGATCTGCGCGAGCGATGGCGATTGCCAGGCTCCGGCAACGGGTGGGACGGTGCAGATTACGGGCATCGGCGGCACGTCGGCTTCGACACCCGCGTTTGCCGGCCTGATGGCGCTGGTGAACCAGCAGTATGGGCGCCAGGGCCAGGCGGACTTCGTGCTGTACAAGCTTGCAGCGCAGTATCCAACGGCCTTCAACGATGTGGTGCATGGGACGAACACGGTGCCCTGCTCGTTTGCTGCGGGATCGCTGGATTCGGTGAACTGCATTGCGGCGGCGACTCCGATTACGATCACCGATCCGAATACCCATGCGAGCGTCGTCGAGGGACAGATTGGAACCGGAACGACACCGGAGTACAACGCGGTCGCGGGATACGATCTTGCAACCGGTTTAGGTACGATTGACGCGAACGTGATGGTGAGCAACTGGAACAAGGTCACGTTTGCAACTTCTTCGGTTACGCTTTCGCCTTCGCAGACGAATTTCGCACATGGCACCAGCGTGAATATCACGGGTGCGGTGACGCCCAGCACGGCCACGGGTGCGGTTTCGCTCGAGACTACGAGCACGCTTCCGCTGCAGGCTGCCGAGACCGTCTTCACGCTGAGCGGGGGGAACTTCTCGGGCGCGGTGAACTACCTGCCGGGTGGGACTTATTCGATCTCGGGCGCTTATGGGGGAGATGGGACGAATGGGCCGAGCACGTCGACGCCGGTCTCGATTACGGTGACTCCGGAGGCTAGTTCGCTGGTGTTCAACCCGCTGAATACGGCGTTCTCTACCTCAAAGCAGGCTGCGTTTCAGGCAGGTGCAAGCATTCCATACGGCACACAGGTCGAGCTTTCCGGGCAACCCGTTCCGACCACTTATTACAACACCTGCGTGAACGTCACGACGGTACCCTCCTCCTGTTCGACGACGTCTTTCGGGACTCCGACCGGAACGGTTACGTTTGCGGACGGCGGCCAGACGTTGAACGCGGCATTGCTGAACGCGCAGGGCGATGCGGAGTACAACGCCGGCTTCGCGATAGGAACGCACTCGGTGACGGCGAGCTACTCGGGCGATGCCAGCTATAACGCGAGTACAGCCGCGGCGCTGAGCTTTACGGTAGTGAAGGATACGCCTGATATCTATCTGACAAGCGGAAGCTCGACTGCGAGTCCGCTGTCTGTCACGACTGGTTCAGCGTTGATCGTCAACGTTGAGAACTCGGCGAACGACAACTCCATCAACACGTACCACACCTATTTTTACTCGCCGGTTTCAGCTCCGACTGGCGTGGTGACGATTACCGGGCTGGGTTCGAGCACGATCACCTTGCCAGCGCTGGTGTCGTCGGTTGATTCTTCGCTTGCAGTGGCATCGGGTTCGGCGACGATAGCGATTCCGACGGGCGTGACAGCGGGGGCTTATACGGCGACGGTGAGCTATCCGGGCGATGCGAACTATGCCGCATTCAGTAAAACCTTTTCGGTGACGGTAGTTGCCTCAGCTGCGAGCGTATCAACCACAACGACGGCAACGGCTTCGCCCACGACGACCTCGGCGGCTTCTCCGGCGGTGGTTACAGCGACGGTGACAGCTGCGAGCGGGACTCCGACCGGGTCGGTCTCGCTCACCGCTTCTGGCGTTCAGCTTGGGTCGGTGACCCTGCCTGCAGGCACGGGTACGAGTGTGACGGTGACGGTCGCATTGAACAGTACGACGCTGCAGCAGGGCGTAAACGTGGTGACAGTCCAGTATGTGCCTACGACCGGGTCGGTGTTCCAGGCGTCGTTTGCCACTGTAACGGTGACGAATAGTTCAACTTCGGCGGTGCCCGCTCTGGCGCTGACGAACAGCGGGGCGATCTCGATCGCGGCGCCGGGCGGAAGCGGGACTTCGACGATCACGGTGACTCCTTCGGGCGGGTTCACGGGGGCGGTTACGCTGACGTGTGCCGTGTCTCCGACGAACGAGACCGCTACTCCCACGTGCACGGTGACGTCGCCGGTGAACCTTACCGGAACCGCCGCAGGGACGGCGACGCTGACGGTCAACACGACAGCGGCTTCGGCTGCGCTCGAGATGCCAAAGCTGAGGCTGCTGCCGATTGGCGGTGGTGCGGCGATGGCGGCGATGCTGTTCCTGGTGTTGCCGGCCAAGCGGCGGCGGATGCGGACGCTGCTTGGGGCCCTGGTGCTGATGGTTGGTATCGGCTTCAGCGCGGGTTGCGGCGGCGGTTCAAAGACCACGACAACGCCACCTGCGGGTACCGGCGGAACAACGTTGGGGACGTATACGGTGACGGTCTCGGCGACGGGTGCGGGTATTACGACTCCGGCGACGACGACGGTGGCGACGACGATCCAGTAAGGCGGGTGCGGTCCGGTCTTGATCGCAGGGCCCGGGAGTGGGAGGGAGGCAGGTATTTTCTGCTGAACCCCGGCTCCCGGGCCCGGCTGCTTTTGAACGCCTTTATGATGGGTTGGGCAGTAGTTGGAGGTTGAGGGTGTCAAGGACGCAATCTGCGATGGTGGAGCTTGGGACGACAGCGCCGGCCTTCGAGCTGATGGATGTGGTGACGGGCAGGGCGATGGGTCGCGACGATGTCTTCGCGCTCGCATGGGATGACGACGTTCCGGACCAGACGAACCTGATGCCAGGCGGCGGGAGATCGAAGACCGGACGGCATGGCCTGCTGGTGATGTTTGTGTGCGTGCACTGCCCCTACGTGAAGCACGTCGAGGAAGAGCTTGCGCGGATCGGGCTGGATTACAAGGACCGGATCGCGATTGCTGCGATCAGTTCGAACGATACGGAGGCTTATCCGCAGGATGGTCCAGAGGAGATGAAGAAACAGGCGGAGCGGCTGGGCTGGGAGTTCCCTTACCTGTTCGACGAGTCGCAGGAGGTGGCGCGGAGCTATGACGCGGCGTGCACGCCAGACTTTTTCCTGTACAACGCGGAGATGAAGCTGGTGTATCGCGGACAGCTGGATGGCAGCCGGCCGCGGCGCGGGGACTCCGGCAACGACGAGCCCGTAACGGGGGAGGATCTTCGGCGTGCGATGGACGATGTGATTGCAGGGAGGCGGCCGGATACGAACCAGCGGACGAGCCTGGGTTGCAATATCAAGTGGCGGGATGAGGGACCAGGGACAGGCTGGCGGGTTGTTTGAAAGGGAGAGATGGACGAGATTCTTGAACATTTGAAGGACGGGATCCGGCAGTTCCGTACCGAGGTTTATCCCGTTCAGGAAGAGACTTATCGCAAGGCGATGCGTGAGGCGCAGCGGCCTTCGGCGCTGGTGATCACGTGCGCTGACTCTCGTATTCATCCGGACGTGTTGACGCAGTCTTCGCCGGGCGAGATCTTTGTGACGCGCAACATCGGCAACATGGTTCCGGCCTACGGAGACATGGTGGGCGGCGTGAGCGCGGTGCTGGAGTTTGCCGTCTCCGGGCTGGGGGTCAAGCATTTGGTGGTTTGCGGCCACTCGGATTGCGGCGCGATGAAGGCGCTGGTCGATCCTGAGTCGGTCGAGACCATGCCGACGGTGAAGCACTGGCTGCGCAATGCACATGCCGCGCTGAGTGTGGCTGAGGCGCTGCGTGAGAAGGGCGGGACGGAGGCGGATCTACTCAGGCAGCTGTCAGAGCAAAATGTGCTGCTGCAGATGCAGCATGTACGGACGCATCCGAGTGTGGCGGGAGCGATGGCGCGGGGCGAGTTGACGCTTTCCGGCTGGTATTACGATATCGCGGCGGGCAAGGTCTGGATCACGGACGGCGGGCCGGCGGGGTTTGCGCCCGTACTGGTGGAAAGCGAGCAGTGGTGAGGGCGTGACAAAAGCCCCGGATGTCCGGGGCTTTTGTGGGGGGAGGGCTATAACACCGGCCAACCGCCAGTATGCGAGTTACGATGCATAAGGGGCTTTGCTGGTTGCGTCGGAGCCATGCTGCTTCACCATCTTGTTGTAAAGACCGAGGATGAGGAAGGGCGCGACCCACTGGCCGACGAAGAGAGCTTCTTCACCCCTCTTGGCAGCCTTGAAGCTGACCGAAGCGAGGATGGACGCGATGGCAGCGCCCAGGAAGAGGCTCGAGGGGACTTTGCTGGTTACGGTTTCGATGGCGGCGGTAACTTGATCTTCCTGTGCTTCCCCAGCAGCTACGCGATAGTCGGTCATGTGACAGATCTCCTGGGCGGATGTTCCGCCTGTAAGGAGAGGGATGCGAAAACCGCCTTGCGCGTCGAAGAAAATATGACGTGCGCGGCGGTTTTGATGAGATATCCAATTTGATGAGCTAAGTGTCAGGTTTGCCGAAACTTAGTGGCGATCATCATGATGGTCGTGGTCACGGTGTTCCCAGTGGTGATCATCGTGGTCTTCGTGGCCCCAGTAGCCTTCGTGGAAGCGCCAACCCTCGTTGTAGTGGTCGTAATGGGGGTGGTTCCAGTAAGCACCGGCGTAGGGCGGCTGATTCCAATAGCCGGGGTGCCAGCGGTATCCACCCTGCCAGGGCTCGTAGAAGCCATCGACCCAGGCAAAACCGGGGCCGGGGGCCGGGGGGCGCGCCTCGTAGCGCATGGGTGGCGGGGTAGGGCCGATGTAGACGCCGACCTGCGCGGCTGCAGTGTGGGGAACGGAAGCGAAGGCAAAGATACCGGCAGCGACGAGAGAAGCTAACTTCAAGGAAGAGGAGACGTTGCGTGTCATGTTGGGTCCTTTCTCATTTTCATTAGACCCCGTGCGCCTAGAGGAGTTGTTTGCAAAAGCCAGCTTCGGGGCGAATCCAGGCCGGTCAGGCAAGGTCTGCTCCGGTCATGAGAATGGAGTGGAGGGTGACGTCAGCCAGGAAGTTGATCTCGAGGCGCAGAGTGACGACCTGGAAGGGATTTGCCGAACTGGATTGGTGCTGCATGCAGGTGCAGAGCTCGGTGAGGCTGGAGTGTGCTGCGCGGGTGAGTTCGACGCCGATACCGACGAGGGAGGCATAGAGCTCAAGTATTGTTTGAAGCTGGACCTCAAAGACGAACTCCATGGTTGTGGCCGATAGTGGTCTGCGCTCGAGCATCCAACCACCACACTGTGTCAGTGCGGAGTTGAGGGCGGGCAGCAGGGTCTGCCGATCCTCGTAGCAATAAGCGGTAAGGGTAAAGACCTGAATAGGAGATTGCGGCGACTGAGGAGTGACTGCGCTGATGTCTGGTAAAGATACGTTCGATTCCATTTATTTGTACCCGTCCTTACGGCCCTATCTTGCGCGGTGTTCAGCGTCTTTTGGAATCATCGGGTGAGGCTGCGGGGCGCGCCATGCTGGAGCGAAGAGTAGGTGAACGGGAGTCATAACACAGTCAGGGCACGGGTACACAGGAAGAGGAAGGGCATGACGCGATGGTTGTAGGTTTAGGGACGGATCTGACGGAGATCGGGCGGATTGAGCAGAGCATTGCGCGCTACGGGGAGCGTTTTTTGCATCGCGTTTATACGCCGGGCGAGATCGCATACTGCCAGAGGAAGAAGAGCTTCGCCGAAAGCTTTGCGGCGCGGTTTGCGGCAAAGGAGGCGGGAGCGAAGGCGCTCGGTACAGGCATCAGCCATGGGGTGAGCTGGCAGGAGTTCGAGGTGCGGCGGGCGCCTTCGGGCAAGCCATCGCTGCACCTGAGCGGCCGTGCGGAGGAGCTTGCGAGGGCGCTGGGCGTGATGCGGATTTCGCTGAGCCTGACCCATACGAAAGGGATGGCGATGGCGGTGGTTGTGATGGAAGCCAAACTGGGCTCCGGAGAGTCTGAAACTTAGACTGGCAAACGTGCATCCATCTGATAACCGGAGCATTGCGGCTTGGACATGACTGGCTGGATTTGTCTGGCCGACCGTGTGCCCGTTTGGCGTCATGTATTCTCGGGTCACGTGCTGGTTCCGGGCGGATGGTTGAAGTAGAACGACTTGGGGAGTAGAGGAGAGCTATGCCGAGCCAGCAGGAGGTACGTTGGTCGCAACTGAAGGTGGGGTTGATTGTTCTGGGCGCGACCGTGATCCTGGTGACACTGCTCTTCCTGATGACGAGTTCGTCGGGGCTTGGCATTCTGTCGAAGAAGCTGACGGTGACAACCTATTTTGAGAACGCGGCCGGTCTGAAAGAAGGCGCGGCGGTGAATCTTGAGGGAGTGACGATCGGCTCGGTGAAGACGGTGACCGTGTCTCCGAATCCGTCGCGGAAGCTGACGCCGGTGCGTGTGCTGATGAAGATTGACGACAAGTATTCGTCGAGTCTGCACAAGGATTCGAAGGTCTCATTGACGACGATGGGCGTGCTGGGCGATACGGTGATCGATATCAACAGCCAGACCGCCGTCGGTCCTGCGCTGCAGGATGGCGATGAGCTGAAGACGCTTGAGACGCCGTCGATCTCGGACGTGGTGAAGGCGAGCCAGGGAACGATCGAGCAACTGAACGTCATCCTGGCCAAGGCGAACGATATTGTCGACAACCTGGAGTCGGGCAAGGGTTCGGTCGGCAAACTGATCAATGATCCGGACCTTTACAACAAGCTGGATTCCACGGTGACGGAGCTGAACAAGATTGAGGTCGGGCTGAACAATGGCCAGGGCACGGTGGGTAAGCTGTTGAAGGACAACCAGATGTACGACCGTCTGAACGGCACGGCGCAGAAGCTGGACCAGCTTGCGACGGGGCTGCAGAGTGGCAAAGGCACAGCAGGCAAGCTGCTGACCGATGACACGCTTTATACGAATCTGAACGGCACGCTGACCCGGATGAACGCGGTGCTGGCGGATGTGCAGGGCGGCAAGGGCACGGCGGGAATGCTGATCAGCGATCCGAAGTTCGCGCAGACTTTGCGTGACACGGTCGACCAGACCAACCAGATCATCGCCAAGGTAAATCAGGGCCAGGGTACGCTGGGCAAGCTGACGACGGATGACCAGGCGTATGTGAATCTAAACAAGCTGCTGACGGAGAGCACGCTGATGGTGCAGACGATCCGGCAGGATCCGAAGAAGTACCTGACGATCCATTTGAAGATCTTCTAGGTCTGCGTTTGAGAGTATGGGGGCGGATGAGCTTTGGCTCGTTCGCCTCTTTTTCTTGTTTTGGTCGGTATTGGTACACGGGTTGAAACTTGTCTGGACAGAGGTACGTCACTCGCAGATACAGTCAGATCAGGCGTGGTCCGTCGTCCTCGAGTTTCCTTTGCTCCGGTATGCAGGGTTTGTGTCTTCGCGGAGATGGGCTTGCCTGTCATGTTCTTCAAGCTGCGCTGCTCTAAACCAATCCAACACCAGGGAGTTTCATGCGCCTTTCTTGCTTTGCTTCAACCGTTCTCCTGACCGGCGGGCTCTTCTGTTCGGCCGCGGCCCTGGCCCAGAATGCTGTCCAGAGCGTGGTTCTTTCCGATGACAGCGCTCCTACGATGCCGAAGAAGCCGGTGATGTTCGACCTGACTTCGATCGATAAGACAGCCGATCCGTGCACAGACTTTTACCAGTATGCGTGCGGCAACTGGATGAAGAACAACCCGATTCCGGCATCCGAGACGCGTTGGGGCAGCTTCAACACGCTGGCCGACACGAATAACTACAAGCTCTACCAGGAGCTGAAGTCGGCCTCCGAGCACCCGGCGTCGGCGCTGCAGACCAAGTATGGCAACTTCTTCGCGGCCTGCATGGACACGGCGCTGGCGGACAAGGAGGGCGCAAAGCCGATCCAGCCCGAGTTGCGGCTCATTGCCGGGCTAGACCACAAGAAGAAGCTGACGAAACTGGACATCGATCTGCAGCGGAAGACGGGTTCGGGCACGCTGCTGGGAGTACGTGTGGGACAGGATCAGAAGGACTCGAGCCAGCAGATTTTAATGACGGGCCAGGGTGGGCTGTCGCTGCCGGATCGCGACTACTACCTGCTGGATGACGAACGCATGGCGACGATCCGCAAGCAGTATGTGGAGCATGTGACGAAGATGTTTGTGCTGCTGGGCGACTCGCAGGAGGACGCGGCGAAGGAAGCGGCGGATGTGATGCGGATCGAGACGGCGCTTGCAAAGGGTTCGATGGCGCGGGTGGAGATGCGTAATCCGGCCAATGTTTACCACATCATGACCATCGACCAGGTGCAGGCGCTGACGCCGGACTTCGACTGGCACAGGTATCTGAAGGGGCTCGGCCTGGGTAAGGCGAAGACGTTGAACGTGGCGTCGCCGGGCTTTATGAAGACGGTAGCTGCGGAGATTGAAGCGGAGCCGCTGCCGGCACTGAAGTCCTACATGCGCTGGCACGAACTGCACGAGGCCGCGCCGTACCTGTCAGAGAACTACGTGCAGGAGAACTTCGAGTTCTTCAACAAGACGCTGAACGGGCAGCAGGAGCAGCAGCCGCGCTGGAAACGCTGCACACGCCTGACGGACCGGGCGCTGGGCGAGGCGGTCGGGCAGGACTGGGTGAAGCAGAACTTCCCGCCGGATGCGAAGGACAACATGGAGAAGCTGGTCGCGGCGCTGCGCAAGGCGCTTGACGAGGATATCCAGCAGCTTCCGTGGATGAGCCCGGAGACGAAGAAGCAGGCCGAGCTCAAGCTGGTGGCGTTCCGTCAGAAGATCGGGTATCCGGAGCACTGGCGCAACTACAGCAAGCTGAAGATCAGCCGGACTAACTTTGTCGGCGACCTGAACCGGTCGTCTGTGTTTGAGACCGAGCGCAACCTGCACAAGCTGGGCAAGCCGGTGGATGAGACGGAGTGGGGCATGACGCCGCCGACGGTGAATGCGTACTACAATCCGCCGCAAAACGATATCAACTTTCCGGCCGGCATCCTGCAGCCTCCGTTCTACGACAACACGAAGGACCCGGCGGTGAACTTTGGCGGGATTGGCGTCGTGATCGGGCATGAGATGACGCACGGTTTCGACGACCAGGGTTCGAAGTATGGCCCGACGGGAAATGTGAAGTATAACGCGGACGGCTCGCTGGGCAGCTGGTTCACGCCGGAGGATCAGACCAAGTTCAACGATCGCACCAAGTGCGTTTCGGATGAATACGGCGGGTTCGAGGTGGCGCCGGGTCAGAAGCAGAACGGCAAGCTGACGCTGGGCGAGAATACGGCCGATAACGGCGGCATCCGGATCGCGTTCCAGGCGTTGCAGGAGGTGCTGGCGAAGCAGGGTGTGACGGATCTCGACGGCAAGCAGGATTTGGTCGAAGGCTATACCCCGGCACAGCGCTTCTTTATCAGCTTCGGCCAGGTGTGGTGCGAGAACCGGACGGAGCAGACGGCTCGGGTGTCTGCACGGACCGATCCGCACAGTGCGGGCAAGTGGCGGACCGATGGCACGGTGCAGAACTTCCCCGAGTTCGGCAAGGCGTTTGGCTGCAAGGTCGGGCAGCCCATGATGCCGGAGAATGCGTGCCGGGTCTGGTAGCTGGCTGAGAACTGGAGAGGTGAAGGCGAGGGTCCCGGGCTGCGGTCCGGGACTTTTCTTTGGGCGGTTTGCTACCGAAGTGAGGCGGCGGCCCGTCCAAATTCCGCTCCGCCGGCATTTGAGAATGCACTTGTGCTTTCCGGAAAACGCGCTTCTGGCTAAATTGCGGCCGCGTTACAGGATCTCTATGGAAAGTGGCATAAACCGTATGTTCCTTCTACAATAACCTGAGGAACAGACCCCAACTACAAGTAGACCTTGCGACGCCTCGAAGCTGAGGGCGAGGATATAAGGAAGCAAATGACGTTCAGCAAGATTGGCCGGATTGTAACGGCCCTGGTAGCATCGGCGGCACTCGGACTTGGAATGACGGCGTGCGGCGGCGGCACGATTGGGTACCTTTGGGTAGTGGGGACTTACCAGAACGGGGCCTCAGGCCAGATCTCCGGTTTCAAGATTGATGACTATACGGGCAATCTGACGCAGATTGAGCATTCGCCGTTTTCCTCCGGCGGCTCCAATCCGCAGACCATCGTGGTGAAGACGGGCGGACGCTTCGTCTATACGGTGAACAGCGGATCAGGCCAGGTTGGTACACCGGGTTCTGCGGGATACGTTGCCGGAAATGGCTCTGCGATCTCCGAGTTTTCGGTTGGCGGCGATGGCGTGCTGACCTTTCAGCAAAGCTATTCCAGCCAGGGAACGCACCCGGTCTGGGCTACGTTCGACAGCACGGGCAGCTTTCTTTACGTGTTGGATCAGTACTCGCCGAACTACGGCACGGCGCTTGCGGGCGGCGGCATCGACACGAATGGCTCGATTACGGCCTTCGCGGTGGATGCGAACACGGGCCGGCTGACGCTGGTTCCGAACAACTCGGTGCTGAACGCGAACGGTACGGCGACGACGGTGTTTGAAGTGGGTCCGGACCCGATCATGAGCAAGGTGGGATCGGGTAGCTGCCTGTACACGATGTCGGCCGGTTCGATCTTCCCGTATGTCATCTCATCTTCGAACGGGCAGTTGACGGTACCGACGACCGGTCCGCTGGTGATCTCCTCCGGCACCGCCATTGCGCCGAGCCTGACCTCGATCAACACGTCGACGGGCTCTTCGGCGAGCAGCTTCATCTACCTGACGGACGGCGCGAACAACCAGATCTACTCGTTCCAGACGGGCGGCACGACCTGCACACTGTCGCCAATCGCGGCCAGCCAGCAGACCAACGTGGCGGCGAACGTGGTTCCTGTGAACTCGCTGACGAGCAACAATGGCAAGTTCCTCTACGTAATCAACAAGTCGTCGACCGGCGGCAACCAGGCTCCCGCGCAGAGTTCTATCTCGGCCTTCAATATCAACAGCTCCGGCCAGCTGACGACGCTTGCGGATCCAGGGAACAATCCCTATGCCGTGGGTTCCGGACCGATCTGCCTTGCTGAGGACCCAAGCAATCAGTATCTGTACATATCGAACAATTCAGACAGCACGGTTACCGGAAAGCTGTTGAATCAGACGACAGGCTTCCTTTCCAATCTGACGCACGGATCCACCTTCCAGACGACTCAGAGCCCGACCTGCATGGTCGTGAGTGGGAACCTGTAATCAGATGACCTGGATAGGAATGCGCAAGAAGTCGACCCAAGAAGCAGCAGCAACCGAATGCGGGCATAAAGGCCTGGGAGCAAGGACACAGATGAAGTGGAATGGAATGGGCCGCGGATTCAAGGCCGTTGGAGTATCGCTGGCGGTTGGACTCGGCATGACGGCCTGCAGCCGCGACTATACGCTCGCATATGTTTACGTCACGGCAGCTACGCGTGGGACGACCGGCCTGGTCAACGAGTATTCAGTTGACTACCAGACGGGATCGCTGACTCCGCTGGCTGAGACTTCGATTCCTTCGGGCGGCAGCAACCCGGTGGCCCTGGTCGCTTCACCGAACGGGAAATATCTCTATGTGGTGAACAACTCGGCTCCTTCATCGAATGTGGTTGAGTTCTCGATCGGGACCGACGGCAAGCTCTATGGCGAGAAGACGACGCCAGTGGTTCAGAACGCATCCGGGACGGTGGTTGGCTCGTTCCCGACCGCGGTTGCGATCGATCCGACGGGCAGCTTCCTGTATGTGGCTTTCACTTACCAGGCTGGTTATACGACGGCAAACCCGGGACCGGGCGGCGTGGCGGTTTATCCGCTGAGCGCGACCGATGGCTCGCTGGGCTCACCCGTCGCGAACGGCGGGCTTCCCTACTTCCCGGTTGGTAACAACCCGGTTGGTATCGTGGTTGATCCGAAGGATGGAAGTCACGTCTATGTCATCGACCAGGAGAAGCCTGCGAATGCGGCGGCTTACGGTAGTCTGCTTGCGTTCACGAGCGCTTCCGGAGTTCTTACGCCGGTTGCCGGTCCTCTGAATGGAGGTTTCGCGGCAGGCACGACGCCAGCGGGCATTGCGGAAGCGCCGGACGGCCGGTTCCTCTACGTGACGGACGAGACGACCAACCAGCTTTATGGATACACCGTCCAAAGCGGAGGAACGCCGGTTGCGATGCAGCAGTCTCCGTTCAGCACGGGCTCGTTCCCGCTGGGCGTGACGATCGATCCTCGCGGCGAATATGTCTATGTTGCGAATTTCAACTCGGGGACGGTAAGCCCGTTCGCGATCAACCAGGCCAATGGTTCGCTCTCCGGCATTGTGGGCAGCGGCGGGACTTCGGTTACGGCTGGCCCGACCTGCGTGACGATCGACCCGGCTCTAGGCATCTACCTGTACACAACGGACAATGAAGACAACACCGTTGCGGCGCTGCAACTGAGCCCCAACACGGGCTCGCTGACGCCTGTGCAGAATACGCCCTACCCAAGCGCTGCGCTTCCGACCTGCGCGGTGACGGTAGCAAACGGTGCACACGCTACGCAGATCGTTCAGTAAGTCTCTCGTGCTGAAGAAAAGAGCCCCGCTTCGGCGGGGCTCTTTCACGTTTGGGACAGGAGGAGCGGCATGGATCTGGTGAGTGAAGACAAGACCAGAGAACCAAGAGTCTGGAGTGCGAGGCCAAGTGCACTTTTCTGACCTGGAGCCTCACGCCGGTCCAGTGAGACTGCTTGTCTCTCATCCATCCTGGGTCCGGTGTATCTGGTGGCTAGGCCGTCCTGGGTGATAGGTGCTTGAGGACGAAGTTGCGTGCCGGACGCTCGTACTGGAAGGTGATAACGATTGCGATGAGCATGATGGCGGCGTAGGAGATCCAGGGGTCGAACTGCGCCACGTGCAGACGCTCGGGGATCTTGTAGAGGTGGATGAGCAGAAACGCGTTGAAGTGGACCAGGTAGAGCGCGAAGGTGGTCTCGCCGAGCAGGACGATGGGCTTCCAGGCGAAGGCGGAGGCGATCGGGTTCGGTCCGGCAAGGCCGATGAGGAGCATAGCGAAGAGCGGGAGCAGGAGCGAACCGTGGATGAGGACGTAGGGGATGCGCTCGGCTCCGAAGGCAAAGAAGCAACCGAGGGCAGAGAGTGCTCCAAGGGCTACGAGGCCACGCTTCAACGGGTTCAGATTCAGGACGCCGTGCAGGCGGGCCAGCAGGACGCCGGCCGTGAAGGTGCAGAAGTAGAACGGCGGGGTGTACTTGAGCGTGCGCAGCCAGAAGCCGTAGGTGTAGCGGGTGGCCGGGCCATTGAGGTGGTCGGGATTGGTGAGCCAGTAGGCGATGTGGGGAAGGATACCGATGCCCCAGAGCACGAGAATGCCGGCGATGAGGCGCAGGGGCGTATCGAAGCGGTGATTATGAGTCTTGATCAGGCGCAGGAGGTAGGGAAAAAGCAGGTAGAGGGTGATCTCGGCGGGCAGGGTCCAGCCCACGGTGTTCCAGAAGGTAGCCAGCATGGGGCTCCAGCCCTGGAGAGCGAGCGGCGTAAGGAGGAGGCCGATAAAGAAGTCGCTGTGCGAGTGCGCCTGCCACTCCTGCCAGAGGAATGGCAGGGAGAGCATGAGGACGAGAAAATAGACCGGGTAGACCCGTGAGAAGCGCGCGACGTAGAACTTGTGATTCGAAATGGACGGGCGGTCCGCATAGTTATACGCGAGGATGAAGCCCGAGATGAGGAAGAAGCAGCCGACGAAGGTGAAGGCGTTGTCGACGATGGGCTTGACCGCGGCCGGGAGGGCCGGGGTGAAGTGGAAGAACATCACATTGACCGCGAGCAGCGTACGGAGTCCGGTAAGGGCGGGCAGAGCAGGCTTGCGCGGCACCTGCGCAGACGAGTTTACGACTGTGTCGGGCGCAGGGGCGAGTGGCTCTTCGCGGGCTAAGTCAGGCCGGGTGGCTAATGCGGTCGGTGAGATAGGTCGCTCCTGTCGGCGTGCTGGCGGGTAACCGTCTCACAGGCCCGCTTTGTAGGACGCGGCTTTCCCGGGACAAGTTTCCGTTTCTTTGCGGTTGGGCAAACCGGACGTTACGGCGTGACCAGGGTACCGAGGGGTTCGCCGCCGACGACGCGGGTGATGTTGCCTTGCTCGCGCATGGAAAAGACCATCATGGGCATGTGATTGTCGCGGCAGAGCGAGACGGCGCTGGTGTCCATCACCTTGAGATTTTTCTGGAGGATTTCGGTGTAGGAGATCGTGTCATAGCGCTTCGCTTCGGGGTCGCGCTTGGGGTCCGCGGTGTAGATTCCGTCGACCGAGGTGGCCTTGAGGAGGATGTCGGCCTTGATCTCCATGGCGCGAAGGGCGGCGGCGGTATCGGTGGAGAAGTAGGGATTGCCGGTGCCGGCGGCGAAGATGATGACACGGCCCTTCTCGAGGTGGCGCATGGCGCGGCGGCGGATATAGGGCTCGGCGACCTCGTGCATCTCGATGGCGGACATGACGCGGCAGAAGAGGCCGCGCTTCTCGATGGCGTCCTGGAGCGCGATGGCGTTGATGACGGTGGAGAGCATGCCCATGTGATCGGCGGCGACGCGATCCATGTCGATGGCCTGCTGGGCGACACCGCGGAAGAAGTTTCCGCCGCCGACGACGATGGCGATCTGGCATCCGAGAGCGTGGACGTCAGCGATCTCTTCGGCGACCTTATGGATAAAGATCGCGTCGATGCCGAAGCCTGAGCCGGCCGCAAGGGCTTCGCCGGAGAGCTTGAGGAGGACTCGTTTGTACATGTCAGGCTTAGTATCGCATGACGCGAAACAGGCAGGACGCTTAGGCGGCAGGCTACCAGGAATCTAAGATAGAGCGATGACTGCAGACCGTGTGAAGAAGATGCTGGGACTCCAGCCGCACCCGCGCGAGGGTGGCTGGTATGTGAGGACGTATGAGTCGGAGACGCTGGCCGAGGACGGCTTGCACAGAACGGGAACAGCCATCTACTATCTGCTTGAACCTGAAACCTTTTCCGAGATGCACCGGCTGAAGAGCGACGAGGTTTTTCACTTCTATGCTGGCGATGCAGTGGAACAACTGCAACTCTCGCCGGATGGCAGGGGGCGCAGGGTGCTGATCGGCAACGATATGGTGCGGGGCGACCAGCCACAAGTGGTGGTCCGGGCGGGAGTGTGGCAAGGCGCACGGCTGGTGCACGGGGGCACGTGGGCGCTGCTTGGCTGCACGGTCTCACCCGGGTTCGAGTTCGCGGACTACGAGGCTGGCTCCGCAGCGGACCTGGTAGCGGGCTGGCCGGATTGGACAAGCGAGATCCTGGCGCTGACCCGGTTCTGACGTCGCTGCTCTGGCGGCTTCGAGGAAGTCTGCCCAAAGCCGCTTGCTGTCTCCGTGGAGGAAGTCGACCCGGATCATGTCGTCGTAAATGTCGAGGAATGATCCGGAGCCGAAGCGCTTGTGGCAAAGCTTATTCCCAGGATGGAAGGGGCTTTGGTGATCGGTTTGCGGGATGGTCTCAGGGGCGGTGGTGCGGATTTGGCCCTATGGCGTCTGGATGGTGTGGACAGGCTCGTGGCGGTCGGCTGCGTCCGGCGGAACTTTTGCTCATGACGTGCGTACTTCCCTTTCGGCGGTGGGATGCCTGCACGCGGCGGGTTGGGTGTAAGCTTTGGGCGAACGGCAAACACTGGTGCTGTTTTTAGCGTGAGAAAGCAGAAGCAGTTGGAGGGATTTCGATGCAAAGCAGGATTCTGGGAACCACGATGCCGGTGCTTGAGGTGATGCTGCAGCCCGGCGAGGCGATCATCTCGGAGGCCGGCGAACTGAGCTGGATGACGTCTTCGGTGCAGATGACGACACATACGCAGATGGCCGGGGGTGGCGGCTTCTTCGGAGCGATCAAACGCGTCGCCGGTGGCGGGACGTTGTTCATGACGGAGTATTCGGCGCTGGGGATGCCAGGCGAAGTGGCGTTCGCGACAAAGGTACCGGGACACATCCTGCCGGTTGAAGTAGGCGGAGGCCAGGAGTTCTACGTGCACCGTCACGGCTTCCTGTGCGCTACGGCGCAGGTGCAGCTTGGCGTCGGCTTCCAGCAGTCGCTGGGCGCGGGTATCTTCGGTGGGGATGGATTCCTGCTGCAGAAGATCATGGGCTACGGCACGGCATGGCTGGAGCTTTCTGGCGAGGTGATTGTGAAGGATCTAAAGCCGGGTGAGACGCTCCGTGTGCATCCCGGCCATGTGGGCGCATTTACCGGCGGCGTCTCGTTCCAGATCACGATGGTACGGGGGATCAAGAACCTGATCTTTGGCGGGGATGGGATCTTTCTGGCTGCGCTGACCGGGCCGGGACGGGTGTGGCTCCAGACGCTGCCCATCTCGCGGCTGGCTCATCAGATTCTGGAGTACGCTCCCGGGGAGCGCCGTCAAGAGAGTGTCCAGAGTGGCATCGCAGGCGGGATCGTGGGCTCGATCCTGGATGGGATTACCCGCGGGTAACTGTCGTTATCCCCTACTTTTTCAGATATTTCCATGCTTCTGTCTAGACGCTTTTCCCGCGTCCGCATCTGAAGGTTTCAGAGTGGATTTGAAGCACGGTTCACATAGGAGGAAGCAATGGAGCATGGAATTATCTGGTGGTTGCTGGTCGGTCTGATTGCGGGATTTCTTACCGGCAAGCTGATGAGCGGAAGCGGCTACGGCGCGTTCATGGACATCATCGTGGGCATCGTCGGGGCTTTCGTTGGCGGCTTCCTGATGAGCCACCTCGGGTTCGCGGGTCAGGGTGGGTTGATCTATACGGTCATCGTTGCCGTCATTGGGGCCGTGCTGCTGACGGTTCTCCTGCGCCTTGTCACGGGCGGCCGGGCTCGAAATCTGTAATGGCACGGGCTGACGCGGAGCGTTTCCGGGGCACGCGTCGGCCCGACCTGCATCGACTGTGCTCGTTTCCCGGAGCGACCAAATCGTTTCGCAGTGACAAGGGTTCCACCGCGGCCGTATAGTTGTGGCGATCACACGGAGTACTGTCCGGGCGCGGGACAGATACAAAGCCGTCAGTTGATCGAAGGGCACACAATGGACAGCGTGGTGCATATTCATCGTAAGGTCGATTTAGTTGGCGGCGTCGGTTCTATCATGACCGGAATCATGTGTGCTTTTATCGGGTGGTCGGACTACGATGAAGGTCATGCATGGCATATCTGGGTCCTGATGACTGCCATCCTGATCTTAAACGGTTTTGCCATGCTTCGTCACGCAGCCAAATTGAGGCGTGAGCATGCGCTAGATTCAAGCGAAGTTGGTCCTGTAGCGAAGCTCCGCATCTAGGGTTAGACCAAGGCGTTGCGGTGAGCAGAAGCACCGCGTAAACTCGCTCGCATGACTTCAAACCGATTTCTAAAATCGCCAGGGATCGCTTCTGCGGTCCTTCTATTTTTAAGCTCCTTTACAGGCGTCTGTGCAGCGCAGGATTGGGCGAAGGCTCGTCTTGAGCAGAGCCCACGGCATCGCGAGTATGTGACGATCAAGCATGACGGACGTTCCATCCAAAGCTACGTCGTCTACCCCGAGGTAAAGGGTAAGGCACCGGTGGTGGTGCTGATCCACGAAATCTTCGGCCTAAGCGACTGGATGAAGCTGGAAGCGGATGAAGTTGCTGCGAAAGGCTACATTGTCATCGCTCCCGATCTGCTGAGCGGGACAGGGCCAGATGGGGGTGGATCGGATGCGATCTACGCTTCTCCGGGCGGACAGGACGCTGTCATCAAAGGCGTGATGGGGCTCGATGCCACGCAGGTGAATACGGATCTCGACGCGGTTGCCGACTATGGCAAAAAACTTCCGGCGGCCAGCGGCAAGCTGGTGGTTGGGGGGTTCTGCTGGGGCGGCGGGAAGAGCTTCGAATTTGCCACGCATCGCTCGGACCTCAGCGCGGCTCTGGTCTTCTACGGCACTCCTCCGCCGGCCGATGAGGTCGCAAAGATACACGCCCCGGTCTACGGCTTCTATGCTGAGAACGATGCGCGTGTATCTTCAACCATTCCTGCAGCGACTACTGAGATGAAGGCTGCGGGCAAGACCTACGAGCCGGTGACTTACGCCGGTGCGGGACATGGCTTTATGCGCGCGGGCCAGGCTCCTGATGCCTCGGAAGCGAACAAGAAGGCCTTCGACGATGGTTCGGCGCGTATGTTCCTGATCCTGGCGAAGGCTAAATAGAAGTGCCGGGCCTGAGTTCGCCGGAGAGCAGGCCCGGATTCACGTTGACCTGGGCGACACCGTTCGCGTGGTCAGCGCTACGCGGCCAGTCGATGCTGAAGGTCGTTCCCATGTTGACGGTTGAATCCACATGGATGGTAGCTCCATGGCGGTCGAGGATGTGCTTCACCGTCCAGAGGCCCATGCCGTTCCCTGCCGCGCCTTTGGTGCTCTTCCCAAATTGGAACAGGTTAGGAAAAAGAGAAGGTGCGATCCCCGTCCCCTCGTCCGTGACAGTGATGCGGACGCATTCTGGCAGGCCAAGCAGGCTCACGGTGACGACGCCGTCGATCCGCGAGGTCGCGTCGCACGCGTTCCGAATGAGATTGAGCAGGACCTGGCGTGACTCACCCGCCATGGCTTCGATCGTCACGTCGCCTGTGTATCCGATGTCCAGCTTGATCTTATGACGCCTGAGTACGGGGTCGAGTACGAGGCGAACCGATTCAGTTTCCTCGGCAAGGTCGACCAGTTCCGGCTCTCCGCTTTGCCGGAAGAAGGAGAGCGACGTACGCGAGATGGTGAGCACACGCGTTGCCTCGCGGTCAGCCGTTGCGGCCCATTCGATGATCTCGGGCGATACGTTGGCCTGGGTGCGGATGAGGTAGAGCAGGTTATGAACGGATTCGAGCGGGTTGGCGATCTCGTGGGCGACGGTGGCGGAGAGCTTGCTCCAGTCCTCGAGTTTCTGCGAAGCGAGCAGACTATCCAGCATGCGGCGCTTCTCGTTCTCTACATTTGCAAGCCGCGCGCTGTAGTCGTTGATGCCATGGCTGATCTCCGACACCCGCCGGATTAACTGCACCGCGATGTAGGCGGAGAGCGCAGCAGTGATGACGTTGGTCCAGGCATCGACCCAGAAGATGGGATTCCACGTCGTGATGACTTCGAGCAGATGAGTGCTGCCGCAAGCCACGATGAAGAGGGCGAAACCGACCAGGAAGAAGATCCAGTCACGCGCGATCACTTTGCCGGTGCGCTTGCCGAGGAAAAGCAGCGTCGCACAGATGCTGCAGTAACTGAGGAACGTGATGAGATTTGTGACTACCATGGTCCACACGAGCCGGGGCGCTGCGGCCCAACAGACGGCGTGCGGCATAAGCTGAACAGACGGAGACATGAGCGTAGCGGACCCTAGGATTCCAGAAACAACTCTATCTCAGGCGAGAACGTCCGAGCGTCCTCCGCCTGGAAATGTGAATGATACCTATACTGACTTAACAATGATCCAAATGGTTGTCTGTACCACTAACTTGTGCGCAGCAGGGCGAATCGGATGACGAAGATGATGGCAAGCAGGTAGAGCATCCAGTGTGTCTTCGTCGCTCTTCCTGTCATGACTTCGAGAGCGGCGTAGGAGGTGAGGCCGAAGCTGAGACCGGTTGCGATCGAGTAGGTGAGTGGAATCGTGATCAGCGTGAGGAATGCGGGGATTGCGATTCGCGGTTCATCCCAGTCGATGCGCGCGGTGGGCGCAAGCATGAGCGCTCCGACCAGGATGAGCGCCGGTGAGGTGGCAAACGCGGGAATTGCCCCGACAAGCGGTGCGACGAACAGGGCCACGAGAAAAAGTAGGCCGGTGACGATGGCGGTGACGCCGGTTCGGCCTCCGGCAGCCACGCCCGCGGACGATTCGATGTAGCTGGTGACGGTGCTGGTCCCGGTGAGCGAGCCAAAGACCGTCGCTGCTGCGTCGGCGAAGAAGATGCGCTGCAGACGGGGAATCTGGTGGTCGGCGTCGATGAGGCCGGCACGCTCGGTGACCGCGACCAGGGTGCCGATGTTGTCGAAGAGATCGACGAAGAGGAAGGCGAAGATGATCTCGAAGGCACCGATGTGGAGTGCTCCGGGGATATCGAGTTTCAAAGCGGTGACGCCGAGGCTCCGGAGGTCAACTGCGCCGGGCGTCCAGTGGACCTGCCGGCAGAGCACTCCAAGCACCATGGTTCCGAGAACACCGATCAGCATGGCTCCCTTGATGCGCAGAGCCTGCAGCACCGCGATCAGCAGAATGCCGAAGATGGCGAGCAGGACCGTGGGCGAACGGACGTCACCGAGGGCGACAAGAGTGGCTGGATTCTTGACGATGATGCCGACATTTTTGAGCCCGATGAATGCGATGAAGAGCCCGATACCACCTGCGACCGCGGCGTGGAGTTCATGCGGGATGGCGGAGACCAGCCGCTGACGGATTCCGCCGAAAGTAAGCAGAAGGAAGATGATGCCTGAGAGGAAGACGGCGCCCAGTGCGGTCTGCCACGGGACGTGCATCCCCAGCACGACCGAGTAGGTGAAGTAGGCGTTGAGCCCCATGCCAGGCGCGAGTGCAAGCGGATAGTTGGCGAGCGCACCCATGAGGATGGAGCCGAGACCCGCGCAGAGGCAGGTGGCGATGGTCACCGACGCAAGCGGCATCCCCGTTTCGTGCAGGATCGCGGGATTGACGAAGATGATGTACGCCATCGTGACGAACGTGGTGAGACCTGCGAGGGTCTCGGTTCGCCAGGAGGTCTGGTGGTTCTGAAAGCCGAAGTAACGTTCGAGACGAAGCTGAAGCGATGCCATGAAGATCCGGTCAGGAGCAGGCTGCAACGTTATGGGGCCCGGCGTGGAA
Organism: Lichenicola sp.; assembly: GCA_964658635.1. Taxonomy (GTDB): domain Bacteria; phylum Acidobacteriota; class Terriglobia; order Terriglobales; family Acidobacteriaceae; genus Edaphobacter. The sequence continues at coordinate 28,767 of CAZZZP010000014.1, read as the reverse complement.
CCGCCAGCCTTCCCGGGTTCGAAGCGGAAGGCTGGCGGCGAAGGTTTGCATTGCGGGCCGACTTAGAACTTCAGCGCCAGAGACATCTGGATCTGACGTGGGCTCCCGATAGTGTGGGACACGACTCCCAGGCCAGCCGGGCAGCTATAGAAGGTGGACGAGCCGCCGCTTGCACTGGGATTGTTCTGGCAGGTGCTGGGCGAAGGAGCGATACCGTTGCTGTAGCTGCTGGGTGCGCTCGGGAGCGGATTGTAGTAGAAATTCTGAGCAACCTCGTTGCCAGGGACGTCGAAGCTCGAGGTGTTGGTCAGGTTGTAGACGTCGAAGGTGTAACGGAGGCTGTAGTGGTCTTTGAAGTTGGTCGTCTTGACCAGCGAGGCGTCAGCACGCTTCTGGAAAGCCTGGCGGAAGATGTTGCGCTGGCCGGAGGTGAAGCCGGTCTCGAAGGGGTCGGATGTCGGGATGGCTCCGCTGAGGCCACCGGCGGGAAGCAGCGGAAGAGTGAAGCAGGAAGCCTTCAAAGCCACGTCGCCGAACGCTCCCGAGAGGCCCGTCTTCGCGGACTTGGGAGTGCAGCCGGGGGCAAGGGGCACGATGGGATTGGTGATACCGTCGCTGGTGGAGTAGTAGACGCTGCCGATGGCTCCGCTGAAGTCGATGACGGAATAAGGCTGGCCACTCTGCAAAACGGTGAGCCCGACAAGCTGCCAGCCATTGGTGAAGTAGCCCGGCAGGGTGCCTTCCGCGAAGAACTTGGGGAGTGCATAAAGGTAGTTGAAGTTGATGACGTGGGTGCGGTCGAAGTCAGCCGAGGCGTAGCCGTCGCGCAGGTTCGTGGGATCGTTTCCGTTGTAGAAGAGCCCAAGGCCGCTCTGTTCGTCAAGCGCGTGCGAGTAGGTGTAAGAGGCGGAGACCTGAATGCCGTGGCTCATACGCTTTTCGACGTGAGCGTTGAGCGCGTTGTAGGCGTCGACTCCGGCGGCCTTGTAGTCGATGGATTCGGCTGCGTATCCGACATAGGGTACCCGATGATCGACGTTTCCACCTTCGTAGTCGAGGTCATAGGCTTTGCCGTTGGGAAGTGTCGCACCGCCGACGTTGTAACCGTAGGAGTAGTTCTCCCCGTGTATAGCGTGGGTCGGTGCGGCGATGCCGGGCTGGTTGAAGGGCACCGGGATGACCTGGTGACGGCCAAGATTGCCAACGTAACCGAGCTGGATGGCAAGGTCATTGCGCGGCTGCCACTGGATATCCAGCGTGTAGTTGTAGGTGTAAGGCAGCTTGTTCGCGCGATCGTAGACGCCAAGCGAGATGGGCTGCGCTCCGTTGCTGATGCCGGCGAGATTCGGCAGGTAGCTTGCAAGGTCAGAGGCCTTGGGGTTGGATGGTCCCGCCGCGGCCACGTTCGTATAGGGGTTGGCGAGGTTGCCGGTAGCATCCGTGCCGCCGCAGGTAGGAATGAAGCCGTTGTAGAACTGGCTGACCGGGCAGCTCTGCGTATTGACGAAGGGAAGCTGCTGATTGACGCCGAACGGGCCGCCGGTGACGGTGCCGATCGCGTAGCCGGGCGAGAAGTAGCTGAAGAGCTGGCCGCGGTCGTAGTACATGCCTGTGCCGGCGCGAACGACGACCTTGTTGCTGAACAGCTTGGGCGACCATGCGGCGCCGAGACGTGGACCGATTCCCCACTGGCGACCGGTGAGTGTTGTATTGCTTACACCCGGAGTGCCGTTCGCGTTGTTGCCCGCGATGATGAAGCCGGGATTGTTGATCGTGTCGGCGGTATCGCTGTAGTTGTAGAGGCTCGAATCGAAGTTGAAGATGCGGCCGTACTTCTCCGTCAAGCCGCCGTCCCAGTCGTATCGGACACCAGCGGTGAGTGAGAGATTCGGCGTGATTTGGAACTTATCCTGCACATAGGTGCCGAGCTGGTTGGCACGGTAGTAGCGGCTTGCGTCTCCACGGAGGAAGGAGGAGACGTAGAAGCCGGTCGAAGAGCTGCCCGGAGTGATCAAACCCTGGGCATAGGCGCTGAGATCGTCCGTGGCTACGGTGCCGGTGTTGGTGCGGCGGTCGATCGTGTTGAGCTGGGTATAGCTGTAGCTCGCTCCAAAGCTGACCGTGTGCTTGCCCAGCGTCCAGATGGCATTACCTGAGGGCTGAATGCGATTCTGAAAGGCTCCGGTGTTGGGCGACTGCCCTTCCGCGTTGGGGCCGATGTTGAGGACGCCCTGGTTTCCGACTCCGGCATTGATGGCCGCGTTTCCGAGTACGTTGTAGATCGAAACACCGGGAAAGTAATTCGACCCGAACTGGTTGATCGACACGGTTCCCTGTGAGCCGCCGGGGATAGCCGATGGTCCGAAGGGCTGCTCGTTGGTGCCGAAGATCTTTTCGCGCAGGAAGCCGAGGCTCTCGGTCGTGCTGAGGTTCGACTTCACCAGGAAGGTGTTGATGATGGAGAAGACCTGCGCGCCCGAGTCCAGGTGCTCGGTGAAGCCGGGCACGCTCGAGTAGGCGTAGGGCGCGATGGTCGGATCGTGCTGGTAGTAGTACTTGAGCGCGATCGTATCCTTGCTGGTCGCGTTGTAGTCGAGATTTGCGACTGCAAGATCTGCGGTGAAACGTCCGGTGCCGGGAAGAAAAGCGTTGAATGGGTGAGTCGGGCTGATGCCCGGACCCCCGGCTGCGTCGGCCGTGTCGTTGGGGATGAGCCACTTGCCGGGCTCGCCAGGCAGCGCGGGCGAGTTGAAGAGGGCAAGTGCGGTGCGGTCGATATTAGCCGCCGTCAACGAGCTGCCCATGGAGTTGTTGACCAGGGCGGCGAAGCCCGCAGGATCGCGGTTGGTGTCACTCAACCCAAAGGGTACGTCCAGAAAGCCGGCGCCGATGTACTGGTCTGAGACGTGAAGATGCTGGTAGGCGATGAAGGCGAAGAGCTTGTTCTTGATGATGGGTGCGCCGGCTGTTCCACCCAGGATGTAACGGTGCAGCGGCGGGTTCTTCAGCGCGGAAGGTACGTCGCCATCGTTCTTGAAGAAGAAGGGTGCGGAGTTGAGCCAGTTGGTCCCACGGTGACCATAGACGCTGCCGTGGATGTCGTTGGTGCCGCTCGAAGTGCTGAGGTCGATGTGTGCGCCGGAGGTGGAGCCCTGCTGCGCGTCGTACATGGACGCGTTCACGCGCACCTCCTCGATGGTCTCGGGTGCGGGTGTCGGGATGGCGTTGCCGATCGAGAGGTAAATGGAGGCCGAGGACTGGATGACTCCGCCAGCGCCGGATGATGTCGAGACGCCAGTCGAGTTGACCACGCGCGCGGAGCCGACGGCCGAGGTGCTCTTGCCGTTGAAGAGGTTGCTGGCGTCGACGCCGTTGAGCGAGAAGCTGTTGGAGGTGTCGCGCTGACCGTTGGCCCATATGGGCAGGTTGCCGAGTCCGTCGACGGCGCCGGTGCCGCTGGGGAGTTCGGCGTTGACGCCCGGGGATTGGGTGGCCAGGCCGGTGAAGCTGCCGGTCGAGAGCGGGATGGAGTCAATCTGGGCGCGGTCGAGGACGTAGCCGTTGGTGGTGTCGACGGCATTGAGAAGCGGCGTGGCTTCCACAGTCACGGCGTCGGCGACAGAGCCAACCTTGAGCTGGGCAGGAAGGGAGACGCTGCGGTCGGCCTGCACGACGATGCCGGGGAACTTGTCGGTCTCGAAGCCGTCGCGCGTGAAGGTGATGGTGTAGGTACCGATGGGAAGGTTCTGGAAGGTGTAGACGCCGTCCGCGCCGGCGGTCTGGGTGCGCTTGAGGCCGGTGTTCTCGTTGAGTGCGTTGACGGAGGTTCCGGGGAGACTGGAGCCTTGCGGGTCGGTGACCGCTCCGGCGATACTGCCGAGGGTCTGCTGGGCTCCGGCGGCGGTAACGGCTGTGAGGCTGAAGGCGAAGAGAGCGACACGCGGACGACGACAGATCATGCAGGCTCCTACAGGGATTCGTTCAGGGTTTCGTTTCGGGGTACAGAGGGGCGACCAGATACAGGGGTATCGTGGATCTTTCCCGTTCGAGAGAGACAGTGACGCAAAGGCGCGGATGCTACCCGGACGCGCCGAGAGGGCTTATTTCTAGAGGTTGTGAAACGACGATAAATGAGGAGAGCGTAGAAGCCTAGAAAAATCTTCTCGAAAAATTCACCGTCTTCCCATAGAGGTAATCCACCGGGGCAGGCGCTTCGTAGACTTACCGCCGCCCCTACCGAAAAAGTCCTAAAGTATTCAAACGATGTGACTTAAGTCTGGACTTTAGTACACCTCTGCTCCGGAGAATGTGCAGAGGTGGCCGACCATTTGGGGGCGGGTGGCCCTGCAGCTTTACGACTTGCGGGAGATTTCTGCGGAGGGATCGCCGACGTGGACCAGGTACCACTGCCGGCGCTCGAAGAGCGTGAGGCGCTGAGGCCTTCTTCAAACTCTGAATCGGATGGATGATGACGCGGACGTACTCTGCGAGGGGGTGAGACATGGTGTAGCGGGCTAAAGCAAGAGCCTGGGCTTGCGCCCAGGCCCTTGCTTGTCCTCTTGTGACCTTGGCGGCACGCGTGGACGCATGCCCTTCCGAGTCTTCGGGCGGTTAGGCTGCCGGCGCTTCTTCTGCCGCGGGCCTGGTCTGGGCTACGGTCCAGTCGTTGGCGCCTACCTTGAAGCGGGCGAAGCGGCGGACGGAGATGTTTTCGCCGAGCTTGGCTACCTTGGCGGCGATGAGCTGCTGGATGGTCTGCGAAGACTCCTTGATGAAGGGCTGGTCGAGCAGGCAGACCTCCTCGTAGAACTTGTCCATCTTGCCCTGGAGGATCTTCTCAATGACCGCCTCGGGCTTGCCCTTCATGGCCGGCTGGGCGAGGAAGACCTCGCGCTCGCGGTCGAGGTCGGCACGTGAGACCTCCTCGCGGCCGACGAAACGTGGGTCGGTGGCGGCGATGTGCATGGCGATGTCGCGGAGCAGCTCCTGAAAGTCCTCGGTGCGGGCGACGAAGTCGGACTCGCAGTTGAGCTCGATGAGCACGCCGATCTTGCCGCCGGCGTGGATGTAAGTGCCGACCGCGCCCTCATTGGTGGTGCGGGAGGCCTTCTTGGCGGCCGAGGCCATGCCACGCTTGCGGAGGACGACGAAGGCGTCTTCCATGTTGCCCTTGGCTTCCTGCAGCGCCTTGAGGCAGTCGCCCATGGGGGCACCGGACTTTTCGCGGAGGTCTTTGACCAGCTTGGCGTCAATCTTTACTGCGGTATCGGTAGACATGTCATTCCTTTTCTTCTAAGAAGCTACGCTTGGTTTGTTAAAAGCCGGTGGATCGAGACACGGCACGGCAGAGAAAGAGCGTGGAGCGATGACCGCCTCCACGCTCGATCGGTCGGTTCGAGACGCTTAGGCGGTGGCTTCGGCGTGGGCCGGCTCGGCTTCGACTTCGGGCTCGGTCGCGGCTGCGGGGGCCTTCTTGATGCCGCCGCCGAGGACTGCGTCGAGGTCGATATTGTCGACATCTTCGTTACCGGCAACGTCTTCAACGGAGGCTTCTGCGGTTCCGGTCGACTCCTGTACCTGGCCATCGGCGTCGGCTTCATCTTCGAGACCGACGAAGTGCGACTCGGTCGGGAGCTCGCGGACGTCGGAGGTTTCGGAGTTGAAGGCACGCTCGGAGACCATCTGGACGCCTTCGTAGGCCGAGTCTGCCATCTTCATGGTGAAGAGGCGGATGGCGCGGAGGGCGTCGTCGTTGCCGGGGATGACGTAGTCGACGACGGTGGGGTCGCAGTTGGTGTCGACGACGGCGACGACCGGGATGCCAAGCTTGCGGGCCTCGGCGACGGCGATGGCTTCGTTGTTGGAGTCAACGACGAAGATGGCGTCGGGAAGGCGCTTCATGGCCTTGATGCCGGAGAGGTTGGTCGAGAGGTGCTTGCGCTCGCGCTCGAGCTTGATGACTTCTTTCTTGGTGAGCAGCTCGTAACGGCCGTCGGTCGACATGTCGTCGAGCTCCTGGAGGCGCTTGACCGACTTCTGGACGGTGACCCAGTTGGTGAGCAGACCGCCGAGCCAGCGCGAGTTGATGTAGGGCATGCCGGCGCGGGTGGCTTCTTCAGCGATCGCGTCCTGGGCCTGGCGCTTGGTGCCGACGAAGAGGATGAGCTTGCCGGTCGAGGTGAGGTCGGTGACGAACTTGGAAGCCTCCTTGAACATCTTGAGGGTCTTCTGGAGGTCGATGATGTAAATGCCGTTACGCTCGCCGAAGATGTATTCCTTCATCTTGGGGTTCCAGCGCTTGGTCTGGTGGCCGAAGTGTACGCCGGCTTCGAGCAGTTCTTTCATTGTGATGCTTGCCATTTGGGGCTCCTGTTTTTAGACTCGGCCGGAGCGCTCTGACGGGCGGAGTCCGGTGGGTCTGGATTGATCCCTAGAGGTAAGTCGTCGGGAGATTTAGGTCCTTGCCCCCGACACGAAAGACGGAGGGTGAAGCTGGGTACCGGTTGTATGTTGTTTGTTCTTTGTTGTTTGTAAGAACAGACAACATCGAACAAACAACATACAACTGGCTTTTAGCGCTTGGAGAACTGGAAGCGTGCGCGGGCACCCTTCTGGCCGTACTTCTTGCGCTCCTTGCCGCGCGAGTCGCGGGTGGTGAGGCCTTCGGCCTTGAGCGCCTTGCGGAGTTCAGGGTTGAACTCCATCAGTGCGCGTGCAATGCCGAGCTTGACGGCATCGGCCTGGCCCATGACGCCGCCGCCGCGGACGGTGCAGAGGACGTCGAAGGTCTCTTCAATGCCGGCGATGCCGAGCGAACGGCGTGCGGCGACGCGCTGCTGCGGGGTGACGAAGTAGACATCGGCCTGCTTCTTGTTGACGGTGAAGTTGCCGCTGCCGGGGCGGAGGAAGACGCGGGCGATCGCTGATTTGCGCCGGCCGGTTCCGTAGTACTGGATCAGATCTGCCATGGTGCTCCTTAGAACTTGCTTCCCGGGATGATGCCGGGAGTTTGGTGTGCCTCTGGTTGGCACGGCTTAGGCCATGCCCGTAGCGCCCGGGGGAAGGCTTTAGCCTTCGAGCGTGGGCTGGTGGGTGGGCTGGCCGGGCTTGGGAGCACCAGGCTTCTTGGCAGCGTTGGAGGCGTGGAACTCAAGCGGCTGAGGCTGCTGCGCGAGATGCGGGTGCTTGTCGCCCTTGTAGACCTTGAGCTTGGTGGCCATCTGGCGGCCGAGCTTGGACTTGGGGAGCATGCCCTTGATTGCCTGCTCGACGATGGCCTCGGGACGGCGGGCGAGCAGCTTGATGAAGCTCTCCTCACGCAGACCGCCGGGGAAGCCGGTGTAGCGGCGATACATCTTCTGGTCGCTCTTCATGCCGGTGAGCACAATCTTGTCGGCGTTGATCACGATGACGTGATCGCCCATGTCGATGTAGGGCGTGTAGAGCGGGTTCAACTTGCCCGCGAGGACGGAAGCGGCGACGGTGGAGAGGCGTCCGAGGGTCTTGCCGGAGGCGTCGATGACGAACCACTTGCGCTTGACGTCTTTCCCGTTGGGGACGGTGGTGGTCTGGTTCAGATTGCTCATAGTGCCGTGTACTCCCTGGTTCTGCTGTCTTCGGTTGAGTGTGCAGCGTGATGCACGAAGAGGGTGAAGCGAAAGCGGTGGACAGGCGGCGTGAGAAGCCCGACTGCGCGGATGGGGGTGCCGGCGGATGGAGGCGAAGAGCCGGTCGTGCGCTCGACAAGAGTCCGAACTGCCTGGGACAGAGGTGAAGCGGCGCTGGTCTGTCGGCCCTTGGCTGGATCGGGAGCCGACCGGTGCGACGGGCAGGCTGAGGATCCAACGCTTTTGGAAGTCCCGGCCCGGATGGTGTCGCTGCACTCAGGTGCTTACAGAAGCCACGAGAGTACTGCGACGTGCAGACGCGAGACTGCGCGAGTGTTCAGGATAGGGGAAATCGGGAGACGCGTCAACCGGATAAACGGCGGAGGCGGACCGCATCGACCGGTGCCGGCTTACTGGTTCTCTAGGGCGGGGGTGCAGGAGGGAGCCCGCCGAAGGGCTTTCCGGCGCCTACCTCGGCGTAAACGGCTCCGCCGTTGGCGAAGACGAGACTCAGCACGGGGTAGGCCTGGGTCCCGTTGAGGATGCTGTTGCCGATGGCCGGAACCTGGGCGAGGTCGAGAGGCGTGGAGGAGGCTGCGCCCCACATGGAGACTTTTACGCTCATTCGATGTTGCTCCGCGAAAGGATGGGTGGAGGGGGCCCATGCTCACCATAGCCCGATCAGGATCCCGATCAGGCGGCGGCCACTAATGTTCAAGCTGATTGGTGCTGGGCTGCTGGCCCAATTTGGTCTCGAGCGAGCGCGGGATGGGCTTGCGGCGGCGCGGCCGGGGGCGCGTGGGCGGGGTCGGATCGAGGCGGTAGAGGATGAGGAGGTTGCGGTCGGGGTCATCCATGGCCGGGAAGGAGGCGACGCGGGTGACGCGGAAGAGCGGTGTCATGGCGTCCATCTTGTCGTCATCGACCTGGTTCCAGGCGACATACCAGCCGGGCTTGTACTGCTTGACGCGGTCGCCGAGCTCGGCGGTGCCGAAGTCATCGCAGATGCTGGGGATGCCGGTCATCAGGGACAGGTCGGAGCCCGAGATGGAAAGGACGAGCGGATTGTGGGTGGGATCCTTGATATGGTCTTCGTCGATGAACTCGTGGATGCAGCGGGCGGCCTCGACGAAGGTGTACTGCGGGTGCAGGACAAAGCCGAGGGTCTGGCGGGCGTCGTTCAGGACCAGGACCAGGAAGACTGTTGCGCCAGCGACAAGAGCGAACCGGTGCGGGCGGGGCGCGTGGAGGCGGGGCAGCAGGAGTTGATCGAAGGCGACCGGGACCAGCAACGTGAGGGGCACGGCGATGACCAGGTAGTAACGGGGCTGGAGGTTGTTGTGGTAGGCGAGGAAGGCGGCGTATCCGACGGCCCAGAGGATCAGCGCGGGGACGAGTGGGTGGGTGCGGAGGCGGCGGAAGCTGAGAGCGGCGAGGACGATGGCTGCGAGCGCGAGCCAGTAGACGATGCGGCCCATCCAGAAGCCGCCGTGCATGGTCCAGAAGAGGACGCCGAAGAAATTGTGCGCGGTGATGCCGGTGTAGGCGTTGGCGCTGAAGAGATAACGGTAATCCAGCAGGTAGCGCGGGCGAACGACGGCGACAAAGTAGGTGAGCCAGAGGCCCAGTCCGATGGCGGCAACCGGAGCGGAGGTGAGAACGAAGGGGCGTAAGCGAAAATCGAGCGCCGACCAGAGCATCCAGAGGACGGCCGGGACGAGGAAGAGGCCGGTGGTCTTGGTGAGAATGATGGCCGGCAGCAGGACGCCGAGCGCGAGGATGAGCGGCGCGTTCTCGCGGATGGGCGACCACCAGGGCGCCGGGCGGGTCGTGTGCAGCGGCAGGCGGAAGCGCTGAGCGACCAGCAGGGCGAGCAGGGTGAGCAGCGAAAGCAGCGGCTCGAGGATGGCGAGGCGGGTGAAGACGAAGCAGAAGGGGGAGACGGCGAGGAGCAGGACGGCGGCCGAGGCGGTCAGGGTGGAGCGTCGCGTTGGCCGGACGCCTCGCAGCAAAAACCACGATGCGGCCACGATGCCTGCGAAGACCGCGCATGTGAGCATCCGCGCAGTGACCAGCGAGACGCCGGCCAGGCGGAAGAAAACGGCTTCGAGCAGGGGCCATACGGGAAGCGCCACGGCGGGGTTGAAGTCTCCGGGGACGTACCAGTGGCCAAGTTGGAAGTGGCGGATGGCAGCGTCGCCGTACCAGCCTTCGTCGGTGTACTTGGACCAGTCCATCCAGGCGGAGTGGTTGGGAAAATCGGCAGCGAGATGAACGAAATGCAGGGCCAGGAAGGCGGCGGTGAGCAGAATCAGGCCGGCGCTCAGGACGCGGGCAAGGCTTAGTGGCCTGCGTGCGGAAGGCTGGTTTGTAGAGGGGACTGCCGGCTTCATCTCATCATGCATTCTATGGGAGGATGAGGAAGAAGATCACTTCCCGGGCGATGAGGCGGGCCGGACGGCGCTTTGGAAGACCATTCCCTTCTTCACTCGCGTCCGATCCTGGTTCAGCAGGACGCCACCGATGTGGGGCAGCACATAACGGGACATGAATGCGACGAAGGTGACACCGAATGCCCCAACGCTGAAGATGTAAACCTGTCCGCTAATCATGCCTTCGGAGGCAGAGTGTGCTGAACCGAGGATGAAAAGCAGGCCCCATGGCGACTTTCTTACGTCTCCTGCCAGCGACTCGGTGATGAAAAAGAGCAGGAAGATGGTGACAGGGAGCACGGTCGATAGAGCAACCCAGCGGCCTTGGTGGTAAGCGTCCGCACTCGGGCTGAATGAGATTCCGGTCGACTCATCCTCGTCTCCGATCACGCCGCCGATCTCGCGGGCGTAGAGATTGCCGGTATACAAGAACGGCTTTCCGGGCCAGATAAAGTGAGGAATGATGTTGCTATAAGCGGCAACCGTCGGGAGGTATCCTTCTTCAGTCACGGTGTCGGTGTAGGTGATCAGAGCATCATCCGGACCAAAGATGGTGAGACGATCGACCAGTCCATGTTGTTGATCGAAGTAGTGCGGGGCGGTGGTGTCCTCGCTGGCCTCTTTCTCAGCTGCGAGGAAGCTCCTGCGCAGGCCCCCCAGATCCGTTGCAAGCGTGAACGCTGTTTTGACGTTTGCAATGAAGCTGCCCTGTTCGTCTCGATAATTGCGTCCGGCCTGTGAGAAAGGCACGAGAAACGTCACCATAAAGACAGCGGTTGCCATAATGGCAAAGAGTTGTCTTCGCGTGAAGTTGTGCCCCGCGGCAATTGCGGCGAGCAGCCAGACCAGGGGTGGTGCAAACATTCCCTCTTTCGAGAAGCCGACGAAACCTGTGAAGAAACTGAGAAGGCCGGCCGTCCAGACGATCCAGTTGGTGCTTCGTCTGCCATCCGAGATCCGAGCCTCGTAGAAGACTCCCAGCAGGACAGCCATCGGCAGGAAGGTATTCACCTGCCGCAATGCAGTGAAGAGCGCCAGGTTTGCCCAGGAGGTCAAGGTGGTGATGAAGATAAGGACGACGCCAAAAACAAGGCAACCGAAAGCAGACCTTCTTGCGGCGTCGCCGACTGCAAATCCTGCAAGGAGTCCCGCTTTGGGCCTGATTCTTTTAACCAGAGCCGCAAGCAGCGCGTAGAACGACATGCTGACGACATAAATAGATATGTCAGTGATGGGCGACTGCAGATTCGTCTGGGCGGGTTCTCCGTAAAATGCTTTGAATACAAGCCCGACAATCACGGTGAACAGGGCTGAGGAGAAGATGAAACCGCCCGCCGGCCTGGTCAGACCTCCGGCGATATTGAATGCCAGCCCCGAAACGAGGATATAGGCGAAGCAGAGGCCTGAGAAGGTCATATCCGTCCCCTGGATCTGCTGCACAAGAAAGAGCCCGCCTGCGAACAGAGCGAGGGGAAAGAGCGGAACCCGGCTGACCAGCGGAATGCGCATGTAGGACTTCCATGGTAGCAGTGTGCTCCGGCTGCCGGCGTGGGAAGTCGCCAAAGGCTTCGATAAGAAGCTCTCCGGCTCAGAACACGTGAATCCAACCCCTGGTCGAGGAAGACAGTACTGGAAAGAGTACTGGCGTCATTGCCCCACAACGAGGGCGTTCTGGTATACGTTAGACACAGCTGGCCAGGGCCCGATTTTTGGGGGAAGCTGCGATGTCAGGATTCGGCGAAGCACTCCGACTCGAACGGGAAAGACGCGGAATCTCGCTTGACGCTCTCAGCGCAGAGACGAAGGTACAGCCCCGTCACTTCGCGGCTCTTGAGCAGGATGCCTTTGGAGATCTGCCCGGAGGAGTCTTCCGTCGGGGGATCCTGCGCGCCTACCTTCATGCGCTTCATCTTGAGGAACAGGAGTGGGTCCCCAAGTTTGATCGTTGCCTGGCGGAGCACTCTCTGGCAGACGGCATCAACCCCGGTCCGGATGTCGACGCATGGGTAGAGTTTGCTCAGAATGTACGCAACAGCCGGTCGGGTAGTCGCAAACAGAGCGACTGGCGCTGGCTGGGCCTGCTGATCATGCTTGGCGTCGTGCTGCTGAGCGGCTGGGCCCTGTGGCATTTTCAGCTAGAGGCCCTGCTGCGGCGCTGAGGATCAGACCGACTGCGGCGAGGTGATGCGGCCAAGTACAAGTGTCACGGTGACCGGCGCAAGCAGAAGGGCAAACGGCAGGAAGATGCGCACCTCCTGCGTGATGCCCACGACCGACCACATGCACAGGAACAGGGTAGCGCCGACAAGCACTGCTGCGTATGCAGCGGGGACCGGCGTTTTGCGGATCAGCACACGCCACAGCGTCCAGAGAAAAGGCAGCATGAAGAGCACGAACGGAGGATAACCAAGCGGATCTTTCAGGTTATTGAAGAGCTGCACCACCTTGGTGTCGCCATAGGTCGCGTGCGGGTAGATTCTGTGCATGAGCAGGTATTGGATTCCGGCGGCGACGGCCATTCCCAGTGCCGCCGTAGCGGCCAGGCCGAGCCGAGGTACCGCCGACCAGTCTTCCCGGCGCAAAAGGGAGACGACCAGGATGCCGAAGTTGAGCGCGAGGGCGACGTCGGCCCGGACGAAGCTCTGGCAGATGGAGACCAGCAGCAGCCCGGCGACGACTGCGGCCTGGATGACGGTGCTCGGCCGGCTCCTGCCAAGAGTAAGTAGATAAAGGGAGAAGGCAAGCAGGGCGGCGGTTGCAAGTGTCTCCGGCCGCTGGTACCAGGTCAGCCACGCGAGGTAGAAGAGGATGAGTGCCAGGAAAGTAGCTTCTGCGAACCATTTTCCGAGCGGTTCGGCAGCCTGGTAAAGGTCGCTCTTGCGGAGGACGTGGATCAGGGTGAACCCCGCTGCAAGCCCGGTCAGGAGATCGACCAGGGTGAAGATGACGCGCAGGGCGATGTGAGTGTGCAACGTCACGAATTCCGCCGGGTCGACCACACCGATCCGGTACTGCGCGGGTGCGAGCGCGACTCCCCTGACGATATCGAGGTAGGCTTGTGGGTTTTTGTGGAACTCGATGCTGTAAGACCAGTAGTCGAGGTAGCAGGAACCGATAAGGATCGCGACCAGCATCACATTGCTGAAGATGCGTGGGCTGGCGGCTTGTTCGATACGCCTGGCTGGAGAGCTGCTTTGGTCTACGGGCATCGACCTAAGGCTACAGTATCCAATACGACGCGGGAAGAGTTTACCGGCATTCTGGCAAATCAACCAACGCCATTCTGGCAAATCAACGGCGGCGCTGTAAGATAAAGGGGATGCCCTGCGCCCCCTGCACCTGGCGGAAGGGCTCCCGGTTCGAGAGATTTACAAGATGAGAAGGAGTTCGATTTTGGCGAAACGCGACCGTTTTCTATTTACCAGTGAGTCTGTCACCGAGGGGCACCCCGACAAGATTGCAGACCAGATCTCCGATTCCATTCTGGACGCGTGCCTGGCGCAGGACCCGATGAGCCGCGTGGCGTGCGAGACGCTGACCTGCACGGGTCTGGTGGTCATTGCCGGTGAGATCACGACCAAGGCGTATGTGGACTTTCAGACGCTGGTGCGCTCGACGGTTGCCGAGATCGGTTATGTGCACTCGGATTACGGCTTTGACTCGAACACCTGCGCGGTCATCTCGACGATCAACAAGCAGTCCCCTGACATTGCGCAGGGTGTGGATACGGGCGGCGCGGGCGATCAGGGCATGATGTTCGGTTTTGCGACCAATGAGACGCCGGAACTGATGCCGCTGCCGATCTCGCTTGCGCATAAGCTGAGCGCCAAGCTGACGGAAGTTCGCAAGTCCGGCCTGATGCCCTACCTGCGTCCCGACGGCAAGAGCCAGGTGACGGTGGAGTATGCCGAGGTGGGCAAGCCCTCGCGCGTGGATGCGGTCGTCATCTCGACCCAGCACGATGAGGATGTCACCAATGAGACGCTGCGCGCGGACGTGCTGAAGAACGTGATTCAGGCTGTGATCCCGGCCGAGCTGCTCGATGCGGACACCAAGTACCACATCAACCCGACCGGGCGCTTCGTGATCGGCGGACCGATGGGCGACTCCGGCCTGACCGGGCGCAAGATCATTGTCGACACCTATGGCGGCATGGGCCGGCACGGTGGTGGCGCGTTCTCCGGCAAGGATGCGACCAAGGTCGACCGTTCGGCCGCTTACATGGCGCGCTACGTGGCGAAGAATATTGTTGCCGCGGGTCTGGCCGACCGCTGCGAGGTGCAGCTTGCCTATGCGATCGGCGTGGCTGAGCCGGTGAGCGTGCTGGTGGATACGTTCGGTACGGGGACGGTCGATGCCGACAAGCTCGAGGAGCTGGTTCGCGCCAACTTCAAGCTGACGCCCAAGGGGATCATCGAGTCGCTCGATCTGCGCCGTCCGATCTTCAAGCAGACCGCGGCTTACGGGCACTTCGGCCGCACGGGTGCGGACTTCACATGGGAGCAGACGGACAAGGCCGCGGCTCTCAAGGCGGGCGTTGCGGAGTTAGCTGTCTCGAAGTAAGCCGAACCTTTGATTCAGTGAGCCCTGGGCCGAGCGCCCGGGGCTTTTCTGTTTCGGCACCGAAACGCGACGTTCGCCGTGTAGTCTAGGCGAAACGACAGCAAAAAGGATCCTGGATGTTTATTCGCTCCGAGTTTGAAATCGAGTTCGACCTGCCGCATAACGTGACCATGGTGGCGATGCTGCGGCTGCACCCCTCGCTCGACCCTTACATGCGCGGCACCGAAGTGATGAAGGCGGACCAGGTCATGCTGGACGCCACGGTGCCCATCGCAACGCATGAGTACATGGACGGGTTTGGCAATCGCTGCTCGCGCTTCGTGGCGCCGTGGGGCCGGCTGAGCCTGTCCGGGCACAGCGTCGTCGAGCGCGATGGCTTTGAGGACGAGATCAAGACCGAAGCGGTCCAGCACCAGATCGAGGACCTGCCGACGGAGGTGCTGCAATACCTTCTGAGCAGCCGCTACTGCCAGGTGGATACGCTTTCGCTGGTGGCGGGCGACCTGTTCAGCCACACGACGCCAGGCTGGGCGCGGGCGATCTGGATTCGCGACTGGGTGCACAATCACGTGCGGTTCGACTACGCGAGTGCGCGCCCGCAGAAGACGGCGCTCGATGTGTTCACGGAGCGGGTGGGCGTGTGCCGCGACTTCCAGCACCTGGCGATCACGATGACGCGTGCGATGAATATTCCGGCGCGCTATGTGACCGGGTATCTGGGTGACATTCGGCGGGCTTCGACCGGGGCAGGGGATTTTTCAGCGTGGTACGAGGTGTTTCTCGACGGGCGCTGGTGGACGATGGACGCGCGGCACAATGACGGACGCGCCGGGCGCGTACTGATGGCGGTCGGGCGGGATGCGACCGACGTGGCGATCACAACCAGCTTTGGCGTCGCGAATCTGCGCAAGTTCGTCGTCGAGAGCTATGAGGTGGATGCGGCGGGTGCGCGGGTGAAGCTGCCAGGGGAGGTTTAGGGCCTCGCGCCCTGGATCCGACTTCCTGGTGCTGCAACGGAGTGTCGTCGAATCGCCGCAAGAGGAGGATACTGGGTATGACGATGATTTCTCTTCCCTCCTCTTCTGAAACCGGTCACAAGACCAAGGTTCCGAGCGTATTTGCCGGCAAGGCCTGGCAGCAGGTGCTGGCGCGCGATGCCCGGGCGGACGGGCAGTTTGTATATGCGGTGAAGACGACGAAGATCTTCTGCCGTCCGAGCTGTCCGAGCCGGCGGCCGGAGCGCAAGAACGTCAGCTTTTTTCCGACGCCGGAGCTGGCTGCAGCCGCGGGCTACCGGGCGTGCCTGCGCTGCGAGCCGGAGGCGGTGGCGCGCAAGGCTGACCCGCAGGGCGCGGCGATCGAGCGGGTTGCCGGCTATCTGGCCGAGCACTCGGACGAACGGACCCGGCTGAAGGATGTGGCGGCAGCTACCGGCGTGGCTCCGCTGACGATTCTGCGCGGCTTCAAGCGCGTGCTGGGGGTGACGCCTCGGGAGTACGCCAAGGCGCAGCGGGTGGCGAAGTTCAAGGAGAAGGTCCGCGAGAAGGGTGTCCGGGTGACGGACGCGATCTACGACGCGGGCTTCGGCTCGAGCAGCCGTCTGTACGAGGATGCGGCCGAGACGCTGGGGATGACGCCGAGCGTGATGAAAGCCGGCGGCGCGGGCGAGCTGATCCGCTACACGCTGGCCGACTGCCCGCTGGGCATGGTGCTGGTGGGGGCGACCAGCCGCGGCATCTGCGCGGTGGAGTTTGGCGATTCGGCGGCAGAGCTGGTCGCGGCCCTGGGTGCGCGGTATCCGAAAGCCGAGCTGAAACAGATGGATCGCGAGCTGAGCTATGCGGTGGACGCGGTGCTGGCTGGGCTGGGTGAGACGCCACGGGCCATTGCGCTGGGGCTTGACGTGCGGGCGACGGCGTTTCAACTGCGCGTCTGGCAGGCGCTGCGGGAGATTCCGCTGGGCGAGACGAGGAGCTACTCGCAGCTGGCCGAGGCGGTCGGCAGCCCATCGAGTGTGCGTGCAGTGGCGGCAGCTTGTGCGGCGAACCCGGTGGCGGTGGTGGTTCCTTGCCATCGCGTCGTGGGCAAGAATGGCAAGCTGACGGGCTACCGGTGGGGCGTCGAACGCAAGCAGCAATTGCTCAATCTGGAGCAGGGAGCGTAATGGAAGAGTCGATTGGACGCGGGTACAAAGTGTGGCTGATTGCCAGCGTGGCCGTGCTGGTGGGTTCGCTGGTGCTGGTGGCGATCGCGGTGACGGCGGCGTTCGTATCGTTTGCCGACCAGGGAACGCCGTTGTGGGTGATCGTGGTGGGCGCTTTCGGCGTGCTGGGCACGGGGCTGGGCTTTGCCGGGATGTTCCTGATTGTGGCGACGGCGGGCTGGCGTTCTTTCCGCGAGGAGCGCCGGGTGCAGGTGCTGCCACCGGAAGACAAGCCGGCCTGACGGGCGAGATGAAAACGTTTTGGCCATGCCGAAACGGGCACCGGCGCAAGCAACGCAAGATGGGTAGAGTAGAGCGATGAGTACCAGTGTCGCGCCTGACCAGAACCCGACCGCGCTTGATTCCAACCAGGAAGTGGATCCGAAGAAACTGTTTCGGAAGATCTCGCTGCGGCTGATTCCCTACATCTTCATCCTCTACATCCTGGCGTACCTGGACCGTGTGAACGTGGGGTTTGCGGCGGTCGAGTTCAAGCGCGACCTGCATCTTTCGGAGTCGATCTTCGGACTGGGTGGCGGCATCTTCTTCCTGGGTCAGTTCTGCTTCGACCTTCCCAGCAACCTGCTGCTGAGCAAGGTGGGGCCGCGGCTCTGGATCGCGCGCATCATGATTACGTGGGGCATCATCGCCACCTGCATGACGCTGGTGAAGGGTGCGCACTCGTTCCTGATCCTGCGTTTCCTGCTGGGCGTCAGCGAGGCCGGATTCTTTCCCGGGATGATTCTCTACCTGACCTACTGGTTTCCTTCGCGCGAGCGTGCGGCGGCGGTCGCGAAGTTTATGACGGCGACGTCGATCGCGGGCGTGGTGGGTGGCTTTATCTCGCACTTCCTGCTGAAGCTGGACGGCACGGCGGGGCTGCATGGCTGGCAATGGCTGTTCCTGATGGAGGGATTGCCGACTTTCCTGATGGGGATCTCGGTGCTTTGGGTGCTGACCGATCACCCGCGCGACGCCCGGTGGCTGACCGAGCCTGAGAAGAAATGGCTCGACGAAGAGCTCGAGCGCGACAAGAAGGAAGGCGGCGCGAGCGAGAAGCACAACCTGAAGGACGCCTTCAAACTACCGATGGTGTGGGTGCTGGCCGGTATCTTCGCGCTCGACCAGGTAGGCGTTTACACGGTGAACCTGTGGATGCCGGACCTGGTGGCGACGGTGCTGGGCGGCGGACCGGGCAAGGCTGCGGCGGGGACCTCCAGCATGGTTGCGCTGCTCTCGACCCTGCCGTACCTCGCGGCGGCAATCTGCACAGTGATCGTGGGCTGGAACAGTGATCGCACCTTCGAGCGCCGCTGGCACATTGCGGGCTGCTTCCTGCTGAGTGCGGCGGGTTTCGCGTGGGCTGCCTACGCGCACAGCCTAGTGAGCGTGCTGGGCGCCATGACGCTGGCGGCGATCGGCTACTGGAGCCTGATGGGGCCGTTCTGGGCGCTGCCCACGCGGGTGCTGGGCGGCCAGGCGGCGGCGGGCGGTGTGGCGATCATCACCATGATCGGGAGCCTGGGCGCCTTTGCCGGGCCATCGCTGACCGGCAGGATGAAGGACATGACACACAACTTCACGGCCGGTTTACTACTGATCGGCGGTCTGGCCCTCATCGGCGCGCTGTTGTGCATCCTGATGCTAAGGGGTGGCGAGAAGAAGGCAGAAATATTTAGGTAAACGATAAAGTGAACGGTATTCTATTGCTCTAGAATTTAGCCCTGTGTCGAGCAACTCAGGCCCGCTTCTGCCTGGTCTGTAGTTGTGTTACACCAAGGTAACGAGAGTGGCATACGAAGTGGGGCCGAGATGGGTAGACCGGAGTTCGATGACCTGTACCACGCCTTGGATTTCGATGAGTTCCTGCCGTACTTTCAGCCCCTTGTGGAGCTGCGCACAGGCAGGCTGAGCGGGTTTGAGGTGCTTGCGCGCTGGAACCATCCGGTGCTGGGCATCCTGGGTGCCGACCGGTTCATCTCGCGTGCGGAGCGCTCAGGATGCATCGCCGAGTTGACCACGCTGCTGTTGCGAAAAGCGTTTCTTGCGGCCCAGGTGCTGCCGGCCGACAAGCAGTTGGCGGTCAACGTATCTCCTCTGCAGTTCCATGATCTTGAATTTCCCCAGCAACTTGCGCAGGAAGCCGCGCGCGGGAACTTCCCTCTTCATCGGCTCGTGCTCGAGGTGACGGAGAGCTCGCTGGTAGGAAATACGCGGCAGGCACGAACCATCGCGCACGAGTTGCGGTCGATGGGAGCAAAACTCGCTCTCGACGATTTTGGCACGGGCTATTCAAGCCTGCGGCACCTGCAGGCGCTCCCCTTTGACGAGTTAAAGGTTGACGCGAGCTTTGTGCGTTCGATGGGAGTGACGCGCGAGAGCCGGAAGATCGCGGCGGCGGTCATCGGACTGGGGCAGAGCCTGGGCCTGACCACCGTGGCCGAGGGCATCGAGACGCGCAACCAGGCGGAGATGCTGCTTTGGCTCGGTTGCGACCTCGGGCAGGGCTGGCTCTACGGACGCCCGGTGCCCGCTGAAAGGCTCGAGGCGGAGATCTGCCGGGATTATTCCCCGGCAGCGAAGGCGCTCGAAGCGCATACGGAGGAGCCAGGCGAGATCGGCCCTATTGCACCGCGGCTCGAAGCGACACCCGGGCAGAGGCTGGCAGAGTTACAGGCGATCTATGACGGTGCGCCGGTCGGGCTCTGCCTGGTCGACTCGTCCCTGCGCTTCCTGAGCGTCAACCGGCATCTTGCCGAGATCGATGGGGTCTCGGTGGCGGACCATCTTGGGCGGACCCTGGTCGAGATCATGCCCAGCGCGGCGGAGAAGCTGCGGCCGGGCATCAAGCGTGCGCTTGCGGGCGAATCTCTCAAGCGGATCGAGATTCAGGGCTCACGACGGGATGCCGAGGGACGAACACGTCTTTACGAGGTCTCCTACGAGCCGGCCAGAGATGAAGCTGGCGAGGTGGTGGGAGTTTCGGTCACAATGATGGATGTGACGGAGAAGCTGCGCGCCCATGCGGTCGTCGAGGTGCTGCGGGCGCCGGAGTTCGCGGTGACGGGGTCCTGACACGCGGGCGCACAATCGCCAGGGGGCGAGTCCAGCTTTTCGCAAACAACTCAAGCGGTTGGAACCGGCGGTTGAGTGAGTCGGCGCGCTCCCGGGCCTGTCGGCGGCTCGCGTAGCATAGGAGTATGAGCTGGAAGCTGCCTGAACTGCAGGATTTGGACGACGCGGCGGCGTTGATCGCAAAGCATATGCCGCCTACACCGCAGTACAACTGGCCCCTGATCGACGAGATTGCCGGGACCGAGATCTGGATCAAACACGAGAATCACACGCCGGTTGGAGCCTTCAAGATCCGCGGCGGCATCGTTTACATGGAGGCGTTGAAGCGGCGCGAGCCCGGGGTGACGGGCGTGGTCGGAGCGACGCGCGGCAATCACGGACAATCGATGGGCTTCGCGGCGCGCATGACCGGAGTGCCCGCGGTGGTGGTGGTCCCACACGGAAATAGCCCGGAGAAAAATGCGGCGATGAGGGCGCTGGGCGTGGAGCTGATCGTCTCGGGCGAGGACTTTCAGGCGGCGTGCGAGCGCGCCGACGAGATCGCGATTGAACGCGGGATGCACCGGCTGCCGAGCCTCGACCCGCTGCTGGTCTGCGGCGTGGGGACGTATTGCATGGAGTTTCTGCGCGGCGTTCCTGAACTTGACACGGTGTATGTGCCGATCGGCATGGGCAGCGGGATCTGCGGCATGATGGCGGCGCGGGATGCGCTGGGCCTGGCGACGAAGGTGGTGGGCGTGGTCTCAACCGGGGCTCCCGCGTACAAGCTTTCGTTTGAGGCCGGGCAGAAGATCGAGCATGCTGTGACGACCGTGCTGGCGGACGGGATGGCCTGCCGCTCGCCGAATGAAGACGCCCTGGCGGCCCTGCTGAAGGGCTGCGAACGTGTGATCGCGGTGTCGGAGGAGGAGGTCGCGGTGGCCATGCGCGCGCTTTTCGTGGCCACGCACAATGTTGCCGAGGGCGCGGGCGCTGCTTCTTTCGCGGCGGCTCTCCAGGAACGGAGCCGGATGCGCGGCAAGCGGATCGGGGTCGTGCTGTGCGGCGGCAACGTGGACGCGGACGTGTTTGCAAAGGTTTTGGCGGGGTGAAACGGGCCTCTGGCCAGGCTTTGTCTCAGGTAAGCCAGGCTGCGTCTGACTGGGGATGGTGGAAGTTGCCGAGGATGTAGAGGAGGCGGTCGCCGGGAGCAGGCTTTGGCGGCCGCGCCGCGTGCTGATCACCCCGGAGGCGCTGGGCTGGGAGCATGGGCGCACGATGCTCGAGCGGGCCGAGGCGCTGGGCGCGGAGGTCATCCGGCTGAAGGCGAACCGGCTGACGGGGCTCGCCGGAGCAACGGAAGAAGACGAACGGCGCGCTTATGCCAATGCCAAGACGACGCTGGCGATCGTGGTTTCGCCGCCGGGGCAGAGGAAGCTTCAGCCGATTCCACCTTCAGCGGACTGGCAGTTCCACATCGCGCAGGGCTGCCCGGCACACTGCCAGTACTGCTACCTGGCGGGCTCGCTGAGCGGGCCGCCGGTGACGCGTGCGTATGCGAACCTGCCGGAGATCCTGGACGGGCTGAAGGCTTATGTCGGCCAGGGAACCATCACGTCGAAGTCGCGCGACCGGGCCGGGGAGGGGACGACGTTCGAAGCCTCCTGCTACACGGACCCGCTGGGGATCGAGCACATCACGGGCGCGCTGGCGGAGTCGATCCGGTTCTTCGGCGCGTGGGAAGAGCCGGTGCAGCTCCGGTTTACGACGAAGTTCGACGGAGTGGAGAAGCTGCTTGGGCTTTCCCATTTTGGGAAAACGCGGGTGCGATTCTCCGTCAATGCGGCCAGCGTGTCGAGGGATTTTGAGGGCGGGACAGCTTCGGTAACGCAGCGTTTGCGTGCTTTGCGCCGGATGGCCGAGGCCGGCTACCCGGTCGGGCTGACGATTGCACCGATCATGCCGGTTGCGAACTGGGAGAGCGAGTACGAGGCGCTGCTGGCTGCGGTGGCTGACGCGCTTCGGGCGATTCCAGGGGTTGACCTGGCGGTTGAGCTCATCACGCATCGTTTCACGCCGGGGTCGAAGGAGGTGCTGATGGGCTGGTACCCGAAGACGACGCTCGACCTGCGCGAGGAGGTGCGGACCGAGAAGCGCAACAAGTTCGGCGGCTTTAAGTATGTCTATCCAAAGGACCAGATGGGTGAGATGAAGAGCTTCTTCTACCGGGAAGTTGGGCGGCTGTTGCCGACAGCAAAGATTTTGTACTGGACCTGAAGGCCTCGGCTTGTCATCCGATAGAAGACCGGGTGGCGTGCTTAAAGCGGCGAACGCCCGGTGATATCCTGAAACAGTTGAATGATGCGGTGAATAGAGGGATTTGAATGGCGACAGCGACAGTTGGACTGGCGGAAAAGAAGATAGCGAACGACTACAAGGTTGCGGACATCAACCTGGCGGACTTCGGGCGCAAGGAGATCGATATCGCCGAGCAGGAGATGCCGGGCCTGATGTCGATCCGGCACAAGTATGCCGTCAACAAGCCGCTGGCGGGCGTACGCGTCACCGGTTCGCTGCACATGACGATCCAGACGGCCGTGCTGATCGAGACGATGGTCGATCTCGGAGCCGACGTTCGCTGGGCGAGCTGCAATATCTTCTCGACCCAGGATCACGCCGCGGCGGCGATCGCGGCAGCCGGCGTCCCTGTCTTCGCCTGGAAGGGCGAGACGCTTGAGGAGTTCTGGTGGTGCACGAACGAGGCGCTCTCGTTCCCCGACGGGAAGGGCGGCCTGCTTGGACCGCAGCTTGTCATCGACGACGGCGGCGACGTGACCCTGCTGATCCACAAGGGATATGAGCTCGAGAAGGGCTCGGACTGGGTCAATTCGGCCTCCGGCTCGACCGAGGAAGGCGTCATCAAGAACCTGCTGAAGAAGGTTCACGGCGAGCATCCGACGCGCTGGACCGATGTCGCGAAGGAGTGGCGCGGTGTGTCGGAAGAGACGACGACCGGCGTCCACCGCCTGTACAAGATGATGGAGACGGGTTCGCTGCTGGTGCCCGCGATCAACGTCAACGATTCCGTGACCAAGTCGAAGTTCGACAACCTGTACGGCTGCCGTGAGTCGCTGGTCGACGGCATCAAGCGCGCGACCGACGTCATGATCGCCGGCAAGGTTGCGGTGGTCTGCGGCTTTGGCGATGTTGGCAAGGGTTCGGCGGCTTCGCTGCGCGGTCTTGGCGCACGGGTCATCGTCACCGAGATCGATCCGATCAACGCGCTGCAGGCTGCGATCGAGGGCTACGAGGTCACGACGATCGAAGAGACGCTCGGCCGCGGCGATATCTACGTCACAGCGACCGGCAACGTCGACATCATCACGCTGGAGCACATGAAGCTGATGAAGGACCAGGCGATCGTGTGCAACATCGGCCACTTCGATAACGAGATCCAGATGGCTCCGCTTGAGAACTCGGGCGCGACCCGCCTGAACATCAAGCCGCAGGTGGACAAGTACACCTTCGCGAACGGCAACTCGATCTTCATCCTGGCCGAGGGCCGCCTGGTGAACCTGGGTTGCGCGACCGGCCACCCGAGCTTCGTCATGTCGGCGAGCTTCGCCAACCAGACGCTGGCGCAGCTTGACCTGTGGGCGAACAAGGACGAGTACGAGAACAAGATCTACATCCTGCCGAAGAAGCTGGACGAGGAAGTGGCCCGGCTGCACCTGGAGAAGATCGGCGTCAAGCTGACGACGCTCTCGGACAAGCAGGCAAAGTACCTTGGCGTGCCGGTGGATGGGCCTTACAAGGCGGAGATTTACCGGTACTAAGCGGTTAGGAAAGAATCAAAGGCCTCGGCTCTCGCCGGGGCCTTTGATTTTTCACAACGAACAACAAACAACAAATAACAAACAACCGCAACCGCGTCCTTGCGCCAGACGGGCGCCACTTCGTGGGGTATACCGCTTCGCGTGGGGCTAGAGCAGATTAGCTGTGGGTGTACAGGGAGGTTCAGGTATCGACGCCGTTTTCTTCCAAGGAAAACGGCTCTGCACGATCCCTCCACTCCACAGCAACAGCTAATCTGCTCTAAAGGGTGATGAGGGCTACGGCGGCGACGGCTATTCCCATGCCGGCGATCTGCCTCGTGGTCAGCTTCTCGCGCAGGACGCCTGCCGCCAGCAGGATCGTACCCGCCGGGTAGAGCGACGCCAGCACCGACGCAATATCCAGGCGGCCGGACTGGGTGGAGAGCACGAACATCAGGTTGCCGCTGGTGTCGAAGATGGCCGTCGAGACGATCCAGAGCTTCATGCGCCTTGAGATTGGTTCTTTTTCTGCGTTGGGGTTCTTCAGGTTCAGCAGCAGGAGGATGAGCGCGCATGTGGTGATGCTGCCGGAGCGCGAGGTCGCCAGGGTCCAGACGGGGCCGGCGTGGGCGCCGACAAACTTGAGTGCGACGAAGTAGATCCCGAAGCCGACACCCGAGGCGCTCGCGAGCAGGATGGTCGAACGCGCCTCTTTGACGCCGGGGCCGGCAGCAATCAGCCAGATGGCGATGCCGGCGATCAGGAAGCCAGCAAGCCGATGCGAGCCGGGCGAGCCTTCGGTGGCTAGCGTCAGCCCGGCGGGGATGGCGGCGGCCAGCAGGCCGGAGATGGCGGCCGAGGCTCCCATGGCTCCGCGGGAGAGCGCGACGTAGAAGGCGGCGAGCGAACAACTGGAGACGAGGCCCGCGCACAGTCCGCAGGCGAGCGCCGCGCCGTGCGGCATCACTTCGTGGCGGGCCAGGGCGAGCAGAACCAGCACGGAGATGCTGGTCAGATGTGAGAACAGCACGACGCGGATGCCGACGCCGACGGGTGTCAGCCGGGCGGGGGCGGATTTGGCGCTCATTCCGCCGGAGAAATCGCCCATCCCCCAGAAGCCCGCGGCGAGCAGGGCCTGGATGGCGTTTGCTGGAATATCTGGCATAAAAAAGAGGCTTCAGGAAAAGAGAACGGGCCCCGCTCATCACGTTGCGCTGCGATGAAGTCGGGACCCGTTGGGGTTTACTGCTTGGTGGTGGTAGCTGCGGGCTGCGCGGGCGCCTGGGGCCGGATGTCCTGTGCGGAGGGGTAGTAGCCGAGCTTGGCAATCACCGTGAGGTTGGGACGCAGCACGCGAACTTCGAGCGTGCGGTACTTGCCGTCGATGAAAGGCTCGCGCGAGTAGTAGCCGACGGTGTATTGGGTGCGGACCTGCTCGGCGATCTGGGCGAAGCTCTTCTCGATGCCATTGGTCCGGTACTCTGCGTACGACTGGCCACCGGTTGCACGGGTATAGACGGGCAGGATGTTGTCGCGCATTTCGAGCGGCAGATGGAAGCGATCGACGAAGCCCAGGCCGGCCACGCTTGAGTCTCCTACCAGCGTCGAGTAAACCTGGATGCGATTGGCCTGAAGGTAGCGGATGACATCCTTGGTCTTCGCGGTCGAGCCGTATTCTTTACCGTCGGAGATGACATAGATGATGCGGCGGCGCTGGCGGTCGACCTTGGTCAGCGACTGTGCGGCCATCAGAATGGCGTCGTTGAGGGTGTGGACCTCGCGCGGCACCTGCTGGGTGGAGACTCCCTGCGGGCTGCCGGGGCCGCCCGAGACGAGCGGGTTGATGTGGTCGTCGGCGCCGCCGTTGATCTTGATGCCGGTGGGTCCGCCGAGGGCTTCACCCGGCGCATAGTAGAGCGGGTCGCGGCCGGTGGCCTTGGTGTGCTCGACGACCGCGGCCAGGCGCGGGCTCTGGCCGCCGGTGAAGGTGGTCTGGAGCTTGGGGCCGTTGTTGTAGGTGTAGACGGCAACCTCGTCGTAGTTGGTGAAGGCTGCCGGAAGCGCGCCGAGCGCGTTGTTGACGCGGCTCATGGTGTCGAACGGGAGGCTCTGGTCGATGACCAGTGCGACCGAGAGCGGGAACGGGTCGACGGTGAAGACCTTCATCTGCTGCCGGATGCCGTTCTCATAGACGCGAATGTCGCGCCAGGTGAGGCCGGGAACGAGTTGTCCGCGGGAGTCCTTGACGGTGAAGGGAACGTCGACGAAGTTGGTCTGGAGGACCAGGGTACCGAAGGCATTGGCGGCCTGGCCACTGGCGGGAAGGTCGGGGACGAAGTCGGAGTCAGGCGCCTGGGTCTGGGCGGGCGCCTGCGTGGACTGCAGCGAGGAGGGGACCGCCGGCTGGTCGGGGTCGTTTGCCGCTGGCGCGGTGTTTGAGGTCGAAGTCGCCGCGGCGCCGATGCCAGGGGTGACGGTGGGCAGCCCGGTCTGCGGGCGGGGCGCGTCGGGGATCGCCTGCTGGGGTGCGGGAGCTTGCGTCTGCTGGGCTGGCAATTGCGCGGTTTGCACGGTGAGGGCAAGTGCGCCAGCCATCAAGATGAATTTCACTTTGGGTCTCTCCCCGGCCAAGGCCGAACTAAAAGGTACAGCGATTAGAGTATCAGCGCGCGGCGTTTCGCTGGTTCCTGCGCGGCTACAAGGCTTGGACGCAGGCGGGGTGAGAGTCGTTGCGCCAGTATGGTTTGCACCTTGGCCGGGCATGAATTCCATGGGACTTAAATTCGCCATTCGCGTCTAACGAATCATGCGTTTCACGCGTTTAGCCGCCACTGCCGCCCTGCTCTCCGCTTCCCTGCTTCCCGCACTCGTTCTGCCTCGCCTGCACGCGCAGGAGGCTCCTTCGCCTACCGGTCCTCCGCCGAAGAGTGACGCGCCGGCCCAGGAAGAGGAGAACAATCCACTCGAGACGCTGAAGATCGGGACCAACCTGGTCAACGTCTACTTTTCTGCACGGGACAAGAACGGGTTTATTACCAACCTGAAAAAAGACGACTGCAACCTGATCGAGAACAAGGAACCGCAGAAGATCAAGAACTTTACGCAGGAGAAGAACCTGCCGCTGACGATCGGGATCCTGCTCGATACCAGCGGAAGCCAGCAGAATGTACTGCCGCTCGAGCAGACCTCCGGCGCCGAGTTCCTGAAGGACGTGCTGACACCCAAGGACGAGGCGTTCCTGATCTCGTTCGACATCAACGTGGACCTGCTGGCGGACTATACGAACTCGCCGCGTGAGATTCGCCGCGCGATGGACAAGGCGTCGATCAACACCGGGGCGGGAACGGGGTCCGTAACGGGAAACGGAACCGCACGCGGCACGCTGCTCTACGACGCGGTCTACCTGGCCGCGCACGACAAGCTGCGCGCCGAGGCGGGCCGAAAGATCCTCGTGATGCTGACCGACGGCGGTGACCAGGGCTCGCAGGAGACGCTGAAGACGGCGACCGAGGCAGCGCAGAAGGCGAACGCAATCGTTTACGTGATCCTGATCGCCGACCGGGGCTTCTATGGCGGCTTCCAGATGGGCTACACGGGCGACCGCGACATGGAACAGCTCGCCACCCAGACCGGCGGCCGCGTGATCAACGTGGGCAACAACGGCAAGCGTCTTGAAGACGCGTTCGCGCAGATTCAGGATGAGCTTCGCACCCAGTACCTGCTCAGCTACACGCCGACCAACAAGGAGTTCGACGGCAAGTTCCGCACGATCGGGCTGGAATGCGGCAAGGGCCTGAAGGTGACCACGCGTAAGGGATACTACGCGATTCCTGAAGGCGATACGAAAGACTAAGGACAGGGTGCAGGAAGTAGGGGATAGGGTGCAGGGCTTACCTGGAACCTCTATACCCTATCTCCTACTCCCTGTTCCTAGGCTTTGAGGATTCCCGAATAGACCGCCATACCGGCGACTGCGTCAACGCCCATAGCGTCGAGCGCGTCGATTTCGGACTGCTGCTTGATGCCTCCAGCTACGATGAGCTGCTTGGCCGTGCACGAGCGGAGGATGGCCGCGATCTCCTGCGGGAAGCCCTGCATGGTGCCCTCGGTGTCGACGTGGGTGTAGAGGAAGGCCGCGCAGGAGTCTTCGAGCCAGGTGATGGCCTCCTCAGGCGTCAGGTCGACAGAATCCTGCCAGCCGCGGACCGCGACCTTGCCAGCCTTGGTGTCGACCGAGAAGCATAGCTTGTCTTCGCCCAGCTGTTTGGAGAGCGATTCGGCGAACTCGAGCCGGATGAGCTTGTGGCGGCGCTTTGATTCGTCCTCCGTCTGCGCGCCGAAGAGCGAGCTGCCGAAGATGACGCGGTGTGCGCCGGCGTCGAGCAGGGCCTGGCCGTCGGCCGCGGTCTTGAGGCCTCCCCCAACCTGGCAGGGGAGCTGTTTGCAGATCTTCTCGATCAGCGCGCGATTGTCGCCCTTGCGCATGGCGGCATCGAGGTCGATGAGCTGGACGAGCGGGTAGGCACGGAAACGGTCGATCCAGTAATCGAAGTCGTCGAAGGCGAGCTTGAGGGTTTCGCCGTGGACGAGCTGGACGATCTGGCCGTTCATAAGGTCGATGGATGGGATGAGCAAGTACGTTCTCCGTTGTTCGTTGTCAATTGGGGGAGACCAGCTAGCACGGCAGGCGGACCGGAATGCCGTCGCGCTGGAGTTCGGCTTTGAGGGCGCGCGAGTCGGTTACGCCGAAGTGGAAGATGCTGGCGGCAAGCGCGGCATCGGCCTTGCCGGCGCGGAAGACCTCCGAAAAGTGTTGGGCTGAGCCTGCGCCGCCGCTTGCAATGACGGGAATCTGGACGGCGGCCGAGACGCGGGCGGTGAGTTCGAGGTCGAAGCCGGCGCGGGTGCCGTCGGCATCCATCGATGTGAGCAGGATTTCGCCTGCGCCGCGCTGCTCGGCCTCTCGCGCCCAGTCGATCAGCCGGAGGCCGGTGGCTTTACGTCCGCCCGAGACGAAGACCTCTGCTTCGCCGACAGGGTCGGCCGCGCCTTCGGCCCGGCGTGCATCAATGGCGACGATAACGGCCTGCGCA
>CAZZZP010000013.1:0-70105 GCA_964658635.1 Lichenicola sp. | reverse complement strand
CAGTCGGCGCCTCGGCAGACGCCTCCCGCGCCACAGGTTCCGCAGCCGTCCGCCAGCGACGTCTACGGGCCCTATGTGCCTTACACGCCTCCCAAGCCGCAATCGGTGCAGCTTGGCAGCACGCCCGCGACGCGAACCATTAAAAAACCTGATGTCACGGATGTGTTGCCGACGGCGAAATATTCGGGGACGCAGAAGCCGAAGCCGCGTTCAACGCAGAGTCCTGATCTGGCCGCCCAACGGGCCGCAGCGCGTCGCCGGCAGACGCAGGCGCCGGTCACCGGCCAGAGCACGCCTCCGCCGGACGACTACACGACGCCTCCAACCGAGCCTGCACAGTACAACGGCGGCACGCAGTCCGGACTTCCTGCCCAGCGTCCTACCGGTGCGGTACAGCAGGCACCAGTCTACGTTCAGCCGCAGCAGGGGACCACTGCCACGGGTGACAGCTACGGGCAGCAGTATCCGCAGCCCAACACGGGCGGGACGGCGACGCGCCGGCGCTCCGGCACGGCTCGCGCGGCGAAAACGGCACCGCAGCCGCAGCAGTCGGCCCCGGCACAGGGGATGAGCTACCCCGGTGTAGGACAGACGCTCGGCTCGCAGCCACTTCCTGCTGTCGGTCCGGCATACCCGCTGCCGGCCGCGCCGTCCGATTCGGACCTGATGCAGAAGCAGGTTCCGCCGCTGCGTGGCGGTTACTATACCGGGCCGGTGCTCGCGCCGCAGGTTCCGCTTACAGAGCGGCAGCAGGCGGAGCGCGACCTGGCGGAGCTTGAGGCTTCGTACAGCGGCTGGCTGGGTGGCACGGGCGGTGCAAGATATCGCAGCGGTGTGGTCGGGTACGATCGCCTCACCGATCTCGAAACCTCTTTTGAAGCTTCCTACGCGGCCGGCAACAATGTCCGGCTGACGGTGGTTCCGAAGGCGGTCTTTCTCAACTCCGGCCAGTTTGACATCACCAATTACACGGGCGTGACCGGCAGCCCGGTGATCGGCACGTATAACTCGGCGACGGCGGCATTTGCTCCTTCGCAGCAGTCAGCCAACGGTATCGGTGGAGAGTTGCAGGCTACGGGACGCAACTTCGCGCTGGCGCTTGGCTACACGCCATACGAGTTCCTGGTGGAGAATGTCACCGGACGCGCGCTGTTCAAACCGAACACGCACCTTACGTTGACTGCAGCCCGTGACGCAGTGACGGAGACGCAGCTCTCCTATGCCGGGTTACGCGATCCCGGCACGGCAACCGCAGTCTATGCGGGCAACATCTGGGGCGGCGTGGTGTCGACCGGAGGAGGGATCAGGTTCGACGCGGGCGATGAGAAGGCGGGCTTCTACATCACGGCGGACGGCGCTTCGCTGACCGGTTATCACGTTCTGCAGAACAACAAGATTGAGGGCTCGGCGGGCGCGTACTTTCTGGCGCACACCTTCTCAGGCTATGGAAAGCTGAACGTGGGTGTGTCGGCGTTCGGCATGCACTATGCGCAGAACGAGCGGCCTCTCTCCTATGGACTTGGTGGGTACTTCAGCCCGACGGCATACTTCCTGGCTTCAGTTCCTGTCTCCTTTGCCGGCCGGTACAAGAACAACTTTCATTACACGCTGCAGGGGGCGGTCGGTGTGCAGACGTTTCAGGAGGCGAGCCAGCTTTACTTCCCACTTGACCGCGGGGTCCAGAGTGGCTTTCAGACCTCGCTCAACTGCCTGACGGCGCAGATCGCAAACCACACATGTGGCCAGTATCCGGAGAACAGCAACACGGGTGGGAACTACTCGTTCAATTCAGAGGGTGCATACCGGATCGCCGACCACTGGTTCGCAGGTGGATTTGTCTCTGCCAACAATACGAACAACTACAACACGATTACTGGCGGATTCTTCGTGCGCTACCTATTTCGGCAGCAGTTTGCGAATGACGATTACCCGACAGGTAACTTCCCAGTCGAAGGTTTCCGTCCGCTGCGCGTTCCGTAGACACTCTCGTAACCTGCAGAAAAGGGGCTCGTTCCTGTTATGGAGCGGGCCCTGTGTCATCCCGTGGTTGTACAAAAAAGGCATTGCAGGAATGCGATCTCAGACCGTATAACGGTGCCACGCTCATTTGTTCTTGAATCGGCCTGTTGGTTGCCGTTCCGTCTGCTCTATAAGAAGTTTGCAGCTGAAAGGCTTTGATGAACTCCCTGTCGTTGGTTTGTCGTACCGGGCACAGCCGTGCCTTGAAGTCCGCCTGTACCCTGGTCACCCTTTGCGTTCTCTTGCTTGGCCGCAGCGCCGCGTTCGCGAAGGATTCTGTTCCCGACTGGGTCCATCAGGCAGTCGCCGCTCCGCTTCCGAGCTATCCCGTAAATACCGATGCCGTCGTCCTGATGAGCGAAACTACGCTCTCGGTCGACAAGGATGGCAAAGCTGTTGAACACGTTCGCAAGGTGGTCAAGATTCTGCGGCCGAGCGGAAGGGATGACGGCATCGTTCGAGTATTTTTTGATAACGATAGCAAGATCCTGTCGATGCACGTCTGGAGTATCGGTCCGGATGGCCGTGAGTATGCCATGAAGGACAACGAGATGATTGAAGCCGGCCTGGGTGGTGGCGACAGTGCCCTGATCGTTGACGAGAAGGTGAAGGCAGCAAGCCCTCCAGGCCGCGACCCCGGCGGCGTCGTGGCGTATGAGTATGAGCAGCGGCTTGCGTCCTATAAGCACGAGGACAACTGGTTTCTGCAGGATGACATTCCGCGGGTGAAGCAGAGCTATACGCTCGAGCTTCCGCCGAACTACCAGTACAACACCGTCTTCGCGCATCGCGAGCAGGTGAAGGCGATCGATCTCGAACATCAACGTTATCGCTGGGAGGCGAACAACGTTCCGGGGATCGATCTCGAGCATGTGCCCATGGCGCCGGACATGGAGGCGCTGATGGGGCGGATGACGGTGCACTTTGCGCCTGCGGGTACGCCTGATCTCGGCACCTGGCGCGGCGTGGGCGCCTTCTACGATACGCTTGCACGCGACCGCATGACGGCGACGCCCGAGATTGCCGCCAGGGCGCAGGCGCTTACCGCGGGCAAAATGGACTTCTATGAAAAAACCGAAGCGATCGCGGAGTTTGTGCAGAAGGACATTCGCTACTTTGTGATTGAGAAGGGCATCGGCGGACGGCAGCCGCATCCTGCGGCCGAAATCTTCCGCAATGGCTACGGCGACTGCAAGGACAAGTCGACCCTGCTCTCGGCGATGCTTTCGACCGTAGGGATCCACTCCGCGCTCGTGCTGGTGGATACCTCGCGCGGCTTCGTCGATCCCGATGCTCCTTCGGTGCTTGGCAATCACGCGATTGCGGCAGTGCAGATCCCAGAAGGCTACGATTCGCCGAAGCTGCGCTCGGTAGTGAAGACGAAGACCGGCAAACGCTACCTGATCGTCGACCCGACATGGGACAAGACGGCGTTCGGGCAGTTGGAGCATGGGCTCCAGGGCGGCTATGCGGTGATCGTCGAGGGTAAGGACAGCGAGATTGTGCAGATTCCGGTGCTGAAGCCGGAGCTGAACAACATTCACCGGTCGGCGATGCTTGAACTGGAGCCCGATGGTTCGCTCAAAGGCAACTACACGGAGACGCGCTTCGGCGATCTGTCAGAGCGGCGAAGAAGCCTCTATCTCGGCCACGATGAGAAGGCGCAGCAGACGTTTCTGCAGAAGGCCTTGAGCAACGACCTGGTCTCGTTCAGCCTGACGGACGTGAAAGTAGAGAACGCAGCAGCCTTCAACAAGGACCTGACCACACGCTTCAACCTCTCGGCCGAGCGCTATGCGCGCCATGCCGGGCCGCTGCTGATGGTGCGTCCGCGCGTGATCGGGACCGAGGGTCTGGACGTCGACCGCAAGGTACGCAGCCTGCCCATCAACCTCGATGAGGCGATGCAGGAAAAAGATGACTTCACCATCCAGATTCCGGACGGCTATGCGCCGGACGAACTGCCGGAGCCGGTGAAGCTCGACCTTGGCTTTGCCGCATATGAAAGCTCGACGGAGCTGAAGGGGAACTCGCTGCATTACATGAGGACCTACACGGTGCGTGAAGTGACGCTGCCGGCGAGCCGCTATGAGGACTTGCGGAAGCTCGCCGAGGTCATTTCCAACGACGAACAAAATCGCGCCGTACTGAAGAAAAAGTAGCTCTTTGTTTCTCTCTAAAACTCACTTACTCTAATCCCGGGAAATCTGAAATGTATAGCCCTCGCGTCACTGCCTCCGCCTTGTTGTTCCTGTTTGCCACCGCACTCCCAGCTGCTCGCGCCCAGTGGACGGTTCCCACGAAGGAGGAGCTTGAGATGACGTCTCTGCCCGAGGTTCCGGGCGCGCCGGCGCTCTACCTCTACAAGGAGCAGACAACCGAAGATGCGCTGCACGCGCACAGCATGTATGTTCGTCTGAAGGTGCTGACCGCCGCGGGTAAAGAGCATGCCAATGTGGAGCTTCCGTTCATCAGCGGCTCGAACGGCTTCAGCATCGACACGATTCAGGGGCGTACCATTCATCCCGACGGAACGATCATTCCGTTTACGGGCAAGCCATACGACAAGCTGGTGGTCAAGAGTGCCGGCCTGAAGGAGAACGAAAAGGTCTTCACCCTGCCCGCGGTCGAGGTCGGCAGCATCATCGAGTACCGCTACAAGATTCGATTCGATGACAACAGCTACTGGTCGCCGGACTGGTTTATCCAGTCGGACCTGTTCGTCAAAAAAGCGCACTACATGTGGCGTCCCACGGACAAGATGCTGGTCAACGAGAAGGGGGATGTCGTGTCCGGCTCGGTCGCATGGGCGCCAATTCTGCCGGAAGGCGCGAAGGTGAAACAGGGCGCTGCTCCGATGCAAAAGGGCATCGAACTCACACTGGACGTGCACGATATCCCGCCCACGGTTCACGAGGAGTACATGCCCCCGGTCGACACGCTTTCCTACCGCGTGCTTTTTTACTACACCCAGTACAAGAACCCTCAGGAGTTCTGGGCGAAGGAGGGCAAGACATGGGCTAGGGATCGCGACAAGTTCATCGGACCGAACTCGCATGTGAAGGAGTACGTCAAAGACCTGGTGCTTCCGACCGACACACAGCAGCAGAAGGCAGACAAGCTGTACGCCGCGGTGATGACGTTTGAGAATACCGACTTCACCCGGGAGCACAGCACACGCGAAGAGCGAGCCGCCGGGCTTCGGGATATGAAAACGACGGACGATGTACTTGCGCGCAAGCGTGGCAGTGGAGACCAGCTGGCGGAGCTCTACGTCGCGATGGCGCGTGCGGCCGGGCTGAAGGCTTACCTGGCCGGGGTCTCGGATCGCCAGTCGCGCTTCTTCATCCCGATGTACCTGACCCTGCGCCAGCTGGATGACTACATCGCGATCGTGAATGTGGATGGCAAAGATGTTAGCTATGATCCCGGCCAGCGCTACTGCGAGCCGGGCCATCTTGCGTGGCAGCACGCGCTTTCGAGCGGCATTCGTCAGACCGACAGCGGGGCGGAGATGTATACGGCTCCTGCGGAAAGCTATAAATTCGGTCATGTAAAGCGGATCGGCGATCTTGCGCTCGACGATAACGGGGTTGCGAGCGGAACCGTAATGCTTACTTACTTCGGAGACCCGGCGTTGCACTGGCGGCAGGCTGGTCTGCGGGATGACGACACCGGTCTCCGTGACGCTCTGCGGGTGGAGCTTGAACAAATGCTCGCCGGTGGAATGGAGATCAAGGTGACGGATATCGCCAACCTCGCCGACTCAAGCAAGCCGCTCATTGTGACTTACAGCATCAAGGGACCCGTTGGCGCATCGACGGGCAAGCGACTGATGGTGCCGGCATTCCTCTTCCAGATGAACTCGAAGCCGAAGTTCTCCGCGCCCAAACGCGAAATTGCAGTCGACCTCCACTTCGCAAGCTATACGCAGGATGCGGTCCGCTGGAAGCTGCCGGCCTCGCTTGTCGTCGAGTCGGCGCCCGAGACCGAACACGGCATGATGAAGCAAATCGCGCAGTATGAGTTCAATGCGCGCAAGGGCCCGAACACGATCACTACCTTCCGAAACCTGACCCTGGCCAGCCCGTTCTTCATGCCGGCCGAGTACGATGAACTCCGCACCTTCTACACCAAGATCGACAACAAGGACCAGGAGTCGATCATCCTCACCCGGGCCGTACCCGCGGCCACGGCGAGCGTCACCACCAAGCCGACCGGGAACTGAAACTAAGGGAGGCGGCAGACCTTGACGGTGTCGTTCCGGTACGGGCAGTTCCAGCTAGTGGGACTGCCCGTTTCGAGCACAATCCAACTTACGCCGAGTGGCTGCAGGCGCTGCAGACGGGAGAGATCGGTTGCTTGTTCGAGACCAGTTTGCGCCTGCTCGCCTGTGCTCCAGGCTGAGGTGAGCTCGGGCGTGATGGAAGCTTCGCCGCCATCTTTCGAGTAGTCTGCGAGCGCGCTGCGTTCAGCAATTGGACGGAAGCACTGCGCGTCTTCACGCTTGCCGTCGGCGATGTAGTGTGCGTCGAGCGCGAAGAGCGCGTCCTGGGGGGTGTTGTCGCGAACCCAGACGAAGGCTTGCTCCCAGGGGTTGGTTGGCGCGGCCCAGGGAAACTCGATGTGCGCTGAATCGGGGAAGGTTGCGCGCTCGACGAAGAAGAGGATGCCGCCCATGCTTGCGAACAGGAGCAGCCAGCGCCAGGTGTGGCTCCGCAAGACGAACTCTCCCAGCCACGCGCCCAGCAGCAGGATCATCAATTCGTAGACGATCTGCCAGGCCCGCAAGGGCTGCAGCCGGGCCAGCAGGTGCGTGGCATAACCTGCGTGCGCGAAGAGCACTGCCACCGTCAGCGAGATCAGCGCGAGCATGATCGCTGTCCGCGCCATCAGCTTCCAAGTGCGCCTTTGGTCATTCCGCCGCGCAAACCACCAGAGCAGAAGCAGCGGCGCGAGCAGTCCAAGCTGTTCGTACCACTCCCATGCGAGAGGAAACCAGTAATAGCGTGTGAGCGCTATGCGGATGTAAGTCGGCGACTCCACCGGCGCGGTGGCCTGAACGATGGCGGCCGCGATGGCAGCCACTGCAAACAGCAGCCACGGAGATCTCCGCCGGACGTCGCGGCTCTTTGAGCCCGCAAGCGAAAGAACGACGACGGCGGCAAAACCGTAGGCTGCCATTAATGGATGTATGGCGGCCGCAGCGAGAAGCATAAGAGCTACCGCAAGCCATTTTGGCCGTAGGCTCTGCTTTGCGTCCAAAGTCCAGGTAAGCGCCAGGAGCACCAATGGCGTCGAGAAGGTGCGCGCCGTCAGATAGGGGTCCATCAGCATCAGCGATGTGCCCGCGATGGGCAGGGTCAGCCAGCAGGTGAGCAGCGCGAGTCCACCGGCCCAGGCATATTCGCTCTTGGTCACCCGCTTCAGCAACATGCTGGCCGCGAAGAGGGTCAACCATATTCCTGCCAGGTAGAGAGCGAAGATCGTGAAGCTCAGCGGGATGTGACTGAGACGTACAAGGGCCGCCACCGCGGGAGCAAAGAGCGAGAAGCGCAGATGTTCGGTGACGAATTCGGTCCAGAACGGGAAAAGCGCCGGGTGGAGCAGCTTTTCAATCCCGGCTACATAGAGGCCGCCGTCCTCGACATAGGGATGGAATCCGTGGACGCCGAGCGCGAACAGTGTGAGCAGCGACACCATCGCCGGTGCACGCCACGCGGGCGGGTGATTTACGTCCAGCGACAACTTCTTCTCCCAAAGGACGCCGCGATCTTCCTCGCGTTCGCCCAATCCTTCTCCGAAGGTAAACTGGAACTAACCAAAATGTATCGCACAATCCAGCAGACGCTCCTCACCCGCATTCAGTCTATTCTCGTTTCGAAGTACGACGTCACGCTCTCGCATCTGGCTGTCGAGCAGCCGCCGTCGACGGCCCTTGGCGAACTCGCGCTACCTGTCGCGTTTGAGCTGGCAAAGCGCCTGCGCAAGGCTCCGCGCATGATTGCGGCCGAGTTGCAGCAGGCGCTCGAGCGGGCGATCGCCGAAGACCCGGCGGGCCTGGCGGGGATTGCGTCGGTCGAGGTTGCCGGCGCCGGCTACCTCAACATCCGGCTTCACCGGGCGGCTACGGTCGAGCGCATTGCGCGCGATCAGCATGCCGACCTGGGTGGGCCGGGATTCCGGTTGATCGAGCACACCAGCATCAACCCGAACAAGGCCGCGCACATCGGGCACCTGCGCAATGCCATCCTGGGCGATACCTTCGCGCGTCTGCTCCGGCCGGACGCCTACAAGACCGGCTTCAAGATCGGCGTGCAGAACTACATCGACAACACCGGCGTGCAGGTGGCTGACGTGGTCGTCGGCTTCACGCACCTGCTTGGCCTCGACCTGAGCGGTGTCCGCGAACGCCTCACCGAGATCTACGAGACGAACGAGCTGATCGACTTCTTCTGCTGGGACCTGTATGCCCGTGTCAGCCAGTGGTACACCGAGGCGGGCCAGCCGGCGGAGGAGCTTGCCCGGCGCAAGAAGATCCGGCTCGACACCCTGCACGCGCTCGAGACCGGGGGAAACGACACGGCGACGATCGCCGAGATCATCTCGACGTCCGTGCTGCGTCGGCATCTCGAGACGATGGAGCGGCTCGGCATCGAGTACGATTTCCTGCCGCGCGAGTCGGAGATCCTATCGCTGCACTTCTGGGACGCGGCACGCGCGCTGATGATCCGGAAGGGCGTGCTCTATCAGGAGACCGAGGGCAAGAACAAGGGCTGCTGGGTGATGCGGCGCGCCAACACCGAGGGCCTGGCCGACGACGGCCCGGACGAAGAGGCGAAGGTGATCGTGCGCTCGAACGGCACTGTCACCTACGTGGGCAAGGACATCGCCTACCACCTCTGGAAGTTCGGGCTGCTGGCGAAGGATTTCTATTACGAGAAGTTTCACGAGTATGCCTCGCACACCTGCTGGAGCTCGACCGGCGACTCCGCAGCGAACGATGCCTCGCACCCGGTCTTCGCCAAGGCGGACGCGATCTACAACGTGATCGACTCGTCGCAGTCGGACCCGCAGAACAACGTCATCGCCGCCCTGCGCGGCATGGGGTACACCGAGGCAGCGGACCGCTACACGCACTTCTCGTACGAGAAGGTGGCGTTGACGCCGCGTTGTGCGCTCGAATTGGGCTACACGATCTCGGAAGAGGATAAGGCTCGCCCATTCATCGAGGTCTCCGGCCGCAAAGGGCTAGGCGTCAAGGCCGACGATCTGCTCGACAAGCTAATCGCCGCGGCGAAGGCCGAGGTCGACAACCGCCACCCGGAACTCGAGGACGCCGAGCGCCTAGAAATTGCGAAACAGATCGCCGTCGGAGCGCTCCGCTACTTCATGCTGCGGTTCAACCGGAATACCATCATAGCCTTCGACTTCAAGGACGCTCTTTCGTTCGAGGGCGAGACCGGCCCGTACGTGCAATACGCCGCGGTCCGTGCGTCGAACATCTTCCGCAAGGCTGGTATCTCGCAGGCCGACGCGCTGGCCCAGCTTCCGCCGGCTGACGTTCTGACAACTTTGCTGAACGGAGACGAGGGAACCAGCCTGTGGGAGACGTGGCTCGCGTCGTCCCGGCTAACGGTGCTTCTGGAGCAGACGATTGCCTCGGCTGAGCCCGCGCTGCTGACCAAATACGCGTTTCAGCTCGCGCAGCAGTTCAACAACTTCTACCATCGCCACCACATCCTGACCGAGCAGGACCCGGACCGGCGCGCCCTGTTGCTGGCTACGGCGGCGGTCGCGCGGCGCGAGATTGTGCGTGCGCTCGGCTACCTGGGGATCGAAGTGCCGACCGTCATGTAGCCGCGTTGCCTGGTGTTTGCGCGGCGGTGCCCCCAGCCGACACCGGGCAACGCCGCACCCTTGTGTGCACTCCCACGTGCTGGACCGGCGAAGGCCGGCAAGGAGTCACACGATGGGTATTTTCGATAGCAGCGAAGACAAGCAGAAGACCGGACCGCTGGCCGGCAAGCGGATCGCCATCCTCGCCACTGAGGGTTTTGAAGAGGTTGAACTGACCAAGCCGGTTGAGGCGCTGAAGGATGCAGGTGCGCGGGTCGATGTCATCGCACCGGAGGCGGGCATCCACTCCGGCCAGATCAAGGCCTGGGACATGACGGACTGGGGCAAGAAGATCGACGTCGACGTGAAGCTTTCAGAAGCAGACCCAAACAACTACGACGCGCTCCACCTGCCTGGTGGCGCGATGAACCCCGACAAGCTGCGCCAGGTTCCCGAGGCGGTGAGCTTCGTCAAGAGCTTCTTCACCGCGCAGAAGCCCGTAAGCGCCATCTGCCATGCACCCTGGATTCTGATCGAAGCCGCTGTGGTCGAGGGGCGGACCCTTACCTCCTGGCCCTCGCTCCGCACCGACCTGCTGAACGCCGGCGCGCGCTGGGTGGATAAGGAGGTCTCGGTCGACGGTAACCTGATCACGAGCCGCAAGCCGGATGACATCCCCGCGTTCAACAAGCAGATCATCGAGACATTCAGCACGGAAAAGTAGGGAGGTGGGGATAGGGTGTAGGGCGAAGCAGGGAGTAGGAAGCTGGGCAAGAATAGTCGTGCCCGCGTCCGCTCCCCGAGCCCTGAGTCCCGAGTCCGTACAACTTGATCCCTACACCCTACCCCTGCTTTAGTAGCTCCGTACCCACTCCACAATCGAACGCACGGCGATACCCGTTGGTCCCTTCGGCAGCCACGGCTTCAGATCTTCATTCCAAGCGCAGCCGGCGATGTCGAGGTGCAGCCACGGCGTGTCGCCGACGAACTCCTTCAGCAGCATGGCTGCGTTGATGGCTCCGCCGGCGCGTGAGCCGGCGTTGACCATGTCCGCGATCTGGCTCTTGATGCCATCCTTGTAGTCGTCGGTGCAGGGAAGCCGCCAGAACCCCTCTCCGGTCCTGGGAAGCTGTGCGCTGAACTGATCCCAGGTTGCGTCATCATTTGAAAACACGCCCACGTTCAGATAGCCAAGTGCGACCACACATGCACCGGTGAGCGTCGCGGCGTTGATCAGGTGGGTGCAGCCAAGGGTTTTGGCGTAGTGCAATCCGTCGGCGAGCACTAGTCGGCCTTCGGCGTCGGTGTTGATAATCTCGATTGTCTTGCCACTCATCGTGGTGAGAACGTCGCCCGGCTTATAGGCCTTGCCGTCGGGCATGTTCTCGGCTGAGCAGATCACGCTGATGACCTTCACCCTTGGCTTGATCTCCGCGATGGCGTGCATGGCTCCGATCATTGCGGCCGCGCCGGCCATGTCGTACTTCATCTTGTCCATGTTTTCGGCCGGCTTGATCGAGATTCCGCCGGTATCGAAGGTGATTCCTTTGCCGACCAGGCCAAGCACGGGAGCATCGGCGGCCCGCTCGCCCGCCGGCGTGTAGGTCATGACAATCAGCGCGGGTGGCTCGGCCGAGCCCTGCGCGACCGCGGCAAACGCGCCCATGCCGAGTTCCTTCAGCTTCTCGGTCGAGTAAACCTCGCAGGCAAGCCCGACTTCGCCGCACATCGCTTTGGTGCGCTCCGCCAGAGTCGTCGGCGTCAGCACGTTTCCGGGTTCGTTGACCAGGGTGCGGGCAAAGTTCTGCGCGCGCGCGACGATCTGTCCCTCGTCGAAGCCCTTCTGGATCTCGGCGATCGAAGTCTTTTCTCCGGGATTGGCAACAATCACCAGGCTGCGAACGCTCTGGTCTTTGCGGTCGCTCTTATACGTGTCCCAGTCAGGTTCGGCGATCTCGGCGCCTTCGGTCAAAGCGCGGGAGGTAAGCTCGTGTACTAGCGCCTCCGTATATTCGCCGGCCAGAGCGCTGTCTTCGGGGAAAGCGATGGCGACGTCCCGGATGCTACGGGGCTTGGCGGCACGAACCGCGCAGCCGGCACCTTTGCGGACCTCATTCGCGGAGAGCTTCCGGGCCTTGCCCAGTCCGACAATCAACAGGCGGGAGGCCTTCAGCCCGTCCGGGTCGTGAATCAGCAGCGTCTCGCACAGCCCCGCCTTGAATTCACCCGAGCCGAGGACTTTCCCGACAGCTCGAATCATGTCTTCTGATGTGGTGAGCAGAACCGGATTCGGCTCCGCATCCTTGCCAACAGCCCGATCTACAGCGAAAACGGCGAGCAAACCAGAGGTCATGGTTGCAGGGTCTTGAAAAACCAGACGAGTGTCCATGGCCTTTATCCTAACTTGCGCTGATGGAGATGCCTAAACGGACTCAGGCCCCACGAACTGAAGCCGGACTAGCGCCGCTGACTGCGGGCGATGGCCGCCTTCGCCTCGTTGTCACCCTCACGCTTCTTCTCAGTAGCGCGCTTGTCATACTCCATCTTGCCCTTGGCGAGCGCAATCTCGCATTTGACTCGCCCATTGCGGAAATAGAGGCGGACCGGTATCAGCGTGTAGCCCTTCTGCTTGGTGGCGGCCTCGAGCTTCCGCACCTCGTCCTTGTGCAGCAGCAGCTTCCGCGTGCGCAGTTCTTCGTGGTTCATCGTATTGCCGTGCGAAAAGTGGCCGATGTGCGCGTTCAACAGGAAGCATTCGCCGTTCTTCAAAAGCCCGTATGCATCTTTGAGATTTGCCTTGCCTTCGCGGATCGACTTGACCTCGGTACCGCGCAGGGCGACCCCAGCCTCATACTTGTCCGTTAGAAAGTAGTTGTACCCGGCGGAGCGATTGAACGCGGCGTCACGCTTGCCGGCCGCAACCGGGTCACGGTCCTTTTCTTTCACCACCGCCTTGACCGGGTGGGTGGGAGTCGTCATTTGCATTCCACGAGCCATCGAATCTCTAAGTTTAACACGCGGCAAAGAAACCGTAGTCGAGCCTTACCGTTCTGGTTTCGATGCCGTCTAAATCGGAGACAGGGCGACGAGGAGCGAAGTCACGCACCCGCCGACTCGAGTCGAATCCGCTGTGCTTCCGTAAACGAGGCTGACTGTGACCAGAATGCTATACTCGCCAGAGCCAAGAGCGCTCTTGCATCCCCGTGAAATGAAACGTCCAGATCGCCATTTCACCTCCGGACAGCACCTCATCCGTTCCACCTCCGCGCCCGCGGTCGCCGGAGCGGACGTCCTGGGCACCGCCGCGACATCTTACCGTGCACAGAAAGCGATTCGATTCAGCATGAGCCGTGGGTTCCCTCCTCTCGTTTCCAAGGTATTTGCCCCTCTCCAGCGCGTCATTCAACCGGGAAGCGCCACCTTTGCTGTCTGCTTCATTGTGCTGGCCGGGTCCTGCTTCACCTTGAGCGCGCATGCTCAGAGCGCGGGCG
Source organism: Lichenicola sp. (assembly GCA_964658635.1). Classification (GTDB taxonomy): domain Bacteria; phylum Acidobacteriota; class Terriglobia; order Terriglobales; family Acidobacteriaceae; genus Edaphobacter. The sequence continues at coordinate 56,756 of CAZZZP010000013.1, read as the reverse complement.
TTTGGAACAAGCGTGGTCAGGCGGCCGAGGTGCGGGAGGACTACGACACCGCGTACGAGGCATACAAGCATGCCGTCGAAAAGGCTCCGAACGATCTCCGCTTCCGCACGCACTTCGACCGGATGCGCTTTCTGGCCGCCACCCAGCATGTCGACCGTGGCCGTGTTCTGCGCCAGAACGGCGATTTCACTGGAGCTATTCAGAACTTCCTTCGCGCACGCGAGATCGACCCCTCGAACCAGGCCGCCGAGCAGGAGATCCAGATCACGCAGCGAAATCAGCCGGCGCCGACACTTACCGGCCCAGCCGCCGCGGCTGCCTTGCTGCAGAAGTCTCATTCGAGCAAGGTGCAGGATGAGATCGGTTCGATCGCCGGACCCATCGTGCTGAAGCCGGTCTCGGACACGCCCATCACCTATCACGCGGTCGAAGATGTCAAGAACATCTATATATCGATCGGCAAGTTGGCCGGGCTGAATGTCCTTTTCGATCCTGACTACGTCTCGAAGCGCATTCCCGTCGACCTGACCAACGTCACCCTCTCAGACGCCCTGCGCATCGTCGGCACCGTCGCCGGAACGTTCTACAAGCCGATCTCTTCCAACACGATCTTCGTGGCGCAGAGCTCCCGCACCAAGCACACGGATCTCGACGAACTCTCGGTCCAGACCTTCTATCTCTCGAATGCCGCCCAGGCAAACGATGGCAACGAAATTCTGACCGGTCTGCGGCTCCTGCTCGATCCTTCCGTAAAGCTCTACCTGGTCCCCAGTCAGAATGCGATCGTGATGCGCGCGACCAGTGACCAGCTGCTCCTTGCCCAGAAGCTGATCAATGACTTCGACCGGGCGCGTCCTGAGGTGGTCGTCGACGTCGCCGTCCTCGAAGTCAATCGCGATAAGCTCCGCAATCTCGGCATCACACTCCCCACCTCCATCGGCCTCACGCCTTCCATCCAGACGAGTTCAACGACGGGAACGACATCGACCACCACGTCCAGCACGACGACGACCAGCAACCTCACGCTTTCCAACCTGACGCATCTCAATTCAAACGACTTCGCCGTCACGATCTCCGGGGGAACCCTGAATGCCTTGCTGACAGACACCGATACACGTGTGCTGCAGAACCCGCGTATCCGAGCGACTGACGGCCAGCGTGCGACGCTCAAGATCGGTTCCAAGATTCCAATCGCGACCGGCAGCTATAACGCCGGCGTCTCTACCGGAGTCGCCAGCATCGGCGTGCAGACCCAGTTCACCTACCTGGACGTCGGCGTCAATATCGACATCACTCCCACGGTCCACTACGACCGCCAGGTTTCGCTGAAGACGACCGTAGAGGTTTCACAGCAGAACGGCAGTGTGTCAGAGGGTGGTGGAGTCACCGAACCCATCATCGCTCAGCGGAAGCTTGAACAGGTGATTCAGTTGAAGGATGGCGAGCCATCCGTTATGGCTGGCATTGTCACCAAGCAGGACAACAAGAACGTCTCGGGCACTCCCTACCTCGGCGAAATCCCCTTTCTCAAGTACTTCTTCAGCTCGCAGCAGAAGGAAGTGCAGACCGACGAACTCGTCTTCCTGATCATTCCGCACATTGTCCGCGAGTCGGTTCTTACACGCGTCAACCTCGCCGCCATCGACACCGGTACCAGCTCTGACGTAGAACTGCGTCGCGATCCCAATCCGCCCACAGCCTACGCCGACATTCCGGACTCTGTGAACATCGCTCCCAACGTGGCGAATCCTTCGACCGCCGCTGGGGCTGCCAGCGCGGCGCTCGAAACCCTGCGCCAGCAGGCCGAGCCCGCGCAGAATGCCGAGCGTGCGGCCAGCGGATACATTCCGCCGGCTAACCCGAATCAGCCTCCAGCTCCGGTGGGCTCCGCCTTCGCCGGGCTGCCCAGTACTGCGCCAACGCTGGCGGCTGGCAGCGCCCCGCCGCCACCCAATACCACCACACCACCGGCCAGCAACGGGAGCAGCTTCGCTCAACCCGTAGCTTTGACCCTTTCGCCGGGAAGCTCGAACCAGGCCGTTGGCAGCACCTTCCAGGTGCAGGTCAATGTGGTCAACGGACAGGATATCTTCTCCGTGCCCATGGAACTCGCCTTCAACCCCAGCGTGCTCCAGCTTGTGAACGTGGATGCCGGCGACTACTTCCAGAAAGATGGCAAGGTAGCCACTGTCGTCCATCGCGACGAAGGCAACGGCATGGTGACCATCGGGGCCACCCGGCCGCCGCAGGCTCCAGGCGTGAATGGGCAGGGAACGGTCTGCACGCTCACCTTCAAGGCCTCGTCGCCGGGTGATTCGAACATCGCCTTCGTCAAGGTGGGTGCGAAGAACAGCTCGCAGACCGCCATCGCGGCGAACGGCTCCTCGGCTGTCGTCCACGTCAAATGATGCAGACGCTCCATCTCGGGGTAAGACCGCGGGTCTCCGCTACCAGCCTTCCAGCAAAGGCTGGTAGCGGACGGCCTGGAGTCTGGCGCCGCGACTCCGGCCTGACCTTGGTCGAGTTGATCATCGCCATCACCATCCTGGGTGTTCTCGCCGGCGCGGCCATCCCCATGGTCCAGCTCCAGCTGAAGCGCGAGAAGGAGAAGGAACTCCGGGCAGCATTGTGGGAGATGCGCGACGCCATTGATCGCTATAAAGATGCGGCCGACAAAGGCGGTTTTCAGATCAAGACTGACTCGAACGGATACCCGCCGGACCTCAAGACCCTCGTCGAGGGCGTTGACTACCAGACCATCAAGCTCAAGTTTCTGCGCAGCATTCCGACCGACCCCATGACGGGGTCTACCGATTGGGATTTCCGATCCGTCCAGGATGATGATGACGCATCCTCCTGGGGGGGACAGAACATCTTTGACGTTCATACCAAAAGCACCGGGACTGCCCTCGACGGCACGAAGTACAACACATGGTGAAGACTCAAAAAATCCGGCGCAACCAGCTTCAGCAGGGTTTTACGCTGCTCGAACTCCTCATCGTCATGATGATCATCGCGATCCTCGCCTCGATTGCCGTCCCGGCCTACATGGGGATCATCAAGCACTCGCGCGAAGTCGTGCTCAAGGAAGATCTGCACACCCTCCGGAACGCCATCGATCAGTACACCTACGACAAACAAAAGGCGCCCCAGTCACTCGACGACCTCGTCCAGGCCGGCTACGTCAAGGTGATGCCGGTCGACCCGATGACCCAGCGCAGCGATACCTGGATTGCGGGCCAGAGCCAGAACTACACCAGCATCGACGAATCGGATTCGGGTGGAATCAACGATGTGCACTCCGGGTCGCAGCAGGTCTCCTCCGAGGGCACGACGTACAACACCTGGTAGAGCGGCCGTCAGGCAGTTAGGATTAGGGAAAACTGCTCGAAGGGCTCTGGATTCAGTCCGGTCAAACGGCTTTCGGCCCACACGTTCGGGTGCCGCAACATCCTTCGCGAAAATGCGTCTAAGCTATCAGCAGGCCTGCGTTCGCGTGCGCCCTGCTCTCTACACAGGAGTCACCTCATGCCACGTCTCTCACAGCTCGGCCTCGCCGCTCTTCTCGCCGTTCCGTTTGCCGCGTACGCCCAGACTGGACAGACGACTCCCGCCACTCCGCCCAGCCAGGTTCCGGCCGGCCAGAAAGCCCCGGCGACTACCCAGACTGATCCCCAGTCGACTACTCCCGCGACTACGCCCGGTGACAACACTGACGGGCTTCCCAAGCCTCTTCCTAAGCCCGATCCCAGCACCACGCCTGAGGACTCCAAGGCAGCGGCAAAGGACGCGAAGGCCAAGGCGGATTCCATTCCTTCACCCGGTGAGGCGCTAAATCCTCATATCAAGGCCGGCAGCGAAGACGACGTCAACGCCATCGGCACGCGCAATATCGGTGGCCGCGGCATGGGCAACTGGTACTCCACCGACTGGGAGATCCGCACCGGCAAGCAGTACTCGATGGAAGTCGAGAAGTCGGCTCACATGGTCACCGACCCTGTCGTCGTCGAGTACGTGAACCGCATCGGCCAGAATCTGGTAAAGAACTCGGACGCCCGCGTCCCGTTCACCATCAGAGTCATCGATTCGGACGAGATCAACGCGATGGCGCTTCCCGGCGGATTCTTCTACGTCAATTCGGGACTGATCCTGAACTGTGATGAAGAGGCAGAGCTCGCGGGCGTTATGGCGCATGAGATCTCGCACGTCACCGCCCACCACGCGGCCCGTCAGCAAACCAAGATGAACTACGCCCAGATCGGCTCTATCCCGCTGATCATCATGACGCAGGGCAGCTGGACCGGGTACGGCATCTACGAGGCTTCGCAGCTCGCCATCCCGATGACCTTCCTCAAGTTCTCGCGTATGGATGAGGCCGAAGCCGACTATCTGGGCGTACAGTACATGTACAAGGCAGGCTACGATCCGCAGAGCTTCATTACCCTGTTCGAAAAGCTGGACGCGCTTGAGAAGCACAAGCCCGGCACACTTGCCAAGGCCTTCGCTGACCACCCCCAGACTCCAGACCGGATCGCGAGTTCGGAAGACGAGATCGCGACTATCCTACCCGCCAAGCCTGACTACATTGTCACAACCAGCGAATTCGACGACGTGAAGGGACGCCTGGCGCGCATCGAGAACAAGCGCAAGATCAACGATAAGGGCAACGGCAACAAGCCCACCCTGCGCCGCGCCGACGCCTCGAACACGGACCCCAATGCCAAGGATCCGCAGACATCCGGAAGTGATCAACCCACTCTCGGCCGCCGCAACTAGCCCTCGAAGCGTCCAAACCCAGAGAGCTCGGCCACCCGCCGGGCTCTTTGCTTTCCGGACTCATCTGCCACCAGCCGCCGCCGTTCCACGATAGACTTGAGACAATGATCCGCAAAGCTCTACCCCTGTTCGCCGTCCTTGCCTTTGCTGCCTCGGCCCACGCCCAGTTTGGCGTTTACGGTGCCGTGACGCTCAACAACCTTACCGGACAGAGCAACTCGCCGGCCGCCCCGGCGACCTACACTTCGGGCTCGCAGGCCTTCCCGCTCACCTACCAGGGGGTGAACCCGATCGGCGGCACGGGAGGCGTCTACTACGACTTCAAGACCTTTGGCCCGGTGAAGATCGGGGCTGACGTGCGCGGCGTGATCACCAACGCAAAACGTGGCGCAGAGGTGCAGTTTCAAGGCTCCGGTGTCCACATCGGCTCGGTGCTGGGTGGCGCTCGTTTTGTGTTTCACACGCCTTTTGCGCCGATCAAGCCTTATCTTGAGCCAGCCGTTGGCGTGGCCCGCACGGACTTCGGCATTCAGACCCAGCGCGTTAGCGCTCTTGAGTACCACCTGTTTGCCGGGGCCGACTTGAAGGTGCTGCCGGTGCTTGACTGGCGCGTGGTCGAACTCGGCTACGGTGGCCTCGACAGCTTCGGTACCAACTCGCACAACTATCCGCTGAAATCGATCAGCACCGGCATCGTGTTCCACTTCCCGACGCTCTAGCGGCTCCGGGTGCGCGGGCAAACCTTGTAAAATAAAGCCATGCGCACCCAGAACACCGGCTACACCGATACCCACGCGGCCTCCGGCCTCGACCACCCGTTTCCCTCGATCGATGTCTGGGAGAACCAGTTTCCCGGCTACGAGATCATCATCGACGACCCCGAGTTCACCTCTATCTGCCCCAAAACAGGCCTGCCGGACTTCGGCGTCCTCACGATTCGCTACATGCCCAAGAAAGAATGCATGGAGCTTAAGTCGCTGAAGGAATACCTCTTCGAGTACCGCAACCTCGGCATCTTCCAAGAAAACATCGTCAACCAGGTCCTCAACGACGTGGTCAAGGCGACCGACCCCCAGTGGGCGATCATCAAGGGCGACTTTCGCCCCCGCGGCGGTATCTCGACCACGGTTGTGGCGACTTACCCGCGTCCTGAAAACGCCTTGCCGCCGATTGCTTAGGCTCGGCTAGAACCCCATCTCGCTGAGTCCAGGCCAGTCCGCTGGCCGGACCCCGGACTCCCATCGCAGCTTTCGATCCGCCTCTAAAATATTCACATCATTGATGCTTGCCTCTCGTCTCTGCATCAGGCCATGCTCGTCGAACTCCCAAAGCTCGTTCCCAAAGCTGCGCCTCCACTGTCCGCTGGCGTCGTGGCTCTCGTACACAAAGCGCACCGCCATACGGTTCTCGCGAAAGCCCCACAACTCCTTGCAGAGCCGGTAGTCGAGCTCATGTGCCCATTTTTGCGTCAGGAAGGCGACAATCGCCTCGCGCCCGGTGACGAACTCACCCCGATTCCGCCAACGGCTCTCTGGCGTATAGGCCAGCGAAACCCTCTGCGGATCGCATGAGTTCCACGCATCCTCCGCCTTGCGAACCTTCTCAATCGCCGTCTCGCGGGTGAATGGCGGCAGCGGCGGTCTCGTTTCGCTCATCGGGGTCCCTCCAACAGGACAAGCCTAGCAGCCCGCCTGCTATCCTCCCCAAAGTATGTCGACTGCCGCCCCCTCCCGTCGCAGCCCCACGTCCAGCCCGGTCGCCGGAGCCACCGTCGCTCTGGTCCTGCTCACCGCGCTCAACTTCGTGAACTACATCGACCGATATATCCTGCCCGGCGTGCAGGAGCTGGTGAAGAAGGAGTTCGGCGTCACCGACTCGGCCATCGGTTCGATCACCTTCTGGTTCTTCCTCACCTACATGCTCTCCGCGCCGCTGACCGGCTGGTTAGGCGACCACTTCCCGCGCAAGCCGCTTATCGTGATCTGCGCGCTCGTCATCTCGGGAGTCAACGTGCTGACCGGGACAGTCCACGTCTTCGACTCGCTGCTCTTCCGGCACGCCATCCTCGGCGTCGGCGAAGCCTCCCTCGGAATCTACGCCCCGGCTCTGCTCGCGGACTTTTACCCGGAAGACCAACGCAATCGCATCCTCACCATCTTCTACACGGCGATTCCCGTAGGCGCCGCTATCGGCTACCTGATCGGCGAGCTAGTAGGCGCAAAATACGGCTGGCGCATGCCGTTCTACGTCTCCGCCGTGCCCGGGCTGCTCGTCGCGCTGCTGATCCTCTTCCTCATGAAGGAGCCGGCACGGGGCCAGACAGATTCTTCAAACGAAACGAAGACCAAGAAGGGGATCGGCCCGTTTCTCCGAACAGTCGCCCACCTCGGCTCCAACCCGCGCTACCTCTTCGCCACCTTCGGCATGGCCATGGTGACGTTCTCGTTAGGCGGCATCTCGGCCTGGATGCCCTCGTTCCTGCAGCGCGCCGGCTTCTCGCCCAACTCGGTCGGCATCACGCTTGGCGCAATCACGGCGGTCGGCGGTCTCGCCGGCACCGCAGTAGGCGGCATCCTCGCACAACGCTGGCTCCGCACCAATGCGAACGCCCTCTACCTGGTCTCTGCCTGGTCCGCACTGCTGGCCGTGCCGCCGGCCGTCCTCTGTTTCTTCGGACCACGCTCGACCATGCTGCCGGCACTCTCCGTCGCAATGTTCCTGATCTTCCTGGGCACCGGCCCGCTCAACGCCGCCATCATCAACTCGGTGCCCGCGGCCGTGCGTTCGAGCGCCATCGCCCTCGAGCTCCTCTGCATCCACCTGTTCGGCGACACGCCCTCACCCAAGCTGATCGGCATCGTCTCCGACCGGTCGACGCTAGGCAAGGGGCTCGGCCTCACTCTCGTCACACTCGTCATCGCGGCCTTACTTCTCTTCCTGGGCTCCCGCAGCCGCAAATCCGAAAACGCGCCGGCTTGACCCGGAGTGCTTCCAGCAGCTGAAAGGAGCATCATCGAAAGATGAGACCCTAGTAGAAGCATGCACGTCCTGCTTCATCTCATCGCCTGGTTCATCGCGCTTACCTGGCTGACCCGCGCCGCCGCAGCCGCTCGCGGACTGCCCACCGTGCCGAATCTGCTGCTACCACAACACGACATCGCCCCGGTCGGCAAGCCCACCCTCACCGTCATCGTGCCCGCGCGCAATGAGGGCCCACACGTCCGCGCATGCCTAGAATCCCTCTTGGCACAAGACTACGCAACGCTCCAGATCATCGCCGTCAACGACCGCAGCACCGACAACACCGGCGAGATCATGGACGAGCTCGCAGCAACTCATCCCGAGAAGCTACGCGTGCTGCACATCACGGAGCTCCCACGCGAATGGCTCGGCAAGACCCACGCCATGGCTCTCGCTGCCAGCCAGTGCGACTCCGACTTCCTGCTCTTTACCGATGCCGATGTGATCTTCTCGCCCAGCTCGCTGCACCGCGCCCTTGCCAACGCGGTCGCCACCCAGGCTGACCACTTCGTCCTGGTCCCGACAACCATCATCCGCCGTTGGGACGAGGCCGCGCTGCTCGCCTTCTTCGGCAGCTTTGGCCTCTGGGGCGCCCGGCCTTGGCGTGTGGCCGATTCCACCTCACCCCGCGACGCACTCGGCATCGGAGCCTTCAACCTCCTTCGCCGCGAAGCTTACCTACAGGTCGGCGGCTACGAGGCTCTCCGCATGGAGATCGTCGAAGACCTCGGCATCGCACGCCGCATTAAGCGTGCCGGCCTGCGTCAGCGCGTCGCCTTCGGGCGCGGACTGGTCTCGCTGCACTGGGCCGCCGGTGTCCCGGGCCTCATCAACGTGCTGACCAAGAACATCTTCGCCGTCGTCAACTTCCATCCGGCGCTCCTCCTGGGCGGCTGCCTCTGGCTGACCACCTTCTGCATCTTGCCCTTCTTCACCCTCTGGATCCCGGCCTATACCCTCCCCAGCGCCATCGTGATTCTGTCGCTCACCACGGGATACATTTTGCTGGGCCGCACGTCGGGCCTCTCCGCCTGGAATGTTCTCGCTGTCCCGTTCGCGGCGGCGATCTTCATCTTCACCCTGCTGCGTTCCATGGTCGTTACGCTGAAGCAGGGAGGCGTGGTCTGGCGCGGCACCTTCTACCCGCTAGCCACCCTGCGCAAACACACCTCGCCCCTGATGTAACCAACACCCCACGCAGTGGTCGCCGCCCGCGACTAGGGCGCTGTTGCCGTCGTCTTTGCCCGGCTCTTATAAAAAAACCATCCCACCAGATTCACGAGCACCGTCGTCCCCACGATCTTTGCCGCATAAGCCCGCGCATCCACAACATCGACAAACGGATAAGAAGTCATCACGAGCGCGAACACCGTAAACGCCAGCCCGACAGCCGAGCTCCACGCCACCCACGTAGGAATCTTCTCCCTCAGCGCCTTCACGCCAAACAGCGGGATCGCAAACATAGCAAGGTAAGAAAGCGCGTACATCTCGATCGAAGAGTTCGCAAGCACCTGGAAGGCTTCCGCCACCTTCACTCCCAGGCTGCCAAGCAGAAGCAGCGCAGCGATGATGCCGGTGCTCACCAGGATCGAGTTCCTCGGCACCAGGTTCCGGCTCGAAAGCCTCGCAAACCACTCCGGAATCAGGTGATCCCAGCCAGCCGTCATCGGCAGCCGTGTCACCCCGGTAAACAGCATGCTCGTCGCGCCTAGCAGCCTCACCTGCACCAGCAGGATCGCGACCGTCGCAAGCACGTTCCCGACTCCACGGTTACCGAAAGCGAATCGCAGCGTCTGCGGAATCGGCGCGATAAAGTCGATCTTAGTCGCCGGATGGAGCTCATGGAACGCAAGCACCGAAGACGTCCCCAGGATGAACATCGCGCAGATCACCGGCGAGGAAAGCACCACCGACCGGCCGATATCTTTTGACGGCGACTTCGCCTCCCCGGCCAGGATTGCCACATACTCCAACCCGCACAACGCGCCGAACATCTGCCCCATCAGCGCGAACGAGATCGCATTCGCCTTCGGCAGCTCCAGCGGAACCGGGATATAGTGCAGCGGAACATGGTGCGCCAGCGACCAGAACGGCGTCACGATCAGTAGCGCGAAGACCGTCATCATCGCAAGCCCGCTCGCATTGTGGATCCAGCGCCCCAGCGCCAGCCCGCGCAGCGATGAAAACGTCAGCGCCGTCAGCACAATCGCCAGGATGCCATAAGAGGCCAGCCGATTCTCCGGCACCCAGTCCGCCGAAGGCCCAATCAGGTACGAGATCTCCGTCGGAATCGCATAAAGGATACTGGCGCACACGCACAGCCCGTAGCCCCAAATATTCCAGGCCGTCATAAACCCGAGCGAATCGCCAAACGCCGTGCGCGCCCAGACATACAGCCCGCCCTCAAGCGGCATCTCCCGGTTCAGGAAGTAAACTGACACCGCCATCGGCAGGTAAAACAGCAGCATCGTCGAAATCCAGACCACGGCCTGCGCGCGCCCTAGACCAGCCGCCACCCCAACCCATCCACTTCCGACCACCGTAAGAATCTGTGTCAGGACAAGATCACGCAGGTTCAATTGCCGCGTAAGCCCGTAGTGGGTGTCTCGTCTTCTATCTTCCTGCGGCGTCGGCGGAGCAGCAAAAGGGGAGGACATGTGCGGCTATCCTCGCACAGGTCCTCCCCTTCGGTCCCGCTCTTTTTATGGGCTACTGCAGAACAGCGAAAACCGGCGGATCGGCAGTCTTGTCCTCGACAGCGTCAGCATGCACGGTCCGCGGGGTTACCGGCACCGAACCTGCACCACCTGCGCTATACCGTTTCTGAACGTACTCATCCAGAATCACCTGGAACTCTTCGACGATGCGGTCGCCCTTCAGCGTGCGCAGCAGCTGCCCATCGACGTAGACCGGCGCCTTCGGATCCTCAAACGTCCCAGGAAGCGAAATTCCGATGTTGGCGTGCTTCGACTCGCCCGGTCCGTTGACGATGCAGCCCATGACGGCAAGCTTCATCTCCTCGACTCCCGGATAGGCCTTCTTCCACTCCGGCATCGACTCCACCAGGTAGGCCTGGATGCGCTCGGCAAGCTCCTGAAAATAGGTTGACGTCGTCCGACCGCAACCCGGGCAGCTCGTCACCTGCGGCATAAAGCTGCGGATGCCGAGCGACTGCAGGATCTGCTGGCCGCATCGGACTTCCTCGCTGCGGTCGCCGCCCGGAGTAGGCGTAAGGCTCACGCGAATCGTGTCGCCAATGCCCGCAAGCAGCAGCGGGGAAAGCCCGGCCGTCGAAGCGACGATCCCCTTCATCCCCATGCCAGCCTCGGTCAGCCCAAGGTGCAGCGCGTGATCGCAACGTCCAGCCAACTCCGTATAGACATCCACCAGGTCGCGCACCCCGGAGACCTTGGCCGACAGGATAATCTGGTCGCGGCGCAGGCCGTAGCGCTCAGCCGCCGCGGCATTGTCCAGCGCGGAGACCACCATCGCCTCCATCATCACGTCGCGCGCATCCTTCGGCTCGGACGACTTCGAATTCTCATCCATCATCCGCGTCAGCAGCGCCTGGTCGAGCGAACCCCAGTTCACCCCGATCCGCACCGGCTTCTGATACTGAACCGCGGCCTCCACCATCGTCCGGAAGTTGTCGTCGTCTTTACGCCCGATCGAGACGTTCCCCGGATTGATGCGGTACTTCGCCAGTGCCTTTGCGCACTCCGGGAACTTCCTCAGCAGCAGGTGGCCGTTGTAGTGGAAGTCGCCGATGATCGGCGTGTTCCAGCCCTTCGCCTTGATCCCGGCGACAATCTCCGGCACCGCCTGCGCAGCGTCGTCATTGTTGACGGTAATCCGCACCATCTCCGAGCCGGCGCGCGCCAAAGCCGCAATCTGCTGCACCGTGCTCTCGACGTCAGCCGTATCCGTGTTGGTCATCGATTGCACCACGACCGGCGCACCCGACCCCACAATGATTCCACCAATGTTGACGTTGACTGACTTCCTGCGCGTGATCGAAGGCATATAAGTTACGACAAGTTTACCATTTTGTCTCGCCGTCCACCCGCTCCGGCTCTGCTCCCGCCACGCTGCGATACACTAGCCAGAAGTGGCCCGGTAGCTCAGTTGCATAGAGCAGCGCACTCCTAACGCGAAGGTCGCAGGTTGGACTCCTGCCCGGGTCACCATCAGATCGAACACGACACAGGTAGCCCTGATGTCGTTCGATCTTCAGCAGTTCTCCTCGAAGAGACGAACAGGACACCCCTAAAAGCGAACAGAGCCTCGTGCAGAACAATAGGGATGAAACCAGGCATCCGACCTTTCACAGGGCCGTCGTAGCCCTGTCAGGGCTCTCGGCTGAGAGGTACTTGTCCTGAGCGTATACCGTTCACGGGTCTTGGCAGCACTGCCACTCAGCCTCACCCAGCATCAACCCGGAACGCATCAGCGAGATTGCCGAGTTTGCCGACTTTGCATAGACCAGCAGCTTCTGGTAATCGTGCCCCACGCTGCTCCAAGGGAATCAGAAGATGCGTTGAGCAGCTGATCATGGTCGTTCAACATAACGGTCTGGCAGGTGCCAGGAGTGGTCACTGATCCGAATCAGAGCTATTCCCAGTATGGGATGAGGATTGTCATAAATTGCGACGAGATGCACGGTTGAAGCAACTGTTTACAGGTAGCTTCATGTCAGGCTGATCGAGTGATTCGCGTGACCCTGTTCTGGGATCCCTGTCCCATAAGTCGCAATGGCGCCATAGCTTCGGGTTGTTGAGTGGCAGCGCAGCGGAATAAGTCTTCATTCGGGCTCTCATGGACCGCAGAGGTTTTCTTATGGAGCAGTCACCGATGCTGAAACTGAGGGAGCTTAGGGTTACCCTCGATTCATCCGAAGCACGTCATTGGTGCTCGCGGCCTTCCATCGTCGCGTGCGCCCGGGTGACATCACTTTTCATCGCACGCAGGGTGCGGCCATGATCTCGACACGACCCGATCGCGCCGCTGCTGTCGATCTTACAAACTGCGACCTGGAGCCGATCCATATCCCATCGGCGATACAACCGCATGGCATGCTGCTGGCGGCCAACCTGTCGGATGAACGCGTCGTCTACTGCAGCGAAAACAGCCCGCAGTTCCTCGGTATACCGGCGCGCGAACTCCTGAATCAGAAGCTTGACGCACTCCTGGGGCCGGCTGTTGTGGCTAACCTGAAGCAGGCTCTGCAATTGGAACGCAATATCCCGACCACCATCCAGCTGGTCAGCCTACCAGGCAAGGACGCTACTCAATTTTCGATCACGGCCCACCGTATCGACGGGATGATCTGCGTGGAGCTGGAGACCGCGAACGAACAGCACGATTGGCAATCCATTCCCGGACAGCTGGAACGAGCCATGCGGCTGCTGCGGGAAGAGGATACGGTCGAAAAGCTCTCCCAGACGGTTGCCGATTTCGTTTCGAATCTGACGGGCTACGAGCGCGTCATGGTCTACCGGTTCGATCCGGATGGCCATGGACAAGTCATTGTCGAAAACAAGGAGCCTCACCTCGAGCCGTACCTCGGCCTGCGTTATCCAGCGACCGACATTCCACAGCAGGCACGTAGACTTTATCTCGTGCAGCGCTTCCGAGCGATTGTCGATTCTGCTTACACTCCGGTGACCCTTTTGCAGAGTGCCGCGGTGAAAGACTATCCGCCGCTCGACATGACATTCTGCGTTTTGCGGAGCGTTTCACCGATCCACTGCAAGTACCTGCAGAACATGGGCGCTCGATCTTCCATGTCCATCTCTATCATCGACGGTGGAAAGCTCTGGGGGCTGATCGTCGGGCACCAGGGCGCGCCGCTGCAGATGAAACCCGCTGTGCGTTCTCTGTGCGACCTCATCGGCCAGGTGTTCTCGCTTTGTATCACCCGGGTCCAGCAGGAGGAAGCGGAGCTTCACGCTCGAAAGAACGAGGCTGTTTTAGAAATTCTGGACAAACAACTGGCGAGAGATATCGCGCTGGAACAGCACTTTGGGTCGAGCCACAGAAACCTGCTTGCTGTCATGAAGGCGGATGGCGCGATCATCCACATGGATGGAGAGTTCAGTCTTCTCGGTCGAACGCCGGCTTTGCCGGATTCGAAGGCTCTGTTCCACGCGATGCGGGAATGGCGAACCGGAGAGGTGGCCTACACCGACAAGCTGGGTGACTATCTGCCTGCTTTCTCGAGCTTGAGGGATGATGCAAGCGGCGGTATCTTCGTGGGCCTGCAGGAACCGACTGATGGCATCCTCTGGCTTCGCGTGGAGATGGTCCAAACCGTGCGTTGGGCGGGCAAGCTGGATCTGAACAAGGAGATCGACAATCAGACCGGCACGCTGATGCCCCGAAGGTCGTTTGCTCTATGGGAGGAGATCCAGCGTGGACGCGCGATGCCGTGGGATGCGCAGGAGATCCGGACGAGTCTTACGGTCCAACGCCTCGTGAATCGGCATTTGCTGCAGTTGAAGGAACTACGGCTGCTGACTTTGCAAAGTACAGATGCGCTGACCGGCCTGGGCAATGGGGTGACACTCCGGAACGCGCTGCTGAGCTGGCATACCTGCCGGAGTTCAAACCCTGCGTCGATCATGCTGCTGAACATAGACGGCTTCAAGGAGGTCAACTTCCGCTACGGTTGGCCGGTTGGAGACGAGCTTCTGCAGCAGGTGAGTACACGCCTGAGGAAGGCGATGAAGGAGTACCACCTCCTGGCGCGTCTGCACGGGGACGAGTTTGCTATCTTTTGCAGGGATACGAACCTGGAGGCATGCAACAAGCTTGCAAGACAGATCCAGGATGCCTTTGCTGCCCCCTTCAGCATTCGATGGATGTCGATCCCGTTGACGATGAGCCTGGGTATCTCCCCTGTTCTGCCGGATGCGGATATGTCCGATACGGATCCTCTTCGCGTCGTTCAGTCCGCGATTCTTGTAGCCAAGCATCGGGGCGGGAATCAGATCAGCACCGTCGAAGGACGGCAACAGGCAGAGATCCTGCGTCTTGCGGTGACTGAGAACAACGAATCCCGCAAGCGAGTCAACCAGGAGATCGTCATTGGGTATGAACTGCTCTCTACAATTCTGAACTCGACTGCTGAAGGCATCCTGAAGATAGGGCACGACTGGCACCTCATCTATGGCAACACGAAAGCGATCGAGATCTGCGGCAAGCTGGCCATTGGCGAGTCCTTGTGGACCTACTTTCCAAGCCTGAACGAAGCATCGACGCGAGAGCGGCTGCAGCACGCGATGGACCAGAGGGCGACCGTATCGTTCGAGGTGTTTGAAAGCGAAAAGCAGATCTGGTTCAGCTGCAACGTCTTTCCGACCAGTATCGGTCTTAGCCTGTTCTTTATCGATATCTCGGAAACCAAGCGGCTGCAGGAGAATCTCGCTCTTGAGAAGGTCCTGCGCGAGAAACGGATTGAAGCGCTCAGCCACATGGCGGGCGGTCTGGCGCATGAGATCAGCAATCCCCTCGCTATTATTCACGGGGTCGCGAGTGATCTGAAAAGCCAGGCGGAAGAGGGCACTGCGGTGGATTCTCTGAATGTTCAAGCGGCCTGCGATGACATCCTCAAGACCTCTTCCCGCGCTTCTAATATTCTGCGTGGTCTGCGCGGTTTCGCGCGGGAAGGATCGCAGGACCCGATGGAGGTGGTCAAGCTGCAGGACATCATCGACGAGGCGGTTGAGATACAGGAAGGACGCATGGCATCCCACGGGATTGAACTGCGCCAGCGCCTCGGAGACAGTCAGCAGGAGCTGAGGTGCAGACCCGTGCAGATCGGACAAATCCTGACAAACCTTTTCAGCAATGCGATTGACGCCACGAAAGAGCGCGAAGACGGTGAGCGCTGGATCGAGCTGACCTCTTGCATGGAGGAGGGAATGATGGTTATCCGAATAAGAGACAGTGGTCCCGGTGTGCAGGAACAATATAAGGCACATCTGATGGAGGCTTTCTTCACGACCAAGAGCAATGGCCTGGGGATGGGCATCGGCCTCAGCCTGTCGCGGAATATCGCTGAAAATCACGGCGGCACGCTTGCCTTAGAAGACGGCGACGGTCATACCTGCTTCTGTCTGCGATTGCCACTGCATCGCAACAATGCATCTCGCCCGGGTACTGGCGCAAATACGGGAGAAGCTCATGGACCTATATGAAGGTACGTTTCTCGTGGTCGACGATGAGGTAATGCTTTGTCGAATCCTGGCGAAGATGCTGATGAAGGCGGGATGCGGTACAGTCCTCCAGGCGTCGAACGGGAAGGAGGCGCTTGCCGTTATTGAAACGACCGAAGTCGATGTGCTGATTACGGACGTTCGCATGCCGCTCATGGATGGTGTCACGCTTGTCCGTGAGTTGGCAAGGAGACAAAAGGCTTTGCGAGCGATCGTGATGATAAGCGGCTTCGCAGACCTGGACCGGCGCGAGATGTACTCTCTTGGCGTCGAAGCTTTTTTGCCAAAACCGTTCGATTCTGAGGAACTGATGACGGCGCTCAATGCGGTGGTTACCGCCCCTTCCTCACGTTGGCTCTATCCAATGGAGATCGCACCCAGGTGCTCCCTCGAGAAGGTCTTCAGCCGCTTTTCGGATCACGCGGATGAAACCTCGATCTCTTTGGGGCGCGGCGGTATGAGTCTGCAGCCAGTCGAGCCCGTTCGACTGGGCAAGATCAGCTTTGACTGTCATACGGACGGGCGGGTCCTGAAGGGACAGGGAAATGTGCGGTGGAAATCGGCGAACGACGGCCTGATCGGGGTTGAGTTCATCTATCTTGAACCCTTCTGTACGCAGTGGATCTGGGATGAGATCGCCAGAAGGCGGCCGACCAGCCATATTCCATTCGACTAAAGCGTGAGCCTGAGCCTCCTGGCAGCATGCACTTACACTCGCAGCAGCTCCCTCGTAGTCTTCGCTGGCCTCTCGGGCGGGAACTTCCTCAATCGAATCACGATTTTCTTGCGCGGACGAAGCGCATCTCTATTGCACCGTCAACGTCAAGTTGAGCGAGTGGTCTATGGTCCCGTCCGAGATCTTGAGCGGAACCGTGTAGGCCCCGGCCGGGGTAGTCATTGTGCTGGCCGGCTGCGCAGCGGGTGCCGGAGTCGGTGTAGATGCGCCGGAGCATCCACTCAAAGTCCAGCAGGCGGCTGATAGGGCGAGTATGCAGAGGAGCCCAGGCAGAAGCCTGGTGCCGCTCGGAAGCCTGCGCCGGAGAAGCAGGAGAGGCCACAATACCAGCGGTAGCGCCGAAGCCAGCGTCATCCCGAGCGTCGACCGGGAAGTCGTTGATACGCTGCTCGCGACCGCCGTGGATTTTGTGTTGATCGTGAGCAACGTGCTCTGCGACGTTGGGGCGTTTGCAGAGAAGCTCAGCATGCCGGCTGGAAAGCTGCAGGTTGCATACTGGGGCAAGGTCCCGCAGGTGAAGGTGATCGTCTTGTTATAGCCGTTGAGCGGATTGATCGTGAGGGTCGTTGCTCCCGTGCTGCCCGCCGTGATGGTGAGCGAGGATGGGTTTACGCCGACTGAGTAGTCCGGCAGCCCGGTCACGGTAAGCGTGTCGCCCGCGGAAACGCTGGAGCGAAAGCTCTGGGATCCCGCATAGCTCGCCGATAGGGAGTGCGTCCCAATGGCAAGCGAGGTGATGGTGTAAATCGCCGCACCGGTCGCGTCCAGGTTTGCGGTGCCGAGGCTGGTCGACCCGTCCAGAAAGCTGACGCTGCCGGTGGGAATACCCGACGTGGCGCTGACGTTCGCCGTGAGAGTGATGGAAGCGCCGGTCACCTGCGGGCTGGATGGTACGTGTAGGCTTATGGCCGTGGGCGTGACCGGAGGCGGCGGCGGAGTTACCGGCGGCGGCGCGATCGCTGTGCCGGTCAGGGGGACCGTCTGGGTCGAACCGAGATTGCTCGAGTCATCCATGAGAGTCAGCGAGCCTGCGGCTGGTCCAACAACCGATGCGGCAAAAAACACAGAGACAGAGCAGCTTGCAGCGGGAGCCAGGGTGGCCGAGCAGTCCGTGGTATCGGTAAAGCCCGTACTCGCCGCGATGTTGGCGAACTGGAGTACCGTTCCGCCGATGTTGGTGATCAGCACCGGTTGGGCCGCACTCGTTGTGCCCGTGGTTTGATCTGCAAAGATCAGTGAAGAAGGAGAGAGGGTCAGCGCGGGGGGACGCGCGACGGGCAGCGGCGTCACGGCGACGCCTGTAACGGTCGCGGGTCCGAGTGGCCCGATGGTGCCCGAGGACGACAGGACCCAGGACATGTCGACGAACAGATGTGCGCCGCTCCCGCCGGTAAACACGGTTCCGCTCGAGTCGACGGAGATACTGTTGAGGCCGAGCGAGGTCGTGCTGATTGAGGTCCAGTTCGCGCCGGTCATGTCATCGACGCGCACAACGGCTGGCTTCGGACTCTCGTCGTCCGCAATGTAGAGACGACCCGCGCTATCGAAGGAGACTGCCGTTGGCGACTGAAGGGAATAGTAGACGCTGTTCTGAACGACCGACTGGGTAAGAGTTGTCCAGTTGCTTCCGGTCATGTCGTTGATTCTGACAAGGCGTTTATTCGCCGTATCGGGGACGTAGATGCGTCCGCTCTGATCGACGGCAAGAGTGGTGAGGAAAGAAGAGAACTGTCCTACGCCGTTGCCCGGGCTGCCATAGCTTGTAAAGTTCGCGCCCGTCATATCGTCGATGCGCACGATCCGCGAGTTGCCACTGTCCATGACGTAGATCTTCCCGGTAGAATCAAGTGCAACGCCCGCCGGGTTGAGGAACTCGCCTGCTGCGGAGCCGCAGGAGCCGCCGAAGCCGGTCCAGTTCGTTCCTTTCATGTCATCGATGCGCACGATGCGGCAGTTATAGGAATCCGCAACGTAGATTCGCCCCGAGTGGTCAAGAGCGATCGCGCTCGCGCCGGAGAACTGTCCTACGCCACTACCCTGAGAGCCGTAAGACACCTGGTTTGTGCCTTGCATGTCATCCGCGTGATAAATGTGCTGTCCGTCGCCATAGAAAAAGGGGGTGTAGGAAGAAACATAAGTAGTCGCGCCTTTGACTCCCGTTCCATCCGCTGCGGAAATCTGTGAGGTGAGCGCAAGGATGGTCTGCGTCAGTCCATTCAGCGTGAGGGTCCCGCTGAGCACACCTTCAAAATCCTCCGAGCATTTGACGTTGCCGCCAATGCCTCCACCCGAGCAGGACTGGGTCAGTGTGCCGCCGGTGAAGACCGCGCTGAGCGTGGAGGTGCCATCTGCTGACTGCAACTTGAAAGTGCCGCCAGCGCAGGTGCCGGCTCCGGTGGCTGGACAGCTGAAGGCGAGACTGCCCGCCGGAGTGGTTACAGGAGAGCTCAGGGAGATGGCAGGGGTCTGCGCCATGACTCCGCCCGCGTTGGTGTACTGCCCCTGGTCAGCCCGAGCGTGCGATGCAAGTGCGATCACAAACCCGACATGCAGTGCGAGTGAGAGCCTACGAATCATCTTGTCCTTCCTTCAGCCTGGCGCCCGACAGGAGCGAAGCGTAACTGGAATGCGCAACGGTGGATGAGTCGGCAGTTTGGACAAGCCAGCAAAATAGCCAGAAAAGTGGTTCTGCAACGGGCTCGGCCGTTGCTCAAGCGCAAAGGACGCCGGGCACGCCAGGAGGCAGGATTCGAGTTCTCACGATCAACTCGTCTTGCTGTGCGCGGCTGGTATGTTCCGGATGGGATGAAGCCATAGTGTGCCGCGGCGAGGAAGACGTCTTTGCGCTTGCGCAACAACCCGCCGATAGCTTCGTGAAAAGCTTCGAGCGCTGACTAGCGCGTCTCAGGCGAGGATGGAAGAAGCCCCTGCAACAGCGGCTTTCTGTTCGGATGCAGCCTTTCTCCGCGTGCTGCCGGCAAGGGTTATGTGCCCGCTGACCTCAACGATGTGGACCCCTTCCAGTGCCCGCAACAGCGGGATCTGGCCTTTGACGATGTACTCCATCGCATCCCTCGTCGAAAACCACCGCCCGCGGTCGATCTCGGGGAACTCGATCTGGCGGCCCGAACGGGGTGGCCACTCCATCCGGCAGAGATCGCTCGCGATCATCGAGGGATCGCAGTCTCCAGCAAACGCCCAGGCCGTCACAATCTTGCCGCCTGCCTGTCTCACAGAGCCAAGCTCCTCGTACGGGCCTGCGGCTTCAAGGCCTGTCTCTTCCCGGAACTCGCGAATCGCAGCCTCCAGGGGCTCCTCCGGAGGCGCGTACTCGCCTTTCGGGATGGACCAGGCGCCATTTTCTTTCTTTGCCCAGAAAGGACCGCCAGGATGCACAAGCAAAACCTCCAGCTGTCCTCCGGTCAACCGATACATCACGAGCCCAGCGCTTCGCTTTGCCATAACTGGAAAGGATAGATGCTCCCCCCGGATGCAAATGCCGGGCGGGAGCGAAACGGCAATCCGCTAAACTGGAAGCTGGCCCGACACGATACCTTATGCCCGCCGATCTCATCCTGCAGCAGACCCCCGATACAGCCGTTCTTCTCGAGAAGCGGCAACACCTGGCGGCCGTTCGAGGCTCACTCGCCGAGCGCGAGGCCCAATTGGCCCGACTCCGCGCCGAACTAAGAGTCTTTGAGGCGCGGTATCTCCGACAGGTCGGCGTCCTCTACGCGGAGCTTGACGCGATCGACGCCCGCATCGCTGAGCGCGAGGTGGACCTCTACGATTCCGAGTCTGCTCGCCGGCGCGCCCGCGAGGCAAGGCAACGGGCCCAGGAGACGCACGACGCAGCATTCCGGAGCGCGGAGGACGAAGAGCCGGTAGAAGTCGAAGCTCCCCCCGATCTGAAGCGACTCTTTCGCGAGGTCGCACGCCGCATTCATCCTGACCTCGCCGCGGATCCGGACGAACAGGCTTTCCTTACGCTGCTGATGATTCGAGCCAACCAGGCTTACAGCCGCGCGGACTTCGACACCCTGCAGCGGCTTCTCGACGATCACCTTGAGGTGCATGCTCTTGACGCGGAAGAGGGAACCGCCGCCGAACTCGGCCGCGTGACCCGTCAGATTCGCCACGCCGAGCGCGATCTTGTCGCCCTTGCCACGGAGCAGGAGAAGCTTCTTGCAAGCGAGATCGGACAGCTTCACGTGGAAGCGAACGCAGCCGCCGGCGAAGATCGCGACCTCCTGGCAGAGCTCGCCGCCACACTGCGCGAGCAGATCGTCGAGGCCGAGCGCAGATTCACCCTCATCGATCGGCAGATCGGCGCCCATGGACGGTAAGCCGCAGACGGGGTTGCAGCATATCCCGACCGGTGGTGCGCTCGCGCTGCACTCCAGGGGATCCGGGATCGTGTCGCGTGGACGGCGCGATGCGGCAAATACAGCCTCCAATCCGCATTATCTTCGCGGTGTGGCAGACTACAACGCCGGAAACTTCGCCGCGGCCGCTGCCAGCTTCGTCGCAGCCGCCAGCCAGGGCCACGTGGAGTCGCAGTACCTGCTCAGCACCATGTACGAGGCCGGCAACGGCGTGGCCAAAGACGACGAGCAGGCCGCAACCTGGGCCCGCAAGGCAGCCGAACAAGGCCACACCTTCGCGCAGGCCAGCGTCAGCTACCGGCACTACACCAGGGACGAGTTTGCAGAAGCCTTCGCCTGGTGCCAGCGTGCCGCCGACAGCGGGCTTGCCTGGGCCCAGTTCAACCTCGGCTTGATGTATCGCAAAGGTGAAGGCGTGGCGCAGAGCGACACCGAAGCTGCCTACTGGTATCGCCTTGCCGCCATGCAGGACTTTGCCGAGGCGCAGGAGAGGCTGGCTGCCCTCTATTCGCTCGGACTAGGCGTACCGCGAAGCTATATTGAGGCTGCCACCTGGTATCGCCGGGCGGCGGAGCAGGGAAATGCCGAAGCGCAATTTCAGCTGGGCCTGCTCTACGAGACCGGACTGGGTGTCGACCAGGACTACACCGAGTACAGGCATTGGACCCGCCAGGCGGCGCTGCAAGGGCACAGCGAGGCAGTACACGAGGTCAAGCGCCGCGAGTACCGCGATCCTTGATCGGTATGTGCCGGGAGTTCTCTACAAGCCGGTCCGGTCCAGGCTTTCAAGCGGCACCACTTCCGACGCGGGCCAGGCCAGGTACTCCGGGTAACTGCCCTTCAACCCCTGCATCTTGGCAAACGGCGTCAGCACCAGAAACAGCATCTGCTGAATGACTCGCGGCCCCATGTCGTAGCGGATGACGTCGTCGAACTCTCTTGCCATCAGCGCGATCTGCAATATGCCGGGCTTGCCGGTCTGGTCTGTTTTGCCATCCTGCGCCAGCGAGAAGCCGTTCTTGATCAGCGCTGCGAAACGCCCGGCAGGCGGCACGTCGAACCGTATAAGTCCTTCACCGGCGCTGGAGTTCCAGAAGCTATGCAGCGTGCCGGCGGGAATGTCGACAGTCTCACCAGGCTCTGCCGTCTGCTCCACGCCATTCAGCGTGTACGTTACCCGCCCGTCCATCACTTTGAAACACTCGTGCAGAGAAGGATGGTAGTGCCGTCCCGTCATGCCCCCGCCAGGGCGAAGCGAGAGGTCGATCACAAGGCGCTTCCCCCCGTGTCGTCCGTGCCTAGAACAACCACAGCGCGCTCGCCACTTGCCGGATTGATGTAGACCTCACCTGCACGCATGCTTCGGGCCCGCCATGTTCATCTTCGTTTCGCACCAGCATAATGCGATTCATCTCACCTGGGGTCGGAATCGCACCCGCCTGTGTCATCTGCCATGGGGGCAGTCGCTCGTGCAGGCGTGTGCCTGGCAAATAGACTCCTGACCTTCGACATACCCAATCTCGCATCCATATCATTGCAGCGGAGGTGAAACACATGGCTACCGTAAAGCTTTGGACCGATGAGGAAGCAGCCGCAGTCCCGGAGGTAAATGCGATCTTTGAAGAGATACGTGCGACGCGTAAATCCGACTTCATCAACAACTTCTGGCGTGCCCTGGCAAATCAGCCCGTCCTTCTCCAGCGGACATGGGCCAGCATTAAGGCTGTCATGGTAGAGCCCGGTGTCCTCGACCCTCTGACCAAAGAACTGGTCTACATCGCCGTCTCGACTGCGAACAGTTGCAGCTACTGTGCTCACTCCCACACGGCGGCAGCGCGCGCCAAGGGCTTGTCGGACGAGCAGTACGCCGAGTTCATTGCTGTCCTCGGCATGGCTGCGGAGACCAACCACTTAGCCAACGCCATGCAGATTCCCGTGGATCAACAGTTTCTAATCAGCTGAAGCCTCCGCCACACAACAGGCAGAACACACAGGACCTCAACATGACACGTTCCCTTCAACGATTAGCAACAGTTATGGTTCTGATGGTGTCGCTTTGGTCGGGTCTCCGGGCGCTGGCCCAGCGCAAACCTGATGCCAGCGATCCATCCGGCATCTGGCAGACGACCGACGACAAGACCGGCCAGCCCAAGGGCGAGGTCCGCATCTTTCTCCGCGACGGCCGCCTCTTCGGACAGATCACCCGCGTCTACGACCCTAAAGACGCTGCCAGCCTCTGCGATGAATGCAGGGACGAGCGGAAAGGACAGAAGATCGAAGGTCTGATGATCCTGCGTGACATGAGACTGGTCGACGGCGAGTACCAGGGAGGAGACATCCTCGATCCCGACACCGGACGCGTCTACAAATGCAAAATGCGACTCGCCGACGGTGGCAGACACATGCTGGTTCGCGGCTTCCTGGGCTTCTCGCTGCTTGGCCGCTCGCAGACCTGGACCCGCCTCGACAAACCAGCCTGACACCAATCCCTGGACTCGTGGATCGATTGATGCGCGATGAGACATTGGCTCATTCCTGGACTCACACCGTTGCGGCATTCGCGTCCGCCGCAAGAAATCAAAAGAAATGGCTTTGGCCCTGCCTCGGGTCTCACGTTCTCGCGGATTAGAACAAACCAGAAACATACTCGGCCGTTTGAAATTGTCCCAGCTCGGCTGCATTGCTTTCAGGTGTGACGCGGGTCACCACGATTCGACACACAGTGCAGTAAAGTGGGTCAGGCCAGAAGTGCAGCATCGGGTACGCATTTAAAGCCGGCTCTTCCACATGATCTGTTGCTTCCGCTTTTTTTACGGAGAGGGAGCAATATCCGAGTATTCTTATCTCTGCAGGGCGTCCCATCCAACTGCCCGCTCTGCGATACGCGGAGCAGTCGGCAACGGCTGACGTGCTCCGCAGGGGCGCGGCAGTCAGACGGGCCACAGCACGCGAAAGTAACAATCAATCGTTGAAGCGCCTTCTTTATGAAGCCGCACAGCACGCATTCGAGCACGAACCTTACCCATAGAAGAGATCGTCCCGGGAGAGAATCATGCCAATCGAAGTGCAATCACAGCCATCTCTGTTCAACACCCCAGGCGCAACCCTCAACAGCCGGCTAGCGACCAGGCCGCCAGGCTTCTCGATAGCATATGTAGCCTTCCGCAATCTGCCCTACAGCTTTGGCCTCGCGCCTGTCGGGGAAGGAGCCTGCTCGGGAGGCGTCCTTCGGCGCGGCCAGGTGGTCTGGGCAAAGGGAAGCTTAAAAGGGGGAGCCGAGCGGATGGTCGCCGTGTACCTCGACGGCACTGGCTCCATCCTGCTCGACCCTGCCTACCTCGTCCCTGCGGATGTACTTTGTGAAACCAGGATTCCGTGCGCCCGGGAAATCCTCATAGAACATACGGAGTCACTCGCAGACACCTGCTAGTCACTGAAGCCCGGCAGATCGACACGACGCACGATGTGGTCCTTGATCCAGTGCGGATCCCACCACTCTTTCGGATCGATCTGCACGCCGTCAAGCTGCATGGCGAAGTGCACGTGATCGCCCCCGGCCATTCCCGTCATGCCACTCAGACCCATGATCTGTGAGCGCTTCACCGCATCGCCCACATGCACATCAATGCGGCTCAGATGCCCGTAGATCGTCTGCAGACCGTAGCCGTGATCGACCACAATACAGTTGCCATAGATGCCAAGCGGAGCCGCCCACACCACCCTCCCATCATTCGAAGCCTCGACGCCCACATGCTGCGTAACGGCAAGATCGTATCCCAGGTGAACCTGCTGATCGATCTTCTGCCCGTGGTAAATGTAACTGCGCACGTCCGCAAAGGTCGCTTCAGCCTGCGCATGCGACTGGCGAGTGAACGGCTTCGACCAAAGAAAGCTGTCCGCCGTCTTCAGCCGCAAATCCGACAACGTCTTGTTGTTGGACTTGCGCATCTCGTTGTTGATCTTCACGAACCGCGCCGCAGGGTCGCCACTGCCATTCGGATCAAGCTCCCCAAGCACCTTTTGCATGAACTGATCCGTCAGCTGGATCTGGTGCTGCGTGTACACCGGCTGTTCCTTCTTCGGAAAGTTCACGTTGAGCGGTGTGCTGACCGTATTACTCCCCGCATTCGACGCATACGCCACGGGCACGGTTCCCGGAGCCATGTTCCAGGCAAACGCAAACAGCGAGAACAGCCCTGGCTTGCCGCCCGGCATCGGCCAAGCCCGAAACGTCTGATCCCCGACCCGGATCCCCGCCGCATCAAAGGCCCCCGAAACATTCAACGTCGCCAGATCCGCCATACCAAGGTAAAGATAGTGCTGGTCGGAATCCGCACTGATCGTCGGAGGCTGGGTCACAACATTGACATCGCGCTCCCAGCGCGTCGTCTTGTGCAGCAGGGCGCCTGAAGTCGCTTCAAGAATCAGCCGCGCCGGTCCATCATGCAGTTGCGGCGTAGATTGCGCGCCGACCTGAAACGAGAAAGTCGTGTCCGCATCCTTGGACGCGGAGGCTGACTGCCACGCCTGGTATTGCGCCCCATTCTGTGACAGCGTCGCGGTGAACTTCGCCACCCCATGAGGATCATGAACCAAGGCCGTCACCGAGGTCGCCTGCCCGATCGTCGAGACCGCAACCGGTACCTCAATCGCAGGCCTGCCACAGCCGGTCAACGAAACACAAAGCGGAAGCAACAGGACAACAGCTTTTAAAGAAGAGGTTTTCACCACTTCATTCTAGCCTCCGCATCCACGCACGTTTTCCTGAGCGAAGCTGCAGAGATCCAAACCCAACATCCAAGCCCTAGCAGATCGAAAGCACCGGGCAGCCCGCCTCGGCCAGCAACGCCGGCGTCATCCCGCGCTCCACCCGTGTCAGCCAGAAGGAAGCCCGTCTCGACCCCAGCACGATCAGGTCCGCATCCACACGTTTTGCCAGGTTCAGGATCGCCTCCGGTGCCGCACCATGCTCGACCACAAACTCCGGGTCGCACCAGTCATAGGCCGACTCAGGAATCCTCTGCCGCAGTGCCTTCTTGAAAGCCTCGTCCACAAGCTCCCGCGTCTGCGGCAGATGATCGCTCTCCCCCAGCACGTAGCAGCAATACAGCTTCGCGCCGCAATCCTCTGCAAACGAGAGCGCATACACCGCAGCCTTCGTCGCCTCGGGTGAAAAATCATTCGCGAGCACGATCCGGTTAAAGCTCAACGGACCGAGCTCCGGCTGCCGCACCTTCGGTCCCACGGTCAGTACCGGGCACTCCGCCCCGCGAATGATCTGTTCCGCCGTCGACCCCAGCACCAGCCGCTCCAGTCCCGACTTCGATGTCGTCCCCGTGACGATCAGCTCGGCACCCCTCGCCTTTGCCTCGGCCACAATCGCAACCGCCGGCCGCCGCCCAGCCAGACACACCGTCGTCACCTCCACGCCCGACTTCGAAATCCACGCCTGCGCTCGGGCAAGCACCTCCAGCGCAATCCCCCTGCGCTCCTCCGGGGCCACCTCCACCTGCACCGAGTCCCGCGGAGGCTGCAAAGACGAGTCGTACACATGCATCACCTCCAGCACCGACCCATACCGCATCGCAAGCGCTCGCGCATACTCTGTCGCACGCTCCGACGCCGTAGAAAAATCCGTCGCAAGTACGATTCTGTCCAGGCTGATCGCCGTCGGCTCCTTGATAGCTTGCATGGTGTCCTCACTCTCGAAATCCTTTACATGTTCTGCCGGAAAAGTCCCAGACCGAACCGCTAAGTCGACGCTAACCCTCAACTATGTCTTTGGCTGTATCAATCGACACACCCCTCGGTGACGCGCATCACTGACAGCGCCCCTCCCCGGCCGCAGAAAACGGGTAAACTTGAGCTTGTCTGCGCGCCCCCCATGCGGCACGCTCCAACCCGACCATGAGGCTGTCTTGAACAAGAATCTCCTCCCCATCGAAGCCATCGCCGCCAAGCTCAACCTCCCCGAATCCCTCTACGATCGCCGCAGCGCCGTCAGCGCGAAAATCTCGCTCGACCTCCTCGACTCCCCCGCATTCCCCACCCGCGGCCGCCTCATCCTCGTCACCGCTACCACCCCCACCGTCAGCGGAGAAGGGAAGACTGTCACCTCCATCGGTCTCGTCCAGGGCCTTGAAAAGATCGGCAAACGTGCCATCATCACCTCGCGTGAGCCCTCCCTCGGCCCCGTCTTCGGCATGAAGGGCGGCGCAGCCGGCGGCGGACAGTCCCAGGTCGAGCCCGCAGAGAAGATCAATCTCCACTTCCACGGAGACTTTCACGCCCTCACCAGCGCCCACAACCTCCTCTCCGCCCTCATCGATTCGCAGCTCTTCCACGGCAACGATCTCGACCTCGACCCCACAGCCGTCTCCTGGCCACGCGCCCTTGATATGAACGATCGCGCGCTGCGCTCCGTCATCGTCAGCGTCACCGCGCCCGACAAGAAGCAGCGCGACGGCTCCAACCGTCCGGCCGGCTTCCTCATCACCGCGGCCAGCGAAATCATGGCTATCCTCTCGCTCGCCGAGGACCGCGTCGACCTCCGCCAGCGTCTCGACCGTATCGTCATCGGGGCCAACCGCTCCGGCCAGCCCGTCACCGCAGGCCAGCTCGGCGCCACCGGCCCCATGATGGCTCTGCTCGCCGAAGCCATCCTTCCCAATCTCGTCCAGACCACCGAAGGCACCCCCGCCCTCGTTCACTGCGGCCCCTTTGCCAATATCGCGCACGGCACAAGCTCCGTTATCTCGCAGAAGATGGGCCTCAAGCTTGCGGACTACGTCGTCAACGAGACCGGCTTCGCCTCGGACCTCGGTTTCGAGAAGTACCTCGACATCGTCATGCCCTCCTCCGGCATCAAGCCATCAGCCGCCGTCCTCGTCACCACCGTCCAGAGCGTCCGCAGCCAGGGCGAAGGCGATCTCGTTAAGGGCATTGAAAATCTCCGCAAACACATCGGCATCGTCCGCGGTTTCCACCTGCCCGCTGTCGTCGCCATCAACCGCTTCCCGAATGACACCGATCAGGACCTCGAGACCCTCCGCCACTTCTGCGAACAGAACGGCGCGTCCTTCGCTCTCTCGGAGGCTTACGCAAAGGGTGGCGAAGGCGCCGCCGCCCTCGCCCACAAGGTCGTCGAAGTACTCGAACAGAACCCGCACGTCGACCCCGTCACGACCTACGGCGCAGACGACGACGCCCTCACCCGCATCACCAAAATTGCCCGCCGGGTCTACGGTGCTGATGGCGTCGAACTCAGCGATAAGGCCCGCGCCAACCTCGACCGCTTCACCGGCTGGGGCTTCGGCAACCTCCCCGTCTGCATCGCCAAGACGCAGTACTCGCTCTCGGACGATCCCAAAAAGATGGGTGCGCCCACCGGCTGGACCCTCCGCATCTCGGACATCGCCCTCTCCGCCGGCGCAGGCTTCCTCGTCGCCATCTCCGGCGCAATGATGCTCATGCCCGGCCTGCCAAAAGTCTCCCGAGCCTTAAACATCGACGTGGACGCCGCAGGTGAGATCACCGGCATGTCCTAGCACAGACCGTCACGTTGGGCCGTCCAAAGCGACGGCCCTCCAAGACTCAAAGCTCGCAACTCAAGGAATTTCGTCTCCCTGCCAACAAAGAGGACCGCCCCCAAAGGAACGGTCCTCCTCTGCAACTCCAAAACTCTAACCGTCTCGTCCGCACCCGTGGCTCATCACGATCTGCTTCCGCCACTCTTCCATCGTCGCGTACACAATGCAGCTGTGCCCCGTAGTCGTATCGACGCGCCACGTAATGTTGCCCTGTCGATACCACTCGTACGAACCTGAACCGCGAAAGTGAACATCATTTGGAGGATTCGGGGCGACCGAATCACCCGCCGGCGCGGCTCCCATCAAGCTGGAATATGCCTGCGACACATCCGTCGGAGGCGGTGCGTTTCCCGAACTGGATGCAGCACCCGGCCCACGGTAGTTATTCTGCGGTGCCATCATCGAAGACGTACTCGAATTTGGCGGAACCTCCGACGCATACGGTTCGCTTCCTGAGGCCGCCCGCTCCGCCGCTACTGCTGCGGACGTCGACTTCCGCTCACTCTCGCCGTCGGGCGTTTCGCCCGCATTCTCCCTCGCAAATCGCGCCTTCGCTTCGCCTTCAAGGCAGCCCTGACAGGTATAATCGCCGCTGTTCAAACGCGCTTTCTCCGCGCGCCCTTTGTACCAGGTCCAGCCCAGGTACACCAGCAGCACCAGCACCAGTCCGGCTATGATCCTACGAACCATCTACCACCCTCCAACCGAGAACGCCCGCTGAGCAAATTGCCCCGGCAATGGTGCATACACTACCCACTATCCCCTAAACCGCGGCTCGTCACAAAGTGATTCTGCCGCGCGGGGTTAACCACAGAGGCACGATCTGCCCTCCTGTCCAACCCCTCGCCAGTGCCGAGCCGGATCGTGAAACGCGCTAGACTATATACGTGTTGAAATATTCCATCGTCGTCCCGTTCCACAACGAAGAGGACAATGTCACTACCCTCTACGACCGCCTGAAGGCCGTGATGGAAAATGTCATGAGCGAGAGCCGGGACACCTTCGAGCTCGTTTTCGTTGACGATGGATCAAGGGATCGAACCTATCGCCTGCTCGAAGAGATTGCCGCCGTCGACTCGCGCGTCCTCGTCGTCAAACTCCGGCGAAACTTTGGTCAGACCAGCGCCCTTGCCGCAGGCTTCGACCACGCCCAGGGCGAATCCATCCTCGCCATGGACGGAGACCTCCAGCACGACCCGCTCGAAGTTCCAAACTTCATCGCCAAGCTCGAAGAAGGCTACGACGTCGTCTCCGGCTGGCGCTCGGAGCGCGGAGACAATCTCATCATGCGCAAGATCCCCTCGCGCATCGCAAATCAACTCATGGCCGTTCTGTCCGGGGTTCCCATCCATGACTTCGGCACCACCTTCAAGGCCTACCGGCGCGAAGTCATTCACAACATCCCGCTCTATGGTGAGATGCACCGCTTCATCCCGGCGCTAGCCAGCTGGTATGGTGCTTCCATCTGCGAAATTCCCATTTCGAACCCGGCACGCATCGCAGGCAAGTCCCACTACGGGATTTCGCGAACCTTCCGCGTCTTCTTCGACCTCCTCACCATCCGCTTCCTGCTCAAATACATGACCCGCCCGCTCCACTTCTTCGGAACCTTCGGAGCACTCGGCATCTTCGGCGGAGGCATGCTCGCCGCATTTCTCCTCGTCCTGAAGCTCGTCACCCGTGGGGCCGTCCAGGTCGACCACGCGCCCCTCTTCTACATCTCAGCCGTTCTCATCCTCGGCGGCATCCAGATGATGGGCATCGGCCTGCTCGGCGAACTCCAGGTCCGGCACTTCCACACCTCCGAGCACCGCGCCCCCTACGCCGTAGACCGCATCCTGCGCATGCGCTCCAACGAAGAGTCGCTTCTGCACTAGTAGCGATTGAAAGTATCCTGAAGCCGGGCGAAGCGATGAGAAGTCACGAAGTGACCGCCGCCCGCGCAGTGCGCTCTTCTCCTCAGCCATACCCAACCTTGCCCAAGCTCACCGTCCGGTCGCGCCGAACCGCCTTCAAAATACCCGCCGTCAGGATATTTCCCGCAATGCTGTACTGAAGTCCCAGCCCGACCGAAACCGCATGGCGGCCCGCCGGAAGCCGTCATCCTTCACCGGCTACAGGTTCGTCTCGGGCACACCTTCAAACCTCGGAGCCACCATCACGGCGAATTGTCTATCCTCGCTGCTCAGCCTCGAGACAGGAACCTGCAAGCCACAGCCTCCAGCGCCACCCCGTGAGAAACTATCGGTATGCCTCTAAACGTCGGTATCGTAGGCCTGCCCAATGTAGGCAAAAGCACCATCTTCAACGCACTCACCTCCGCTAAGGCCCAGGCCGCAAACTACCCCTTTTGCACCATCGACCCCAACGTAGGCGTCGTCCAGGTGCCAGACCTCCGCATGGACAGGATCGTCTCCATGGTCAAGCCGAACTCCATTGTTCCCACCACGATGGAGTTCGTAGACATCGCCGGAATCGTCGAAGGCGCAAGCAAGGGCGAGGGTCTCGGCAACCAGTTTCTCTCACACATCCGCCAGACCGATGCCATTCTCCACGTCGTTCGCTGCTTCTCGGACGACGAAGTCATCCACGTAGCCGGAAAGGTCTCTCCGCTCGACGACATAGATGTGATTAACACGGAGCTCCTGCTAGCCGACCTCGACACCGTAGAAAAGCGAGTTGTCAAAGCCGAAAAAGCCGCCAAATCGCAATCCGCCACTGCCGCCGCGAAGACTGAACTCTCTGCCATCCAGAAGGTCCAGACCGTACTCAATGCCGGCAAGCCCGCACGCACCGCGCAACTCGAAGAGGATGAGAAGCTCATCGCCCGCGACCTCTTCCTCATTACCATGAAACCCATGCTCTACGTCGCAAACGTCGACGAAGCCGGCATCGCAAGCGGCAACGAGTGGACCGCGCTGGTAGAAAAGCGAGCCGCCGAAGAAGGCTCCGAGGTCGTCCGTATCTGCGGCGCCATGGAAGCCGAGATTGCGCAGCTCGAGCCCGACGAGCGCAAGGAGTTCCTGTCGGAGATCGGTATCGAGGAGCCCGGACTCAACCGCCTCATCCATGCCGCGTACCGTCTCCTCGGCCTCATCACCTACTTCACCTCTGGCGTCCAGGAGGTCCGCGCATGGACCATCAAGCGCGGCACCAAGGCTCCCGGAGCCGCTGGTGTCATTCACTCCGACTTCGAACGCGGCTTCATCAAAGCCGACGCCTATCACTGCGAAGATCTCTTCACCTTTGGCAGCGAGCAGGCCGTGAAGGAGAAGGGCCTCCTCAAGTCCGAAGGCAAGGAGTACGTCGTCCGCGACGGAGACATCCTCTTCTTCAAGTTCAACGTCTAGCCGCTGTCGCCTTCACGCGAAGCGTCCGATACCGTGCGAAGCACCGCCCGCCCGGCGTAAGGGCGCACTTGCATTGCCGCTATGATCCTTCATCCCAAACCAACCGTAACCCAACTCTTCGCCTTCTGGCGGCTGTCGATCCTGCCCCGTATCGCCCGCCAGATCGCAGGAATCGCAATCCTGTCCGCGCTCATTACAGTCGCCGCTGAGCTCCATCCCGCGCTCTTCAAGGCCTTTTCGGTAGCCCCTTTCACCCTCCTCGGGATCGCACTTTCCATCTTTCTTGGCTTCCGTAACAGTGCTTGTTACGACCGCTGGTGGGAAGCCCGCCGTCAGCTCGGTGCCCTCATCGGCGAGTGCCGCTCGCTGGCCCGTCTCCTCCTCGCCACGTCAGGTGGAGACCGCGTCCGCCGCGACCGCTCCGTGCGGCATATCATCACCTATGTCAACGCCCTCATGGCTCACCTCCGTGGAGAATCTTCAATTGGCCCGAACCGCATCCTGCAGACCCTCGCGGTTGAGTTCGCCGCAATGCACGCGGCGGGCGAAATCGGCGAGATTCTCTACATGCGGCTCGACGAACGGCTCTCCGCCTTTGCCGCCATCCAGGTCGCATGCGAGCGCATCCGCTCTACGCCCACACCCTTTACCTACACCCTCCTGCTGCACCGCACTGCGTATGCCTTCTGCTTCCTGCTGCCATTTGGCCTGGTTGGAACCCTGGGCTATGCGACACCCGTCTTCTCAGCCGTTGTTGCCTACGCCTTCTTCGGCCTGGACGAACTGGGAAGCGAACTCGAAGAGCCCTTCGGCCCCTGGCTTAATGCACTGCCACTCTCGGCAATGGCCCGTACGGTCGAGATCAGCCTGCTTGAGGCCCTCGGCGACCCCGACATCCCTCCACCGCTCACCCCCGTCAACTTCATCCTGACCTAAGCAGACTCGGGTTCCAGCCTTACCTTCCGGGCTGATAAATACGCTCCGTGTGCCCCTTCAACTGCTCCGGATAGAAATACACCTCCCGCAGATCCCCGGTGGAATAGCGAATGGCTTCATCTTCGAAGTGCTTTGACCTGACATCTCCACTCTCCCCGCCAGCCGTAATCGCGACTGCCCTTACCTTCGGCCCGAACTCCACCACGGCCACGAAGCTGTTCCCGTAGGTGCCATACCACTTCTTCGTCCCCGGCCATTGGTGTGCGTTGAAGGCCGCGAGCGTCCCCCACATGGACGAAGGAAAGCCCACCGGGAGACTTGGCTTTGCATCATCGAACGGCTGCACCAGGTCATCGCTCACTCGCTGAAAGCGATTGATCTCGCCCCACGGCATCTGCCACTTGCCAAAGTCGCCGACTAATTTAACCGAAGCAGCACTTAGTCCAGCAAGCAAATCGGAAGCTGACATTCGAGTCGCGACCCAATCCTCACTCGGGACCTTGACCGCACGCGCAAGAGGGCCAACCGTCTTCATCAACTCTGTGCCCCAGTACACGGCGATCGAAGTAGCCATTGATTGCGGATCCCAATGATGATCCCACGTACGCAGCACCTCGATTTGACCGCGCAGCTTTGCACGCAGCGCATCATCCTGCGGAAGCTCGTCGTACGCCGCAAGCAGCACTGGTACAGTCCTTGTGAACCAGGGAAGATCGCTGTCGTAAGCCGCAACACGAAGCGACTCCAGCGTGAATCCGCTCCGCGACTTCCCACCGGGCTCGAGCAACTCTAGTGCATGAATCCCGCGCGCCGACTCGAGACCCTGCTCCACATAGGCAGGGAAGTCGCTCTGCTTCAACGAACTCTTACCGGCTCCGTTCCAAGGCGAATCGTTCACGTTGAAGATGAACCCACTCGCCGGGTTCTTCAACTGAGGCACTTCGTCAAGCGTCAGCAATCCATGCCAGTCCGTCGCCGGGTCGCCCCCATCGACAGGCTTGGTGTAGTCGAGCTTGCCATCACGTCGCGGGATAAAGTCTCCGTGCCAGTAAGCGATATCGCCATCCCCATCCGCAAACAGGGTGTTGTTGGAGGAGTTGGCCATGAGTTCCATTGTCCGCTTATATTCGCCGTATGTTCGCGCTTTGGTACGCGAAAAACTTTGCTGGAGTGCAGAAATGGGAATGTTCATCAGCTTGATGGAAATCCACCTTCCACCCTCCTCGCGGATGATCGGGCCGTGTCCCGTGGAGTATGTCGTAAACTCCCGCTTCTTCATCCCTTGCTCCGTCCTGTAACTCAGAACAATCTGTTTCAAGACCAAAGGCCTTTCCGCTCCACCGTAGGTGTATCTCCCGCCCCGGATCGTCTCGGCAAACTCATCCACGGCGTCCACGCCGCTCGACGTGTGCATCCATCCGGCGCGCTCGTTGAAGCCTTGATAGACAAAAAACTGGCCCCACGTGACCGCCCCGTAGGCATTCAGACCTTCATCGCTCGTCATCTGCAACTCAGAGCGGAAGAAGAAGGTGGTGTGTGGATTGATCAGTAGCAACGCATGGTGGCTCTGCGTATTCCCGGGCGCAACGACGATCCCGTTCGAGCCACCAGGATCGTCCTCAAACTTCGCAGGATCCGCAACGCGAGCCACTGCTGGCCCCATTGGACGCTTGTCATAAAAGGCCTCGAGCTTCTTCAAATCCACTCGCTCGATATCCCCGCCAATGCTCCCTTCCGTAAACGAAAGCGCCATCCAGGGCTCAAACCTTCTCAGCACCCTCGGCTTCACATCCTTGTGCGTCGCCAGGTAGAAGTTGATCCCGTCCGCCCATGCATCCATCAGCTTTCGCAGCCACTCCGGGCTCGCCGCGTAATCCTTCTTCAGCTTTTCGGGATCGATGAACAGCCGTTGCCGCAGATCTGCCCATAGCGCGTTTTCACCATCCGCCTCAGCCGTTCGCCCGAGCGACACCAGGTAGTTCCGCTCCACACGGTTGAAGTCATCCTCACACTGCGCATAGATCATCCCAAAGACTGCATCCGCATCGCTCCTTCCGTGCACATGGGCGATCCCCCAGTCATCGCGTGTGATGGTCACTCGGGATGACTCAACCCGCCAACGCACAGTCTCTTTTTCCTGTGCGACACAGGGTATGTTCAAAACGCAGCTGATCGCTAGAGCAAGCCATAATCTGCTCCGAGTCCTCGTTCCAGTCTTGATCACTTTCGGGCTTTCACCTCTGCCGGTCCTTGCATCCATAGTCCCCTCAATCTAGCATTCACCCTATGCAGGCTATCCAGATTCTCCAGACCGGCGGACCCGAAGTTCTCACACTCGAGACCCTTCCCGACCCGGTTCCCGCCGCGGGCCAGGCCCTCATCCAGATTGAAGCCTCAGGCGTCAACTTCATCGACACCTACTTTCGTGAAGGGCGCTACCCCGCGCAGCTTCCCTACACGCTCGGGCAGGAGGCCGCCGGAACAGTGGTTTCAGTCGCTCCGAACGTGACCAGCGTAGCGGCAGGCGATCGGGTCGCCTGGTGCGGCATTCCCGGCACCTACGCCAGTCTGTCCGTCGCGCCCGCCGACCGACTCGTCCGGATTCCCGACGCCCTCTCCACCCAACAGGCGGCCGCCGGGATCCTGCAAGGCATGACCGCCCACTATCTCCTGAATGACACCTTCCGAGCACGTGCCGGCGAACCGGTCCTGATTCACGCCGGCGCTGGCGGAACCGGCCTGCTTTTAATCCAGATGGCAAAGAAGCTCGGACTTTATGTCATCACCACTGTTTCGACGGATGAGAAAGCGGTCTTGGTCCGAGAGGCCGGTGCCGACGAGGTCATTCTTTACACCCATGAAGATATTGTTGCGAGAGTCCGAGAGATCACTGCCGGCAGCATGCTCCCGGTAGTCTACGATTCAGTCGGCAAGTCAACCTTTGAACAATCTCTCAAGTGCCTGCGACCGCGGGGCACGCTCGTCCTTTTTGGCGGAGCCTCTGGCGCCGTCCCACCCTTCGACCTGATCCGGCTCTCCACCCTGGGTTCGCTTTACGTCACCCGGCCAACGTTGAAGGACTACTTTGTCACACGCGGGGAGCTCGAGTCGCGCGCCAGCGCTGTCTTCGGAGCGGTCGCAGACGGGTCGCTGAAGCTGCGCATCGCCCACACCTACCCGCTTGCCGAAGCCGCGCAGGCGCAACGTGATCTCGAAGGACGCAGGACAACGGGCAAGCTGCTGCTTCTGCCCTAATCCTCCGGGCAAAAGGGCATGCCCATAAATGGTGCAACTTTTTCCCTCCCCCGGAAGCCCCAAAGTCCAGACTTATGTCTATTGTTTTGAATACTTTGGGTACTTTAAACGGAGAGGGGGGAGGAACCTCTCGCAGTCAGCTAACGAAAATCGAAAGACGGAATCCAAATTCCCATGCGTCGTCTTCTCCCGGTGCTTTTCCTCGCCGCTGTCCCCGCTCACGCCGTCATTGTGCGCGGCAAGGTCACCACGCCGCTCGGCGTCCCGCTTCCAGGCTCCCGCGTTCAGCTCATCCAGGGCCAGCGAAGCGTCTCGAGTGCGATCGCGGCCCCGGATGGCTCTTATGAGCTTGAGTCCACGCTGGGCGGAAGATTCCTCCTTCTGACTTCGCCTTCGGCCTTCTCCAGGGGCTTCGCGCCGCAGGTCGGAGAACCGTTCTACGCCGGAGGTTCCGACGTCCTCACCCTTGACGTCGCTCTCAATCCAAGCCAGATCACGCCCCAACTCTCCTCGGTGCCGACCTTATTGCCTGTCCCAATCGCCGAGTCCTCTGTGGCGGTGTCGCAGGTGCCCGCTGACGAACTCCTCACCAGTGCAACACTCTTTCCCGAGCTTCAGCACCTCTCATCTCTGATCATCGTCGAAGACGGAGCAACCGGAACGCCGGCAACTCTTTACGAGCGCGGCGCACCTCCCGCAACTCTGCTTGTGACCGCAGACAACGTCACAGCAAACCCGCTGGGCGGAGCCTTCAATCCCTCCGCGATCTCACCAACAGGTTGGGGTATGCTCTCGTCGCGGCCCGAGGTAGAACTCAGCCCAGGCGCCAACCCGCTGCACGCGGTGAACGCATCCGGGGGGGCGCTTGACCTCCACAATGCGACCGCCGAGACTCTGAACCCGACGCTGCTGTACACGGGCAGCGCCGGCAGCAGGGGAGCGCTCCAGAACCAGGCTGTCGCCAGCTTGGCCCACAATCACTTCGACGTGCTCGCCGGCTTCTCGCGCTTTGACCTGGGAAACGCGACGCCCGGCCAGCCATTTCACCTGGTCAGCTACTCGGGTAACGGCGGGTATCACGTCTCCGGTGGCACCACGCTACGCGCCACTCTTCGCAACGATCTCTCGGCTACCGGTCTCGCGAGCCCATTTCAATTCTTTGGCGTCATCCCTTCCGGTCGGAATGCGAACCAGGTCATCCTCGGCTCAGCGACCTTCGATACGCGAACGGCATCGGGCTGGCATAATCAGCTTCGGTACGGTCTCGCTCGCCTGAGAAGTCAGTCCTTCGACTACTCGACTCCTGCACGGGGAGTACCTGTCACTCTCACTGGCGCCAATGGCTACACTGCCTCGGGTACCGCAAGCTTTATTCCGCTCTCGTCGCGAGAGGACTCCGTGACCAACCGCGACGAAGCTACCTACGAGACGGACTACAAGTGGAAACCCTGGCTGAACCTATTGGCGCAGACACAGTATGAAGATGCGCGCGCGGCAGATATTCTGCCGACTCAGAAGCAGACGCTGGATCGTACTCACTTCTCCCTGGCGGGTGGAGTCCAAGGCGACGTCCGCCACCGCCTCTTCTACCAGGCTTCGGGCTCATTCGATCACGTTAGCTTCTACGGGTTTACCGGGAATCCGCGGCTTGGCCTGACCTACGCGCCAGTCCGGCAGGGCGCACGCAAGTTCCGCGGAACAAGCCTACATGCGACGGCCGCGACGGGCACGCGGGAAACGTCCCTCCTCGAAGAAGGCTCGGCGCCTAAATTGCGGCTTCAGCCTCGCTCCCGCACTTTCGACGCGTCCGTCGATCAGACGATTCTTCCGCAAAAGCTCACGTTGCGCGGAACCTACTTTCATTCTCAGTTCTCTCATGAATTTGAGCCAGTCGGGATCTCTCTCACCACCGTGCATGAGGATCTCAGTCAGACCCTTGCCCTTCGCACGCAGGGCTTTGAGTCTGACGTGAAGTATCAACCCTTTCAGCGCGTCCTCCTTGAAGGCGGCTACACCTATCTCGCCGCGTTCACCGAGCAGTCAGCGGTAGCGCCGGTCTTCAATCCCACGGCTCCGGATGTGCCGATTGGAGCACTTTCGGCTTTGGTCGGCCAGCGGCCTTTCCATCGGCCGCCCAACTCCGGTTTCGTTGTGGCCGAGTATAGCGGCGATAAATTGGACATCTCCCTGAAGGGAGCGATGGTATCCCGTTCCGACTCATCGACCAACCTGGTCCAAAGTCCGTCGCTGCTGCTCCCAAATCGCAACTTATCGCCTGGATATGCTTCGCTCGACGCAAACCTCTCCTTCGTCCTCACCCACAGCTTCACAATCATCTCTCAATTTACGAATCTGACTGACGACAGGCACATCGCGCCATTTGGCTATCTCTCGACGCCTTTTATTGCGCGTGCAGGTCTGAGGATTCGTCTTGGCCGCGAGTAGGAAAAGGCAACTTCGCTGTGGATTCCGTGTCTAAGTCCTCAAGGATGAAAACGATGACTGTAAATGGCTTTGCAATATCCCGGGTAGCGATTCTATCTTCCGCGCTTTCTCTTCTCCCATTCGCAGCGCACTCGAACGCAGTAGCGCAAAACGAGGGCGTGCTCCCCACGCAGGTGCTTGTACGTGCCGACTCCAAGGAAAATGTAATTCCGGCTGCTACGGCCGTTACCCTGCAACTTAACGGAAAAAATACGCCCCTGACCTCACTCACGCCGGTACAACCCTCTGGCGTTCAGGTCGCGCTTTTAATCGACGATGGTCTCAGTCGCTCGGCTGGTATCGAGCTCAACGATCTGAAGAACTTCGCCAACCAGCTTCCAGCAGGTGTTGAGGTGTTCGTTGGTTATATGCGCGATGGGACAGTAGATCCGGTCGTGCAGTTTACAACCGACCATCAGGAAGTAGGTTCCAAGGTGCGGCTGCCGATTGGTCTGGCTGGGGTGTCTGCCAGCCCCTACTTCTGCTTATCCGAGTTTGTCCGTCACTGGCCTGGTGCTAACCCAGGGCAGGAAGGCATGCCACACAAGGCGCGCTTCGTCATGATGGTCACTAACGGAGTGGACCCGTACAACGGCTCCACGTCGATTCTCAACCAGGACAGTCCATACGTCACTTCGGCGCAGGTGGATGCGGAACGCGCCGGAGTAGTCGTCTCCTCTGTCTATTACTCGGACGCGGGCTTCCGGGGGCGCGGCTCATTCAGCGGTCAGAGCTACCTGACGCAGGTGGCGGACGCTACCGGCGGCAAGCTCTACAACATCGGCTCTATTAACCCTGTCTCGCTCGCACCGCTGTTTCAGCAATTTGCCCATGACATTGCGGAGACCTATGTGGCCACCTTCAACACTGACGCTGGCGCGGGTGGCAAAGAGCACTTGGTCCGGGTGAAACTTTCGACAAGCACACCTAAGCTCAAGCTGCGCACGTCCGAGAACGTTCGCCCGGGCAATCTCGAAGCTTCCAATCAGTAGCGCAGCTTTCTTCAGATAGAAGCCACCCGGACAACCGTCCGAGTGGCTTTTTCGTTCGTAGTGGAACTTTCAACGAAACTTCGCAAAAATCTGGAGTGGATCGGGATGCTGACGGCCGCCGAGTTCGCCCGCGTTCGAGAAAGGTTCGACTGGATGAGGGCCCAGCGTGAAGATCAGATCGTGATTTAGAGGGTGTAGTTGCGGGTATCTCGACGCTGCGGAGTTTGGAAATCCTGTCTAAGGTACCTTGAAGGTTTAGTGCAGCAATGTATGTCCATTGGACGGAAGAAATTCGGCTGTTCGAATGCCCACGACGATCTTAGTTCAAAGGCCAGCAGCGGTAATCTCGTCACAAGTACGAACAGATGGACTCACCCGTTCACCCGCGCCTGGTATCCTGCCTTCATACATGCCAGCTTTCTATAGAGCAAGCCTGCTGGAGTTCATCTCTTCCTCAGACAGCGAACTTACGGGACTCCTTTCGCTGGCTTATGCGCGAGAGGATTTTGTGAACCAGAAAACCCAGCAGACTCTCGCATGGGCGCACGATATCTTCCGTCTCCGCAAGTCGATGACCGAGCTTTTGAAGAATCGCGCTGAGGCAGAGACTTGGACTCTTTTGCTGGAGTTCAACATTCCTCGAAAGATGCGTCGAATTGACGTCGTAATCCTTGCGGGTGACCAGATCATCCTGCTGGAACAGAAGTCTCATCCTCCCACTAATGAAGATTGCCTCCAGGCCGAAGAGTACGCTCTACTCCTGCACTACTTTCATGCTCCTACCGCTGGTCGACACATCATTCCAATTGTTGTCGGCTCCCAGGCTAGAGATGACGAGCCTTCCTGCCAACGCGAACTTCCACTCCCAAACACGGCCGCAGTCTGGATCAGTCCAGTTGCACGCGTGAGTTGGACCCGTCTGGCCAGCTTCATTGCTAACTGCTCCTGCACGTCTCTCGACCCGATCAACTGCGATGCCTGGGAGCACGGTGAGTATCGACCTGTTCCCGCAATCATTGAAGCTGCGCTCTCACTGCAGAGTGGTTTGGACATCCGTGAGATAGCTCATTCCCGCGCAGCTCGTCACGACGTTGAGAAATTAACTTCTTTCGTCCAGGACCTGATTCATGAGGCCCAAATCAATCGGAGCCACATCGCTTGCTTCGTTACGGGCGTGCCCGGATCAGGCAAGACTCTCGTAGGTTTGAATCTTGCCTTCAGCAAGCAGACAGCTCGCCAGTCAATCCACTTCATGTCTGGAAACGGTCCGCTCGTGAAGGTCATCCAGACCGTACTTGCCCGACATCAAATGAGCGACGGA
Organism: Lichenicola sp.; assembly: GCA_964658635.1. Classification (GTDB taxonomy): domain Bacteria; phylum Acidobacteriota; class Terriglobia; order Terriglobales; family Acidobacteriaceae; genus Edaphobacter. The sequence goes on along the minus strand of CAZZZP010000013.1, from coordinate 15,695 downwards.
CTAAGAGCTCTGGATGCAAAGCTCCATGCGAAGACTCTGATCGAAAACGTTCATGTTTTTGCACGCACCTACACGGATGACGAGGAGCAGCGCGCGCCCTCCAATCACGTCGTAATCTTTGATGAGGCACAGCGAGCCTGGGACCGGGCACAAAATTATGCCAAGTTCAAGCGTGACTACTCCGAGCCGGAGATGCTCCTGAAGATCATGGAGCGGCATCAGGATTGGGCCGTGGTGATCGCGTTAGTAGGTGGAGGACAGGAGATCAACAACGGGGAGGCTGGCCTCACAGAGTGGGGCTCATCCTTGGCCAAGGCTGATAAGCACTGGAAAATTTTTGCTTCGCCTGAGGCCCTGGCGGGAGGCACTTCGGTAGCAGGCGGAAGACTACTGCCTGAATCCCATCTGAAGATGGAAGTGGTCGCCGAGCCACGTCTCCACCTCGATGTCTCCGTGCGCAGCCTCAATTCAGACTCATACGCAAAGTGGGTAAACGCCGTGGTGGACGGTAACTCAATTGGAGCACGTTCTCTCACGGCGTCAGTTGATTTCCCAATTTATCTGACGCGGGACCTCGATAAACTTAGGCGGACCCTTCGCGAGCACACTCTCGGCAAAAGCCGCTCCGGTCTTGTGGGTTCTTCACAGGCGGCCCGCCTTCGGGCCGAAGGACTCGAACCAGATTCTTCCTTCCATGCAGGATATCCTTGGGAACACTGGTATCTCGCCCAGTCGGAAGATGTCCGTTCAAGTTTTCAGCTGGAAGTCTTCGCTACGGAGTTCGAGATACAAGGGCTTGAGCTCGACTGGGTGGGCCTCTGCTGGGGAGGAGACTTCATCTGGTCGCCCAGGCAGAACGCGTGGTTGATTCGCGCCTTCCGAGCAGGCAACAGTAAGTGGTCCGAAGTGAAGAGCTCGGAGCGTCGCAAATTTCGGAGAAACGCCTACCGAGTCCTGCTCACCCGCGCACGGCAAGGGATCGTACTGTATGTGCCAGCCGGAGAGGCGACGGATGCGACCCGCAGTGTGCATGAGTTTAACAGCACGGCGGCCTTTCTTCTCTCTTGTGGAGCCCAACCTCTTGAGAAGACAGTAGCGCAAGGCGAGACACACGCTGAAGCAGCCTTGCTCACCCTTTTCTAAGTCTCTTCGCAACGAACGAGAAAGCCCCGACCGAAGTCGGGGCTTTCTCGTTCCACACTTGGTTTTCACCAGCAGGGAAGTCTTAGTACATGCCGTCCATGCCGCCGCCGTGCTGGTGGCCGCCGCCTGCCGCTTCCTTCTTCTCGGGGATCTCCGAGATCATGGCTTCAGTGGTCAGCATCAGGCCCGAAATCGAAGCCGCGTTCTGCAGAGCAGTCCGCGTCACCTTGGTCGGGTCGATGACGCCAGCCGCAACCAGGTCCTCGTACTTGCCGGTGCCCGCGTTGTAGCCGAAGTTCGGCTCCTTGGACTCGTGGATCTTGCCGATCACGACCGCGCCCTCTTCGCCAGCGTTCGAGACGATCATGCGAAGCGGCTCTTCGATCGCACGACGAATGATGCTCGCACCGATCTTCTCGTCGCCCTCAAGCGTCTTGATCAGCTCATCCACAGCAGCCGAGCAGCGAATCAACGCTACACCACCACCCGGGACGATGCCTTCCTCAACCGCTGCACGCGTGGCATGCATAGCATCCTCGACACGAGCCTTCTTCTCCTTCATCTCGGTCTCAGTTGCTGCACCCACCTTGATCACCGCAACACCGCCGACCAGCTTGGCCAGGCGCTCCTGTAGCTTCTCGCGGTCGTAGTCAGAGGTGGTCTTCTCGATCTGTGCGCGAATCTCCTTGACGCGTCCTTCGAGCTTGCCGCCCTCGCCACCGCCATCAACGATCGTCGTGTTGTCCTTGTCGATCGTAATGCGCTTCGCCGTACCCAGATCCTCAAGCTTCACGCCTTCAAGCTTGATGCCGAGATCCTCGGTGATTGCCTTGCCGCCCGTCAGGACCGCAATGTCCTCGAGCATCGCCTTGCGACGATCGCCGAAGCCAGGAGCCTTCACCGCCGCCACGTTCAACGTGCCGCGCAGTTTGTTGACGACCAGCGTCGCTAGCGCCTCACCATCGACATCCTCAGCGATGATGACGAGCGGCTTTGCCGTGCGTGCAATTTGCTCAAGCAGGGGAAGAAGGTCCTTCATCGACGAGATCTTCTTCTCGTAGATCAGGATGTAGGGGTTCTCGAGCGAAGCCTCCATGCGCTCGGCGTCAGTCACAAAGTAAGGCGACAGGTAGCCACGGTCGAACTGCATGCCCTCAACCGTATCCAGCTGGGTCTCCATCGTGCGCGACTCTTCAACCGTGATCACGCCGTCCTTGCCGACCGTGTTCATCGCGGCTGCGATAATCTGGCCGATCTGGTGGTCGGAGTTCGCAGAAATCGTTCCAACCTGGGCGATCATGTCACCCGAGACCGGCTTCGAGAACGCCGCGAGTGCGCCACCAACCACCGCGCCATGCTCATCGCGCTTGCCAATGATGGCCTCAACAGCCTTGTCGATACCACGCTTCAGTGCCATCGGATTTGCGCCGGCAGCAACCGTCTTCACGCCCTCACGATAGATCGCCTGGGCGAGCACAGTCGCGGTCGTTGTGCCGTCGCCGGCTACGTCCGAGGTCTTCGAAGCGACTTCGCGGACCATCTGAGCGCCCATGTTCTCGAGCGCGTCCTGCAGCTCGATCTCTTTGGCAACGGTCACGCCGTCCTTGGTGATGGTGGGTGAGCCAAACTTCTTTTCAATGACCACGTTGCGGCCCTTGGGACCGAGCGTGACCTTGACGGCATTTGCCAGGATGTTTACGCCGCGCAGGATAGCCTGACGCGAATCTTCTCCATGCAGAATCTGCTTTGCCATGATGCTTACTCCATGTTGCCGGGCTCTAACCGGCTTAGCTCAATGTCTTATCTTTGTCTTCACGCGCAATGCGCGTCACGAATCGTACGGACTACGTTACTTGGAGACGATGCCGAGGACTTCTTCCTCGCGCATGATCAGCAGCTCTTCGCCGTCCAACTTGATCTCTGTGCCCGAGTACTTGCCGAACAGGATGGTGTCACCAGCCTTGACGTCGAGCGGGAAGACCTTGCCTTCATCATTCGACTTGCCTTTGCCAACCGCGACCACTTCGCCCTGCTGCGGCTTCTCTTTAGCCGAATCCGGGATGATGATCCCACCGCGAATCGTCTCGCCCTCTTCGGTACGACGGACCAGGATACGGTCGTGCAGCGGCGTAAACTTCGTTGTTGCCATGACTTGCATCTCCTTGAACAAACTCTGAGTTGAATGCTCGGGGCGGGGTTAGCACTCTGCCCCTTCGATTGCTAACATTAGCCCTGTCCACGACGCGTGTCAACAGAGGTAGCGTGAAATATGAGTGAATCCCACGCAGATTCTGGAAGGTTGCCCTGTGCACTTTTCTTGGTGGGCAGATGTCGACCGGCAGACCTAAATCGGCGTAAACTCAGGCCATGCTCCTGCACCGCCTTCTCGGTTCTACCGTTGCACTGACGCTTGCTCTCTCCTTCAGCGCGACTTCCGTCCACGCACAGGATCAAACTCCTCACCGCGGGCGTAAGTACAAGGCTCCGCCTGAGACCTCGCACATCGAAGTCACCGTTCTGCGCAGTTACAACGGCAAGCCCATCGAAAATGCGGCAGTGATCTTTCATTCGCTCATGGACGGTAAAGATGAGGGAAATCTCGAGGTTAAAACGAACGGGGAAGGCAAGGCTGTGATCGATGTCATCCCGACCGGATCCAGTGTGGACGTTCAAATCATTGCCGATGGTTTCGCCACCTTTGCGGATACTTACCTCGTCAAAGAGTCGGTTCGTTCGATCCAGGTGAAAATGGTTCGTCCGCGTGCCCAGGTCTCTACATACGTCGATAACAGCGGGAAGGCCTCTGATCGCCCGGCCGGAGTGCAGGAGCCGAAGCATCCAAGTTCGCCGCCTGTAATCCAGACGCCTCAGCCGACCAATCACACCAGCGATCCCAATCCCATCTCGCCGGTCGACCCGAACGCGACGCCTGGAAACAGCCAGAATTCCACGCCGCAACCTCACTGAATCGGGTACATTTGATCTCCTCATTCTCTCAGACCAGACCTCTCGCCGGGCAGACTGTACTTGTTACCGGCGCCGCAAAGCGGATCGGCCGCAGCATTGCGCTTGCATGCGCCGAGGCGGGGGCAAATATCGCTATCACCTATCGCTCGTCCGGCACGGATGCAGTGGGAACCGTCGCTGAACTTACTGCTCTTGGAGTAGAAGCTTCGGCACACCAGTGCGATCTCGACCGCGCGGATGAGATCACGTCCGCAATGGCTGAAGTGACTGCCCGGCATGGCCGCCTTGATCTCCTCGTCAATAACGCAGGTGCGTTCGCCTCGGCGCCCCTTGAGGCCATCACGCCAGCAGAGTGGGATGCTATGTTCTCAGCGAATACGCGTGGTCCGTTTCTGGTGGCGCAGGCAGCTTTACCGCATCTCAGGCATGCTCGTGGAAGGATCGTGAACATCGGCTCGCTTGGCGGCCTGGAGCCATGGGCGACGCATGGGCACTACTGCACGTCGAAGGCCGCGATGCATATGCTCTCTCAGGTCATGGCGAAAGCCTGGGCGCCCGAGGTCAGCGTCAACTGCGTTGCACCCGGAATGATCGTCCAGGGCGAAGTGGGTTCAGCCTATCAGCATTTCGCGGACCGTACACCGATGAAACGCAACGGTACAGCGGTCGACGTCGCCGCGGCCGTGCTTTTCTTCGCGGCCGGTCCGCACTTCATCACAGGCCAGTTGCTCGCAGTGGATGGCGGACTGGGACTCTAATCTCTTCAGTCCAGAATTCGCTGCCACCAACTCTTCTCTTTGAACTCTTCGTATAGCCCGCGCGGCTCCTCGGACGCTTCAAATGGCTTACCTTCGTAGACTGCCTTCGGGTGTCTTTTTGAGAGGTCCTCCGCGTAAGCCTGCCCATACTTCCTTGCGATCAGTTTTCTGGCCTCGCTGAGCCGAGGCGGCCGCGAACTCACATTGTGGGCGTCTGTGGCTATGAAGTGTACCCAGCGTCTTGCGAGCAGCGAGTGCGCCATCTTCTCAGCCGCCTTGCCCATCTTTCCGGTGACAGAATCTCCGGTAACCTGCACCAGTACACCGCCGCGCATCCATTCACCCAGCCGGGCGTGATCTGCCTGCAGTGTCGGGTTCCGCTCCGGGTGGGTCAGAATCGGAGTCAGCCCGGCAAGTTGCAGTTCGTAGAATGTCTCCGTCAATCCCGGGGGGACGCCGTAGTCTGGGATCTCGACCATCAGATAACCGAGGCCATTCACGCTGAATTTTGCTGGATTCTCCTTGGCCTCCATGACGTTGTCATAGGAGATGTGAAAATCGCACCCCAGGCCGACCTTCAGCGGCACGCCATCCGCGTCGAGCCTGGCCTGCAACTCGCCCACCTTGGACCGATTGCTGGACGGGTCAAAGTTATATTGGCCATTCGCATGCGGCGTGCAGACGACTTGGGTCACGCCATCGGCTGCCGAGGCCTTCGCCATCGCAAGCGATGTTTCGAAGTCCTTGGCGCCGTCATCGACGCCCCACAAAAGATGATGATGAATATCGACCATGTCCGCTCAGAGTAACATTTGGCAGATATCGAAAGTGTCCTACCTTGCGGCAACGCTCAGTGATTCCGCCATACTCCGAAATAAGCGTAAGCCGTCGGCTGAGCCAAGCAGATCTTCGCTCGAGCGGTCAGGGTGCGGCATCATGCCAAGCACGTTGCGTCCTTCGCTCAAAACACCCGCGATGTTTTCGATCGAACCGTTCAGATTGTGTTCGGCCTCGGTCAAGCCTTGCTCGTTGCCATAGCGGAAGGCGATTCGATCCTGTCGGTTCAGCTGTGCAAGCGTGTCCTGGTCGCAGAAGTAGTTGCCTTCCATGTGACCGACCGGCATGCGCAACACCTCGCCAACGGTCAATCCATGGGTGAACGACGAGTCATTGGTCTCGACGCGCAGATGGACCTGCTTGCATATGTAGCGCTGCGTCGCGTTCCTCATCAAGGCCCCTGGCAGCAGGCCGGCCTCGGTAAGAATCTGAAAACCATTGCAGATCCCCATGACAAGACCGCCATTATTGGCAAATTTCCGGACTGGTTCCATGATGGGCGCGAACTTGGCGATCGCACCGGTCCGCAGGTAGTCGCCGTAGGCGAAACCTCCCGGAACGAGGATCGCATCGCAATCCTCAAGATTGGTCGACGCGTGCCAAAGAAGCGTTGCCTTCGCGCCAAGAACCTCGCTCACCACGTTGTATGTGTCATGGTCGCAGTTCGACCCTGGAAAGACCAGAACTCCAAATTTCATGTAATCAGCTTAACAGAGGAGCGGGAGTATGCGTCCGCCCGCTTCAGGAGTTCGGCGAAAACGACGTCGCCTTCGTCACCAGGGCAGGCTCCGGACGCCCCGGGGTCAGAAGTGGCCGCTCAATCAGGAACCAGGAAGCAACGGCGTAGCCAATCGAGCATGCGAGCGAAAGGGTGCCGGCAAAGCCCGGAATAATCCTTAGGAACAGCAGGTGGATCAGGTAGAACGAATAGCTGATCCGGCCCAGCCAGAGAAACGGCCAGGAACTCAGCAGTTCCTTGCCCGTGCCCATCAGAGCCAGAAGGAACATGCTACTCATCATCCCCAGGGTGCATTCGTAGATGCCAAGATTTCCCACCGGGCTGTTTGCGAAGGTCGTATATCCCTCCCGCTGTGCCAGCAGTAGCAGCAGCCCGCAACCAAGGAAAATGCCCAGCGTGCCCCACCTTACGCTCTGCCGGAATCTGGAGGACTGCTGCAGTCTTAGCTTGAAGATTGGCCACGTAAGGGCGGCCAAGGCACCAACGGCCAGCGTGTCCATACGGAACGGTAGAAGCATGTAGACGGCCCACGGCGAACTGAACATAGGCGTGCAGAAGTAGCGAAGCATGGGAGCGAGTAGAACTAACCCTGCGGCACACCGCAGAATCCACTTCGGGTTCAGAAAGTAAACCACCAGTGGCCAGACGAGATAGAACTGCTCCTCGACGGCAAGCGACCAGAGTGGAGATAACAAGTCGAGCGACTTCAAATGCATAGGCATCAGGAAGTTTGTCGCGCCCAGGTACAGGTACCAGTAGCGCAGCCAGGGACCGTGGAAGAAGACCACCACGATCAGCATCAGGAACAGGTAGGGAGGCAGAATTCGCCTTGCACGCCTTGCATAAAAGTGGCCGATCTATTCCCCGAAGGACTTTGTCTTCTGGTTGACAAGGATTCCAGTAATCAGAAATCCCGAGAGGACGAAGAACAGGTCCAACCCCATCCAAAGCAGCCTGACACGGTAGGTACGATGGATGAAGACGGCAGCGATGGCAATCGCACGGAGCCCATCGAACTGGGTGATTGTCCTTGATTTCGAGCCATCACTACGAGATTAGCCGCAGTCTGACGAACTTCTTGAAGCCCCCGCACATACTCACGGCCCTTTCAGGCCAAAGTCTTATGTCACATGCAGAAAAATGAATCGGTTCCAGTGTTCCCACAAGTGATCCACTTTCGCATCCAGTTTCGTTCCTACCCTAAGCGATAACGCGTCTCCGCCAGACGGTACAACGGCCTCCATACCAGGCGATTCGTTGTTACGACCATCAGCGAGATGCAAATTGTCCCCAGCAGAATGATAGGGAACTCGCCGTTCGCGGTCGCTGCGTTGATCTGCTCGCCTAGACCCAGCGTCGTCAGTGTTTTGCCGTTCAGGGTAAAGTATTCAGCGAAGATACTCGCGTTCCATGCGCCGCCCGACGCGGTGACCATCCCCGTTATAAGGAAGGGGAAGATCCCCGGCAGGATCACCTTGCGCCAGCGTTCCAGCTTCGAGAACCGGAACAAAGCCGCAACCTCCTTCAGATCATTTGGGATCGCCATCGCACCGGCAATCACGTTAAACAGGATGTACCACTGCGTTCCGAGCAGCATCAGCGCGATCGAGCCGATCCCCAGCCCCCCGCCCAGCCGGATCAGTACCAGAAGCACAACCGGAAACAGCGCCGTAGCCGGCACCGAAGCCGCAATCTGCGCCAGCGGCTGGGCCAGCCGGGCCAGCCGCGGGTGAAAGCCGATCGCAACTCCTACGGGGATCGTCCAGGCTGCAGCCAGCAGAAGTGAGAAATTCACCCTGAGAAAGGTTGCGACTGCCCCTTTCAGAAGCTCCAGATACGCCGCGCCAGCCACCGGACGCACCAGCATGATAGCGTGCTGTGCGGCATACACGACTCCTGTACCGGCAGCTGCGAGGAAGATCCAGAAGGCGAATCCGCCGGTCCGCTCATCCGCAGGCTTCGGGTTCTCCGCCCGTTCTGCCATCCTCGCCACCCGGCGTTTCGCGAGCTCCTCGTACATCGCCTCGGCAAGCGGTCCCGTGGTCTTCTCACGCAGCGCAATCAGTGCTCGCGAGTGCGTCAGCAGATGCACTATAGGGGAACTGACGCGCTTCGAGCCTTCCACCTGCTCAAACTTGAACTTGTTGCTCCAGGTAATCAGCGGACGCCAGATCAGCTGGTCTGTCGCCACGATGATCGCAATCATCGTCACCAGTCCCCACGCGATAGCACGCCCGTCGTTCTGGTCTGCGGCTGTCTGCAGGTATGAACCCAGCCCGGGAAGCCGGAAGTCCTTCGAACCGAAGTGGAACATCTCGCAAGCCATCAGCGTGAACCATGCACCAGCTACCGACATGATCGAGTTCCACAGCAGGCCGATCGCCGCGTACGGTAGCTCAAGTTGAATCAGCGTCTGTACCCGCGAGTAGCGGTAGACGTGGGTCGCTTCGCGAAGCTCGCGAGGGATACTCTTCAGCGAAGAGTAGAAGCTAAACGCCATGTTCCACACAGCCCCCGTGAATAGCAGCAGGATCGCACCCAGTTCCACACCCACGTGGCGTGTAGGGAAGAGACCGATCATCGCAAGCATCACCGGCGGTAGGAAGCTGAGCACTGGGATCGACTGCATGATGTCGAGCGCCGCGATCATGAAAGCCTCGACCCGCTTGTTGTACGCAGCTGTATACCCATAGCTGACCGCAAAAAAGAGGCTTAGCAGGTATGCAAGGAAGATCCTTACGACAGAGTAAAAGGCATATTGAGGGAGAGCATGTGGGCTCAACGAGACCACCATCTGCTCCGACGACGGACCCGCCCAAAGCGCCGCTATGTGAACGATCGCGTAAAACAACGCGAGTCCGATGGCAGCAACACTGATGTCGAGAATGAAGGGCCAGCTGCGCTGAAAGACCTGCGCCTTGACCAGTGTTTCGCGTCCTGGAATACTCGAGAAATCTCCCGGAAACCCCATTATCCTTCGCTCTCCACGCCTGATTCTTCCGTTTCGTCCATCTCACCGCTCAGTCTTTGGGCCTGGGTAAACCGACGTCTGGCCGCGTCAAAGTCGAACAGCTCCGCATAACGACCCCAGCTGATCGCCGTCTCCAACTGCCGCAGCGTCTCCTCTTCGGTGAACTGCTCGTCCAGCACGTCGTGGAAGAACTCCTCACTGACCGTCCCGTCACTCTTGGTCTCCACCGCGCGCACAATCTGTCGCAGCAGAAGCACTTTTTCGACCGCTGCTTTGCGGAACAGCTCCTTCTGACGAAGAATCTCGGCATGTGCGAACTCAGCCCCGACCGGTGTAATCTCCGCGTCACCTTCGTTCACGCTCAGGAAGCCCAGGAGGCGTCCGGCGTCCACGATCGGCAATAGGTCATCGATCTCGAATGCAAGGTCGTCCGCCAGCCGGTAGATGTCGTCCTTGCCGCCGTGGTCGATCAGCAGCTCCAGCAAACCGGCGATGCCCCCAGGTCGCGCGTGCGGAAGCATCTGGTAGGGATTTGTTCGGGTTGCCGATTTGGCGTCGGGAGCCTGGGGCAGGTCCGGAGGAGCCTCATCCGGTTGTGTCAGCACCTTGTAAACGTAATCCACCAGCGCGGTGAATTGTGTCGTCTTGCGGTCCCGTGGATGCGCGAGTCCAACCTTGAAGTCGGTCCGAACCCTGCCAGGATTCCTTCCCAGTACGATGATCCGGTCTGCGAGCAGCACCGCCTCTTCGATGTTGTGCGTCACGATAAAGATCGAGCGTGTCGGAATCGTCTTGTTCTGCCAGAGTTCCAGCAGTTCGGAGCGAAGATTTTCAGCTGTAAGCACGTCGAGTGCGGAGAAGGGCTCGTCCATGAATAGGACCTCGGGCTCGACGACCAGAGCCCGTGCGAAGCCGACGCGCTGCCGCATGCCCCCGGACAACTCTTTCGGGTAGGCAGCCTGAAAGCCATCCAGACCCACTGTGTCGAGCATCTTGAGGCTGCGCCGGCGCCGCTCCCCCGGATCCATGCCGCGCGCCTTCAAAACCGCTTCGACGTTTTCAAGTACCGTCAGCCAAGGGAACAGTGCGAAGCTTTGGAAGACGATTGAAACATTGACTTCCACGCCTGAGATGGGTTTTTCATGCCAGTAAACCTCACCCGCAGAGGGCTTTGAAAGGCCTGTCAACATGCGGAGCAGCGTCGACTTCCCTGATCCGGATGGGCCGAGCAAAGCGACGATTTCACCCTGCACAATCGACAGGTCAGTTGCAGCTATAACCTGGATGCGGTTTTCACTTGGTTGAGCATAATATTTCTCGACGCGTTCTGCACGGATGATCGCTTCAGCCATTGCCATCTTCTTGGAAATTATTTTGATTCACGGTCGACAAAGGTTGAGCCAGCCTTGCAACCTTGGGTCAGCCTAACACTGAATTGCTGGTATAAAAGAAAAGGCGGGATTACATCGTCGCTCGACCGACACACCACACGGAACACTAATTCTGGGGATCCACCTAATGTCCGAAGCAACAACTGCAGCACCGTCCAAACCGCGCGTCCTTGTCGCTGACGATGAGCAGGTTATCGCAAATACCCTCGCTATCATCCTCAATCAGGCGGGTTTTGAGGCGCGTGCTGTCTACAGCGGTGAAAAGGCCATCGAATCCCTCGACAGCTTTGAGCCCGACATGCTCATCTCAGACGTCATCATGACCGGAATGACAGGCATCGAGGCCGCTATCGCAACTCGCGCGCGCCGTCCCACCTGCAAAATTCTGCTCTTCTCCGGTCAGGCAGCAACTGCTGACCTGCTCGAAAAGGCAAGAGCGCAAGGGCACGAATTCGAAATCCTGGCTAAACCTGTGCATCCGACTGATCTGCTCGCGAAGCTCCGCCGCCAGTCCTGATCCAGACTTCTCTTTACGCCACCTCAGGCATTCGGCCCGAGGTGGCGTTTTCGTGTTATTCGCCGGTTGGCTCCTGCCGGTGGATCTGCTTGCGCTCCTTCACCCTTACAGCCGGTGCGCCCGCATACACTGTCCATGGTGCCAGATCCTTGGTAGCAACGGAGGCCAGCCCCAACACGGCTCCTTCACCTACCTTCACGCCTGGTCCCACCGACGCCCGAGCACAGATCCACGACCAGGCACCCAGGTCCATCGCGTAAGAGAGTAGAGGGAAGCGAGGGTCGTCAAAATCGTGCGTCGCCCCGCAGATATACGCACCCTGCGATACGATCGCGTGTGACCCCATGCGAAGCGGAGCCGGATTGTAGAGCTCCGCTCCATCCCCGGCCGTCGCCCCTTCTTCAGCGATCAAATTCCATGGAGCATAAACCTTGGAACCTGGATAAAAGTGGCACTTTGGCCCCATTTGCGCTCCAAAAAGACGCAAAATCATCGCTCTCCACGCATGAAAAGGGCGCGGAGAGGTCCGGTAGAGCAGTAGCCAGCAGGTATTCCAGATCAAGCGCCGGAAGCGGTCCGCGAACGAGAACGCGGGAAGCTGGTATGGATCGGCTCCTTCCTGCTCCTCTATATGCTCAGAAGCGTTATAGAAAACCTGCTTGGCCATCGTCGTCTCTCCCTGCAAGACCTACTTCGGAATGTCGGTCACGCCGCCGAACAGCCGAAGGATCGTGATCGCGTTCTGTTCCATGTCGTAACGCTCGTGGAAGGTGATCAGTGCCTGTTCTTCCATCCGGGAGCGCACTTCTGGAGTCATGGTGATCCAGTCGTGGACCAAGGCATCTGTTCCGGCCTGATCGTCAACCCGCATCAGGCCCGCGCCATCCTCGGCGATCTGAGGTGCGATGTTAACTTTGTCCGCAAGCAGTGCGGCCCGCCCGCATGCCAGTGCCTCTGCGACCGCAATGCCGAAGTTCTCCTGGTGCGAGGGCAGGATAAATACCTCGCAGGCATAAAACGCGCCCCATTTCACGTCCCCGTTCAACATGCCGGGCCAGTGGACGCGATCGCCGAGGCCGGCCCCCTCCATCTGCAGCTTGAGTTCCGCAACCCATCCCTGCTGGTCCGGTCCGGCCATCACCAGGTGCAGACCAGGGTCAAGAGCTGCGTACTTCGAGAAAGAATTCATGAGCATATCGCAGCCCTTCTTGCGATGAATGCGGCCCAGGAAGAGCATGAACCGGATGCCCCGCATCTCCGGGTGCGCGCAGAAGTATGCGTCCAGGAGCTCCTCGCGCGACTTCGGCGGGCGGCTAGACCCATACGGAACGACATACCCGCGCCAGCGATGCAGCCAAAAGCTCTGCCGAGCAAGCTCGCTCTCCTCCTTAGTCGTAAACAGGACACGGTAGGCGCGACGCAGAACCCAGTACTCGACCAAAATCCAGTAAATCCACTTCTTGAAGTGCTTGAGCGGATAAGCTCGCTTGAAGTAAGGGTCCAGCATGCCGTGAGAAAAGACCATGTAGGGCTTTTTGCCACGCAGTGCCAGCCAGGTAGCCATGCCACAGACGTTCCAAAGTCCGTTGACGACCACCCCGTCAAAACGCTGGTAGTTCTCCCGTAACCAGCGTTGGAGCTTCGGAGTGTACCCATAGGTCCGCTGGACCGGCCCAAGTGCATGAACAGGAAAATCGAGCGCCTTGAGAAAAGGAGCTTCCGGATCGTCCAGTGTGACTGCCTCGCCTGTATAGCCGAGCAGGTCAAACGCCATAAGCGACCTTACCGACTCGGCAGGGCCGCCGGCTTTCGGGTCAAGCGTCGCGATGACATGAAGAATTCGCATCCTGACGTCTACCTCGATTCCCCGGCCGCAGCGCAAGGTACGCTTCCCGATACTGCGGAAGCTTGTTCTCGGACCGATCCAAGCTTGCCTGTGACCACGTGGATGGCCTCCCGCAAGGCGCGAAGATCTGCTTCGAAGTTCCACGCGTCGACGCGCGCCAGAGCATGCATGCCCATCTCGATCGAAGTCTGCGGGCTCGCCAATACCTCGCGAAGGCAATGCGTTAGAGCCGCCACATCGCGCACGGGATAGATGAATCCTTCTACTCCCTGGGTGATCAGGTCCGGCCCCGATCCGACGTCATCCGTTATGATTACGGGCCGCGCCGCATTCATCGCTTCATTCACAATCAATCCCCAGGGTTCGTGACGCGAGGGCAGAACGAAGACGGAGCAGAGGTCAAAGAAGCGAGGCAATTCGGACTGATTACGGAACCCGCAGAAGCGAATACTGCTGAAGCCAGTTTGCGCCGCCTGAGCCTCGAGAGCATGCCGCTCCTCACCGTCTCCCACGATCAAAAGGTAGGCAAACGGTTCCTGGCCCGGGCCCGGCGAGAGGCGTGTGTAGGCCTCCACGAGGTCGGCGCAATGCTTCCTCGTCTGCAGCTTCGACGCGAAGAGAATGACCGGGCGGCCGGGCTCGAGGTCAAGCTCCGTTCGAAGCGCATCGCGCTGCGCAGCAGCCTCCTGCGAGCGCTTTTGGAAGTAAGCGTTATCGACGCTGTAGGGCATGACAAAGATGGGGAAATCTTCTCCGAAGTAGGTCTCCCAATAACGGCGATTGTGCGTACCGATGGCGAGTACGCCGTCGACGAGGTGCCGCAGAACGGAGAAGAACATCTTCTTCGCCAGCAGCTTCGGCCCCGTTCTAGGCCGGTCACCCAGCCAGCTTTCCGCCCTGAGCAGGACTGGAATTCCAGCCGCTTTCGCTGCCAGCATGCCGTGCAGCTGGTTCAGTGTCGAATACCCATGCACCCAGACCACGTCAAACTGTGAGAAACGGCGCGTAAGCCCAACGCTGATGGGGCTCAAGACACTCGCAGTTCCGTTATCCCGCAGAGCCGGCAGGAACTCGTGCTTGTAGCCTTCAAGCAACGGCACGTCCCACTTCACGTCAACGCCGAAGCCTGCGTCTCTGTAGCCTTTGATGGAGAAGTCGGCACCGAAGAACACAGTCAGATCGATGTCAGGATCCTGCGCGATCCTCCGCAGCAGCGGGGCCTGATACTGGATCGGGTGACTTACCAGATAAGCCAGCCGAATCTTCTCGTGCGCATTGCCTGTCGTCGAATTCACTGGTTTATCCTATCGAATGCCGGTCCGGGGGATGACCCCGGATGGTGTCATCCTCCGGAGCATCAAACTCTGTTACTTGAGTTGAGTGATTGCGATGATAGCCAGGTCCGCCAGGTTCGCGAGGGTCCCGATTCCGCCACCCTTGATCCCCGCCTTGATGATGTTTGTGGGGAGGAAGACTATATCGTCGGCCTGCAGAATCGGATCCGGAGCCGTGCCGCGCATTACCTTCTTTACGTTGACCGTCACCACCTTGCGCTCGAGCCCGACTGTCCGGATGATGCGGAGATCCTCGTAACGGCCCTCGTAGCCCAGACCTCCGCTAAGCGTGGTCGCCTGTAAGAGTGTAAGCGGTGTGCTCTGGTCGAGTGCGATTGCACCCTGCTTAGTGAATGCACCCAGAATGTAGACGACACCCACGCGAGACACGATGATCAGGTCGTGCGGCAGGATCAGGACATTCGCTTCCGCACTGCGCGCCGGGTCAGAGCCGAGATTCACGATAATCGGCTTTGCCACACCCTGGCGAAGGATCGTGATGGTATGGCTGGCAGTTAGCGGAAACCCTGTGGTAGCGGCCTGCGTCGATACGGCCCCACTCGAATTAGCAGGGTTGACTCCGGTCGCGGTGGCAAGTACCTCCAGTAGACGCCGCGGGCCGAGTATAGGAACTACGCCATGGATTTCACCGGTAACGACCGCGAATTGATTAACGGATTCAGCCAGTTGTACGGTCACCTGCGGATCCTTATACATGCCCGCGCTTTTCAGCCGGTCGGCGATCAAGATCTCCGTTTCGTGCGTGGTCAGGCCACCCACCTTCAGGACGCCGATCAGGGGAAGCTGGATCGAACCGTCCGCACTCACCCGGGCGGGCGGTGCGAAGTTCAGGACGCCGAAGATCGACACGCCGAGCAGGTCTCCGGTACCAATCTGCATATCGCCCAGCGTAGGATTGAGCAGCGCAGGATCAGTAGTGGGCACCAGGCGTTCGCTGGCACGATCCGGAATCGTGAGAGCTGGACCCGTGAACTGCGCCCCGGCCTGGTTCAGCATCCCGGCGCTTACCACTATCAGAGCGGCTGCGGTTACCAGTCCAGAGGGCCTGCTCAGGGCAAATCGCTTCTTGATTCTCATTTCGTGTCTCTTTTCTTCGCGGCTTTCGAAGAACCGCTCTGCGCATCCCAGCCGGCTGGATCCAGGCTCGAGTAGGAGTAACCGGAATAACCGT